>JBBSAB010000090.1:0-33310 GCA_038252755.1 Polyangiales bacterium | reverse complement strand
GTGCGGAGGGGAGCGCAGTGCGGAGGGGAGCGCAGTGCGGAGGGGAGCGCAGAGCGGAGGGGGAGCGCAGTGCGGAGGGGAGCACAGTGCGGAGGGGAGCACAGTGCGGAGGGGAGCGCAGTGCGGACAGAGCGTGGGCGTCAGGTGCAGCGGAACCGACCGTAGTTTCCGTCTCGTGCCGCCCCCGCCCCCGCCCGCGCCCGCGGCCCCGCACCGCGCGCCCCGCCCGGCGCAAAGCAAACGCTGAGCGCCGCACGCCCGCACGCCCGCACGCCCGCACCCACCGGGGCAGGCCCGGTCGCGTTTTGGGGTGGGCGGCGCCCAGCTGGGCGCCTGAAACAGGCCTATATCCAGCAACCGGGCGGAGCCGTGGTAGCCTGGTGACCCGTTTCGGGGCGTTTTTACACTGGAAAAACAGTGAGCCAGTACCGCGTCATTCCAGGGTCTCGGGTTTCCGAGCCAACGCTGCCGGGAGGCGGGCGTCGGGATGAGCTTGCCGGGTTGGCGGCGGCGGTGACGCGCGGCGATGCGCAGGCGCTCGGCACGTTCCTGTCGGCGATCGTGCCGCAGCTGTTGCGGGTGGTGCGCAGCGTGCTCGGGCCCGCGCATCCAGACTTGGAAGACGTAGCCTACGAGGCGGCGTACGCGGTCGTGGAAGGACTGCCGCGGTTTCGCGGTGAAGGGACTGTGCTGCACTTCGCTTGTCGCGTGACGGTGCTGTCGGCCATGAACGTGCGCCGGCGCGACGCCGCGCAGAAGCGTGCGTTGGTGCGCACTCCGGCTGAGGTCGACGAGGTCGAGCTGGAGGCGCCGACTCCGGAAGAGAACGCGCAGGCGGCGTCGCTGGCGCCGATTGTGCGCGAGCTGCTGGCCACGTTGCCCGACACGTTGGCTGAAGCGCTCGCGCTGCACGTGGTGCTCGGCTACACCGTCGGCGAGATCGCGCAGGCCGCGAGCCTACCGGTTGAAACCGTGCGCAGTCGGCTGCGGCTCGCCAAGCAGGCGCTGCGTAAGCGCGTGCTGAACAACCCCAAGCTTCGCGAAGCGGTCGACGTCAGCGTGGAGGCCGAGGCATGAGGGACAGCGTCGAAGATCTGAGCGCGCTGTCGCGGCGCGGTGAGCTCGATGCGGCCGAACGGCGTCGGCTGGAGATCGCGCTTGCCAGCTCGTCGGAAGCGCGGCTGTTGCATGCGGCCGGGCTCGAGCTTGACCAGGCCGGTTCGGTGTTGCCCGGTGACGATGCGCTGGCCGAGCGCGTGAAGCAGCGCGTGCTGCGGCGGGCGTTGCCGGCCGCTGCGGCGCCAATGCGGGCGAAGCGACGCCGGCTGCTGCCGTGGGGCATCGCCGCGGCCGTAGCGTGCGTGGCGCTGGCGGCTGGCGGCACCGTCGCTGGATTTCACCCGTTGCGGGCGGTCTTCTCCACGCCAGCATCGCTGGCACCCAAGGTACCAAGCAAAGCGACCGGGGTCGCGCCCCGACCGGCCTCGGCCGCCGTGGTGGAGCGTGAAGTGGCGGCGCCGCAGGACGTCGTTCCAGCGCCACCCGTTCCGGTCGCCGTGCCCAAGCCCGCTGCCGCAGTCGAGGGAACGAGCGCGAGCCAGCTGTTCGCGAACGCTGCGGGCGCGCGTCGGCGTGGCAAGCCGCAAGAAGCCATGCTGTTGTACGACGCCTTGCAGGACCGCTTTCCCGGCTCGGCCGAAGCCAACGCCGCCGACATGGCGCTCGGCATGTTGCGTCTGCAGCGTGGACAAGCGCGCTCGGCGCTCGACCACTTCAGTCACTACCTGTCGCGCAACCCGCGCTCGGAGCTGGCGCCCGAGGCGCTTTGGGGCAAGGCGCAGGCGCTGTCCGGCCTGGGCCGTGGCGCTGAAGCGCGCCGCAACTACGCGAACTTGCTCGGGCGCTACCCGGACTCGACCTACGCCGCCGCGGCGCGGGCCAAGCTCGAGGCTCCCAAATCAGAGCCATGAGCCGCGTGTGGCGGCGGGCTTGGCCCAGCTGGCTCGCGCTGTTCGTGCTGCTGTTCGGGTTGGTCGCCCGCCGGGTGCGCGCCGAGCCTGAAGCGGCTCGAAACGTCGAGGTGGTGTTGGTCGGCTCGCTCGCCGAAGATCCGGTGTTTGCGGCGCGCGTCACCAGCTGGTTCGCGGCTGATCGGTTTCACGTCAGCGTGCACAAGGCCCGCTGGCTCGAGCCGAAACAGGTGCTGGCCCCGACCGGCGACGCGGCGGTGCACGTCTGGGTCACGCTCAGCGGTACCGCGTTGGCTCGGCTGTACTTTGCGAGCGAGCACGGCCCGGGCGGGGCGCCCAGTTACTTTCTGCGTGAGCTACGGCTCGACAGCGGTCTCGACGAAATCGGTGCGGAGCACGTGGCTGAAGTGCTCAACCTGTCGACCCAAGCCTTCTTGGAGGGCCAGGCCGAGAGCGCGCGCGAAGAGCTCGAGCGAACCCTGCGCGCCGAGCCAGCTCCCGAACCCGCCGCCGCCCTGCCGCGGCCGAGCCCGCCCGCTAAGCCCGCGCCCGCTACTGCGGCGCCCAGGCACCCAGCGGACACCGCCGGTCGGCGGGGGCGGATTTGGGGCGCGCGGGTCGGTTACGCCGCCAGCTACCGCGCCGACGAGGGCATCTGGCATGGCCCGTCGGTCGCCGTCGAGCTCTCGCCGTGGCGGAAGCTCGGCGTGCGCGCAGCGGTGCTCGGGGCGCTGCCGAGTGAGCGCGACCTGACGCCGCTCGAGCTGCGGTTCTACGGCGTGGCGTTCGTCGTGGCGCCGACGCTGCGGCACGCGCTGGGCGCCGGCATCGATTTGCAATGGTTCGTCGGACCGTCGCTCGAGGTCGTTCGCTACGCTCCGGTTCGCCCGCTCAGCGCCGAGTACGCAGCCGGCGAAGCCGCCACCGAGGCGCGGCCGGCGTTCACGGGCGGTGTCGGCGCGTTGTGGGGCAAGCTTCCGCTGCTGGCGGTGGTCGCTTCAGCGACGTTGCCGCTGACCAAGACTCACTACGACGTCGTACGGTCACAGAGCCGCAAGGTGATCGGCCGGGCGAGCCCAGTCGTCCCCACTTTAGGCGTCGAAGTCGGCTTCTGAGCGCGCTACGGCCGTAGGAGGCTGGCAGGTAGACGGGGAGGGGGTCTCGCGCTAAACGCGGGGCGGCGCTCACAAGAGTCGGGGCGCGGAACCAAGCGAACAAGCATGTCGGCGGAAAGCTCAGAAGAGGCCTTGATGCAGCAGCGGCGGGAAAAAGCCGCCCGCCTGCGTGAACAGGGTCAGAACCCGTTTGCCAACGACGTGAAGCTCGACAAGCGGAGCACCGTCCACGAGCTGCGCGTCAAGTTTGCCGACGCGCTGCTCGACGCGAAAGAGCTGCGCTACGACCTGGAGAAGGTCGAGGCGCTCGGCAACCAAGAAGCGTTCGTGGTCTTCGGGCGCATCGTTCTGCGCCGCGGCTTCGGCAAGGCCAGCTTCATCCGGCTACGTGATGGCTCGGGCGAGCTGCAGTTGTTCGCCAAGCAAGACATCATGGGCACGGCCTTCGTCGCGCTCGAAACTATCGACATCGCCGATCACGTCGAGGCGCGCGGTCGCGCGATGGTCACCAAGACCGGCGAGCTGAGCATCGAGCTGTCGTCGATTCGGCTGATCACCAAGGCGTTGCGCCCGCTGCCCGACAAGTGGCACGGCTTGACCGACACCGACATTCGCTACCGCCGTCGCTACGTCGACTTGGTCGCCAATCCCGAGGTTGCGGTGGCGCTGCGTTCGCGCTCGCTCGTCGTGCAAGGCTTGCGTGATTTTTTGGATCGACGCGATTTTCTCGAGGTCGAGACGCCGACCTTGCACACGCTGGTCGGCGGCGCGACCGCGCGGCCGTTCAAGACGCACCACAACGCGCTCGATTTGAACCTGTTCCTGCGCATTGCCCCCGAGCTGTACTTGAAGCGGCTGTTGGTCGGCGGGTTTGAGCGCGTCTACGAAATCGGCCGTTGCTACCGCAACGAAGGCATCAGTACTCGCCACAACCCCGAGTTCACGATGCTCGAGTTCTACATGGCGTACGCCACCTACGAAACGCTGATGCCGATGGCCGAATCGCTGTTTCGTCACGTCGATGCGTTCGTGCTCGGGCGCTTGCAAGCGCTCGGGCTCGGTGAAGCGGCTGCGCAGTTGCGCAGCGAGCGCCCGTTCACTTTCGACGAGCCATTCGCGCGCGTGCCGATGCGCCAGGCGGTCGAGCAAGCACTGACGCGCGCCGGCCTGCCCACCAGCATTGCCGACGAGCTGGAAAGCTTGGCGTTCGTGATCGGCCTCGACAACAAACGCTTGCCGAGCCCGCTCGACGCCGTCGTCGACGGCTACAAGCTGGTCAGCGAACGCGCCGGAAAGATTGACTGGGGTAACCTGCGCCGGGCGCTCAGCCACTGCGCGTTGCCGGGCGAGCGCCTGTTCGTCGCCTACGAATACCTAGCCGAGCCGTTCCTGATCGACGACTACCGCAGCCAAGACGGGCAGAAGAGCATTCCGGTCTTCATCACCGACTACCCGTTCGAGGTTTCGCCGCTGGCGCGCAAGAAGGACGCCGACGGCTCGCTCGTCGATCGCTTCGAGCTGTTCGTCCACGGCCGCGAGCTGTGCAACGCCTTCAGCGAGCTGAACGATCCCGAGGACCAGGCGGCTCGCTTCAATGCCCAGCTTCAGGCCAAAGAGCGCGGCGCCGAAGAGACGATGGACTACGACCACGACTACGTGATGGCGCTCGAGCACGGCATGCCGCCGGCCGCCGGCTTCGGCCTCGGCGTGGATCGCCTGGTGATGGCGATCGCCGGCCAAGCATCGATCCGCGACGTGATCGCCTTCCCGCTGGCTCGCCCCGAATGATGCTGCTGTCGCTGCTAGCGCCGCTGCGGCCGCCCGTGCACCTCAGCTGGTGGCTGCGCGCTTGGAACGCGCTCGGCGTCTACGGCCGCATCGGCCTGATCTTGGCCGTGGTGCTGTTGGTCGTCGTCGGCTTTTTCGTTGGGTTGCGCTGGCTGTCGCACACGCTCGGCGCGCGCGTCTGGCGGATGCTGCTGCTGATCTTCACCGGGTTCAGCGGCGCCGCGTTCGTCGGTCTCGGGACGTGGTCGCACTTCCTGCCGCACGGCAAGGGCACGCCGTTCATGATCGGTCATCAAATGATCGGCATCGGCTTCGTGGTCGGCGGCATGGGCCTGGTCGTCGGCCTGTCGGCGTTGGCGATCCCGTACGGCCTGGACGCGCTTGAGCGTGGCGGCTTCATGTCGTTCGTCGCAGCTCGCCATGTGCGCGCGACCAAGAGCGGATTTTTGACGGTCATCTCCGTGCTGTCGATTGTCGGCGTGGCGCTCTCGGCCCTAGCACTGTGCGTGGTGGTGGCGGTGATGGGTGGGTTCGGCGCCGATCTGAAGCGCAAAATCTTGGGCAACAACGCCCACGTGCGCATCGAAACCAAGAAGGTCGGCGGCTTCACCAACTGGCGTGATCTAGCCGACGACCTGCGAAAGGTGCCAGGAGTTAGAGCCGTCACGCCGGTCGCGGGCGGCGAATCGATGGCGTCGAGCGCGTCGAACACCGCCGGTGTGCTGCTGCGCGGCATCGACACTCAGACGATCGGCACGGTCATCGATCTGTTGGGGAACATCGAGGTCGGCAAGTTCAAGTACTTGGAAGACGCCAAGCATCTGGCCAACCTGCCGGCGAATGAGCCGATTGGCCTCGGGCCCGGCGGTGAAGTGTACCTGAAGGGTCCGGATCTCAAGAGCTACACCAGCAAGCTGGACAGCGAGCTCGACCCGTCGGTGAAGGAAGCCGTCAGCGAAGCCGACGAGTTCCCGGGCATCGTGATCGGGCGCGAGCTGGCCAAATCGCTGCACGTCTACATTGGCGACGAGATCACCCTGGTGTCACCGATCGGCGATCTGGGCCCGATGGGCCTGATGCCGAAGAGCCGTCGCTTCCGGATCGCCGCCGTCTTCTACAGCGGCATGTACGAGTACGACGCCAGCCAGGCGTACGTGAAGCTCGACGAAGGACAAGATTTTCTCGACCTGAAGCAGAACGTCACGGCGCTCGAAATCCGGCTCGATGACGCCGAGAAGGTCGACGCCGTTCGCCCGTTGATCGAAAAGCAAATCACGCGCAACGACGTGCGAGTGCGCGACTGGAAAGAGCTGAACAAGAATTTGTTCAGCGCGCTCAAGCTCGAGAAGATCGCGACCTTCGTGATCTTGTCGCTGGCGATCTTGGTCGCCAGCTTCTGCATCCTGTGCACCCTGCTGTTAATGGTGACCGAGAAGAGCAAGGAAATCGCGATCATGAAGTCGCTCGGCGCGAGCGACCGCTCGATCCTCGCCATCTTCATGGGCGAGGGCATGCTGATCGGCTTCATTGGCACCTACTTCGGCGTCGCCACCGGCTACGCCGCGATCAAGGGCCTGACCGAGTTTGGGCTACGGCTCGATCCGGACGTGTACTACGTCGACCGTTTGCCGATCTCGGCGGACTGGGCCGATTTCCTGCTGGTCGCGCTGTCGGCGTTCATCATCACCACCCTGGCCACCATTTATCCCGCGATTGCCGCGAGTCGCTTGCGACCGGTCGAGGGGATTCGCTACGAATGAGACCGTAAATGTCCGAAGCCCTCGTCATCGTCGAAGATCTGCACAAGAGCTTCCTGCACATGGGGCGCCGCCTCGACGTGCTGCGCGGCATCGATCTGAACATCTACGCCGGGCAAATCTTGGCGATCGTCGGCGCGTCCGGCGCCGGTAAGAGCACGCTCTTGCACTGCATCGGCACGCTCGACTTGCCGAGCTCCGGCCGCATTCGGTTGGGCGGCGAAGAGCTGACTACGATGAGCTCGTCGCGCCTGGCAGCGGTGCGCAATCGCAGCATCGGCTTCGTGTTTCAGTTCCATCACCTGCTGCCCGAGTTCAACGCGCTCGAAAACGTGATGTTGCCCGGCCTGATTCAGGGCCGTGGCAGGAAAGAGATGGAAAAGCGCGCGTCGGCCTTGCTGGAAGAGGTGGGACTGTCGCACCGCGTGAGCCACCGCCCCGGCGAGCTTTCCGGCGGTGAGCAGCAGCGCGTCGCAGTGGCGCGCGCCTTGGTGCTCGATCCCAAGCTTTTGCTCGCCGACGAGCCGACCGGTAACCTCGATAGCGCCACCAGCGACGCGATTCACGATCTGTTCTTTCAGATCAATCGCCTGCACGGCACGACGATCGTCGTCGTGACGCACAACTCGGCGTTCGCCGAGAGCATGCCGCGCGTCGTGCGCATGCGCGACGGCAAAGTCGAGACCGACGACGTTGGCCGCAACCAACGCGCGCCCGGATTGACCGCGCCCGCCGATGCGGCGCCGGCCGAGGCAGTACCGGCGGCTAGCGTTGACCAGCCGCCAGTTCCGCGCTGAAAAATAGCGGCCAGCGACTGACGTGCTCCGATGTACGTCCGCCGGCTACGTTGACAAGGCTGCTCGTTCACGGCTACGAGGAGGGGCGTGGGTGGCCCACGGGTTCGGGAGGCAGACGTGAATTACATTTCGAAATTGGCGGTGGTGGTGACGTGCGGCTGGGGCGGCTTGCTGGCGATCGGTTGTTCGTCGAGCTCGGACGACGCAGCGCCCGTGCCGCTCACCCAGTTCCCGCAGCAGTTCGCGCAAGCCTATTGCGCCGGTATCAAGCCGTGCTGCGGCAGGGCTGGCATCCCTTACGTCGAGACCGACTGCAAGGCCGCCGCGACCGACACTTTTACTCAGTACGTCACCGAGCACGCGAGTGCCAAGTACGACGCCGACGCCGCGGGCAAGTGCCTGGCCGCGTTCAAGAAGAACCTCGACGGGTGCCTGGACGTCAATGACACGACCGCGCTCGGCTGCCAGGACGTCTTCGTGGGCACCAAAGCCCTCGGGGCCGAATGTCAGAGCCGAGCAGAGTGTGCGAGCGGGCATTGCCAATTTGAGCAAACAGACGTCACGGCAGCGGGAATGTGCGCTGCTGCCGGCGTCGCGTTGCCACCGCACGCAAAAGCTGGCGAGCCCTGCAGCTCTGACTGCAGCGGCGACATCAATGACGGCTTCTGTTTCAGCGGCACGCTGCTCCCGACGGGGAGTCCTGCCGGTGCTTGCTACGAGTCGGACGGATTGACGTGCGCGTACTCCGGCGCGTCGGATGTTGCCCCGACTGATCTCGCGAGCGTCTGCGTCACTCTCCCAGCGCTGGGCGAGCCGTGTCCCAACTTCCGCTGCGTCAAAGGCGCGTTCTGTGAGGAAGGAACCTGCGTCGCTCAGCGCGACTCCGGCGCCTGCCAGGATCCCGACACCTGCTCTTCCAAAAGCTACTGCGATACGTCGCTCAGCGGGGGCTTTGGAGGGCAATGCACGCCGCTCAAGCCCGATGGCTACGCGTGCCAAGACAACACGGAGTGCAAGAACGGTGAGTGTGCCGCCGGTACGGAGGCGCACCCGATCTGCGGTCCGGCCAGCGTCGCTAGCGCCGAGAGTTGCGCCGGCGTGTTCTGACGGGTCAGATTTGCCGCGTCTTTCGCGCGTCGGGGCCGGTTCCCCCGGGGGCCCAGACGGCGTCGGGCATCGATTTCGCGGCAGATGAGCCGTTGGTTTGGCGATCCTGCACTGTAAGTGGTGATCAAAATGTGCCCCAAGGCAGGCCGATGCGAAACTTGGTTGCTCGCTACGGTAAGTCTCGGCACTCTCGTCGCTTGTGGCGAAAACGCTAGCTCGGGGGCGCACGCTGCGGCCGGCGCTTCCAGCGTGGCGGGCGCAGCGGCAAATGGTGGCGGGGCGAGCAGCGCGGGCGGTAGCGTCAACGGTACCGGCGGCGCTGCCGCGGGCGCGCAGAGCATCGCCGGTGGCGCTGGGGCGAGCGCGACGGGTGGCATCCCAGCTTGCGCGCCGACCGAAGGACTAAAGGTCACCCGGCTCGACACCACGGCAATCGCAATGCTGGGCAAGCCGTTCGACTCCGACAGCGACAAGACCTCGCCGTGGGGCTTTCAGACCAACTACGGTATGCCGCCGGAAATCGTCGCGCTGCCCGATGGCGAGAACGTCGACATCCTGTGGCAAGATCACTCGGCTGATCCCGCCAGGAATCAGGCTGATCCGAACAAGAACGCCAAAAAGGCGTTTCTCGTCCGCGTCGAGAAGGGCGCCGCCGGTTACGCGGTGACGCGCGCTTTTCAGATCGATCAGCTGGCGCACATCATGGGCCTGGCCAAGGATGAAACTGGCAACTACTACGTCGCGACCGGCGTCGACGAAGACGACGACCTGACGCCCACTGTGCCCGGTCCCGGTATGCATCGGCCCGGCATCGTCAAGCTCGTCAAGTTCGACGCGAACGGTTGCAAGAGCTTGGAGATCGACGCCGACAACGAGCGCCAAAAAGCCGACCCAAAGTCGGAGCCGATCATCAACCCGATGGTCGCTGCGACGTCGCGGCTCACCTACCACGAGGGGCGCCTCGCGCTCTTGCACGGCATCAACGTCGACTACGATCCCAAGGTGATGGCGCGGCACCAAAAGGCGCTGACCACGCATTTCGACGCCAGCAGCGGTGCTGCCACACTCACGGAGTCGATGTGGGTCAGTCATTCGTTCGATCAACGGCTGTTCTGGGACGGGAGCGGCTTCACCGAGCTGCATTTAGGCGACGCTTACCCGCGCGCGATCGTGATGGGGCGGTTCAATGACGGCAAAAATGGCACGAAAAGCTATGAGCTGTTCAATCCCAAAGGCGCTGGGGGCGACAACAACACCTTCACACGCCTCGGCGGCATCGCGCCGATAGCCGGGGGAGATCTCGGTTACCTGGTGGTGTTCACGACCGACCGCGGCACTGAAACGACCGCTATCCTGAACGGTACGCGCGATCTAGCGTTTCTGCGCGTCAACCGCGGCTTCGCGACGATGGACGAGAAAGGCACCGCGTTCGTCGATGGCGCCGCCACGCAAGAGGTGATGTCGTCCGGCGCTGCCGCGACCAACAAGCTCAACTGGCTCACCGACTACACGACAGAGACCGCGCAGGCAGATCGGCCGCACGTCGCCGCGATCAGCGGCGATCAGTTCGTGGTGCTATGGGAGCGCTGGACCGGAACCGCGGATCGCCAGAGCACCTTCGTCGGCACGCAGGCGCTGACGCTCGGTACCGACGGCGTCGTCAAGGTGATGCCCAAGCAGCTCAGCCAGCACCACCTGCACCGCGGCGATGAGCTGGTCTCGCTTGGCGCGCAGGCCTTGTACGTCTCCGGCGATGCTACGGCGAAGAAGCTCACACTGAATCTGATCGGCGCAGATTTGACGCTCACAGCCGTTGATCTGCCGTGAATTTGCATGATTGTCGGGCGTGGCTTGACTTTCAGGGCCCCGCGCCGCGTCATGGGTTGGTTGTCGCTACGGCTTGCGCGTTTCGTGCTCTTCGCCTCTGCGGCGTCGCTTTTCAGCTACGCAAACGCCGCTGTCGCCCAAATTCCTGCGTCGCGTCCCGAGCCAGCGCCGCCGCCCGAGCGCGAGCCCGAGCCCCGCGTTCTGCCCACTCCTGCGGCCGCGCTGCCACCTGCGCCGGCGGCGCCAGCCGCCGCCTCGACGCAGCCCGCTTCACCGAACGCTCCGGCCCCTGCCAAGGCTGATCGGATCGCCGCGCCCGACGCGCATGACGCGGCCGAGGCCCACGTCGAAGACGACGAGCGTTACGACGAGTCCGAAGATCAGGGCACCAAGAGACATCCAGAGTGGTACGGCTGGCAGACGCTGATCGCAGATGCGCCCAGCGTGACGGCGTTCATTGCGGGTGTGTCGATGCTCGACGATGGCAACCCGAGCGGCTCGACGCTGGCCTGGGCTGGCGCGCTCAGCTACGAGCTCGCGCCGGCGATCATCCACTTTGCGCACGGCAACCCCGGTCGCGGTTTTGGCAGCCTCGGCATGCGTTTCGGCATGCCGCTGGCGGGAGCGATCATTGGCGCGACGGTGGCCAGCAACTGCAACACCAACTTGTGTGAAGTCGGCGGCCTGGGCGTTGGCGTGATGTTGGGCATGGGCGGGGCGATCGCGATTGACGCAGCTGTTTTGGCCTACGACGACCCGCGGCGGTCCGCGGCGCGGCGCCGAGTTCTCGTGCCGCTGGCGTCGCTGACGCCGCACCAAGCTTGGCTTGGCGTCGGCGGCGAGCTGTAGCGAGTGGAACGGCCGCTCAAGGCAGCGGCAAGAGCCGCAAGCCATCACCGGGCGTCGCGCCGAGCAGCTCGGCAAAAGCCGCAGACAGCCACACCTGGCCGTCGTTGTCGGTGACGCGGCAAGCGACCGCGCGGAAGTACGGCGACTCCTGCAGCTCGCGCGCTACGAGTACGCGCGGCCCGCTCGCCGCGACATCCGCGCCGAGCACGCCGGCGAACGTCGCCTGGCGCGTATTTTGAATCAACGACACCTCGTCGGCGTTGGCGACGAAGTGCGGACCTCCGTCGAACGGATCGATGCGCTCGGCATAGCGAAACCCGACCCGTCGCAACATGCGCTCCACGCCGCGCGTCTGCGCGCCCACCTTGCCGATCACGCCCTGCGCGTCTTGCGAGAGCAGGCTCGCGTAAACTTCACCGCGCGGGAAGAGATCGCGAATGAACGTCTTGTCTTCACTCGAGCGCAGGTCCGCGTCGGCATAGCTCATGCCCGTGAAGCGTCGGCCGAAGGCCTCCCAAAGATGGCTCGTGCCGTCCGGCTGTAGCGGCGGCATGAGCTCCGCCAAGAGCTCGTTCTTGAATAGCTCGCGATGCGCCGCGATGAACAGAAAGCGCACGTAGGATATCAGCAGGCCGAGCTTCTCGTCGGCGCGCCGGTGGTCCGGATGCACGACCAGCCCGCCGAGCTCGGTCGGTCCGTCGTACGAGAAGCCGATGCGCAGCACCTGGTGGTGGAAATGAAGGTCGGTCGAGCTGGAGTATTTTTCTTCGGTGCTGACGTCCAGGTAGATATACGGCGCGTCGCGGCGCCCCAGCTGGGCGACGATCATCGACGTGCCTACGGCTTCGCCCCGCTCACAATCGCGGATCAAAAAGACGTATTTGCGCCGCCGCGGGTTCTCGATCTGTCCGAGAAAGCTCTTCTCAGAGGCCTCCAGCAGGCGCGTAATGTGGCCCGGCTCGTCCGGCAGGTTCACCGAGTTCAGGTGACGCGCCAGCCCCAGCAGCTCCTGGAGGTCGCTCGGTACGGCCCCGCGAATCTCGTAGCGCGGGAGGCGCGCTGGGGGCTCCACAGGGCGAGTCGCAGAACGAGGCTGGGAAACCATGGACAGCGCGCCCAGGGCTAGCACGACCCGGTATTTTCAGCCTGCCCAGACTTTCAAGTCGTGATAAGGAGGGCCCCGCTCAGGATGACTTATCCGGAACCTAAGTGGCCTTTCCCGCGCGCTGATGCGCTGCCCCCGTACGCGTTCGTCACCACGGACGCCGCCAAGGCCAAAGTGGTCGCTGCCGGTGCCGACCTGATTGATCTTGGGCTGGGCAATCCCGATCACGCGACGCCAAAAGAGATCCTGGACGTGTTCCACGCGTCTGCGGACATCGGCAAGAACCATCGTTACCATCCGGGCCGCGGGCTACCTGAGCTACGGGAAGCGTTCGCGGCTTGGTACGCACGCCGCTACAGCGCATCGTTCGATCCCAACACCGAGATCATCGTGACGATGGGCGCCAAGGAGGGCATGAGCCACCTGTGCTTCGCCATCCTTGGTGCGGGCGACGTAGCGATCGTTCCCGACCCTTGTTACCCGATTCACGCGGGCGCGCCGCGCATTGCCGGGGCAGAGGTCGAGTTCTATTCGGCGCGTGAGGGTCTCGCGCCCGGTGAAGCCGTGAGCGATGCGATCAAGCGCGTCGAAGCTCGCGGCCAAAAGCCCAAGCTCGTGATCGCGAACTACCCGCAAAATCCGACGGGCCGCGTGATCACCCGCGACGAGATGACCGAATTGGTTCGCGTCGTGCAGCGCTCCGGCGCGCTCTTCTTGCACGACATGGCGTACGCCGACTTGGACTTCCGGTCGCGCTTCTCGCCCAGCATCTTCGACTGCGGCGTGGAGCGCGAGGAGGTGAAGCGCTTCGCCGTCGAGGTGTTCTCGATGTCGAAGAGCTACAGCATGCCGGGCTGGCGTGTCGCGTTCATGGCCGGCAATCGGCGGATGATCTCCGCGCTGGCGCACATGAAGACGTACCTGGATTACGGCACGTTTGCGCCGCTGCAGTACGCTTCTGCCTGGGCGCTCAGCAACGGCGACCACATCGCCTCCGAGCTTCGGGACCTGTATCGCGGGCGTGCCACGGCCTTGGTCGATGGTTTGCACCGCGCTGGCTGGTCGACGGTGGCCGAGCCGAGCGGCACCATGTTCGTCTGGTGCGAGCTACCGCAAGGCAAGCGCGAAAAGGGCTCGATGGCGGCGGTGATCGATCTGATCGAGAGCGCACACGTCGCCGCGGCACCTGGCGTCGGCTTCGGGCCGGGCGGCGAGGGTTACGTGCGCTTCGCGTTGATCGAGGATCCGCCGCGCATCGCCGAGGCGTGCGAGCGCATCGGTCGCTGGCTCAAGGCCTAGCGACGGCTTGACGCTCAAGGCGCCGGGGGCGGGACGCTGGTTGGAATGGACCCGGGTACGATGCTGACGTGGTGCGTCTCGAGCGGCGTGCGTAAGCGTCGGACGAGCGTCAGCGCACCGCGTACGACCAGCGCCGCGATACCGCCCAGCGCGATCGCGTTGAGCACCAACAGACCGACGGCGCCGTGATGCAGCAGGCGCCCACCCCAGTCCCAGAGATCGGCGAGCCGCGCCACGTCGGGCGTCAGGGTGAAGCTGGTCTCGTACGAGAGGTACGGATTGAACCTCAGGTCGACCCAGGCGTAGCCGACGATCAGCAGCGTCGCTGCTAGCCAAGCTTTCAGAAAACTCGAAACCGAGTCCACCTCGAAGTCTACCACGCCCTCACGGGTCGTCCCGTCGCGCGCCGAATTGGCGGAGATCGCGGCGGATTCTCAGCCGCGTGCGTTTCCCCCTTAACTTCTGCTTGCGAGTGCCAAGCGCCACCGCCGCAAGCTCCCTCCGCCCCCTGACTCCCAACTTCTGCAACGGACGACGCGGCGCACGGACACTTCAGGTCGCTCTCTAACGGCCATGAGTGGACGCGAACGTATGGGCGTAGGCCCAAACCTGTCTAGACAGGTTCGCCTTGGTCTCGCCACGCGACGACCACGCAAGGCGTGGTGAGGGGACTCGATTTAAACCAGCGCTGAAGTGTCGCAGCGTAGGCAGTCAGCTGTCAGGCATTCGAAACAGCAGAAATTCTGCGACCTGTCCAAGCACTAAGCTCAGTGTTTTTGAGCAGACGCGCGAGCCGCAGCACTCGTCAGTGTTGTCACCGTTGGTGTTCCCTTCCCTCCGGATCTCAAAGCGTAGCGTGCGAAATCAGCATGATTTAGGTGCTTTCCGAGCTGTGAACGCGCTGACCCATGGCATGATGAGTATGAAATGTCTTTGTACGGAGCGATCGAAGCTGGTGGAACCAAGTTCGTATGTGCAGTCGGGACTGGCCCGGAAGACCTGAGAGCACAGGCTCGCTTTCCGACCACTACTCCCAAGGAGACGATTGGCAGGTGTATCGATTTCTTTCGCGCGCAGCCGAAGATTGAAGCGCTTGGTGTTGGTTGCTTCGGACCGATCGAGTTACGTCGCGGCACGCCGAGCTACGGTCATGTCACGACGACGCCGAAGGTTGGCTGGACCAACGCTGACGTCGTCGGTCCGCTCTATCAGGCCCTCGGTGTACCGGTTGGCTTCGATACGGACGTGAATGGCGCCGTGTTGGGCGAGTCGCGCTGGGGTGCTGCCCAGGGGCTAGAAACCGCGATCTACGTCACGATAGGCACCGGTATCGGCGGCGGCGCGCTGATCGGCGGCAAGCTGGCCCACGGCCTGGTGCACCCGGAGATGGGGCACCTGCTGCTACCGCGCGAGCCCGATGATCTCGACTTTGCCGGCGACTGCCCGTTTCACGGCGCGCGCTGCTGGGAAGGTGTGGCGTCCGGCCCGGCGATGGAACGCCGTTGGGGGCGTCGCGCCGAAACCTTGCCTGCTGATCACCCCGCGTGGGACCTCGAGGCTCGTTACATCGCGTCGGCGTTGACGACGCTGGTGCTCGTGTTGTCGCCGGATCGCCTGATCTTGGGCGGCGGCGTGATGCAGGTCGAGCAGCTGTTCCCGCTCGTGCGAAAGCACCTGCAGCGCTCGCTCGGTGGCTACGTGCAGGCCGACGCCGTCATCACTGGCATGGATCAGTACGTAGTGCCGCCGCAGCTCGGACAACAAGCGGGCATCGCCGGTGCGCTGGCGCTGGCCGAGCGCGCTGCTCGCGAGCCGCACATGCTGCACGCGAGCGTTGCTCAGCTCTCGTGAGCAGAGCGAGGCCTCTAGTTGTCGAGGCGGCGCTCCGGCACGCCTGCCGGAGCTTCCGCGCTCTTCTTGCAGCCAAAGAAGCCGCGGCGCTTGATGATGTCGGCAATTTCAGCCGGCACCATCTGCTCCCAGCTGCTGTCGCCGTCTTTGATCCGCTCGAGCACGTCGCGCGAGAAGACCTTGAGGCATTCAGGGTCGTAGTTGTTTAGCTGCAGGATGCAGCCGCGATCGACGAGGTGGCCGTAGAGCTTGGAGAGCTCCGGGGCTATCTCGAGGTTCTCGACCGTCGATAGCTTCTGTGTCTGCGGATCGAGGTACGGGTAGACGTACAGTTTCAGGTCGTTCTTGAACAACCTGCCGAACGACTCGAGGATGCCGCCGTCCAAGTCGGCGTAGTACTTTTCCTCGAACAACGTGAGCAGACTGGCCGCGCCGAGCGTGATCGCGATCGGCCGCGTCGTGTGTTTGCGCAAGTACGCGGCGAGCCGGTAGTACTCGAAGTAGTCGGAGATCAGCACGGTCTTGCCGGCTGCTGCCAGCACGTCGGCGCGCGCCAAAAAATCACGGTAGTCGATCTGACCGCCGACGATCAGGTTGCGCATGGTGATCTCGGCTAGCTCGACGACTTCTTCGCCAGCGCCTAGCGATTTGGAAAATTCTTCGCGCGCGCTCTGCAGCATGTCGATGTTCGGGTTGCAGACCGGTCGGAAGCTGCCGCGCTCGACCAGCACCGGCTTCTTGTACAAGACCTCCGACGGCTGCAAGACATGACCCTTGGGGCCGAACATCGCTGCACCCGACAGGCCGAGTTGCACCAGCTTCAGGCTCATCACACGGTTATCAACGTGGCGGAACTCGATGCCCGAGAACTCGATCATGTCGATCTCGATCCGCATCGTGTTCAAGTTGTCGAGCAACGACTCGACCAGGCGATCGGGGTCGTGGTGCATGAAGAACGCGCCGTACAGTAGGTTGACGCCGACGATGCCGAGCGCCTCCTGCTGCAGCGCGTTCTCGGCGTCGAGCATGCGAACGTGGATGATAATTTCACTGTCGTCATCACGCGGGTGGGCCTGGAACTTGACGCCCATCCAGCCGTGGCACTCGTTGTTGCCCTTGAAGTTGCGCGCCGAAACGGTGTCGGCGAAGGCGAAGAACGACGTGGTGTCACCGCGCGCCTCGCGCAGCCGCTTCAGGTTCAGGTCGTGCTCGTAGTCGAGCATGCTCTCCAGCCGTTGGCGGGCGACGTAGCGCTGGGTTTGGCCGTAGATGGCGTCGCTGACCGCCATGTCATACGCCGAGATGCTCTTGGCGATCGTGCCGGCGGCGCCGCCAACGCGGAAGAACCAGCGCACGACCTCCTGACCAGCCCCGATTTCGGCGAAGGTGCCGTAGCGCTTGGCGTCCAGGTTGATAGACAGCGCCTTCTGATGGGTGTCCGGCTTCTCTGGGTTGTTGGGGTCACGATGAGTCAACATGACGGGCCCCCGTCGTAGCACGTCCGCTCGGGGTGTTCCGTTACGGGACCGTTTCGCACCGAGCGAACACCTGCGCGACCGGGGCAACAGGAAGGCGGGAAGGCGGGAAGATTTTGGGGTGGGCGAGCCGCACCAGACTCGCTTCTCTTCCGTGCGCTTCAGCCCCGTTGCGGGCCGAAGGCCCGGCGAGAATTAAGAAATTCTTCCCGCCTTCCCGCCTTCCTGTTGTTTCCCTCTCGCTCGTGTTCAGAGCAGGAACGAAGCGCCGAACGAGAACGTGGGGTAGCCGATGCGCAGCGTGAGGGTGACGTGGTCGGTTAGGTGGTAGCGGCCGCCGACGTAGAGCACGAACGGCGTGAATTCGAGCCGGCCGTCTTGCACGTACAGCGCGAGGCCCGGTTCACCGAACACCGACCACTTGCGGTGGAGCCAGAAATTCCACTGCATCACGACCGGCACATAGAAATAATTGACGTGGTCGATGCTGGACGAAGCGCGTACGCAAATTTGCGTGCCGCTCGGCCCGGTCTCGAATCGTTCGCACATGCCGCGCGGGCCCTGCCAGCCGTCGTAGCGCAGGTAGTCGACGCCGAAGCCGATGCCGATCGAGTTGTTCAGCTTGGGGATGAAGCCGTTCTTGACCAGCTCGATCGTACCGCGCAAGCCGAGGCCAAGGCCGAGGCCGCCGCCGAAGCCTGGCGGATCGACGAGGCCCGTGTCGAGGTGCGGCTCGGCTTCAAAAAAATAGTGTGGTCGCTCGCCCGGTTGCTTGATCGTGCTCTGAGCCCGCGCGGTGCGACACAGGCCCACGCTACCGAGCGCGAGCAACAGCGCGGAGAAAATCCGCAACAGCTGGCGATTCATGGTGCTGGGCAGCCTCCGCAAGCCACGCTGCCGTCGCCGCACGTCGTCAACGCGGCTTTGCCGAGGCATTTTACGCTGCAACCGTGCTGGTCGTCGCACACGTCGGGAGCCGCCGAGCGCACGTGGCACGTACCGGTGCACTCGACGTCGCAGCGCGAAAAATTGTGACAGTTGATTTCGCTGGCGTCGCCCGCTCGCACCCCGCAGCGATCCATGTCGTGGCAGTCGAAGTGGCAACGGGCGCCGCAAATCGCGCCGCAGGCCACGGCGTTGTGGCAGGATACGTCGCAGTCGTCGCCGCAGCTGGTGCTGCACTCCTGCACGTCGAAGCATTGCGAGCTGCAGTCGTTGTCGCAGACCGCGCCACAGTGCTCCATCTGAAAACAGCGCGAGTTGCAGCCGTCGCCGGAGCAGCCAACGAAGCAATCGTGACCGCCGCTGCACTCGCACGGCTCGCCCGGCTTGCAAATGTCGTTGTCGTGACAGCCGGTGAGCAAAGCAAGGCTGAGCAAGAACAGCAGGCCGAGAGCCGAGAACAGGCGCTGCATGGCGCGTCGACTATGCCACCTGGAACCGATACCACAAGCGAAAAACGCGCGACTTGGGCCGCGTCGCGTCGCGTGTCAGTCCCAGCGCAGCGAATTGCCGCGCGAGTCGCGTAAGTTTCCGGTGGCGACCAAGATCAAATCGACGATGTGCCAGATGCCGAAGCCGCCGCAGGTCAAAAGCTTCAAAATGCCGAGACCAGTTTGCCCGAGCAGGAACCGATCGACACCCAAGCTACCGGCGAGCACGCCCGCCAAGAGCACGTGACCACCGTTGACAGTAGGTGTGCCTTCGACGACTTGCGGCGGGGCCAGCGGCAAACCTTCGCTGTCTTTCACCGCGCCCAGCGCCAACAGGATCATGTCGATCGTCCACCACAGGCCGACGCCGCCGCACGTCAGCAGCTTGAGCACGCCGAGCCCGATCTGCCCGGTGTAAAATCGATCAGCGCCGCACCAGCCCAGGAACAGCGACAATAGGAACGCGGTGCCGCGCGATTTCTCCGAGTACTTGACGATGCTGGTGCCGTAGACGGACCCGTACGGGCTCGGCGGTTGGCCGTAGCTGCCGGCCGGAGGCGGGCCGTAACCGCCAGGCGGGCCGTAACCGCCAGGCGGGCCGCCGTATCCCCCAGAACCAGGCGGCGGCGCACCGTAAGACATGAGCCAACCTATCAAACGAGAATTCGTCTGTAAATTGCCGCAATCACTGGATAGATCGCGCCCGAGCATCAGGCCCGGCGGCGCTTGTGCGGTACTGGGCTTGCGGGCAGTGGCGCCGCCGCGTTAGCAAAGGATATGGCGTCCTTCGATTCCGAGCGGAAGTGCCACGTCGTGCGCATCGTTTACGACGGGCCAGGCTTCGCCGGTAAGACGACGAACCTGAAGCGCGTCCACGAGATCATTCCGCCGAGTCGTCGCAGTGAGATCGTGACGCCGGCCGAGCTCAAGGGCCGCACGATGTTCTTCGACTGGCTCGAAATCCAGGGGCCGAGGCATGGCGGGGTTGGCCTGTATTTTCAGCTGATCACCGTGCCGGGACAGATCGAGCGCAACTACCGACGCCGCCCGCTGGTCGCGATGGCCGACGTCGTGGTGTTCGTGTGCGACTCGAGCCCGGCCGCGATTCCGGACACGCAGCGAACGTTCGCGCGCTTGCGCGCGTCGATCAAGCGCCGCACCGAGCCGGTCAGCTTGATCGTGCAGGCGAACAAGCAAGACGTGGAGGGCGCGCTCACGCCGCCGGTGCTGCGCCGCAAGCTCAAGCTCGATGGCTCGGTGCCGATGATCGCCGCCAACGCGGCCAAGGGCGACGGCGTGCGCGCTACCTTGAACGAAGCGATGCGCGTTGGCGTGCGTGCCTTGAAGGGCGGCGACATCGGACCGCTGGTCGCGGAGTTCGCCAACGCCGATAACTTGTTCGACCACGTGCTCACGTTCGAAGACACGCCGAATGACGGCCCGCTCGACATCGAAGAGGTCAACGTGCGTGCCGAAGACATCGACACCGAAGCGGCGGCAGCAGCCGCGCACCTGGGCGCCTCATCGCTCGATGCGCTGGAGGCGCGCGCCCGCCGGGCGGCCGTACGCAGCGGCGTACACTCGCGCGACTCGCAGCCGGATACGGACGGCGCCGACAACGCCACGCGGCCGTAGCGGCGCCGCTAGCTGCTGGCGACGAGCGCGGCCGCGAAGCCGCCGGCGATCAGCAGGCTCGCCGACACGGCGAGCAGCGCCCGCAGCCGCAGGTGCGCGCGGGTCCGCGGATCAAGCACGTCTTCGCTGCCGTGATCTTCGAGCCGGTGGCCGGTCATGCTGTTGTAGATGCAAATTCCGAGGCTGCCCGAGATGAGCAGGTAGGCGGAGATAGCGACCGGCAACGCGACAATCCAGCCCAGCTGCCTGGTCAGGCCCAGCTCCGACGACAGCAGCGCCCAGCCCAAGCCGAGGCCTCCGATGAGGACACCCAGCCGGACCGCCTTCCCGCTGGCGCGTTCACCGAGGTTCCGCTGCTGGTTACAACCAAGCATCTGCCCTAAAAGTAAGCCCAGCTCCTGCGGGCCGCAAGCCCGCGTCCGCCCCAGAAACCCGCTCAGAACCAAAATTTCTCGTGAAAAGCGTGAAAACCCTCAGCATCGATCGCTTCGTGGACCTCCGGTCGGGCGAAGCGGGGGCGTTTTTTCGCGCGTTCTCTGTGCTCCTGGTGACCATCTCCGCCCACACCGTGCTCGAGACCGCGCGTGACGCGTTGTTTCTGGCCAAGCTGGCGCCGCGCAACTTGGCGCTGGTGTATGTCGCGACGGCGGTGTTCACGATCGCGCTGACGCCGCTGAGCGTGCGGCTGACGCGTTCGGCGGGCGCGAAGAACGCGCTAGTGGTGACGCTGCTGGTGACCGCGTTCGCGGCGGCGTGGTTCCGGATCCGCGCGCCGGGTGCAGCCAGCGTGTTCAGTCTGTACGTGTTTGGCGCGTTGTCGGCGACGCTCTTGGTCGGTCAGTTCTGGTTGCTGGCCGGCACATTGTTTACGGCAGCGCAGAGTCGGCGGCTGTTCGGTCCGCTCGCCTCGGGCGGCGTGCTGGGTGGCGTCGGTGGCGCTGCGTTGGCGGCGCTGCTGCTCAACGCGGTGCCGGTGCGCGGCCTGCTCGGCGTGGCGTCGCTGCTGTACTTCGGCGCGGCGTTCTTGGCGACGCGGTTGGTGATCGAAGAGGTTGCTGTGGCGCCGTCGCGCGCGATCCAATCGAGCCCGGTGGCGAGCTCCGCGCCGCTACGCCCGCAATTGGCCAAGGTGCAGGGCGATCCATTCCTGGCGCGGCTGGCGATTATGGCCGTGCTTTCGATCGGCGTGTCGACGGTTGTCGACTACCTGTACAAAGCCAAGGTCTCGCGCACCATTCCGCCCGAGGCGCTGGGCGCGTTCTTTGCGCGCTATCAGCTGGTGCTGAGCCTGGGCTCGCTGCTGTTGCAGGTGGCGATCACCGGGCCGGTCGTGCAGCGGGTTGGCGTCGTTGGGCTGGCGTTGACCGGGCCGCTTTTGCTGACGTTTGGCGGCACCATGACCGCGGTTTTGGCGGCGCCGTTCTGGCTGGTCGTGGTGCTGAAGGCCACCGATACGTCGCTGCGCAATTCGCTCGGCCGCGTCGCGACCGAGCTGTTGTGGGCGCCAGTCGAACAACAGGCGCAGGCGCGTGGCTTCGTCGATTTGGTGGTGACGCGCGTGGCGCAAGCAGTCGCGGGCTGCGTGTTGCTGGCGGCCACCATGCAGCGCGAATTTCGTCCCGGTCACCTGGCAGCGACGGCGTCGGTGCTGGCGGCGCTGTGGCTGCTGGTCGGCGCCGGCATCCGAAAGCCATACATCGCGCTGTTTCGCAAAGCGTTGACCCGCGGCGGCGTCGAGCGCGAGTTCATGCTGACCGAGCTCGATCTGACCTCGGTCGAGACGCTGGTCGAGGCGCTGGCGCGCCCGCAGCCGAGCGAGGTGATCGCGGCCATGAACGTGCTCTCCGAGCGCAAGCGTGAACGGCTGATCCCGGCGTTGATCTTGCTGCACGAGGACGAAGGCGTGCTGCTGCGCGCGCTCGAGTTGCTCGGACCGAGCGGTCGCAAGGATTGGTACTCGCTCGGCGAGCGTTTGCTTGGTAACGCATCACCGCGCGTGCAGCAAGCCGTGGTGCGCGCCTTCGCGCTGGCGGGCGAGTCCGACGTTCTGCGGCGCGCCACGCAGCATCCGAGCGCGAGCCTGCGTACGTTCGCGGCGCTGTACTTGGCGCAGCTGGCGGGTGAGACGATGGACGGGGATCCGCTCGGCTGGGAGCTGTTCGCCGATGACGACGACGAGCACTCGCTGAAGCTGGCGTTCATCGAGGCGCTGGCCGCGCACCCGACGCCCGAGACACCGCGAATCTTGCTGGGTTTTGCCGGCTTGTCGGCAGTGCGCGGCGCCGTCACGGCGGCGCTAGAGGTGGCAGGCGACGCCTCCAGTATCGATTTTCTGATCAGCCGATTGAAGTGGGCCGACGAGCGCCTGTCGGCGCGGCGCGGCTTGAAACGCATTGGCGAGCCAGCGCTGGAGGCCCTGGCACACGCGCTCTACGATCAACGCTGGGAACGGCGCGTGCTCATCCACGTGCCGCGCAGCATCTCGGCCTTCTTGTCCAAAGCGGCGCTCGAGATCTTGCTCAAGGCGATGGTCGAGCACGAAAATGGCTTGGTGCGCTACAAGGCTCTGCGCGGCCTCGAGCAGATCGCGCTCGAGACGTCTTTGCGCATCCCTGCCGAGCCGATCTTTCACGAGGTGACCCGCAACGCGCTCGAATACTTGCGGTTGTTCGCCGCAGAGCTGGCGTTGAAGAGCGATCGCGCGGCGTCTGGCAGGCTCGAGAGCCAGCTGGTGATCGAGCTGCTCGACGACAAGATCGCCCAATCGCGCGACCGGCTGGCAAGGTTGCTGCAGGTCCTGCATCGCGGCGACGATATTCCCGCGATTTTTTCGGCGCTGATGTCGAGTGACGGCCGGCGGCGGGGTCGCGCGGTCGAGTTCCTCGATGCGCTGATTCGTGGCTTCGATCGCTCGTCGGATGAAGCGGCCATGCTTCTGCGCCTGGTCGTGGATGACTTGCCCGCCGAACTGCGCGCGGAACGTGCACGCGAACGCGTCGGCGCTTTCCCCGATGCGCGTGCGGCGCTTACGGCGCTGGCGAGCGACCCAGACGAGAGCGTGCGCTCTTTGTCGGGCCGTGCGCTAGGTACCCTGGGGTCGTTGCCACCGCCGGCGGCGCCGCCGCTGTCGGTGCTCTCGGAGCGGCTGGTATGACGGTCGCCGACAGCGCGCGCCTGAAACGCGAGATCTTGCTGCGCTCGATGTTTCCGAGCATGCCGGTGGCGGCGCACCTGCGCTTCACCGACTTGCTCGACGACTTGGAGGCCAAGCCTGGCGCGCTGGTCTTCGACGTCGGAGATGCGCCTGATCGCTTCCTGTTCCTGACCGAAGGCCGGGTGGCGATGGAGCGTGAGAGTGAGCGCCCGTGGGAGTTCGTGCCGGTGGCGGTCGTGGGCGTGATCGACGCAATCTTGGAGCGCCCACGCACGCGCAATTGTCGTGCGCTCGAGCCGAGTCGTTTCCTGTCGCTGCGGATCAGTGATTGGTTCGACATGATCGAAGACAATGGGCAAATTGCCCGCGCAGCGATCCGTAACTTTGCGGCTCAGTTGCATGCTCGCTGGCGGCAGCTGGCGCCACGTTTGGAACGGCACAGCGAGCTGCCGCCGGGCGGTGCTACTGCGCCGCTCGAAGCCTACGACAAGATTTTGGCCCTGCGCCGCGCGACCTTCCTCGGCTCGTCGGGCATGCAAGCGATCGTGAGCTTGGCGACCGTGGCTGAGCAGCTCGACTTGAAGCAGGGCGAGCCGCTGTTCGAGCTTGGCGCGCGCGACGACAGCTTGCACGTGCTGGTGCGCGGTGCCATCGAGTTGACGGCGCCCGGCGGCTTTCGCTACCACCACCGCCGCGGAGACTTGGTCGGCGGCGCGGCGGCGTTCTGCCATGCGCTACCGGGCTACGCGGCCCGCGCCACGACCGACGTGAGCGTGCTGCGCATCGCCGAGCAGGATTTCTACGATCAGGCCGAGGAACACGCGCGGCTGACGCGCGGTACCTTGAAATACCTGGTCGCCGAGCTGGAACCGCTGCTCGAGATTGACGACGCCAGCGCGCGTCTGGTGCCGCCAGGGCGCATCAGTGCGGACGCGTGAGCGCGCTCGGCCGCTCCACGCCGGCCAGGCGGTAACCCACGCCCTCGCCCAAGTCGTAGAGGTGCACGCGCAATGGACCAGGCGCGTAGCCGTTGGTAACGTCGACGACCACATAACGTTCGGGCGCGTTAGCCGGTAGCGACGGCGGAAATTGTCGGTGAGGGATGTCCAAGCACACCTGCGGGGCGGGTACGTGACGAAAGCTGGGCTTGGGTCCAGCTTCGAGCGACGCGCCACGGTACAGGTAGGCACGGAACGTCATCTCTTCGTTCGGTACGATGCCGGTCTGCCGCGCGAGGTCGACCCCGCAAACACCGGCGGTATTGGCTTCCACGCGGGCAATCGGTGAGACCTTCCCAAAATAGCGGCGCAAGATCGCGCGGCGCCGTGCGCTCAGCGTCTCGACCAAGTAGCGCGCGCTGATCGTGTCGTACTGGCCGACCTTGACCGCTGCGGTCAGTAATTCGTCGGTAAACGTCGCAAGAATTCTTGCCATCCAGGCGCCGTCCTGCTCGGTCATCCGCATGAAGGCCGGGTTCGGGTACTCGCCGCGCCAGCCTTCGGGCTCGAAATCGCGCGCCGAAAAGTAGCCAAAGATGCTGCCGGTCAGCTCGGCACGCTCCCACGGCCTGTGCTGTAGACCGAGCGAGATGAAGTCTTCGGCGATCTGACCGGCGTCGAAAACGTAGGAGTTTCCGAGTCGGCGCGAGATGCCGGCCGAGGTCCACTGACTGCCAAAGCAATCGCCCATGTCGATGATGTAGTGCCGGACGAAGCCCGGCCCGTCCTTCTTGTCTTTGTCGAGTGGCAGGAACACGTCCATCGTGTTTTGTTCACGCGAATCGAAATGATTGAGCCAGGCTGCGACCAAACGCGCCCCGCGAACCTCGCGCCGGTCCTCGTGCGGGACGACGTCGTTCGGATCGTCGTCACGTGTGCCCTCGTAGCGATACGGGCCGATCGGCTTGCCGGGTAGCCAAGCCGAGGCGACCATCCGGACAAGCCCGTTGCGATGCGACGCCTGCGTCAAGACGTGATCGAGCGCCGCCTGGTCGAAAGGTTTGGTGATGCCTTGATTGTCCGTGACGGTGAGCCCCGGCTTCAGTTTGAGCAGCGCCGGGCGGAAGTACACGACCGAATCGCAAGTCGAGTAGTAGCCGACGGCGTGGTAGACGCGCGACGCGATCGCGGTGGCGCCGGTTGCGCGATCCGGCTCGGTTGCCGGATCGGTCTTCAGCATGAATTTGCCGATACCCTTGATGTTGACGCGAAACCCCGGGTTGGCGCCGTTGTCTTTGCCTTTGTCGATCGTCCAGCTGCCGTCCGGCGCGTTCGGATCGAGGACCTTGTCGCTGCACGAGCCACGCGTGACCTCAGCGGCGGTCATCTCGTGCCAGCCCAGGCGATTCTCGAACCAGCTCGAGTTCGGCACTTCGTCGAGCGCGTTGACGTTGGTCGCAGCGCCGGCCGGATCGACAGCGAAAAAACGCGCCACCGGGTGGAAGACCATGTAGTTAGCGCCGTCCCAGGCGAAGGGTGAGTAGTACTCCTCAGGGGCTTTCGCAAAAGCTCGCTGATCGTCATCGCGGGTCACCGACGGCGCGAGCGGGAACCGAGCTGGTGCGGCGCAACCAATCAGCGCCAGCGCTGCGAGCGTTTTGCGAAGCCTAAAAGCCACTGCGAGCTCCTACGACGACGCGCAGCGAATCGAGCTTTGCGCCGCTCTCGAACGTTTCGGTTCCGAAGCCGACTAATGCCTGAAAGATGCTATCACGCGAGCCGCTGCTCTCAACGCCGATCGCGGTCGAGAGCCGGCCCCTTTCCTTTCGGTAGCCGGCGAAGCGGGCGCCAAACACATTGCCGGTTGCGACCTGGAGCGAGCCATCGAGCCATATCCAGATTGGCCAAGCGTAGCGAAGGGTCGCGACCGCGGCGCTGCGATCGACCAATCTTCCCGCGCGAAAGCCCGGCATCATGCCTGGGCCGCCAAGCGTGACCAGCTCGGTGAACGGTACCGGACGCTCACCGAGCGGGTCGGCCAAGAAGGCCGACAGCGATAGGCTGAGGACGCGACCGCTCTCGCCCAGGTCCACGAATCCGCCGATCGTGCCGCCGTAGCGCAACCAGCCGGAGGTTGGCCCGTTCTTCAAGTCAGCGCCTTCGTCGGCCATCAGCTCGACTCGGCCACCGCTGGCCGATTCTGCCTTGCCACGTGAATCGAGCACGATCCGGCTGTGGGCGAAGGGCGCACGAAAGCCGTCGCGGAAGCCTGGCGGCTCGCTCAGCCGACCTTCGGCGACTCGCTCATCGAGCGACCCACCGGGGGCGAAATTGCTGTGACCGAACGACACGCCGCGATAGCCAGCTGAGGCCTCGATCACGCTGCCACCGGCGAATGACGCCCGGGATTCGACGCGCGTGTCGACGGTATCGGCTTGGTAGCGGACTAGTTGCGACTCGCGCGTGTCCGGACCGATGCCGTAAAACGCGTAGTCGGGGCGACGAGTGGCGGTAGCGGTCAGCGTGACGTCCAGCCCTTCGGGCGCGAAGCTGAAGCGCTCGGTCGCCGTTCCGGATAGCCAGTCCCGGCCCCAGGTCGAGCCGTGAACCGCAAGCTGATGGCCCTTGAAGCCGGCGTCCTGCCAGAAGCCGTACAGGCCGACGCTGGGCAAGAAGCCGAAGTCGATGAACGCGATCGGGATGATGCCGGCTTTGTGATCAGGGCCAAAGGCGAAGAAGTCGTACAGTTCTTTCGGGAGGTTAGCCTTCTCGGCAGCGCTGATGGTGAAGCCGATCGGACGTCGAATCACGAACTCGCTGACGAAATACAGCGGCGAGAGCAGCAGGCGCGGCACCCAAAGCGCCTTCTGACCTGGCGTTTGCGGTGAGTTCCCACGCCCGTCGTAGTCCGGAACTGACCGCTTTTCGGGCTCTGCGGCGCCAGCCGACGTGGCTCCGAGCGCGCACGCGAACACTACGCTCAAGGTCGCAAGACGGAACTTCATGCGTCGAGTCGTTCCTTCCGCTCCTCGAAGCCGTGATAGAGCCGCCCGATCG
Organism: Polyangiales bacterium; assembly: GCA_038252755.1. Lineage (GTDB taxonomy): Bacteria > Myxococcota_A > Polyangia > Polyangiales > Polyangiaceae > PMG-095. Next base: position 6,153 of record JBBSAB010000090.1, on the reverse strand, counting down.
CGAGCGCGAGAAACAGCCAAACACCGCCGAGCGCGATGCTGATCCAGGCGAAGCGCGGCACCGAGAGCTGGAGTACGTCGACGGCCAGATAGACCGAAAGCGCCGAGCACACGTCGCCGATGCGCACGCAAAAAGTGTCGACGACCTGCTTGGCCTTGTACTTCATGCTCGGCGACGTCACTAGCCACAGCATCTGCCGCAACGTGTTGTTCAACGAGTAGTCGGTCGCGTTCTCTGCGGTCTTACCCGCCTTGGCCAGGGCGACGATCGGCACGAACGCGAACACGAACGCACTGCCGAGCGCCAGTACCGGCAAGAACAGGAACGCCGCGGGCAGCTTGAACCACCTGACGAGCCGCGAGACGACAAACGTTTGCAGCACCACGCCTGCCACGTTCACGTAGAAAAAGAAGTCGGCGTACGCGCCGCCGATCGCGTGACCCTTGTCCTTCGCCGCCAGCTGTCCTCGCTCGATCAACGACGCGACATGGTCGGTGATCAGCTTGCTCAGCATGTATTCGCCGTTGCTGTTGACCCAGTTGTAAACCAGGGAAAATAGCGCGATCAGCAGCAGATACTTGTGGCTCAGCACGAGGTGAAAGCCGCCGCTCTTCACGTCGCTGCCCGCGGCCGGCGCCTGCTCTGCTTTCGCGGCGTTGGCGCCCTCGCGGCGCTCCACCAGCCAAAACAATCCGGAGCAGAGCACCAGCAAGCCTGCCGCGACCAGCAACATCGAGGGTTCGCCCAAGCCCTCGATCAAGAACTTGGCGAGCTTGCTACCAACGGCCGCGCCGACCGAGGCGCCGATCGCAACCATCGGAAATAGCCGATCGCCTTGCTCCTTGTCGTAGAGGTCGTTGGCGTAGCCCCAGAATTGCGCGACCACCATCACGTTGAAGATGCCGACCCACAGGAAGAAAACCAGCCCGAGCTTGTCCTGCCAACTGGGTACGGCGATCGCCCCGCGGAACAGCAACAGCTGGAGCGCGAACGCCAGCGAGACGCCGATCACCAGCTTGATGCGCGGCAGGCGATCGACCAATATTCCGTAGGCCGGGACGAGCCCGAACAGGAAGAGCGCGATCAAGCCGCTCATGTACGCCTTGTTTTCGGCGCCCGATTTCATCGCCAAGATCAGGTCTTCGCGCAGCGGCTTCAGCACGTAGTAGGCGCTGAGCAGGAAGAACACGTTCGCGGTCATCAAGAGCGCGGTCACGGCCTCGCCGTGGCGCACCTCGGTGATCGGTCGGAGCGCGCGCGCGAGCCAGGCGGGTTCGGAGGCGTGGGTCTGGGGCTCGGACTCGGTCAAGCGGCGGACCCTAACCCAGCTCCGGCGACGAGTAGATTTCGTTTCGCCTCCCGGCTATGTCGGTGGGCAGCGATGACGAGCGTCACCGAACCCCCATTCAAGGCTGCCGACTTCGATCCAGTAGCCCTCGTCTGCAAGGAACTCGGGCTCCCTGCAAGCGGCGTGCGCGCCGTTGTCGCGCGGTTGGCCGAGGGATCTACGGTTCCTTTCATCGCCCGCTACCGCAAAGAAGCCACGGGTGGGCTCGACGAAGTCGCGATTCGCGACATCGACGAGCGCCGCACCTATTTGCTCGAGCTCGAGGCGCGACGTGCCAGCGTGCTCTCCGAAATCCGGAGCCAGGGCAAGCTGACGCCTGCACTCGAGGCCAAGCTGCGGGCGGCCCTGACCAAGGCCGAGCTCGAAGATCTGTACCTGCCGTACAAGCCCAAGCGCCGGACCCGCGCCGTGATCGCCAAAGAGCGTGGGCTCGAGCCGCTGGCCGAGCTGCTGTTCGCGCAAAGTGACGGACAGGCGCCGGAGGCGTTGGCGGCCGGTTTCGTCAGTGCTGAGAAAGAAGTGCCCGACGTCGCGGCAGCGTTGGCTGGAGCGCGCGACATCGTGGCCGAGCGCGTCGCCGAAGACGCCGACATTCGACGTCACGCGCGCGAGACTTACTTCAAGGAAGGTCAGATCGAGGTCTCGAAGGTCGGCGAGCACCAAGACAAGGTCACCAAATTCGATGCTTACGCCAACTTCGCGGAGCCGCTCGGGAAAATTCCGTCGCACCGCTACTTGGCGATTCGTCGTGGTGAAACCGAAGGTGTACTGCGCGCGTCGCTCGGCATCGACAAAGACGCGCTAACTGAGCGCGTCACTAAGCAGCGCGTGCGAGCGGCGTCGCCGTGGGCCGGGCAGATGGCGCTGGCCGTCAAGGATGCAGTGTCGCGACTGCTGGTGCATTCGGTCGAGGTCGACGTGCGCGTTGAGCTCAAGCTTTCGTCCGACCGCGCGGCGATCGACGTTTTCGCCAAGAATCTGCGCGAGCTCTTGCTGGCGGCGCCGCTCGGCACTCGCTACGTGCTCGGGATCGATCCGGGCCAGCGCACCGGGTGCAAATGCGTGGTCGTCGACGAGACCGGCAAGCTCTTGGAGCACGAGACCGTGTACCTCGTGCAAGGCGACGCTTCCGTCGAGCGCGCGAAACACACGCTGAAAGCCATGCTGGGGCGCCACCCGGTCGTCGCGATCGCGGTTGGCAACGGGACGCACGGGCGCGAAACCGAGGCGTTCGCCCGCGACGTGCTGCGCGAAATCGGCGCCAAGGAAGGCGAGCCGTGTGTGGTCAGCGTCAGCGAAGCCGGCGCCAGCATCTACTCGGCTAGCGATATCGCGCGCGAGGAGTTTCCGGACCTCGATTTGACGATCCGCGGCGCGGTCAGCATCGCGCGGCGCTTGCAAGATCCGTTGGCCGAGCTGGTCAAATTGGATCCGAAGAGCATCGGTGTCGGTCAGTACCAGCACGACGTCTTCCAGGCCTTCCTGGCCAAGAAGCTGGACGAGGTCGTGGAGAGCTGCGTGAACGGCGTGGGTGTGGAGCTGAACCTTGCCAGCGCTTCGTTGCTGTCGCGCGTGGCGGGTCTCGGTGCGAGCGTGGCCAAGCGCATCGTCGCGCACCGCAACGAGAAGGGCGCGTTCAAGAGTCGGCGTGCGCTCCTCGAAGTGCCGGGCATGGGACCGAAGACCTACGAGCAGGCGGCGGGCTTCGTGCGCGTGCGCGGTGGCGAGCACCCGCTCGACGCCAGCGCGGTGCACCCCGAGCGCTACGAGCTGGTCGAGCGGATCGCCAAAGATCTCGGCGTGCCCGTGGCGTCGCTGGTCGGCAACGTCGAGCTTTTGCGCCGGATCGACCGCGCGCGTTACCAAGTTGGCGACGTCGGCAGCTTCACGCTCGACGACATCTTCGCCGAGCTACTGCGCCCGGGACGTGATCCGCGCGAGGAGTTTCAGCCGCCCAAGTTCCGTGACGACGTGCGCACGATGGAGGATCTGAAGCCAGGCATGGCGCTCGAGGGCGTGGTCACCAACGTGACGGCGTTCGGCGCTTTCGTCGACATTGGCGTTCATCAAGACGGGCTGGTCCACGTGTCGCAGCTGGCCGATCGCTTCGTCAAAGACCCGAGCGAGGTCGTGAAGGTGGGCGACAAGGTCAACGTGCGGGTCTTGGAGGTCGACTTGGTGCGGAAGCGGATCGCGCTGACGCGGAAGTCCGGCGCCCCCCAGCCAGCCGCTCCGGTCCCACCCAAGCCCGCTGCCAAGCCGCAGAATAGGCAGGCGCCTTCTACGGCTAAGCCGGCCGAAACCTTCTCCAACAACCCCTTCGCCAAGCACTTTCGGAAATAGCCAAGCTTTCTACGGGGGGCGCCGTCACAGTTTTCGTCCCTCGCGCGATGGACAAAAGCCCCCATGGTAATGTCCGCGGTTTCGACAGTAATGAAAACGAGGGTTGCGGATCCGGCATTGCGACGTGAGGTGGAGGCCGCCGTGCGGCGTCGCGTGCGCGGCGACGAAGCCGAGGATGTCGTTCAGGCAACGCTCGCGGACGTGCTGTCGGCGGCCAGGGTGCCGGAAGAACCTGAGGAGTTCCGGCGCTTCGTGTTCGGCGTCGCGCGCAACAAGGTGTTCGACCATTTTCGGCGGCAGAAGCGCCATCCTGGGGGCCTCGATGACGCCGACGCGGTGGCGCCCGAGCCGCCGCTTTCCGCGCGCGACATCTTGCGCTGGGCCGAAGGCGAGCTGCCCGACTCCGAGTCGCAGAGCACGCTCGAATGGATGCTTCGCGAAAGCGACGGCGAAAAGCTCGAGCAGATCGCGCGCGACGCCCAGCTGCCGGCCACGCGCGTGCGCAAACGCGTCTCGCGCCTGCGTAAATTCCTGAGGGATCGCTGGGCAGCCGAGCTGATGCTGATCGGCCTTTTGCTGCTGGCCGCTGGGCTGGGCGCGCTGTGGTGGTTTGCGCGCGGCCGCAACCCCGATGACTTCGTGAAGCGTGAGCCGGTGCGGCCGGTGCCGTCGGCGCCGCGCTCACTAGCGCCGAGCCAGCCAGCTGGCAGTGCTGAACCGATCCCGAATTTGGTGGCGCCGCCGTCGAGTGCCGTTCCGTCGCCGAGCGCCATGCCCGAAGAGCAGCCGGTGAAAGGTGAGCGCGTGCGCCCGCTTTCAACCGAAGACGGGCGCAATTTCCCAGCGCCGGTGCTCAACGGCAAGGCGCCCGCGAAGCAGCTGCTCGATGACTCGTTCACCACCGACAGCGAACCGTTGCCAGTGCCCAGCAAGGCGAACAAGCCGATCACCCGCTCTGCTCCGGAAGTAACGGCGCCCAAGCCGAGTGCCAAGCCCGCGCCGGCCAAGGCGAACAAGGCTGGGACACTCCTCGATAGTGGCAGCTTCTCGCCGTCGCCGGCCAAAGATCAGAAGTAGTTTCGGCGCGCGGTCACACTAGGTCCGCCTCGGGCGATGATCCTGGTGAAGCGACGCAGTGAGCAACAGTAACCCACGAGGGTTATCGGTGCTCTGAGCGTAGCGCTTCATCAACCTCGGCTCGGCCGAAGAAGGACTCGTCATGGGGCATGGGTATTCGCGCCGTCTAGGCGCCAAGGCGAACGTGTATTTGCGGCTCGCGCTCGCGCTCGGCCCGTTGTTTTCTAAACCGGCAGCGGCGGCACCGGCACCGTTCGAGCTCAGCGAGACCGCGACCGAGTCGGGCGTCGTCGTGTATCCGGCGCAGACGCCAGGCGTGCATCGGGTCACGGTGCTCTTGCACGGCATGTGCGGCGAGCCGGCCAACGCCTGTCGTTACTTCGCGGAGCAGGTGACCGCCGATGAGCACCTGATCTGCCCGCGCGCCAGTCGCCGTTGCGATGGCGGTGGCTCGACCTGGCCGCAAACCGGCTTCGAAAGGCAGATCGAGGCGGCCGTGCAGCGCGCCGAGGCGGCGCTGGGTCAAGTCGACGAGGCGCACGGCCGCACGTTGATCGGCTATTCGTTGGGCGCGTTTCGGGCACTCGAGCTGGCGCAGCACGGCGCCGGCAAGTACCCGCGCGTGATGCTGATCGGCGCCAAGATCTTGCCGAGTCAGAAGTTCCTGCGCCAAAACGGCGTCGAGCGCCTGCTGATGAGCGCCGGCACGTGGGACATGATGCACGAGCACATGCGTCGCGAAACCGACCGCCTGACGCGCGCCGGCTTCACCACTCGCTTCCTCGGCCTCGGCCCGGTCGGCCACGCCTTCACGCCGAGCTTCGCCGAGTATTTGCCCGAAGCTTTGCGCTGGCTGAAGGAGCCGGGCGTGGTGGGGAGCTAGGGCTGCCGAGCTGCAGCCTGAATCGCAGAAGCTGGTGGTGCGGAGCCAGGTGCGGAGCATGCTTTCCCTTCCGACGCGTCAGCAGAGCACGGGCGTCAGGTGCCGCGGAACCGACGGCAGTTTCCGTCTCGTGCGGCCCCCGCCCGCGGCTCCCGCCCGCGGCCCCGCACCGCGCGCCTCGCCCCGCGCAAACGCTGAGCGCTGCATGTTGCGGCGCTCGTCAAGGTAGTTGTCGCTTTGATGAACACCGGTTGCGAACCGCGCCCCTTTCAAGGCGAGGACTCTCGACACGCGCTTGGCGTGTCGCACGTGCGACACACATTCCTCAATGATTCTGCGGGCGGTCTCGGATGGCATGACGGTGTCGCACTTGCGACAAGGTCAGCGGCCGATGACGAAGATGTCGCACGTGCGACACCGTCATGCCAACGAATCGCGGCCGCGAATTCATTGAGCAAAGTGTGTCGCAAGTGCGATACGGATTGACGCGCCGAAAGGGGTC
>JBBSAB010000089.1:0-34092 GCA_038252755.1 Polyangiales bacterium | reverse complement strand
TCGGGCATCTGTTTTTTGGGTTTGGATTGGCGTCCTTCCCGGAAACGGATACCCGACTATTTCTATTTCCATCGCCGCGTCGGCGCGAATTCGCTTTTGTTTTCGCGCGCTTCGGCGTTTATCGCCGCGATCTAGCTAGGGCGCGCTCGCCGGCGCCACTTCGAGCAGCGATACGTCGTCCGCAACGGATAGGCGGATCGCTTGTGCGAGCCCGGTCGCAATTGCCTCGTCGGCCAGCAATGGCCGGAAAACCTGGTAAGAGGCCGGCGCGGGTAAGCGCACCGTCACCGTCAGCGGCTCAGGCGCCAAAGTAATACCGGCTTTTGGATCGAAGCTCGCAACCTCATTCCACAAAGCCATGACGTGGGTCCCGTCACTCCGCTCCAGCAGTACTTGTCTCAAGGAGTCGACGACGCCGTCCAACGTCACTTCGAACGGCGTCGCGGCGAACGCCGGTCCGGCGTCGAGCGTATGCAGCAACAGGCGCTTGAGCGGCAAGAAGGCCGCCTTATGCGTGCCATCAGCACGAATTACCCCCTGGCTATTAACGGTTCGGGTAGGTGTCGACCCGTCGCTGAGCTCATCGATGTAGGTGCGCTCGACGCCCTGGGCAAAGTGGGCCAACAGCAGACGCGGGAGGTACCGCGCGGCTGCCTCTTCGCTGACCGAGCCACTGCCGCCGGCCAGTGTCGAATAGCCACACTCGGTCACAAACAGCGGGCGGCTGCCAGCGATCGTGCGGGCTCGCTGTTTGTCAGCGTCCAGGGACCGACCCGGCAACTGGGTGTCCCGCAGTCGTTCGAAGCTGCCGTAGTCGACGATGTCCGACAGATCGCCGACGCCTGTCGCCAAGGAGTCCAGGCCATCGACCAGTGGCAGGCCCCGACTCGCAGCGTCTAGATCCTGGCGCAGCTCGAGCATCGTGCTCCTGATCTGGGCGACCGACAGATCCGTGCCGTAGGCGTCGAAGTCGTTCGGTCCCTCCACGCTCTCGAGTTGCGGCAGCTGCTCGATCAGAGCTGGCAGCGCGCCAGCGACGCCATCGAGACGCGGATCGGCGATCAGCTGCAGGCCAATGCCGTTTGCGGTGACATCAGCAACACGCTGCAATGTCGCTGAGCCCGGGGCGAAAGCGAAGGCACGCGCGTGCCGCACTTGCAGCTCAAGCAATGCCGCGCGCAATGTTGCAACATCCGCTCCGCCGCTAACGCCAAAGCTAAATCCGACAGAGTCAGCAAACGCGGAGGCTGCCCTCGGAATCAACACCTGAAAGCCGTCCGGTGCCGCGGCCTGACGAGACTCCAGCAGCAGGCCGTCGTTCGTACAGCCGATGCTCGTCAGGGCAGAGAGCGCCAAGGCAAAGTGACGCGGCACGCCGCTGAGGGTGAGGCACCATGCCCGTCAAGGCAAGGCACTCCCCGATCCGACAGGTCGCACTTCCAGTGATCTTTTCGGCTGATCCGCCGCGCGGGGGGGCGCCCCGCCCAGGCCTTTCTCGACTCTCGCCAATGGTGGTCAACCTCGCCGCTTTGGCATGGCCATTGCGTGCGCGTAACCGTGATGCGCTCCACGTTGACCACGGGGCGAAGGGCTCAGCGGACTTGCTTTAGATTTGTCCTGAATAGCAACCTGTCATCACCGAACGTGGTCACGAGAAAATCGAGCGTCAGGGCCGTCGCTCCGTCGGCAACGCTCGCGCCCTGCTCGCGGCGTCAGCTTACCCGGCACGCAGCGAATCATGGCATCTCGTCTCCGCGCTCGCGCGGGGTCCAGACAACGGATCAAGACTGGACCCAACCCGCCAGGGCTTCAGCTTTGGGGGCTTCTCTGTTAGGTTCGTAGGATGGCTTGGAGCCCCCGAGGGGCTTGCGTTTCGGCTTTGGCAATCGGGCTTCTGTCTTGGCCAGCCGACGCGCGAGCCGAGGGTTCGTGCGAGTCGCAACTGCGTGAGGCGCAGGAACTAAAATACGCTGGCCGCTTGCTGTCAGCTCGTCCCTTGGCCTTGGCCTGTGCGGGAAGCGATGCGTGTGAAGCCCAGAATCGTCAAGAATGCCGACAGCTTCTGACCGAGTTGCGAGCTCAAATCCCATCACTGGTCTTCAACATCCTGGATGAAGCCGGCGATGAGACAAACGACGTGGCCCTGTACATCGACGGCCGGCTACAGACCGAGAGATTGCCCAACACCCCGCTCGAAATCGATCCCGGGCCCCACGAGCTGCGGGTCGAGCGCCCCAATGGCAGCAGCCAGACCGTACGGTTGGTGTTGGCGCCCGGGCAACAGCTGAGGCGAATTGGCCTTAGTTGGGCGGTCGTTTCGGGATCACCACCGCCGCCACGACGCGCGCCGCCTGCGCCCGGAACTGCTCGAGCCCAAAGCAGCGGTGCGCCGCGTTGGCTCACGTTGTCGCTGGGGAGTCTGGCTCTGGCTTCCGCCGGTTCGTTCGCCTATTTCGCTGGTGAGGGGCGAGCTCGTGAACGCGCGCTTCAGAGCGACTGTGCTCCTGGTTGCGAGGCTGGGCCTGTCCGGGACATGCGTCGCCTCTACCTGGCTGCCGACCTGTCGTGGGTGGTGTCCTTATTGGCCGGCGGCGCTGCTACCTGGTCGTATTTCTCCGAGGCTCGCTGATAAATCTGCGCTCGTCTTCCTGCTGCGGGCAGCGACTAGGCTGCGACTACGTGCGGCCAAAACCGCTAGGTTGAAGCGGATCTCGTGGCGCGTGACAGGGTCGCGTGTGGTTTGGAGAGCGGCTTCGAATGCCTGCTGTGCCGGACCCATTTGCCCCAGCTCACTGCGTGCAATGCCGAGATTCTGCAGGGTGGCTTGTAGATCGACGAACGCCAGGGTCTGCGCTCGCGGCCGTAGTGCATCCTCATAGGCCTGGGCGGCAGTGCTGAAATCACCGGCAAGTCTTGCCGCTTCGCCAAGGTAGAAGTGCCCCTCACGGCATGCCGGGTTGCGGTCCACTTCGCGTTGCCACAGCGCGGTGTCGCTCACATAGTGCTTGCCATCAAGCCACGAAACGCTGCCAAGACCGAGCGTCAGCAGCAAGACGGCATTGAACCAAGCTCGGCCTCGAGCCTCCGCTGCTTGGGCCAGCCACATGCTTGCGAACGCCAACGGAACGTACAAGTAGTGCGGGGACCACCAGCGCAGTGTCGGCACTAGTTGCAGGGACGGCAATAGCGTCAGCGCCAGCAGCAGGCGCAGTCCGCCCTGGCGACCCGCGTTGGCCAGGAACAACGCGAGCAAAAGCCCCAGTAGTGACAGGGGCGCCAGTAGGCCCTGGACGGTGAACGCATCGCACACGCTGGGCTGAGCCGCCCACACGAACGCGCCTGCACTCTTGGCGAGCGCCGCGAAGCGTGTGCCAAGCGCAAAGCTGCGGCTCAGAAGCGGAAATTCGGCGGACCAGGGGCTCGCGAACGTGTAGTGGAGGCCGAGCGCCAACGCGCACGCCAAGCTCTCAGCGGCAAGCAAACGCCAATTGCGGGTGCGCGTGCCCTGACCTAGCTCGAGTGCGAGGACGAATAGGGGGCCCAGCGCGAGTGCCGTTTCCTTGCTCAGCGCCGCTCCCAGGAGCGCGAACGCGGCGAGCAGCGGCCGTTGCCGTAGGTGCCCGTTGATCAGACCGAGCAAGCCGACCGCCAGCATCGCCTCCGAGCGAAATGCGATGCCGGAGGCTACCTCCGACGACAACGGGTGAGTCGCAAACAGCAAACCTGCCACCGTGGCCGCCCGTAGTGAGACGCCGAGGCGAACCGCGGTAACGACCGCAAGCATCGACGCCCACGCGTGCCAGGCCAAGTTGGTCACGTGGTAAAGCCAGGGGGCCCCGCTCAAGGCGGCGTCGACCGACAGCGAAAGAGTCATCAGCGGTCGGTAAAAGCCAGTGCCCGCGAACGAGCCCATGAAGCTCGACCCCAACCGAACGAGGGGAACCAGGGCTAGCCCGCGTTCGAGGTGTGCGTGATCCAGCCACGCGAAACCGGCCCTCAAGGCGCTGGCGTGAGCCGTGATTGCCAGTGTCGCGACCAGAAACAGCCGCGCCCCGAGGCTGGCATGAACCAAGCGAGATTCGAGCGCGGCTAGCAACTGGCGGCCGCTCAGTCCTTACTGATCTCGAACTGGTCGACGATTTGATTGTCGATGTTCTTGAAGTAACCTCGAGCCTTCTTGGGGTTGCCATCGACATAGAAGTCGATGAACAGCGCCCCGTAGTTGGCTTTTTGGTTGGAGCTATAGATGAAGGCCCATTCTCCGTTGCAGCCGTACGGGTAGGTCTCTGGCAAACAGCGCAGCTGAGGCCGCACGCTGTTGCCGCCGAGTCCCGACACGAAGGCAAAGCTGCGACCAGGGCCGACACAGAGCTTTTTCGGATCCGAGCAGGCTGGGTCGACTGTCTGCTTTTCGAAGCTGCTCAGCGTCTTCGTGCGCTCGTAGGAGTGCTCGTGGCCGGTGCCAATGAGCGCGCCGGCCTTGCGGCAGCTTTCATAGACACCCCAACTCATCTCATCGCTCTTGCCGCCGATCTGCATGGCCTTCTGGTTCTTGTGCCAGTTGCACAAGCGCCACACGTGGTCATCGCCGGAGAACTGCTCGTCGATGTAGCTCGCAAATTCCGTATTTTTGCCGTTTTCTCCCACGAAGACGAATGCCAGCCCCAGGTAGTCAAAGGCGTACTTCTGGTCGAGCATGTCGGGGTCGTCGAGCGTGACGCCGTTGGCGGTGAGGTGAGCTTTGAGGTGCTCGGAGTAACCGCTCCAGGCTGGAGCATCGTGATTGCCCACCGCGGCGAAGTAGGGGTAGCTCGCGCCTAGCTCCTGATCGATCGTCGCGAAGAAGGCGTCGGGTTTGCTGCTGTAGTCGAAGTCGCCTTCATGGATGACCATGTCAGCGTTCTCGCTCTTGATCAGCTTGAGCACGCTCTTGAGCTCGCTGCCGTTTGCGCTATCGCCGATGAACGCAACGCGGAGGTTCTGTTTCGTCGGGACGGTTCCGGTGACCGGGGCTCCGCCGCTGGGACTCCCGCCGCCGAGGCTTCCACCGCTGGGGCTTCCGCCGTTGAGACTGCTGCTCCCGCCGCTGGGACTTCCGCCGCTGAGACTTCCGCCGCTGGGACTACTGCTCCCTCCGCTGGGACTTCCGCCGCTGAGACTACTGCTCCCCGGGTTGGGGCTTCCTCCGTTGCCGGAGTCGCTGCGACCGGCATTCTGGCCACCTCCTGCGTTGGAGTCAGCGTTGGTGTTCGCGTTGCCTGCTTGACCAACCAGCGTGTTTCCGGGCGTATCGCTAGTCGCTCCGGCGGACGCGTTGGCAACGGGCCTCGGCGAAGCTTGGTCGTCGGACGAGCACGCCGAGCCTGCGAGGCCTGCCAAGAGCAGTAGCGCAGGGAACAGCCAATCGATGCGCTGACTCGGCGAAGCCGAACTACAGGGCGAATTTTGCACGCAGCAGCCTCCATTCGCAACGAGCGTTGCGCTAGGGAATGAGTGGAAGCCAACCCACGCGGTTCGCTTCAGACGAGGGGTGTCTGCGCTCGCATGTCAGGGTTCAACTTTCGAACAGACTGGTCGACTGCAACGGAAGCATGGACGCGTCGCGCTACCCTGTCGGTCTCGAACCCGCACGCTGAACGAGCCGCCTATCCAATAGGCCTACGGAACCTTGCGGCCGCAATGCTCGACGCGTTGTGTAAGCTCGCTCTGCGCGGTCCCGACTTGCGAATCCTTGGCATAGCTCGCGAGCCAACGTCGAGCAGCAACGCAATCATGACGCCCAAGCGCAATCTCGCTCAGGGTCCGAGCTGCCAGAGCTGAGCGTGGATCGCGCGGGAAGCGCGAGCGCAGGGCCAAGAGAGCGCGCGTGGCGTTCGCGGAGTCGCCGCGGGACCGTAGCGTCTCGGAGAGTCTGACTAGATCGGTCGGGCTACCCCCGTCGAACACCGCTTGGTACGAAGCGGGACGTTCGGCCGGCAGCACATGCGCCCTACTGTCGCCCAGAGTGTTCGGCTTCACCGAAGCTGCCTGGGCTTCAGCTAACTCGGCTTGGGAGGGCGTGTCAGGAGTTGCGTGATCGCTGGCGGTGATACGCCATGAGGGCGTGCGATTGGCGCCTTGGTTCGCGCTGCCGAGGACCACTCGCAACGTGTTGCCTTGCGAGACTCGCTCGGGCGCCGGCAACATTCCGCCTGACACCACGACCGCACCTTCTTGAACCGTGACCTTCAGCTCGTGCCGCTCTGGGGCCCACTCGGTCTGGAACTTCGTGCCCGTGACCGCCACTACGAAGGGCCCCGCACTGATGGCCCAGGCGGTGTTGGTACGGTGTACGACCGAGGCTTCCAGCGCGCCCCGTTCCAGCTCGACTCGAGCGCCGTGGGGCACGGTGGCCAGCACCCGGCCGCGCCCGCTCGGATTCAACTTGAGCACGCTGCCGTCCGAGAACCTGAGCGGGACCGAGAGTTCCGGCCCCGAACTTATGATCTCGCCCGGGCGCCCCGGGCTATTGCCCACTGCGAAGCTGAGCGGGACTGGCCGGTCGCGCAGAATGCTGAAGCTGACGAGTGCGGCGACCAGGGCCAGCGAAAGTGTGGCCGGCAAGAGCAGGGTCTGCCAACCCAAACGTGACGAGCGCCTAGGCCCCGCGAGGAGCCGCACCCGCACCCGCTGCTGCTGCTGCTGCCCCCGCTCTTGCAGCAGCTGGTCTTGCGCTGCCCCAAAGCGCCGACCCAGGCTGGCAAAGTACTTGGCAGAGTCTTGGCTGGAGCGGTCCATCAGGTTCCCCCCAGCCAGCGCTCAATGCTCGGCTCGTGGCGGGCCATGGCCCTGAAGCGTCGCTCGGCGGCGGCCAGCCGGCGTTTGGTGGTCGAGCGCGAGAGGTCGCAGGCTCGGGCGACCTCTTCGATCTCCATGCCCTCCAGCCAGCGCAGCGAGAACACCAGTTGTTCCTCGACGCCCATGCGTCGCAACAGCCAATGAATCATGCGAAGTTCGCCGTAAGCTTCCTCGCCGAAGCTGGACACCTCAGGCTCGGGCAGGTCCTCCGAGGCGAAGAACATGAGCCACCGGCCTCGGCGCCGGCGCCGGATGCAACGGCGTGCCGTGTGGGCTGCCACGCCGACCAGCCAGGACCTCACGGCGTTCGGGTCGCGGAGCCCGCCAAGGCTGGCGAAGGCTTCGACGAAGACATCATGCAGGAGATCCTCGAGCTCCGTGTCTGCGCCCAGCATGCGCGCCAAGACCCGTTGCACGAGTGCGGCGTGCCTGTCGAACAGCGCCGCACGAGCCGCTGCGCTACCTGCGAGCACGCCAGACACCACGGCCGCGTCGTCATCGGTGCGGTCCGAGGCATTGCTCTCGGGGGAGCGGGCAAGGTTCACTGCGAGCATCAAAACGAGACCCGCGGTCTCATTGTTCAGGGTGCCCGATCGGTCAGGCCAGGGTCCAGGTTTCTTGATATCATCGCCAATTGAACCGAGCCGTGGCTTCGGCAGGTCATCATCGCTGCCACCGGGACGTCGAAACCCTTGGCTTTCTCAATGCCTAGCCGTTTTCTCCAATTGATGCATCGTGCCTTGGGCTTGGCCTTGCGGTTCTGCTTGCTGGTTGGCCCCACCACCGGCTGCTCGCTGCTCGCCGCCTCCGACGAGACCCTGATGGGGCACAATCGACAAGACGAGATAGACGCCGCTCGACCCGAGCCGGCGGTGACGAGCGGCTTGGTGTTCTGGTTCGACGGTGCGACGGGGGTTGAAAGTCACGCGCCACCTGGCGCGCCGGCCAGTGTGAGCCTTTGGCGCGATCTATCAGGCAACCGGTACGACGCGGTCCAGGGTGATGAGGCGCTCATGCCCGAGTGGGGCGAGGACGCCTTTTCGAGGCGCCCGCAAGTCTCGTTCAAGAACACGCAACAGCTAGTCCTCCCGCCGGTGCCTTTGGAAGTCGCGGGCTTCACGCTCTTCCTACTGGCACGCCCTACGGACTTCGCTGCAACAGACACGCCAGTCGCGTTTGGCAACGATGGGCCCCGCCTCGTCGGTGAAGAAGACGCAGATCTATCGTTTCGCATGACCGTAACGGAAGCGAATGACGTCGATACGCCGTTCGCTTGGGTTCCCGGACGCGCCGCGTTCAGCGTGGCTCAGGTCGATGCGGACGGTCTGGCCACCGTGCGCGTCAATGGGCTGAGCGTGCCCGAGAGCCGCACGGTGCAGCCTGTAAGCGGCACGTTCGCGGTGACGTTCGGCAATGCGGCCACCTCGGTCGCGGTTGTCGGCCTCTACAATCGACCGCTGTCACTAGCCGAGATGACGCGCCTCGAACGAGCAGCGGGGCGGCGTTGGTCGTGCTGCGAACCTTAGCAGGGTGTTGAAAAAGGCGAGCGGGGCGGGATCGTAGGCGCGCTTTGTGGCCGAAGGCGGCCTCGAAAAGGCCGCTGGGCCCCGGCAACGAGCTAGTCGCCGCGGACTTCTGGCACTAGGCCCGACGTCCGCGTGGAACCGCGAACTGGCCTGCGTTTTCACACGGCTCTGATTATGGCAATTTGAGACTTAACGCGGCTCCCGCCCGCGAATATCCGCCCAAAGGTTGCTCAAATCGAGCTCGATGGCATCGAATGGCACGGCGCGTACCTTCACGTCTCCCTCCCACGTGCCCACCGTCTGCCACTGTTGCCCTTGCAACTGAAACACCTCGAGCGTGCGCTGAATCGGCTCAAGCAACCACGCAAACTGCACCCCCTCGCGTGCGTAAACCGGCATCTTGCGCACGCGGTCGAGCGTCCCTGTTCCGGGAGACAGGGTCTCGCAAATCCAATCGGGAGCCAGCTCGAAAGCCACGCCACGCGGTGGCGAGAAGGCACCGGGCAGGCTGCGTCACCTGCAAGACGCGCGGGGCACGCTACCCTGCCCACTGGGCGAGCAAGCTGCGCAGCGTCTCCAGGCGCACGGGCTTGGGCAGAAAAGCGTCCATGCCTGCGGCGCGCACTTTTTCTTCTTCTCCCGCAAGCGCGTGCGCGGTCACTGCGACGATCGGCGTGCGTTCCGCTCGAGCTTGTGCTTCCCAAGCACGAATCTGGCGCGTCGCCATGTAGCCGTCGACTTCCGGCATCTGGCAGTCCATCAGGATCACCGAGTAGTGCGCGCCGCTTTTGATCCGCTCGACGGCTTCGCGGCCGCCCTCCACGAGGTCGATGCCGTAGCCGAGTTGCTGGGCTAAGTGTTCGATGACGCCGCGATTGATCTCGTTGTCGTCGACGGCTAGCAGTCGTGAAGTCGCGACCTCTTTCGGGGTGCACTCGGCAATCGTCGCTGCGATCGGCTCGTGTTCCGCCGGCACCAGCGGCACCTCGAACCAAAACGTGCTGCCGAGCCCGGGTGTGCTCTCGACCCCGAGCGTGCCGTTCATCAGCGTTACCAGTCGCCTGCAGATCGCCAAACCCAATCCTGTCCCGCCGTAGCGCCGGGTGCTGACGTCGTCGACCTGCGTGAACGCGTCGAATAGGGCTGCGTGGTGAACGGAGGCGATGCCGATACCGGTGTCGGTCACGGTGAAGCGCAAGCCAGCGTTCGCGGCGGCGCCGGTTTTGCGGACGTCGAGCCGGATCGTGCCACGCGCGGTGAACTTGATGGCGTTCGAGAGCAGATTCAGCAGGACCTGCCGCAGGCGCAGATCGTCGCCGCTGACCGCGGCTGGCACGTCAGCGCTAACCGAATCATGCAGCGCGAGCGCTTTGGCCTGCGCGGTTGCTCGGACCGCGTCGCACACTTCGACGACCAGCGCGCGGACGTCGAGCGGCGCGAGTGTGATGTTCAGCTTGCCGGCTTCGACCTTGGAAAAGTCCAAGATGTCGTTGATCACGGCCAACAACAGCTCGCCGGAGCGGGAAATCGTCCGCACGTGACGGCGTTGCAGTTCGTTCAACGGGCTCTCGGCTAGTAGCTGCGCGACGCCGATTACGCCGTTCATCGGGGTGCGAATCTCGTGGCTCATGTTGGCCAAGAACGCGCTTTTGGCCTCGTTCGCGGCCTCGGCGCGCGCGCGCGCGGCTCGGTTCTCTTCCAAGAGTCCCTGCAAACGCAGCAGGCTGCGAGCTATCCACCACCAGACGCCCAAGCCGAGTAGCAAGATGCCCGCCGCGATCGCCAGGGCGACCCGCTCGGCCGCCTGTCGCGCTTGAACGATCGCGTCGGTTCGAAAGGTGATTGACAGTGTTCCGGGATGCGTCTTGGCCGCGATCGGCGTCACGACCTGCAACACACCACCGCTGATATCTACGCGGGTCTTCGCGGTGGCAGGGCAGCGCGCCTGCCGTGAAGGAGAGCCAACGCTGCGAAGCACGCTGCCGTCGCTCGCGCAGGCGGCGACTTGGATCACGTCGCTGTCGCGCGCGACGCCATTCAGGAACTCAAGCAGTACCGCGTCGTCTTCGAACTCCAGCGCCGGCGCTGCGCTGTTCGCAGTGACCTCGGCCAGAGCGATCGCCTTGGCTCGCAAGGCGGCTACGTGCAAACTGGAATCGCGGCCCGGAAAGTACGACACCTCCACCAGCCCCAGCGCGATGAAGGCCAGCGCGATAGGCGCCGTACTGGCCGCCGCTTTGGCGAGCTTCCGACTCGACCTCACGCGATCAGTGAACCACGCCAAGACTTCCCGAGCGAGACGCTATTCGTCGATTTCTGCGAAAAATACTCGCAACTCCGCCCCTTTAGCAATCCCGAACCTGGCCGTTCGTGAGACTGGTGAGCTTGCCTTTTTGCTTCGGACCACGCATCACGCGTCGTGCGTCGCTCGCGTGGGCAGGCACCGCAATCGGCCTGTCTTTGCACACCGATGCCTACGCTGTGGAACCTGAGGTCCCGATCCGACTACAGGTAAGCTTGCTCGATCGGGTGATTCCGTTCGATCGCAATTTCGGGGTGCGCGTTCACGGCCAGCTCTCGGTCGTCGTCGTGGTCGATGCGTCGGACGAAGACTCGGTTCGGGTTGGTTCGCAACTTCAGACCGAGTTTTCCGCCCGTGAGTCGCTCGGCTCGTACCCGATCGTCACGGCTCGGGTGGTCTTCCGCAGCACCGCCGCGCTCGTCGAGACCTGCCAGCGGCTGCGGGCCGGCATCGTGTACGTGGCGCCCGGAATCAAGGAATCGACGGCGACGCTCGCCAATTCACTGCACGGTCTGCGCGTGCTCACGGTGGGTGCTATGCCCGAGCAAGTGGCGCAGGGCTTGATCCTCGGCGCCGCAGTGCACTCGGCCAAGCCGCGGGTTTTGGTCAATTTGAGCCAGGCTCGCCAGCAAGAAGTGGACTTTCGCGCAGATTTCTTGCGCATGGCGGAGGTGGTCGGATGAGCCGCGCTGGTTGGTACTGGTTGCCGCTGGTGGTGCTGTATGCGTCGCTCGCGCGCGCGCAAAATAGTGAGCTCGAAGAGTTGATGGGCGAGTCGATCGTTTCGACCCCGTCGAAGGCGGCGGAGTCATCGACCACCGCGCCGGCCACGTCGAGTATCATCACCGCCGAAGAGCTGCGCAGCTACGGGCTACGCTCGTTGGACGAAGCCCTCAACTACGCTTCGCTCGGCATGGTCACGACCAACGTCGAGCACGGGGTGGAGATCGGCGCGCGCGGCGTCCTGCTCACTGGCGACTACGGCAATCACGTACTCTTGCTGATCGACGGCGTGCCGGCGAACGAGCCATGGAACGGCACGGCTTACTTCGAGCGCGGTGCCGGCGTGCCGTTCGAGCTCATCGACCACATCGAAGTGACACTGGGCCCCGGCTCGGTCATGCACGGTGGCCAAGCCATGCTGGGGGTAATCAACGTGGTTACCAAGCGCGCGCGCGACTACCAGGGCCTTCGCGTGATCGTGGAAGGCGACACCACGGCGCCGGTCTTTGGAGATGGCAACCTGCGCTTGTCTCCGCTCTCGGGTTACGGTGCCGGCTATCGGTTGGGCGTTGGGTTTGGACGCAGCTTCGAAATTGCTGGCGAACCGGCCGAGCTGACCTTGCAGTTGGAGCAGTACAAGGAGCACGGCCCTGATTGGCAGCTGCCCACCCAGTTTTGGGGTAACGACTCGGTGACCGGCACGCCCAAGGACTTCGGACCACGAACGCCCGCCGGACAATGGGGCGGCTTGGCGACGCACTCGAGTTACGTGGACGTGCCAGCGGCTTACGCTCGATTCGCGCTCGGTAACTTCGAGGCCACGGCGCGCGCCGGCATGTACACGCGTGAGAGCCCGTACCTGACCAGCCTCGTGAACCTGGGCGACGACTTCGACGATCACGCCAATCACGAACGCGACCGGTGGTTGCAGCTCGGCTTGGGCTACAAGCGCTCACTGTCGTCACGCGCCACCTTGGGCGTCCACGCCTACGGCTTGCTCAACGACTACACGTGGTTCAGTCGTAGGTCGGCGGCCGAGGAGTGTCCGGAAGGCCTGTTGGCGGGCTGTGAACGCACACTGGTGGGTGCCGGCAAGTCGGGCGGCGCAGATCTACGGATTTCGGTGGATGAGCCGGAATTTTACGGCAGCACCATGCTGGGCGTGGACTCGCGCTTGCGGCGCGCACGCTCGGAGCTCGTCGTGCGGGACCGTATCACTCTAGCCGTTGCGCCATTCACCAACGACTACACCCGCGTCGACGCGCTGATAGCTCCGTATTTGCAGCAGTCGTTCTCGCCCTACCGCTGGCTCGACGCCAACGTCGGTGCGCGCCTCGACTACGACACTCGCTTCGGGCACAAGCTTTCTCCGCGCGCCGCGCTGGGCGTGAGCCCGTGGGACGGAGGACGTTTCAAGGTCATCTACGCCGAGGCTTTTCGTGGCCCAACTGCCTACGAGCTCAACTATGCGGACCCCACCGAGCAGATCCCTGCCCCAGGGCTGAGCGCCGAAACCGTGCGCTCGGTCGAGCTGTCGGTCGAGCAGCGCTTCGGACCACAGCGGTTGTTCTTCGGCGTGTTTCGGTCGACTTGGACTGGCCTAGTGAGCTTCAGAACGCTGGACGACGACGAGGTCGCGAGCAGCATCGCGGCGGGGACGCTCGATCCGTCAGCCAGCTTGGCCTATACCTACGCCAATTCGGGCACGATCGAGAACTACGGCTACAACGCCGCTTACGAAGGCAGGCTGGGGCGCAAGCTTCGCCTCGCGGGCAACCTGACGTCCGCCTACTCACGCGTGAACTTGGGCGATGGCACAGGGGTCCTGCCGCTGACCGTCGGTCCCTCGTTCTTCGGCAACGCGCGCGTCAGCTACGAAGCCGGTGGTAGCTGGCCGACGCCCGCGCTCGCGTTGCACTACCTGGCTGCCCGCCCCGCGGATCGGGCTTTCGATGGCGATTTCGCGCACACGCCGTACGCGCCGGCCGATCTGCAGCTGCGCCTGACTTTCAGCGGTCTCGTGCCTAGTGTCAAAGGCCTGCAGTATCGACTGAGTACGATGTACGACGCTGCCAGTCGCGGGCCGTACGTGGTTGGTCCAACGCAGTACGCAACCGACGCGAACAGCCAACCCATGCTGTCTCCGCAACGACGTCTGAGCGCCTTCTTGGGCCTGGAGTACGCCATTCAATGAAGCGCCTGAGGCTAGCGTCGTGACGTATCAGCTCGACCCCGAGTGCCAGTTGCCGCCGCATCTGATTCAGCTCTTTTTGCGCAGCGCGCCCGGGCAGCTAGAGCAGCTGGTCGAGTTTTGCACAGCACTCGATGCCGAGGCAGCGCGAGCGCAAGCTCACAAGTTGAAGTGTGGCTTGTACGCGGCGGGCGCGACGCGGCTGGCCGAAGATGTCGAGGCCTTGCGGCCGGCGCTCGCCACCAGCGATTGGCCGGTAGTGCAATTGCGACTCCCGGCAATTCGTCGCGAATTTGCCGCGATGCTAACTCAACTCCAACGCCAACTGCCAGCCGAAGGCGCATGAGCTCGCGACTGACACAGGCTCCTGGTAGGTTGCTGATTCGCGTCGTCATCATCGACGACGACGACTTCGAGCGCGAGTTTTTGGTCGACCTGCTACAGCGGGCTGGCGGCTTCAACGTGTCGAGCTTGGGCTCGGTGTTCGGACTGACGAATCACCTGATCCACGAGCGCGTCGACGTCGTGATCCTCGACGTGATGATGCCCAGTATCCGCGGCGACAAGCTCGCCGCCTTGTTGCGTAAGAATCCGGCCTTGGCCAGCCTCGGCGTGGTGCTGATCTCGAGCTTGCCCGAGGCCGAGCTAGCACCGTTGATGGTAGAAGTGCAGGTCGACGCGTTCGTGTCCAAGGCCAACGTCCGGACTGACTTGGCGTCGGTGGTGCGAGGCCTCGCGGCTCGTAGCTAGGCCCCGCGAGCTTTCTCGAGGCAGGCGCTACCGATCCAGAGGCCCGTAGTTGGGGCCCGCCGTCGTTGCATCACGCCCCATCGATTGCACCTCCTCGAACTCGCTCGGCGCCTGGCACCGAGCAGGAACACGCTCTACTGCGCGCAGTCCGCTACTGTCAGAGCGTCGATCCAGTCGGCCACGACTTGGCTGCCGACTTGGTCTTTCATGCTCGTTCCGAGTTGGGGCATGCGCACTGACGGCGTGAGCGCGTCCATGCGGGCCCAGAGCAGGGACTGGGCATGTTGGCCTGGCGCGATGATTTTAGCGCCAACGATGCCGAGCGTCCCGTCTTGAACGGCAGAATCGATGTTGCACGCTCCTGTCTCGCTCAGTTTGGTCTCGAAGCGGAAGTCCACAGTTGGCTTGTTGCTGCCCGGGCGGTGGCACATGGCGCAGTTGGCGTGCAGGTAGGCGCGCGCGCGCTCGGCGAGCGACGCCGTCGCGTCCGCATACGGCGCCAGCTTAGCGGCCTTCAGGCGCTCGGGAATGGGCTGGGAGAACAGGCCTACTTTCTCGAGCGTTGTCAGCTGGTTGCTGGACACACCGTTGGGGTACTGAAAGTCACCGTTAAGCTGCAGTGTCTCGGGGCCGAGCGCGAAGCCCGCCGCCGTGGTGTGGCACTGCATGCACTGGGCACCGCTCGGGTAGTGCCAGGTCTGATCCGCACCCGCTACCTGAAATACCTTGTCCTCACCCAGACGGTCGACCAGATCCGCGTCGGTTTGATCGTCACGCCACTTGTAGCTGTGGCCAAACCACTCCTCGGCGCTGAAACGCACTAGCAAGCGCGTCTCGATCCGTTTGGCGCCGAGTGAGAAGTTCTTCACCAAGATGGTGCCCCGGGGAAACTGGAACTCGCCCTCCGACTCGCAAGCCAGCCCAGGGGTGCAAACGGCCGGACACTGGTCGGGCGCCGCCTGACAGTCCTTGACGGTAATGCTCTGGCCGTCCGGGATCAGCATGAAGCGGGATTTTTCGGCGTTGTCGGACCACAGCGGGCTGTTGACGGTGAACGGAACCAAGGCGGGGCCGGCCTTCAGCGGATCAGCGTCATTGAAGCAACCAGTGGCCTTCAAGGACATGGGCGGCGCTTTCGGATCCGTCCACGTCACGTGGCAGGCGCCGTTCGGTGGGCGCGCTGTCAGGCCTGCCGTAGGTATTTCTTCGACCCCGACCCCGACCGCGCCGCCGCCGCCACCACTCCCGCCGCTGCCGGAGTTGCCGCTGGTACCAGCGCTGCTGGGCACGCTGCTCGAACCACCGGCTGCGGCTGGGTTACTTGGCTGCGCACCGCAGCCGCCAGCGCCCAACGCCGCAAGGAGAATACAGGCTGTCCGAATCATCGATACTCCAGCGATTCGTCGTAAGATCCGAGCGGCCCGACCGCTGGCGCGTCGACGTGCGCTGCGCGAGTTTGAAACAGTCGTGGTGCAGTTGCAACCATGCGCTCATGGGCGACTCCGGCGCGTAGGCAAATATATATTCTGACCGCGCTTGGCGAATGGTGAACCGAACAGGGTGTGTCTGGGCACTGTCTTCGCTCATGCCGATGAGTCTGCCCCACCGCCTCTTCCCGCTCGTGTTGGGGGGCGCGGTATTCAGCGTGACCTCGCGTGCGCCCGCCCAAGCGCTGTCTGACGAAGCCAAGGCGCTATTCGACGTATCGGACTTCGCAAGCGGTCTTTCCAATCCTACCGACGTGGGCTTTTTGCCTGACGGTCGCGTGCTCGTGACCATCAAGGGCGGCGCTGACACGAAGACGGGGGGCCAACCAGGCGGCTTCGTCGTCTACTCGAAGACGGGCAGCAAGGAGAAGACCTTCGCCGGCGTCTTCCCGCAGCCGGCAGCCAACCACGCCGGCGGCGAGCAGGGCGTCTTAGGGCTAGCGGTCGACCCGGCGTTCACCACCAATCACCTGGTGTACGTCTACTCCGCCTCGGGCCCGACCGACGGCGACAAAATGCAAGTCGACGTCTTCGCGCTCGACGGCACGGCGCCCGACTTCGTGGTCGCCAAAAAAAAGACGCTGGTGTCGATGCTCATCCACGGCCACCGCAACCACGTCGGTGGCGGCATGGATATCCACCAGGGCATGCTGTACATCGCGGTGGGTGAGGGCGGCTACGTCGGCTACTCGCGCCCCGGCGGCGCCGACACCATCATCGACCCGACGCTCGAGAACCCGACACCCAAGAACCACCTCGCCCAGTGCTTGAACTGGGGCAACGGTAAGATCCTGCGCATCAAGCTGGACGGCAGTGTTCCCATCGATGGGGCGGACCCCAATCCACTGGTCGGTACCGCCACCACCACCACCTGCGGCGACCTAACGGACCAACAAACCAAGTCGTCCCCGTTCGCCCAAGGCGCGCCCAGCAAGTTGGTTTGGGCCTGGGGCCTGCGCAACCCCTACCGCATTTGGGTCGACCCCATGACCGGCAGCGTGTGGGCCGGCGACGTGGGCGACTCGTCCGTGGAAGAGATCGATATCGTCGAAAAGGGCAAGAACTACGGTTGGCCATTCTTCGAAGGCGCCAAACAGCGCAGCATAGAGACCAACTGGAGCGCCAATTTCCCGACCGACACTGCCACTAAGACCTGTAACGACGTGACGCCAGGCCAAGCGTGCGCGCCCGCCGCGCTCACCTGGGAGCACGGCAAGCCTTTGGGAGACTTCACGCCGGACAAGAGCGGCGGCTCGGCCATCATGGGTGGGCTCATCCCCTCGACCGCGAACTGGCCCGACGCTTTCCGCAAGCGCTACATCTTCGGCGACTTCGTCCAGAAGGTTGTGTTCACGGTCGACGTCAACGCCGCCCACACGGCGGTCGACGCTGGTACCGCCAAGGTGCTGATCAGCGATTTTGCGCCCACTGGCTTTAGGATGAGCCCGAACGGCGTCTTGTATCTAGTCTCGCACGGTGGAGGCTCGGTCTTCACGATGGTCCCGAAGGGCGGCCCGTTGCTGCTGCCCGAGCCAGGCGCCGGCGGCAGCGACAGCGGAGGGACGGCAGCGGCCGGCAACGCTGGCACCGCGAGCAGCGGTGGTGCGAGCGCGACAGGCGGTGCCGGTGTCGGTGTCGGTGTCGGCGGCGATGCCGGCAACGTCGCGGCGGCCGGCACCGGCGCGACGAGCCCCAGCGCTGGCACCAACTCCACGGCGCCAGGCGCCGTCGCACCAACGCCGAGCGGTTGCGGTTGCCGCGTCACCGGTTCCGAACATCAGGGCGGCTGGGCCTGGCTCTCGCTCGGACTCTTAGTGTCCAAACGTCGTGCAGGGCATGCCCGTCGCGGCGGACAAACTGCCTCCCATGGGCGGGCAAGGTCGACCTAGCAGAGGCTGGTCATGGCTAGTCAGGGGAGCCTGGGGTGGCGTTAAGCATCTGAGTGATGCTCGCAATCAGGAACCCTGGAACGAATGGCTTCTCGATAAGCCTCGTTACGCCCCCGTGAACCGTCGTCGGGGCCGCAGCGCCGGCAAAGCCGGTCATGAAGAGCACCGGAAGTCCTGGGAACAGAACGCGCGCCTTGTCCGCGAGCGCTTCGCCGCCGATTCCCGGCATCATCAGATCGGTCAGCATCAAAACCGGGGCCTTGCTGGTGGGGTCCGCTAGCCGTGTCAGCGCTACATCGGCGCTCGGAGTCGCCTCGGCGTCAAATCCCGCATTCGTCAGGATTCGAAACGTCGCCTCACGAACCATCGGATCGTCCTCGACCAAGAGAATGCGTCCGCCATGGCGTTGTTTCGAGCCACCGACCTGCGGCGCCACCTCGCTCGAAGGTTGGCCCGACGCCACAGGGAGCAGCACGGTCATCACGGTGCCGCGGCGCGCCGCACTGTCGACCAGCATGAAGCCATCGTGCTGCTGCACAATTCCAATGCAAATCGATAGACCAAGGCCAGTGCCTCGATCAGGTCCCTTCGTCGTAAAGAAAGGTTCAAAGATCCTCAGCGCTACGTCTGGGGCCATGCCCGCGCCCGAGTCGGAAACGGTAACGCGTAAATACCTGTCGGCACGGACGCCCCGTTCTGCCTCAGGTGACTGGGCTTTGATCGTGACCGCTGTCAGATCGATCAGAATGTCCCCCGCCCCATCCATCGCATCGCGTGCATTGATCACAAGGTTCGTCAGTACCTGCTCGATTTGCCCGGGGTCAGCCCGGACGAGGGGTAAACCGGAGGCTGCCGTGCGCACGATTCGAATCCGTGGCCCCACCAGCTGCCCCAGCATCCGGCTCGCATCCTCGAGGAGAGTGCCGACGTCAACCATGCTTTTTTCAAGCGGTTGCTGGCGCGAAAACGCCAGGAGTTGCTTCGTAAGCAGCGCAGCCCCCTTGGCCGCACGCTTCACTTGGTCCAGCGATTCGCTAGCATCGTCCGCTTTGTCGAGTGAGCCTTGTGCAAGCGCCACGTAGTTCAGAATGACAGTCAGGAGGTTGTTGAAGTCGTGGGCCACACCACCCGCGAGTCGCCCCAGACTCTCAAGCCTTTGGGCCTGGAACAAGCGGTGGTGCAGGACTTCGTTGTCGTGGCGATGCCTGTCGTTCTCGGCAAGTGCAGCCTCAGCCCGACGCGCGTTTTCATTCGCGGAGGCCAGGGCATCATCGGCAAGTGCTCGCGCCAGTGCCAGGCCGCCAGCTACCATGGCGCCCAGGAGCAAGTTCATCGGTAGCATGAGCACGCCGCTGCCGCCGGCGCGTACCACAAGCACCACCCACTGGAGCGCCATGGTGACGACGATCAGTCGCGGCGAAAGCAATACTGTCGCGAGGATCGCCGGCACGAAAATGCCGAGACCGACCTGCTGCGACAGAAAAGGCTCTTGCGTCGCAAAGCCAATCAGAACGGCAGTGCCGAGTACAGCCACTGCCGCAGCGGCCCGCCCTTCGCGCCTGTGCCACAGAGCCGTGACTGCATAGAGCGTCGCCGCAGCCAACGCGACCCATCGGTATCGGTTTCCAGTCGCGAAGAAGACCGCCGCCATCACGACCGATAGGGCCGCCTGCATGCCAAGTAGGCGCACACCCGCCCGACGGCTCAGGCGTCCGGACGGAGAGCGCAAGGTCACAGCCGGATGCTACCAGCTGAAGGACACCGGGGTCGAACCCACGAAGGCACGCTCAGCCGAAGGCTCGCTCAGCCGAAGGCTCGCTCGGACCAGGCTGCGGTCAGCCGCATCTCCAGAAGCGGCAAAGACGGCATCCGCGTCCGCTGGTCGCATGACAACCAATCCATCGACAACGAGACCAGCGCAAGCGCCAAGCACGGCATCGAGTTGCACGGAGCCAACGGCAACGAGCTGCGAGGCAACACGCAACTGAGCAGCGGTGGCTCGCACACCTTGCTTCCCGGCGCGCAGCGCGCGACACCACGGCGCCGTGCCTGGCATGTGGAATTGATTCCACCTTTTGCGACTCCAGCGCGCGAACATTCAGCGCAAAGCGGCCCCAGGCGACGTTTTAGGGTTACTGGTTCGGTCTCGACAAAACGCGATCGCAGCTATCGTGAGCCATTGACTGGAAACAATTCCACATCCAGAATAGCAACCGATCCATGAGATTCGCCCCGACTAGGCTCGCGAGCAGCTGGCGCGGCGCCGTCCGCTGGGGCGGTCGACGAGGCCCGGCATGATCGAACGGTTTCCCTACGGGAAAGCCCCGTTTTGGCTGTTGGCCTTGGCGCTTTCATCCGGTCTGCTGTTGTTGGCCACGCGTCAACAAGCTGCCAGGGCTGCCGACCTGACGCTGGCAACCTTCGCGGTCCAACACTACAGCGCCTACCAGCGAATACTACCGGAGTTCGAGCGGCGTCATCACGTCAAGGTCGGGATTCAGTTGGTGGACCAACGCGCGCTGCAGACACGCTTGCAAAACGCCATGTTGGCCCACACCGCAGTGCCGGACCTCGTCGAGCTGATCGACGGGAGCATCGGCTATTTCACGCGCGGACCGCTGAAGGACGTAGGCTTCGCAGATCTAACGACGCGCATGGCGCAGTCGGGCTACCGCGAGCGGATCGTCGCCTCACGCTTCAGCAAATGGCAGTCACGCGGCCACTTGTTCGCTGTCCCGCACGACGTTCACCCGGTGATGTTGGCCTACCGGGCAGATCTGGTGGAACAACTCGGCATCCGCATCGACGAGCTCGAAACCTGGGACGATTTCGCGACGGTCGGCGCCAGAGTCAGCAAGGATCTGAACGGCGACGGCGTGATCGACCGCTACATGATCGATCTGCCAGCTGCCGGGGGTTGGGGGCTGAATGTCCTGCTGCTGCAACGCGGCGTCGAGCTGTTCGGCCCGCGCGGCGAAGTGAGCTTCGACGACCCGCGCACAGTCGACACCATGCTCTGGTACCTGAAGCAAGTCAGGGGTCCGCGGCGGATCGCGACCGAGTGCGGCTGGGGTCAACCGCTGGCCAAAGCGATGAGCGATGGTCTGGCGCTGTTTTACATCGCGCCGGACTGGCGCAGCTACCTGCTGCAGACCGACGTCCCGAGCTTGTCGGGCAAGCTCAAGCTCATGCCTTTACCGGCGTGGGAAAAGGGTGGTCGGCGCACCAGCGTCTGGGGCGGCACCGGGCTAGCCATCACCAAGCAAAGCCGGCACCAAGACTTGGCCTGGGAGCTGTTGAAGTTTCTGTACTTCAACACCAATGAGCTCGGCAAGCGCTTTGCGAGCACCAACATCGTGCCGCCGTTCAAGGACGCCTGGACCCTGCCGGAGTTTCAAGCGCCCAACAGCTTCTATTCTGGGCAGCGGCTGGGCGCCGAGTATGCACGATTGGCGCCAGATACCCCGGCAGTTTGGGACTCCCCTTACACGGCCACCGCTGAAGGCAAATTGAGCGAGGTCTTTTTGCACGGCGCGCAGTATTTCGATGCCCACGGAGAGCAGGGCCTGCGCCAGGTCATCGAACGCGAGCTGACGGCTGCGCAAGCGTACGTGCAGCGCGTGATGTCGCGCAACGTGCTCGGAGCCACGCATTGAACACGCCCAAACAATATTACCGTGGCGCGGCGCCCTGGCTGCTGCTCGCGCCGTACCTGGTCGTGACCTTGGTGTTCACGCTCTATCCGCTGCTCAGCGCCGCGGTGCTGGCCTTCTATCAGACGAACGGTCCGGCCTCGCGCGCCTTCGTTGGCCTCGACAACTTCGGCTTTCTGCTGTCTGATCCGGTGTTTTACCGAGCGCTCCGCAACACGAGCATCTTCGCACTTTGCTCGGTGTTCGTGCAGCTGCCGCTATCGATGGGCCTTGCCATGCTACTCAACTCGGGCAGCAGTGGTTGGAAGGGTGTGTTCCGGCTGATCCTGTTCTCGCCGAACTTGGTGGGGCAAATCTTCGTCGGCATCCTGTTTAGCGTGCTGTTTACGCCGCGCTACGGCTTGATCAATCGCTTTCTTCACGCGCTGACTGGATGGGGGCTCGAGCAGCAATGGTTGGGCGATCCGGCGCTGGTCATGCCGGCGATCGTCTTGACCGCGTTGTGGGTCTACGTCGGCTTCAACATGATCTTTTTTCTGGCCGCCTTGCAGGGCGTCGACAAGAGCCTGGAGGAGGCGGCTCGGATCGATGGCGCCAATCGCCTGCAGGTGTTTTGGAACGTGACGTTGCCGTCGATGCGCCATGTCGTGGTCTTCGTCGTCATTACCAGCGTGATCGGCTCGTTCCAGTTGTTCGAGCTACCGCTCGCCTTGTTGCCAACGTCGAACGGGCGGGGTCCGGACAACTCGGGACTTACGGTGATCGGCTACCTGTATGACGCAGCGTTCAACGTGGGTGATTTGGGGCTGGGCTCGGCCGTAGGCTGGGTCGTGGCATTCGTGATCTTGCTGGCCAGCGCGCTTCAGCTACGCCTCACGGGCGCGACGGAGGAAACATGAAGCCCGCCAAGCTCTTGCTCGGCGGACTTCGCTACAGCGTGTTGGCGGCGGCATCGGTCGCGGTGCTGGCGCCATTTGCGTGGCTCGTCGCGGCGGCGTTCAAAGACAAGGCCTATTTGAACGAGTATCTGTTCTTTCCACCACTGTCGGAGTTGTCTGCCAAGACCGTGAATCTCGACAATTTTCGAGCGCTGTTTGCGGGTGACAGCACGGTCAACGGCACCGTCTATTTCTGGCAGTACGTGCTCAACTCGGTGTTCCTGGCGACGACGACGACGCTCGTCCAGCTCGTGTTCTGCTCGGCTGCCGGCTACGCCCTCGCCAAGTTCGAGTTTCGTGGCAAGCGCGCGTTAATGAGCTTCATGCTGCTCTCGATGATGATTCCCGGGGTGCTTTTGTTCGCCCCGGTCTACGAGCTGATGGTGACCCTGCATCTGGTAGATACCTTCACGGGTCTGGTATTGCCGAGCATCGCGACCGCCTACGGCACTTTCCTGTTTCGGCAAGCGTGCCTGGCCGTGCCGAACGAGATGATCGATGCCGGACGTGTCGATGGCTGCAGTGAGCTTCGCATCTATCTGAGCCTGGTGATGCCGCTGGTCAGGCCGATGAGCGGAGCGTTCTGTTTGGTGACGTTCCTGGCGACGTGGAACGCTTTCTTTGGGCCCAGTGTTTTCCTGCACACGCAGTCGCAGCTTACTTTGCCGGTCATTCTGAATCGCTACATTGGTGTGTACACCAATCAATACGGCGTGTTTTTGGCGGGGACCCTACTGGCGATTGTGCCGCCGGCGATTCTGTTCTTCGCGCTACAAAAGGAGTTCATCAGCGGTTTGACCTCGGGAGCGGTCAAAGGCTGAGCAAGAATGCATCCGCGCGCCGAGCCGGGATGCGCGCTCAGGACGCGCGCAAGCGCGGTTCAGCGTCGACCACCGGGAGGCCGTGCACAGCTCTCCCTGACCACGAGCTCTGCGCTGAATTCGTGGAGCGAGCTGGCAGCGCCAGCTTGCGCGTCGGTCCCGCGTAGCACCGCTTTGCAGGCGGCGGCGCCAAGCTCACGCAGCGGCTGGCGCAGGGTGGTGAGCGCTGGCCAATGCAGCCCAGCTTCCGGCACATCGTCGACGCCGATGACCGAGACTTCTCTTGGAACCTCGACACCGGCACGTTGCAAGGCCCCCACAAACCCGAGCGCCAACGAGTCATTACCGAAAAGCAAGGCCGTCGGCGCTCGACTCCGGCCGCGCGCGAGCCACTCTTCGGCGAACCTGGCGCCGCTGTCGGAATCGTAACGCTCGCCAAAGCGGGTGTTCTCGCGATTGAGCGTCAGGCCCTTGGCGACCAGGCCATCGGCAAAGCCTGCCAGCCGGTCGCGCGTGTCGCGCGAGACCTTGGGGCCGCCGAGGAAGCCAAATCTGCGGTGGCCGAGGCCAAGCAGATGCTCGGCGGCGTCGCGTCCGGCGTCGCGGTTGCGCGTGCGAAACACATGTCCGTACTCAAACTCTTCGTCGGGGGCGATCAAGGCGATCGGTACGTTGCCGCGCTTGGCTGCCTGCACCAACGCCCGCTCGCGTTTGCCCGCGCGTACCAACACCAGGCCATCGACTCGCCTTTCTTCAATCCAGCTCGCCACGACTGTCGAGTCGTAGGCGCCGTCGAGCTCGAGGCTGCCGAGCTGGAGCGAATGCCGATGAGGACGCAGCTCGGACTCGATGCCCATCAGCAATTGCATGAACCAGGCGCCGCCGCTGTTTTCGACGGTGACGCCGATCGCGCCCGATTTACCGAGCTTAAAATTGCGGGCGGTCGACCACGGGCTGTAGCCGAGACGCTTCATCACGCCCTCGATGTGCTGCTTCAGCTCGGCGCTAACGTAGCCCCCGTTCAGCGCGCGGGAGACCGTGCTCAGGGCAACGCCCGCCTCCTTGGCGACCGCGCTGATCGTCGGCGGCTTGGCCGCACGGCGCGTGTCGGTCAACTGGCGCGCTCCAAGCGCGTGAGGTTTTTGACGTTCATGGCTCGCCCCACGCCTACCTACAACCCATAGCAGAGTCAAATACCGCGGGCTGCCCGCTACTTGACGACGACTCGACGGCACGACGAGCTGCACGAGTCGCCATCGATGCGGTTGCCGTCGTCGCACGCTTCGGCGGGGTCTTTGACGCCGTCGCCGCAGTAGGAGCCGAGCACGCAACCAGGCGCGCATTCGCCGTAGCCGCCGTCGTTTGCGCCGTCGTCGCACTGCTCGCCGAGACTGACGATGCCGTCCCCGCAGATTGGTGCGCAGTCGCTGCGCGAGGCGTTGAAGCCGGCCAGCGTCAGTCGAAAGCTGGAAGAGTCGAGTTTTCGCTCGGCTTGAAAGACTGAGATTTGATAAACGTTGCCCGGTTTGAGGCCGTAGAGCGCAGCTGTCGACGCGTCGATCGTCACGCCGCCATCAACCGGCTCGTGAACTCCGCCCAGGTCGACGGCGAGCTTGCCGTTGACGAACACCCACACGTCGTCGTCGCCGGTAAAGTCCAGGCGAGCCGCGGTCTTGGCGTCATAAGCGAACCAATAGACGACCTGGCTGGTGAAGTGAAAGTTGTGGACGACCTTGTGACCGGCGTGCGGCGCGCCGTAGACCGGCAGCACTTGATCCTCATACTCCCAGCCGTAACCATACTGTGGGGGCACCTTGGCATCGTCGCGCACGTCACCGCTGACGATGTCGTCGATCGGGAAGAACAACGGATTGCCGTCGTACTTGCCCGCCACGGTCACGCTGCCGGCACACGAGCACGACGCGCCGCAGCCATTGGGCACGTTGCACGGCGAGAAGCATTGCTCTTTGGCTGGATCGAACCCACAACCATCGAAATAGTTGGGCGCCCCGGGGGCCGCGACGCAAGCAGTGCTGACCCCGCCGCAGTAGCGCGTCGAGTACACCGGCTTGGCGGACCATTGTTCGCCGTTTGGTCCGAAGCGATTCACGAACCCGCCTTTGGTGTTATCGAACAAGACTAGCTCGCGCACGATCGGGGGACTGACGGCATCGTTGTACCAATCGCCGAGCTTGCTGATGCAGGCGGCAGAGGCCGCGCCGGTCGCCACTGGGACACCGCCCACCAACGCTGGCGCGACCAGACCTTTGCTGGCGATCGGCGTGCCTTTACAGTCCACACCAAAATCTGCGTGGGCCGTGTTGAAGTCGCGATAGATCACCGGCACGCGCAGAACGCAGTCGCCATTCACCTGCTCGCAGGCGGTATTCTGGCTGCAGGTAAAGCCGGGCTCGAGTTGGCAGTCGGCAGAGCAGCCGTCGCCATCGTCGGTGTTACCGTCGTCGCAGGCCTCGTTGATTGAGAGGCCATCGCCGCACTTGGACGTACAGCCTTGAGCCGTGCAGTTGGGCTCCGTCTGGCAGGCGGACGAGCAACCGTCGAAAGGCTCCTTGTTACCATCGTCGCAGCTCTCAGCGCCCTCCTTGACGCCATCGCCGCAGGTAGTGGCGGTGCAAACGCTCGGACTGCCAGCGCATTTGAAGCCAAGCTCCACCTTGCAGTGCAGCGAGCAACCGTCTCCAGCTTTCGCGTTTCCATCGTCGCACTGCTCCGCCGTGCCGGTGATGCCATCGCCGCAGATCACCAGCTCGTGACAAGGCTTGCCCGGTGGGTTACACGAGAAGCCAGGCTCGACCGCCAAGCAGTTACCTTGGCAGCCATCGCCATCCTTGAGGTTACTGTCATCGCAGGCCTCGTCGTCAGCGAGCTCGCCGTCACCGCAACCTGTCGGTGCCTTGGCATCGGGCCCGCAGGGTGAGCCGGGCGCTGCAGGATCACAGCGCACGTCGGGTGGCATCTCGATCGTCAAGGGCCCGCCGCTGCCGCCGGTCGCGCCGTTACCGGCGCCACCGTGTTGGCGTGCCTCGTTGACGCCGCGGGCTGAACAACCCGCGACCAACAGCAGGGCAACAGCTCCAAAGCGCGTCAAGGCACGATATGGAATCGATTCCGTTAATTGACGAAGTCCGGGACTCGGCGGAGTGCTTTTGGACATATTGCTCACTTTCTCGACCGCGACGGCGCATCCTGGCTGACGACGGCGGGCTGTTCGCCCACGTCTTGATCCGGTTAGTAGGGCAGCGTGACCGGCACCCCAATGACTTCGATCGCGATCGCCAGCGGCGCTTGGCCGAACAGCTCGCGGCTGCGGGCGTCGGGCTGGCTGCCGCCAACGCTCAGTCGAAAATGACCGGGCTCGAGCACGCGCTGGCCATCGAGATCGATCAGCGACAGGTCGCGGGGCGATAGCCGGAAGCGCACGTTCGCGGCTTGACCGGGTACTAGGTGAACGCGTTCGAAGCCGCGAAGTGCGTGAATGGGCGCAGGGCAGGACGCTTCCAGATCCGCGACATAAAGCTGCACCACTTCGTCACCTGCCCGCTCACCGGCGTTGCGCACCGTGACCATTACTTCACACTCTTCGTGGACGTCGAGCCTCGCTTTGGACACGCGCAGCTCGCTGTACTCGAAGCGGGTGTAACTGAGACCGAAGCCGAACGGATAGAGCGGCGCGCGCTCGAGGAAGCGGTAGGTTCGCCCCTTCATCGAGTAGTCGGTGAAGGCAGGGACATCGGCGATGCTCCTGGGAAAGGTGACCGGCAAACGCCCAGCCGGGCAGTAGTCGCCAAACAGCACGTCAGCGATGGCAGTGCCGCCCTCCTGACCCGGATACCAGCTGGTCAGGATTGCTCCGACGCGCTCGTCCGCAACGCTGAGATCAAGCGGGCTGCCGGCCAGCAGCACCAGCACCGTGGGCTTGCCTAGCGCGACGATTTCCTCCAACAACCGCTGCTGTAGACCGGTGAGACTCAAGTCCTGCTTGTCACCGGCAGCCTCGGAGTTTCCGGCGTCGCCCTGCTCGCCCTCAATCTCGGCGGTGAGACCAAGGCACAACACGACCACGTCGGCGCGGGCCGCGACGCTGCGGGCTTCCGAGAGATTGCCGGCGCTGGCCAAGCCGTCCGTGGTCAGGCCTTGGTGCTTGCAGCCCTCAGCATAGAGGACGCGCGTGCCGGGTTTGACTGCCGCCCGAATTCCATCGAGTGGCGTCACGCTGTGCGCTGGAAGGCCATGGTAGTTGGCGAGCAATACGCGATGATCGAACGCGTTGGGCCCGATCACCGCGACGCAGCCGAGCTCTTTGCTCAACGGCAGCAAACCTTGCGCGTTCTTGAGCAACACGATCGATTCACGTGCTGCCGCGAGTGACAGCGCGCGATGCTCGATCGACGCGTTGACTTCGTACGGAATCGACGCGTACGGCACGCTCTCGATCGGATCGAACATCCCGAGCTGCAGGCGAGCGCGAAACAATCGCAACAAGCACACGTCCAGATCAGATTCTTCGAGCAACCCTTGGGCGAGCGCTTGCGGAATATGCGCGTAGGTGCAGCCGCAGTTCAGATCACAGCCGGCCTTGACCGCCAGTGCGGCCGATTCTTCCGGAGTTTCGGTAACGTGGTGATGTTCGTGAAAGTCTCTAATCGCCCAACAGTCGCTGACGACGAAGCCGTCGAACGCCCATTCATCGCGCAAGATGCGCTGCAGCAGTGTCTGGCTGGCGGCGCACGGCTCGCCATTCGTGCGATTGTAAGCCGCCATGATGCTCTGCGCCTTGCCCTCGACGATGCAGTCACGGAAAGCCGGCAGGTAAGTCTCGCGCAGATCTTTGAGACTGACTTGAGCGTCGAAGCTATGCCGGAGCGCCTCCGGCCCGCTGTGCACCGCATAGTGCTTGGGGGTCGCAACCAGCTTCAGGTAACGTGGGTCATCGCCTTGCAGACCTTGCACGAAGGTGACGCCGAGGCGACCGGTGAGGTGCGGACACTCGCCGAACGTTTCGTGTCCGCGACCCCAGCGCGGGTCCCGAAAGATGTTGATGTTCGGGCTCCAAAACGTGAGCCCCTTGTACATGCCCGGGTCGCCCTGGCGCTGAAACTCGTGGTACTTCGCCCGCGCTTCGTCGGAGATCGCCGTGGCAACGCGGCCGAGTAGCGGAGCGTTCCACATCGCCGCCAGCCCGATCGCCTGCGGAAAGACCGTGGCGACGCCAGCGCGAGCCACACCGTGCAAGCACTCATTCCAGTAGTTGTAGGCCGGTATACCCAAGCGTTCGACTGCTGGGGCTTCGTGCAACATTTGGGCGGCCTTCTCGTCCGGCGCGAGCCGCGCCACGAGGTCGCGCGCCCGTTCGTCGATCGCAATGGCGGGATTCTGAAACGGGTAGATGAACTTGACGGCGATCGACATGGAAACTCGTTGGGCACACAGCAGATGCGGCAACGCAGCTCAAATCATTGATAGAACATCAAGTCATCGAGGGTGACATCGACGGCGCACGGGCTAGTCGGATCACAGTTGAACTGGAACTGCAGACCCAGCATCTCAGTCGGCTCGAACGGCGTGACCGGTTGGCCACCCACCAAGCTGACGAACGGAACTTGGAGCGGCATCGCTGTCGCAAGAACCGGCACGCCCGCCAGCTTGTTGTACGTGCAAGTCGTAAAGTCGCCGACGCATTCGCCGCGCTTATTGGCCTTGTCGATCGGCGTGTTCTTGGAAGTCTGAGCTTGGAACTCGAGCTCGCCCATCTCGCCGATCGTGCCGCCCAACGACATGCTGACGCCCGTGAAGCGTGAGGCGTCGGAGCAGGGACCGAAGTACAGGCCCCAACCGGCATAGGTCGTCACCGTGCCAGACAAGGTCATGACGCCGTCCTTGACTGTCGCCGTCAGTTTTTGCTCCGGCGTGTCCTGGTAGAAGAATTGTCCGCCGTTGAGCGCCTTCGGCGTGCCCCACAGGCCGGCGGGGCTCCAGGGCTCGAAGCTGGTAATCATCCCTGTACCGGGAATTGGCGTGTGCTGACACGGGCTGGGCGTGGCGGGACTGCCGCCGACGTTGCTCGCACCAGCCGTCTGACCAGCGCCGGCCATTGCTGGTGCCCCGGCCGTCGCTGGTGCCCCGGCCGTCGCAGCTGCCCCAGCCGAGCCGGGCGAGTCCGCGGAGCCGTTGTCGCAGCCCAACGTTCCTGCCGCCACGAGCAATCCGGGGAGGACCACGAAGGCACGCCGCACGACGTTCAACTCTGCGAAACAGCGAGAAAAGATCATGAAACCTCCAGACCGGCGTGCGTCGGCAAGCGAGATGCGACCACGCAGCGGCCACAGAATGGATGTCGCATCCCAGCCCACCTGTCAACCGACACCGACTTCTATCGGGCAATATAACGTGGAATCATTTCCACATAACCTGCGGAAGCGACTCGAGTTTTCGAACCTTGAAGCCATTTTTGGCTTTTCATCAGATTTATTTTCGGTGGGCAAGTCGTCGGCATTGTGATTAACTGGAATTGATTCCACACCACCTCTGTCGCGTCAGTCGCGGTGTGACCAGACGAATTCCCAGGAGCGACGGTTCATGTTTTCACGACTCAGCGGTCGAGCAGCGGCAACCGTGGTCACGACGTTCGGGTTGATGTGCGGGCTGACCCTCGCCGGCTGCATCAAAAAGCGCATTCCGATCGAGCCGGCGACTCCCGTGGTCGAGACGGCCAGCGCTCCGGAAGCTGCTGAAGCCCCCACCGGCAAATACGGTCAGGTATCGGGCACCATGTTAGTACCCGACGGGGGGCTCAAGACGTTCGGCTTGCATGGCAAGCAGGAGCGCGCCGGCGTGTCACTGGTGCCCGTGGAAGGTCAGCCCTTCAAGCAGGCTTTGCGCGCCGAAGTACGCGAGCGCTCCGGCAATCCGTGGGATCTGCAATTGCAGATGCCCGTCTCGGCTGCGGTCGAACAAGGCGACGTGCTCCTGGCGACGCTTTACGTGCGCACGGAAGCGACGCGTCAGGAAAGCGGCGAGGGGCAAACCGAGTTCGTGATGGAGCTGGCACGCGATCCGTGGACCAAGTCGGTCAGCAGTCCGATCCGCGCGGGTCGCGACTGGCAGAAAGTCTTCGTGCGCTACAAGGCGGCCATGTCGTACGCCGCGGGCGATGCGCAATTGACGTTACGCCTGGGCTACGAGCCGCAAACCATCCAAATCGGCGGGATCACGCTCGAGAATTTCGGCAAGCAGCTGGTGTTGGCCGACCTGCCAACGACCAAGGTGACGTATCCGGGCATGGAGGCAGACGCCGCCTGG
Organism: Polyangiales bacterium; assembly: GCA_038252755.1. Lineage (GTDB taxonomy): Bacteria > Myxococcota_A > Polyangia > Polyangiales > Polyangiaceae > PMG-095. Next base: position 3,655 of record JBBSAB010000089.1, on the reverse strand, counting down.
CGCCAGGCGGCTGCCGCGCGCATCGAAAAGTTCCGCAAGCAAGACCTGCAGATCACCGTGCGCGATCAGAGCGGCAAGGCCGTTGCCGACGCAGAAGTGAGCCTGCATCAGACACGTCAAGCTTTCGGCTTCGGCTCGGCCGTCGTGGCCCAAACGCTGACCCTGCCGGGCAACGACCGGTACAAGCAGTTGACGGCCGAGTTGTTCAACACCGCGGTGCTCGAGAACAACTTGAAGTGGCAGCCATTGGCGGGCGATTGGGGCGGCGGTTTCACCGTCGACGTGGCCAAGAAGGGCGTCGATTGGCTGGCGGAACACGGCCTGCAGACGCGAGGCCACGTGCTGGTTTGGCCCAGCTGGCGCAACCTGCCGCGTTCGCTCAAACAACTCGAGGGCGACCACGCGAAGTTGCGCGCGGAAGTGCTGAAGCACGTGCGCGAGCTGACCTCGGCCATGCGCGGCAAGCTCAGCCAGTGGGACGTGTTGAACGAGCCCTTCGACAACCACGACCTCATGGATCTGTTGGGCGAGGACGTGATGATTGAGTGGTTCAAGGCCGCGCACGAAGCCGATCCGTCGGCCAAGCTGTTCATCAACGACTACGCCATCCTCTCGGGTGGCGGGGGTGACTCGCCGCACCGCGACCACTACGAAAAGACGATTCGCCTACTGAAGGACAAGGGTGCCCCCGTCGACGGCATCGGCATGCAAGGCCACTTTGGCGCAGCGCTGACCGGCCCCGAAGATCTGCTGAAGCTCCTCGACCGTTACGCCAAGCTCGGCAAAGAGATCTGGGTCACCGAGTACGACGTCGAGGTCGAGGATGAAGCCCTGGCGGGCCAGTTCACGCGCGACTTCTACATGACGTTGTTCAGTCACCCAGCCGTTAAGGGCATCATGATGTGGGGCTTTTGGGACGGCTCCCACTGGCACAAGAACGCGCCGCTCTACCGAAAAGATTGGTCGCTGAAGCCAGCCGGTGAGGCTTACCGCGATTTGGTCCTGAAGCAGTGGCGCACCAACGAAAGGCGCAAGACGGGCGCCGACGGGGTGCTCAAAACCCGCGCGTTCCTTGGCGATTACGAAGTTACGGTTACGCGAAGCGGGCAGACCAAGAAGCAGCGACTCGAACTCGGGCCGAGCCCGGGTCGGTTCGTCGTCACGCTGGATTGAGTTCACGCCTCGGTAGGCCTTGCACACGAGACAAGGTGGGGTGCCCGTGCCCGTTGATTCCTCGCTCACAAGGGCAAGAGGCATTCAACCACGGTCGCCGTCAGCGCTTTTTGGGGCGTGGCATGTCCAGGCGTTCCAGGTGGTTGATCAAGGTGCGCCGCGAAACGCCGAGCAGCTGCGCCGCGCGTGTTTGGTTGCCTGCACATTTCTCGAGGGCCTGCGTGAGGCGCGCGCGTTCCGCGTCAGCGTTGATGCCGGTGACGCCTTGTTGCACCGTCGGACGAGCGCCCGCAGACGTCGGCCGTTGGGCCCCGCGCGGGGTGAACACCTCGGTCGTCTCGTGCTCTTCTGGTGGGAACAGTCCGTTGTCATCATCGACCTGCTCGATCGGCACGTGCTCCGCAGTGACCGGACCGCCGACGCACATGAAGGGCGCGCGCTCCATCACGTTCTTGAGCTCGCGCACGTTGCCGGGCCACGAATAGCGATGCAACGCTTCGATCGCTTCCGGCAAAATCTGCGGAATCGGTAGCCCCGAACGGCGACAGAAGCGCTCCAGGAAGAGCCGAGCAAGCGGCTCGATCTCAAGCGGTCGCTTGCGCAACGGCGGGATGGAAAATTCGACGCCGGCGATGCGATAGTAAAGGTCGTGGCGAAACTTGCCGCGCCGCGCTTCAGTGCGCAGATCGCGATTCGTGGCCCAAATGAAGCGCACGTCGATCGGCCGCGGCTTGGTGGCGCCGACTCGGAGGATCGTCTTTTCCTCCAACACGCGCAGCAACTTGGCTTGCGTCGATAACGGCATCTCGCCGATCTCGTCCAAAAATACCGTGCCTTGGTCGTTCGATTCGAGCAGGCCGACCTTGGTTTGGGTTGCGCCCGTGAAGGCTCCCCGCTCGTGACCGAACAGCTCGGATTCAAGCAGCGTCTCGGTCAGCGCCGCGCAGTTCAGCCGCAGCAATGGTCGGCCGCGACGATTGGAACGCATGTGGATGGTCTCGGCGAAGATCTCTTTGCCCGCGCCGGTCTCGCCGGTGATCAGCACCGAGATGCCGCTCTGCGCAGCGCGGACCGCGATCTCGTAGGCGCGCTTCATCTCGGGATCGAGCAGGACCGGCGGCCCAATATCGGATGGCGGGCGGCTCGAGATCGCCGACACCGAGGGTGGGGCGACCGGGCGAACGCCCTGCACTAAAATCAGCGCCACGCCCGCGCGCACGAAGTCGCCAGGGCCGAGCCGGCGGCGTTCGGCCGGTGCGAGGCGCGCTTCAGCTTCGTCGCGATGGGTGGGCTCGTCGGTCACCTGATCGGCTTCGCTGCGAAACAGCAAGGTGCCGTTCGCGCTGCCCAGGTCCTCCACCTCGATGCCGTCGGCGACGTGCAGGGCGAAATGAAAGCGTGAAACCGAAGGATCTTCGATGCGGATGTCGTTGCCGGCGCTGCGGCCGACCCGCAACATGCCGCTTTCGGGCAGCTGATAGACGCTGCAATGCTGCCGCAGGTAAACCAGCACCTCGACGGTTCCATAGGGAGCGTCGGCGGCGCCCGGCCGATGCGTGTGCAGTAGGTCGTTCACGCGTTTGGCATCCCGCTCTACAGAGCGGCAAGATGCGACTGCTCTTCAACCAGATCTTACACAAGTCGTGCAGATTCGTGCGCAAGTTGCGCACGTCGCGTAGCCCGCGCCCTACGTGCACCTACTTTTCGCACAGCGGCCCACAGCACCAACACGAGGTAAGGCGCCGTCTCTCGCGACCTGCCAAACACGCAACCCCCAGCATCACGCGCGTCGCCGCCGCCATCAATTGCGCTGGTTTGGCCCGCCTCGCCAGCGTCCGCTGCGGCGGTAGCCCCTGCCACCCCCGCAGCACCGGCCGCGCCATCGGCAGGTGGCCAGGGCGAGCCAGCACCGCCGGCTTCGAACGCGCGCTCAATCAGGCTAGAGAAGAAGCTCAGGTCCGTGTACTTGGGCGCAGCTTTCGGACCGGTGCACTGTACGCCCACGGTAGAGAACACGCCGGCAAGCTCGCCCTCCGGAGACAAGACTGGTCCGCCACTGTCACCTTCGCAGGGGCCTTCGCTTACGGTGAAGGTGCGAATCCATTGACCCAGGGCGGTGACCTGAACCTCGCGCTCGGTGCGTGGCGCGGGCCGCGTCGGGTCCGGTTGTTCGGTGCCGTAGCCCACCGCGGTGAGGCCCTCACCGAGCACCGCGGGCTGCGCCCGACGAATCGGTACGGTCGGTAACGCAAGGGGCTGGTCCAGCACCACGAACGCCACGTCGTTTTCGCAAATCGTCTCCGAGCCGCTCGAGACGATCAGCGCGCCGTGCGCCGCCGCCGTTTGCGGGGTCGGCCCTTCGAAGACCGAAACCTTATCCGGAGCGACGACCGAGCCCAGCAGCGAGCCCTGGGTGCCCGACACTTCGTTGCCGGTGGCGTCGCAGGTGAAGGGAACGTTCGAAGGATTCTTGGACACGACG
>JBBSAB010000088.1:0-34613 GCA_038252755.1 Polyangiales bacterium | reverse complement strand
GGCCCAAAAATCGCTCGAGTCGTTCGCGTTATTGAATGCCGTACGTGCACTTAACGTAAGTGCCGAGCGCGCTGAGATCGCTGTCGCTGAGGGCGGTGTCGTAAATCAGTAACTCGGCTAGGTCGCCGGCCCAAAAGCTGGTTGCCGGCGCGAAGCGGCCGCGACCGATGTGCGCAACGGGCTCGGTCCGATCGACCGCTGAAGGGGCGTCTGGTTGTGCACGATCGTATTCGTCGCGCAGCGTCGTGGTTTCGAGCATCGCCGTCGCGGCGTCGCGGTAGTCGAGCCTCCCGGTAGGAATTGCCCCGTTCAGGTAAAAACGCCGTGACGGACCGTTCATCACCGCGGCGCTCCAAACGAACGCGTCTGCCGGTGGGTTGAGCAAGACGAAGGGCGTCTTGAAGTTCAGGTAGTCTTTGCCCGTGCCGAAACGAAATGTCACTTCGGTTTGACCGATGCCGTAGAAGATGCCCGTGTGCGCAAATTGAGCGTTGCCCTCGGGCCAAGTGATCAGACTTTGGTCCGTGCCGCTACAGTTCAGCTCGCGCCCGATGTCGGTGAGGCCGTCTTGGTCGAAGTCGCAGTCTTTGTTGGGACTGCCATTCTGAAATGCCCACGTGCGTGAGATGGCAGCGATCGTCATGTGGTCTCGGCCGTTGACCGGAAACGGCAGCGCGAGGTAGTCGTCCTCGCCGTCGAAATGAACGACGGGTTTGCCGTTAACCGCGGCAGCTTTCATGGTCGGTCGGTGACCACCTTCGCCTTGGGTCGCGGGCGGATTGTTCTGACCCGATTGGTCAGCCCACTCGCTCAGGGCGTCACCCTGCAGACTGACTCCGAGCGCGGCGTTCAAACGCACTTTGAGGCCGGCTGGGGGTGGCCCGTCGGGGCAACCGCCCGTACTCGAGCTACCGCCAGCGCCGCTACCGCCGCCGGGGGCGCCGCCAGCGCCACTAGCCGCGCTACCGCCAGCGCCACTAGCCGTGCTTGAGCTGTCGCCAGCACGGCTAGTGGGGGCGCTGCCGGCGCCCGCGTTGGCAGTCCCCACCACCCCGCCCGACGCCTCGATAGTGTCATACGGCGCAGAGCTCGCGCAGCCGGCGAACAAGAGCCACATGCCCGCAGTCAAATTGAGCCGTTCGATCGCGCGAGAACGCTCGTGCGGGGGGCGGCTCGAGTCAGCGGAGATTGGCAGCATTTAACCGCGCAGCCGAGCGTCCTCTTCCCAGCCGTTGAGCGGCGTACCCATAGCGTTGGCGATCGCGGCCTTGATGCCGTCGTGGTTGCCTTTCCATTCTTGGTACTTCATGTAGCGGCCGGTCTTGAAGTAGTTGCCGCATCTACCGGCCAGGAACGTGGGCAAATTGTGCGTACCGTGACCACCGCCGGTGTTCATGTTGTTCATGCAGAGCACGGCGCTTTGGTCGAGCAACGTGCCACCGGTGGGGCCGGGGGTCGCCTTTAGTTTGCCGATGAATTCGGCAAACTCGGTCACGAACCAGCGCTGCATCTGGTGGTGAATCTCGTCGATGACATGCGAATGCCCGTGATGATTGTTTTGAATTCCGAGGTAGTCAGAGCCTGTATCGAGAGCAAAATCCGGACCAAGCCACGGCATAGCCAGCCCGGCGGCGTCACCGTCGGAAAGCATGAGTGTCGCCGCGCGCGTAGCCCCGCTGGCCAGCGCGACGACGATCAAATCGAACATGGCGCGCGTCGCCAAGTGAAAGCTACTGACGTCCTTAGGATTAAACCGAGGCTCGGACAACGAGCCAGGTTTTCCTCCCGGAGTGGCAGCCGTGCCGCTCCCCAGTCGTTTTTCGAGCTCACGAATCGAGTCCAGGTGGAAGGCGATGCGTTGCCGATCTTCGGTCCCGAGGATCTTGCCGTAGCCTTCGAGTTGCTTGTGCACATAGTCGAGCACGCTGCTGCGGTTCGCGTGCTGTTGGGTTAGTACGGTCGCGTCGAGCGCGCCCCCCTGAAATAGACGATCGAAGACGGCGTACGGATCTTGCTCGAGCGAGACGGCTTGCCCGCCTTTGAAAATGTGACCTCGATTGTCCATCTTTTGGACAGCCAGATTCAAAGTCTTGAACGGCGTGGTGTGGTTGCGTGCAACGTGCTGATCGAGCGTGTTGCCATCCGTCACCTTGAACATTTCGGGGCCGGACTCGTGCCCACCCTCCACCTTAGCGGTCAGGCCGGCGAATAGAAAGAACAGCAGATCTTGCTTGTGGGGTTCAAGCGGTCCGCTAATTTTTCGATTCCCGAAGGTGAAGTTCGTTTCGGTGACGCCGGAGCTTTCGTCGAGTAGGTAGTCCGCGTCCTTGTGTGCGTCCGGCCACCATTCGGTGGCGCGGACCCCGTTGGGCCAGGCGATGGTGACGAGGTTCGTCGCATCGCTCGGCGCCGCGCGTAGAATCTTGTCCGCTTCGAGCATCGGCAACAGGGCCAAGCTCAGGCCCGTGGCGCGAGCAAAGGTGCGGCGAGTAAAGCGTGCAGATCGGCTCATGGGAAGTTCCCTTCGGGCGGCGTGGAGGTGCGATACAGGAACGAGGGCGTAGACGCGACAGAGAGGAACAGCGCACGCAGGTCGTAGCCTGCGCTCGAGAACGCGGTTGACTCCGCGTCCAATGAGGTTTGGTCTTCCGTGAGCTCTTTACGAGTGAGGGTGTAGCGCAGCCATTGCTTGGCCGCGCAAGTGCGCGCTTCTTTGCTAGTCTTGATTAAGTCGACCAGCTCGTTGGCGTCCTTGAACGTCCAGGCACCATCGGCTCCCGGCAGCGTCACGGTGCCCGAAGAGTCGACCGGCTCACCGCCGTCCATGTCGCGAAACTTGCCGGTCCCGTCGTAGTGCTCGAACGCGAAGCCGAGCGGGTCCAGGAACGCGTGGCAGCCGCGAGCGCAGGCATTCTGGCTGTGAGCCTCGAAACGCTTGCGATTGGAGACGTTCTGCTGCTGAGCACCAGGCGGCGGCACGTTGGGCGGCAAGGGCGGTAGCTCGCCGCACAAGACTCGTTTGAAGATCACGTTGCCACGCTTTACCGGGTGCGCCTGCGCGCCGTCAGCAAATGTGCCGAGGAAGTTCACCTGGGTTAATAGGCCAAACCGTCGCGCAGGGTCACTGCTGACTTTTTGAACGTCAGCACCGCTGATGCCGTCGACGCCATAGATCGGCGCAAGCGTCTCGTTGACGAAGTTGACCGGCGACGCGAGCAGCGAGTCGAGGCGACCGTCACCGGAAAGCACGCTAGCAATGAAGGCCTTGGTCTCGGCGCTCGCGGAGGTGCGCAGAGCTCCGCTATTGCCGAGCGGAAGCCGGAACCATTGGGCCACGAAATCCACCAGCGTCTCTTGGCTGCGCGGATCGGCGAGTAGGCGTGCCGCCTCGCGCGCCGTATCGGACGCGGTAGTGAGCATGCCGGCGTCGACAGCCTTGAACAGCGCCTCGTCGGGCATCGATCGCCACAGCAGGTACGAAAGGCGCGACGCTAATTCGTCCGACGTCAGACTTTCGAGCCCGCCGGTTCCGAGCGTGTCTGGCGTTGAACGCTCGCGCTGGTACAGGAACTGCGGGGCCTGCAACATGCCCTCGAGCAGGGCCTGAACTGAATCCTGCACCGAGAGCTTGCCGTCCGTGCGCGATTTGGTGAAGAGCGACTGCAAGTCCAGAACCTCTTGGCTGCTCAGCGCGCGACGGAAGGCGCGACGACCGAAGGAGCGAATGAAGGTCTCGACGCAGGACACTTCATTGGGGCCGTCGGGAGTGCAGCTCATCAAGGCGGCGAGGCCGCCGGCAAGTGCCTGCTTGGCGAGGGTTTCTGCTGAGGTTTGCAGGGCGGTAGCGTCCCCTTCCGCCACCGACCCAGCCTCTGCGAAGTCGGTAGCTTGGCTGCGACCGTCGTCCGGCAGCCCAGAGGTCGGACGCTGCTTGAGATGCAACAAGTCTTGAACGGTGCGTTCGTAAGCCTCCCGCGTCAGGCGCCGCAGTGGTCGCGCTCCTGCCGTGGCGCCAGCCGGCGCAATAGGCGGACCCACCGTTCCTCCCGACGAGCCTCCTCCGTTGGGGCCTACCCCGCTGCCGCCCGGTCCAATGCCTGGACCGCCGGGGCCGCCAGAACCGGAGATGTCTGCGGTGCAGCCACCGGCGAACGCCAGCAACAGCCCGAAGCTTGCGAACCGCATACTGCTAGACAAAACGCGCATAGTTCCTCGCTGATGCCGCTGAAACGGACCTCAAGTCCGATGCGTGCACGGCATCTCTGGGGGTTAGAAAAAGCCGCGGGAAATTCGCTGGAAAGAATTTCAGCGTCGGTTTCGGCTATGTGAACCTGGCCGGGCAGACAGGCCCATTTTTGTTTGATGTCGCCGTCTCACCTCAGCGGTGAAACTCCGACATGTCGTCCGACCTCTTGCTGTCGTAATCCACCAGCGCTGAATAATTAGTTGGGCCTGCCGCTGGTAGTTGCGGCACTGAGCTTTGGAACCCTTGTTCACCCATGGCCGCTAACGTCTTCGCCTTGCGCAAGCCCGAGCCCCCGTCCCCACCGGACGAGGAGCTTGTGGGCAGGGCTCGCGCGGGCGAGCGGGCCGCCCAGGAAGCATTGTTCCGTCGCCACCTCGGCTTGGTCTACTCATTGGCCTTCAAACTGGTCGGCCAGGCTGACTCGAAGGACATTGCTCAAGACGTCTTCTTCGAAGCGTTCTCGCGTTTCGAATCGTTGCGCGAAGCGTCGGCATTTCGGAGCTGGATATGCGGCATCACGCTGCGCTTGTCCCACCGGCGGCATCGCAGAAGGCGCCTGTTTGGGCGATTCTTTGAAGCTCAATCCGAAGAGAACGATGTCGAAGGGACGCTCGGTCGCGAAGTGCCGGCCGACGTCGCGTTGGAGCTGAAGCAGCTGTACGCGCTGATCGCGCGCTTTCCAGAAAAGCTACGAGAAGTCTTCATCCTTCATCGCCTGGAGGGCATGACGAACGAGGAAACCGCGGCGGCCATGGGTGTCTCGCTGACCAGCGTGAAGCGCTGGCTAGTTCAAGCCGACGAGCGCCTCGAACGAGCGAAGGAAAGGGGTGCCATATGACGCCTGCTCATTCAAACTACGCCAGAGTCAGGCCGCAGGTATCCGATGCCGAAGCCACACAGATGTGGCACGAGGTTGATAGGCGCCTGCGGGCGCAGCCACGTCGCTTGCGTCCACAAGTGTGGCTGGTGGCCGCTAGCTTGTTACTCTTGGCGTTCACGTCGCTTGCGGTAGTGCTACGGCTCAGGCCGAGTCATCCTCAAGCGGTGGCCGGAACGATGCTAGAAGCGCCGCGGGACTCGCAGCAAACGCTGGGCCTGCCCGATGGCTCGAGTGTCGAGTTGGAACCAGGTGCGCAGGCACGCGTGGCGCGTCTGGAAGGCAAAGAGGTCGTTGTCGAGTTGATACGTGGCGCTGCCTGGTTCGACGTCACGCACGTAGCGGGCCGGTCGTTTATCGTGCGGGCCACCGATGTCGAGGTTCACGTAGTGGGGACCCGTTTTCGAGTCGCTTACCGCGGTCGCGAGCGCGACCAGGAAGTCTCGGTGGAAGTGACTCGCGGCGTTGTCGAGGTCAGACGCCCTGGAGGGCGGGCGCCCCTGGCGCTGGAAAGCGGTGAGCGCTGGGCGAGCGGAACACGCAGTGCTCCGCCCTCGGTCGGTCCCGGCGCTCCGGCGGAGCTTCCTGCGCCGTCCCAGAACCCGCCCGCTGCGACGCCGCCGTCGACGGCGAACGTTGGTGGGGACCCAAAACCGGTGCCCGCCCCTTTGGGCCAAGGTCCGACCGCTGATGCCTCGGCCGCGCTGTTCGATGCCGCGAATCATGCGCGCGTCGCGGGTCGCCCCCAAGAGGCGGCGCGAGCGTTCGACAAGTTTCGGCGAACTTATCGCTCCGATTCACGGGCCGCGCTGGCTGCGTTTCAGCTCGGACGGCTGCGCATTGACGAGCTCGGGTCGCCGGCAGGAGCCGCGGAAGCCTTTGGCGATGCGTTGACTTTGGGAGGTAACGCGAGCCTGCGCGACGACGCCTTGGCAAGATTGGTGGAAGCGCACGAGCGGGCTGGTAACCTGGCAGCGTGCCAGAAAGCTCAATTGGCGTACCTCGCCCGGCAGAGCGCAGGGGCTCATCGTGCGGTGGTGGAGCGTCGTTGTGGAGGTGTGGGGTCTTTGAAGCCTTGAGGTTAACTCGGGTCGGCTTAGCTGGGCTTTGCGTCGCAGGCCTGCTCGGATGCGAGCCGATTCGAGTGCTGGCGCTAGAAGCGCGGCCTGACAACGCAGGAGGTGGAAGTGCCGGCGGCGCGGGCTCGTCGGCGGGGGCGAGCTCGCTGGCAGGCGTGAGCTCGACGGCCGGCGCCGGTGGGACCGCTTGCTCGTGCGACAAAAGCGAGTCGTGCTTGCTGGGCAAGTGTGTACCGGCACAAGAGCACGGATTTCTGGCGCTTGCCGTTGGCGCCGCGTGCATGTTGACCGTCGACGACAGTCTCTGGTGCTGGGGCCGTAACGCCGCTGGGGAGCTCGGACTGGGCGACAGACAACCGCGCGCCGTACCGACCCTGATCGACGCGCAGCTGCGCTTTCGAGAGGTTACTTCTGCGTCGGGAGAAACCTTCTGCGCGATCACGACTGACAACGCACTCTACTGCTGGGGTGGCAATCCCAACGGCGCACTGGGAACCGGCGAATCCGCCCCCGATCGCGCTAGTCTTGCGCCGGTTGACGAGCAACACGACTGGCAAACGGCAACCTTTGGTAGCTCCCACGCCTGTGCACGGCGCAACGATGGCGCGTGGTGGTGCTGGGGGCGCAACGCCGACGGCGAGCTGGGTCTGGGAGACAAGGAAGATCGGCCTCGGCCGACGTCGCTTGTTGACTCGCAGCGATTCGCGCGACTGGCGATGGGTTGGGGGCATACTTGCGCCCTGGATCAAGAAGGCGCGTTGTGGTGTTGGGGTCGCAACGACCAGGGTCAGCTCGGACTAGGTGATAGCCAAGACCGATCCGAGCCGTCACTTTTGAGCTTGAACGAGGACTTCGTGGAGCTCACTTGTGGCAATATGCACTGCTGCGCGATCGCAACTGATGCCTCACTGTGGTGCTGGGGTTCGAACTCTGACGGCGAGCTCGGGCTCGGCGACGCGCAGCCTCGCAGCGTGCCCACCCGCGTTGGCACGGCATCGTGGCTCAGCGCCTCCGCCGGCGCTTGGAGCACCTGTGCGGTGGACGAAATGAGACGAGCCTGGTGCTGGGGAAATTCGCCCTCCGGCGTCTATGCCACGTTGGAGCCTACCGACCGGTTGACACCGGAGCTGGCCGCCGATTCAGCCGACTTTCGTGCGATCGCGACCGGAGGGGACTTGGCGTGCGGCTTGCGCGCCGCTGGCTCGCTTTGGTGCTGGGGGGCCAACCGCGCCGGCGAGCTAGGACAGAACGACTTCGCCGACCACCCGCTGCCAGTGGAGGTCATGTTTGCGGCTCCTTAGGCGGCTGTTGACGGTAGCCTCGCTGCTGGTGGCGCCAACCACCGCGCTCGCGCAGTCACCAGCTTGCGTCGACGGCGGGCGCCGCTCGGTCAGCTTGCGGATCGACGGCGACTCTTCCGCGGCGCCCGGCGCAGTTTCTCCGGAGCTCGAGCGACAAGTGCGCATCCTGCTGAGTGCGGAGCTGGCACAACGAGGGGTCGACCTTTGTGACGGCGGTTTCGGCGGCACCAACGTCGGTACGGTAGCGACCGTGACGCTCGTGGCCACGGAGCTTGGCGCCGACGGACCTGCAGTGGTCGACGTCATCATCGATGACAACGTGACGCACAAGCGTGTCGAGCGCGGCATCGATCTGCGTCGCTTGCCGGTCAACGGACGCGCCCTTTCAATTGCTGTTGGCGTCGACGAGTTGCTCGGAGCGAGCTGGGCCGAGCTCGAGTCGCCAGCGAAGCCGCGCGCCGAGGCCTTGCCGGTGCAGCGCGCGCCGGCAGCACTTTCACCTCCGGCCAATCCCGCAGTCGTCATCCGCCGCTTCGACCTCAATGGCTGGTTCGCCATGGTCGCCGACCCTACCGGAAGGCCGCGCTTCGGCGGCGACCTCGGCGCTCGGGGTTGGCTGCTGCCTCGCCTCGGCGTGGGCATTCGTTTGGGCTACCGCGGCGTCCGGACGTCACCGAGCGCCCACGGCAGCGTGGTGTTCGACAGCACACTTGGCGCCCTCGACTTGGCCTGGGCCGTGAGCCGTCGGCAGGCACCCGCAGGATTGGAGCTCGGCGCCGCGTCTGAGCTCGTCCGTCTCAGTTGGGAAGGGCGCCCGACCCAAGGAAGTCTCGGACACGCCGGAGCCTTCTGGCTGCTCGTGCCAACACTTCGCCTGGGCGGATGGGCGTCTGTCAGCTCGCGCTGGAGAGTGACGAGCGCCGTAGGCGTGGGCTTCCCACTGTCGGGAGCAACGGCTCTGGACGGCACCAGCGACGTACCGATGTCGGCGGCGCCACTCGTCACCTTAGCGCTTGGACTAACGTGGCAAGCCTCTTAGCTGTCCAATCTTGCCAACTTGGAGGTCAGCGTTGATCCGATCAACGTCCAGCAACCACCTCCATCGGTGGAACGTCAAGGCGATCCCAGGCCTTCCAAGATCAACGCTGCCAATTGGCCGCGCACGCGACGTACGTCGGCCTCGCGATTTCGATAGTCTACGCGGTCGCCGACGCTGTCGTAGAGGGGGCTGTAGGGCGTGAGCAGCGCGGCCAGTTTGGCCTTGAGGACTGGTTTCCCTGCCGTCACGCGGCTGGCGGTCAGGGCGTATCGGAAGTCGTCGATACCAGCGCGAAACGCTTCCCAAGTGAGGCTTGGCAGCATCACCCTACGGGGTGGCGAGCTGCTGCCTTGGCTTAGCTCTGCCGGGAACGCGACGCCGCTGTAGCCGGGCGTGGTGAAGGGGTTTTGGCCGTCGACGATCGCGTAGCCGTAGGCCATGCCGTAATCCAAGTTGGACTCTGCCAACCATAGTCCGTAGAGCAAGCGCGCTTGGTGCGGCACATGGCCGTTGAAGACCTCGGCGTAGTGGCCCGAAAGTGCGACTTCTTTGTTGCTCGGGGCGACGCGAACGGCGTCTAGCAGCGCCAAGAGCTCGTCGAATTCCGCTGCGTGAAGCGGACTCAGCTCGTAGGTCGTCACGGCGTAGGTCCAGGCAGCGAACGGCAGCTGCGCCGTCGCGCGCCGCGCTACGGCGAGCGTCATTTCTGATTCGAGCTCGGCGCCTGCCGAACGCAGCGCCTGCCCGCGCGCGATCGACGCGTTGAACTCCTGCGGAGTTGGTTCGAAGAATGAAACGTTGAACAGCGGTCGCACGCCCAGCTCAGTGATCCGCGGAACATCTGCGAGCGCAAAATCCGGACTGGTGTTGACCAGCAGGGCGAAACCGCGCGACGCGAGTTCCTCGTAGTCAGCCAGCGTCGCGAAGTCGTCGCGCAACACCGTGGCGCCGTGGTCCCGCAGGTCGGACACGACGGCTTCGCGAAACTCGGCGGGGTTGTGTGACACAGCGTCGGTAACGCCCACGAAGCGTCCGTGCTCCTCCAATGTGTCGAGTTGAAAGCCGAACACACTCAGCGCTATCGGCACTTCGAGCTTACCGGTCGCCGTGCTGAGCTCAAGCGCGCCGGTGAAACGCGTTACCGGTGCGCTCGCCGCGAAGTCTGGCGGAACACTGGCGGTGACCCAAAACTCAACCCCTTGACTCGCAGTGCCCAAAGCACGCGCAAAGGTGACATCCGTCAGTGAGATGAACCCATCAGCCGACCCCGCTCGCTCAGCAAACTCGACCGCGTCGGGAGCGATGACAAGCGGAACCAACGGAAGATGTTCGCGCGCATCTTGATGAAACCCTCGAAAGTCGGCAGGTGCACCAGCGCGGCGCGCGCCGGACGCGAACGCCATCGTCAAGCGGTCTGCGTCGTCGCGGTCGTTTGGATTGCGAGTCCGATCGGCGAAGGTGACAACGCCGAGCTTGAGCCACGCTGCCGGGAAGACCTGCCCCGCAGGTCCTGCGAGATCGGTAACGTCGAGGCGGAGCTCCCCAGTTGCGTCGGGAACGTACACGAACGCGCTCGCATCGGTTTGCCCTTGGGCAGCGGCCAGCTCCACGCCGTCAGCAATGTCGTCGAAGAATTGCTCGTCAGGGTAGTGATAGTCGAAGGGCTCCACGAAATGCAGACCGGCGGGCGCCGTACGCGCCACGCTCGTCGTCGGGATCGCCACGAGTGGGTCGAGCCGCCCGTCGCACGCAGACAGTAACAGGAGACTCAGCAGCGAACTCGCGGCGTGCGCCCGTAGCTCGGCGCGCCTCATGGCTCCCACTCCACCGCGAGACCCAGGCTGGCGCTGCCGAGCCACGGGCCCCCAACAGCGACCGGCGTGGACGCCTGGCTCACCGAAATCTGCGGCCACAACAATCCAACACCCAGCGCAACGGGCAAGCTGAGGTGATTCGAAAGCTGGAGACTAACCTCTCCGTTCGCTTCGATCACGAACGAGAGCGACCGCGCATCACGTTCGCGGTAGCCGACCGCGGGCTCGGCGCGCGCCCATGCTCCGATCCAACCGCCCAAGAGTGAGACCCCAAGCTGGGCCCTTCGTCCGAGCGGGGCTTGAAAGCCAACGGCAAGGTTGGCCTCGAAAATCCTGACGTGCGCCGAGCCGCTGACCGACCGGAACGTGTCCTCAGAGGCTGACACGAAGCCAGAAACACCAAGAAACAGGCCCGAAGACAGGCCGACACGGCCGCCAAGTTGCGGTCCGACGAACGGAGGCAAGCCGCCGCCGAGCCAGGTTCCGCGTAGGTTAGCCGCAAGTCCAAGTCGCGTCTCGGCTCGGGCGGCTTGACGCACCGGCGACGAAGACGCTCGGGCCGCTACGGCGCCGTGCGGGGGCGCAGACGTTTCCGAGTCACGTTCGAGCTCCAAGAGCGCGGCGTTCAGCACCTCCACGACTCTCAGCGCCATCACCTGGTCAACGTTGGTGGTGCCGACAGGGCGCTGCGCCAGGCGCCGCAGGGTCGACTCGCCGCGCGCCCGGTCCACCACACAGATGACGACCTGTGCTTCACCGTCCCGGGCGCGGAAGCTCACCACCGCTAGCGCCGCCTGCTCTTGAGCAAGCTCGGCGAGCTTGGCGTCTTCGAAGCTCCCGTCGCTCGGCACGACCAGCACTTCGTAGGCCGCCGCTCGCAGCTCGTCCGCGAGCCGTCCGAGTGCTGGCTCGTCGGCGGTGCCGAGTAGCACCGCCCGACGCGGCGGAGCAGCTAGCGCCAGCGACGTGAGCGCCAGCGCAAACGATAGACTTACGACCAAGGCGCCGACAAGACGCGCTATGGGTCGGCTTTCAGCGACCGACCATCGCGCAAACCACGCGCCACCGCGGCGTAAGGTCCGCTCGGATAGTGCTGCAGATACTGAGACGCGGCCGCGCGCGCCCCCTCGTGATCGCCCGAAAGTGCCAGTAACTGGGCACGCCGCCCCAATGCCTCCGCCGCCATCGGACCGTTCGGGTGTTCCTGCGAGTAGATCGCGAACCACTTGGCAGCTGCAGCGTAGTCGTGACCCTGGTCCGCGGCTAGCCGGCCCAAGAGGAACGTCGCGGTGGCTGCCTCTGCGGTACCGGGAAAGCGTTGGCGCAGCATCAGCAAAGCTGAACGCGCACGCGCCACCTGTTTCTGATAGCGCGCCGCGTCGGCCAAAAGCGCTAGGTCCGAGACAGCCAGTGAGCGCGTGAGCGACTCAAAGCCCAACTCTTCGGCCCGCGCCATGACATCGGCGTACCGCGCTTGCTGGCCAAGCTCTCTCAGGCTCGCTACCGAACGTGTTCGTTGCGCTGGTTCGCCCCCCTCTGGAGCGAGGGAACTCGACGCCGCGGAAGCGGGCGTGCTCGGCGTCGGCTCAGGCGCCGACTCTTCGTGGGCGATAGCGGGTGCCGGCGACGCCACTGGTGCAGCCAATCCATCGCTCAGCGGCCCGGTCCGCGATATGAGCGCCTGTCCGTTGCGCGCACTGGCAACTAGATTATCGCCTGCCCGCAGCTGGACGCCGTGCTCTTCTAGCGAGCCCCCGATCACTCGCACCACGCCGCGCACGACGCGAACCTCGAGCTCGCTGCGCGCCACATTCCAGCGCGCGGCAAAGGCCGTCCCAAGTACCTCGACACGGTAGGGGCCCGCGGCAATCGTCCATGCCGTACCAGACTTCGGTTTCACGTCGACATCGACCAACCCGTCTTCGAGCGCCAACTCGACTTGCGATCGAGACAACCTGGACAGTCGTCCCCTTGCCTGCGCGGCGAGCTTAATGTGGCCACGGTCCTCGAAGCTCACGTCGAGCGGCACCTTGGCTGCCGCTGTGAGCCAGGCCCCCTCCATCAGCTGCCTGCCCGCGGCGCTGGCAGCGAGCGCGTCGGCTCGTCCAAAAGCTTGCCAGCCGCCTGCCGTCGCCAGCAGTAGCAGCGCCACGGCCATGGCAGGCCGCCACCACCGAAGATGAACAGCGGCGGTGCCAGCCTCCAAAGTTAGGACCCGCGACCGCACGCGCTCGCGCAGGTCTGGTGGTGGCAAGCTGCCGGCACCCTTGGCGACCGCCCGTCCCAAACGCTCCAGCGCGCTCATCCGGTCACCTTCGGCTCGCCTGCGCCGCCCGGCAGCCGCGCTCGCAGAAGCTCATCCTGGCAAGCCAACTGCTTAAAATCCGCTTCGCCGCGTGCGAGCCGCCGATGCACGGTCGCCAGCGACGCGCCCGTGAGCTGGGCGACTTCACGAACCTGATAGCCCTCAATGTATCGGAGCGAGAAAGCGATTCGATCATCCGTGCGGAGCTCGCGAAGCAGTGCGTAGGTGCGATGCACGAGCTCGCGCCCCTCCGGGTCGTCGTCACTCGACCAGGCTTCGACGGTGTCGGTGCTCGACTCCAGCCAGAACTTGAGCTTGCGCCGGCGGATGCAGGCTCGCGCCGTATTGACAGCCACCGCGAGCACCCAAGAATGGAGCTTCGCGCCCTCACGAACTCGATGCACGTCGCGCAAAACCTGAACGAAGACTTGCTGGACCACGTCCTCGTGCTCAGTGTCAGGACCGAGCACGCGGTACACGACGCGGTGGATGTCGTCAGCAAACCGATCGTGAACGAGCTGCGCCATGGCGGGCGCGCCTTCGCGGGCCAAGGCCAGCAGGCGGTCGGCATTTCCTTGCCAAGGCAGCGAAGGCACCGTGGGAGCGCCTTCGCCCGACCGGCTCTTGGTAGCGCGATGGTGGATGCCTGGCATGTGGGCACGATCCGAGAGTCGAGAGTGAGTTACGAAATCTCTCATGACCGGGGCATCTTTCGCTCCCGCTGGAATTTGGCCCCAGGGACCGAAGATGAGACGCGCCTGGGAGACTTGAGAGATTCCGCAACGAGCCGTCAACTATCCAAGCATGCGGCTCGCCACCCAGTTGTCTTTGCTGTGTGCAGCCATGGCGCTCAGCGGCTGCCAGGCGGTCATTGCCGGGGCCGGAGGTGACGCGCCTCCGCTTCCGACGGGGAGCGCAGGCGCGAACGCAACAACGACCGGAGGAAGCAGCAACGTGGGGGTGACTGCGGCCGATTGTGACGGCGGTCCCCAGGCGGCAGAAGCGCCGCTGCGCCGACTCTCGCGGGAGCAGTACGAAAACACCGTTCGAGCCCTCTTGTCGCGGACCGATGACGTGACGCAAGGGTTCGAGCTCGACGAGCGTATCGGCGGGTTCGAGAGCAACGCTGTTGTCCCTATTTCTCCGACCAGTGTGGCGCGCTACCGCGACGCCGCAGAATCGCTCGCCGCTGGGGCCGTCACTCATCTTCCCGATCTGCTGCCCTGTGACCCCAAGACCGTGGGCGAAGCGGCCTGCGCCAAGACTTTCATCGAGATCTTCGGACGCCGTGCGTATCGGCGCCAGCTCGAAACGGCCGAGGTCGACCAGCTGCTCAGCCTCTATTCCGGGCGCCGCGCGAAGTCCGACTTCGCTGGCGCGATCGGGCTGGTGCTCCAGGCGCTGCTGCAATCTCCGCATTTCTTGTATCGAGTGGAGCTAGCCGCCGGGGCCCAGGCCGGCAGCGTGGTACCGCTGCGCGGAGCCGAGCTAGCGACGAGGCTGGCGTATTTCTTCTGGCAAGCAGGCCCGGACGACGCGCTACTGGATGCGGCCGGTGCCGGTGAGCTCGACAGCGCGGCGGGTGTTGCGAAACACGCCGACCGTCTGTTCGCCGACGAGCGCGCACGCGCCGGCGTGCGGAGCTTCGTGCGGCAGTGGCTCGGCCTGGACAAGCTGCTCACACTCGACAAGAACGCTCAGCGCTTCCCCGACTTCACGAACGAAGTACGGCAATCGATGTTCGAGGAGGGCCTACGCTTCGCCGAGGCGTCGTTCCGCGGCAAAGATCGCTCGTTGGCGACGTTCCTGGGCGGCAACTTCTCCTACGTGGACGCGCCGTTAGCCAGCTTCTATGGCATCGCGTCGCCTACCGAGCCATCGGGTCGCGTGGAGTTCGGGGACGGCAAGCGTGGGGGCGTGCTCACGCTCGGTGGCTTGCTCACTGTCACCTCGCATCCATCCGAGGCGTCGCCGATTCTTCGCGGCAAACTGATCCGCGAGAATTTCTTGTGCGAGCCGCTTCAGCCGCCTCCGCCGGGCGTGAACGTCACGCCGCCAGTGAGAGCTCCGAATACCTCGACCAAAGTGTGGCTCGATTCACACCGCTCGAATCCGAGTTGCCAGGGCTGCCACCAGTTGATGGATCCGATCGGCTTCATCTTTCAGCACTACGACGCCGTCGGTCACTACACCGATCTGGATGGGACCTTGCCCGTCGATGCCACGGGGGAGATCGTCACCAGCGGCGATGCGGCGGGCCGTTACAACGGGGTAGCTGAGCTCAGCCAGGGCCTGGCTCGCAGCGGTCAGGTGCAGGCCTGCTTGGCCGAGCAGCTCGTGCGTTACGCGGTCGGCCGTCCCAAAGCCGCGCAAGACCAGTGCAGCATTCACCAGGCCACGACGGAGCTACAAAGCTCGGCGCTCGATCTGCGAGCGCTGCTGTTCGGCATCGTGAAAAGCGATGCGTTTCGCTTCAGGAAGGTGGCGCCATGAACCGCGTGAGCACGAACCGCGTGAGTCGCTTGTCGCGCAGGCAGCTGCTCGCCGCATGTGGCGGCGGCTTGGCGCTCGCCCCGCTCGTTCCGCTGCTGGCGCGCGCGGCAGACCCCGCACCCGCCAAGCGGTTGATTTTCTTGTATTCATCCAACGGCACTGTTTACGAGCGCTGGAAGCCGAGCAACGGCACCAACGGCTTGGTCCTTTCAGACATCCTGAAGCCACTCGAAGCTTACCGCGAGAAACTCCTCGTGGTGGGTGGCCTCGACTACAAAGCCGAGCTCGAAAAGGGCGCCAAAGGCAATAGCCACGAGGGCGGCATCGCCTGCGCGCTGACCGGCGCTCCCACGGTGCAGGTGGGCGCCAACAAGGACGACGTGCTGGCCTCCGGGCCATCGGTCGATCAATTCATCGCGCAGAAGCTCGACTACCGGACGGCGCTGTTTGGGCTCCAGGTTGACGAGTACACCGACACGATCTGCAGCACGTCCTACGCAGCAGCCAAACAACCGCTCAAGCCCAACAACGACCCGTATGCGGTGTTTCAGGACCTGTTCGGTAGCTTCATGCCACCAGGCAGTGCCGTCGATCCCAAGCTTGCGTTGCAGAATGCAGATCGGCAGAGCGTGATCGATCTCGTCCGCTCAGATCTGCAGTCGCTGAAGACCAAGCTCGGAGCGAGCGAGCAAGCGAAGCTTGACGCGCACCTGACCGGCATTCGCGAGCTCGAGAAGAGCTTGAGCGGCAAGGCCGGAGCCAGCGCGCTGGATTCCTGCAAGAAGACCGCGCTGGGACCGCACCTGGACATCAACAAAAACGACAACATTCCGAACCTCGGCAGCGCCGCCATGGACATCGTCGTCGACGCCATGGCCTGTGATCTGATCCGCGGCGCCACGATCCAGTTCGGCCGCGCGGGCGCCAACCACCGGTTCACTTGGCTCGGCGACGCATTCAATCGCAATCCTGCGTACGTTTCCGGCAAGGATGAGACCGAGGGCATCCACTCCTTCGCCCACGACGAGCTGACGCCGTCGACCCGCGATGGCCTAGTACAGATTCACGCCTGGTACGCCGGCCAGATGAAAGCGTTGATGGATCGACTGGCGGCGATACCCGAAGGCACCGGCACGATGCTCGACAACACGCTCGTCGTCTGGTTCAACGAGCTGGGCAAGGGTGGCTCGCACGAGATCAAGGAAACGCCCTGGGTACTCGGCGGCAACCTCGGCGGTCACTTCAAGACCAATCAGTTCCTCGATTTCCCGGGCGAGCCTCACAATCGCCTGCTGCTCAACCTCATGCACGGCATGGGGTTGACCAACGAGAAAAGCTTCGGCGATCCGGACTTCTGCTCGGGGCCGCTCTCCGGTTTGACGGCTTGAGCCGGCGCTCGGGGCGCCGCTAAGAGCCCAGAATCGCCGCGTCTAAGTTACCGGTACAAATCGCGGGATCCCCGAACGTGTCGCCCTGCAAGCCGAACGCGTGCAGCAGCGTGACGAGGAAATTGTTGTGCGGGACACCGCCGGGATAGACCTTGTTGGACTGCGCTCCGTCGATGTAGAGCGGCCGCTCAGGAGTAAGGTTCAGGTAGCGGCCGGCGCGAAGCGGCGTGTTCTTTCCGGCGGCAATCAACAGCGGCACGTCGATGTGCGTGTGGTCGAGGCCTAGCTCCGAGCCGCGCACCAACACGGTCTCGTCCAGCAGTGTCGTGCCTTCTGGAGTCGTCACCGCGTTGAGCTGCTGGAGTAAGTACTTGATGCGCCCCGCCCACCATTGGTGCACCTTGACGAACTTGTCGGTGCCCGAGCCCACCTGCGCGCCGTTGCGGTTGACCTCGGCGTCGGCGGCTTGGTGCGAGAGTTCATGCCAGTCGTCGTTGATGCCAAGCCAGGGGAAGGAGGTCCCGCCGCCGCCAGCGTGATCGAACGAGAACGTGAAGACTCGCGTCAGGTCGCAAGTGAAGGCCAGCACCATCATGTCCAAAAAGGCCGTCACCACGAGGTCTTTGGAGGGGGCCGTGAGCCCCGGCTTCTTGCCTGAGGGATCACAGCTCGCACCCGCCGCCAACCGCATTTCAAGCTCACGCAGCGCCTGCAGGTAGCCGTCGATGCGGCGCTTGTCTTCGCCGCTGACACGGCTCGAAAGCCGCGTGTAATCTGCGATCGATCCGTCGAGCACGCTCAAACGGCGCGCGCGCGCCTGCTGAATCGCTTTGGCGCTTTGATCTTGATCCTGAAACATCAAGTTGAACAGGTCATCGGGTGACCCGACGGCGTTGACCTCTTGCTCTTTGCCGGCAAAAGACAGCCCGCCGTAGCTGCCGCCACCTTGGGTGATCAGCGGCAACGAGCCGAAGCGCGTGAGGACACCCTGCTGGGTGAGACCTTGCGCGATCGCCTGGTCGACGCTTTGCCCCTGGCCGTGCCAGGTGTTGGAACCGACTGGGGCCTCGCGAGGCGACCAGCCGCTGAACAGCGAATTGACGCCCTCGGCGTGGCCGTTCGTGCCTGCGGTCTTTTCGGCAGCGACGTTATCGACGCCCTTCAAGATCAGCAAATTGGACTGAAAATCCTCGAGCCCCTGCATCATCGAATTGAGCGTGAAGTTCGACTCTGTGCCGCTCGGGTACCACAACCGCGGCACGACACCGTTGAAGACGCCCATGCCGATGAAGCGCTTGGCCGGAGTCTTGACGACCGGGGAAGCACTCGCCCCGACCCGCTCCGGCGCCGCGCGTTGGCAAGCTTCCAAAACCGGCAGCGAAAGCGCGCCGCCCAGGCAGCGCAAGAGCGCGCGGCGATTCATCATCGGGACCCCAGGGTGTAATGAAGGCGCTGGAAGGCCTGGTTGTTTGCCAATGCGCGCGGTAACGCGAGGATCTGTCCGCCGCTTTGCTCGAAGCTGGCTTGGATGTCCGCGAGCGTGGCGCTGTCGCCTTCGACCTCGCTGCGGCCGTAGCCGTAGCGGAACCATTGCTTGACCAAGCAGGCTTTGACCTCGCTGCTCGCGGCCAGGCGCTCGGAAAGCTCACGCGCGCCAACGAACGACCCCAGCTGGTCGCCGGTCTTGAGCTCACCGCTGGCGTCGATGGGCTGACCACCCTCGGCGTCACGGTAGGCGCCGATCGCGTCGAAGTGCTCGAGACCCCAACCGATCGGGTTGATCAAGCCGTGACAAGCCTGACAGGTCGGGCCGCTGGTCAGGTTGGCGAAGAACTCGCGAGTCGTCGTGGCCGGCGGCGCGTCATCGACCATCTTGTTCACGTCCGCGGGCGGCGGCGGGACCGCGTTGCACATCAGCCTACGCAAGATGAAGACGCCGCGCAGAATCGGCGAGCTCTTGTCGGCCTTGCCGAAGGTCGCCAAAAATGCCGGCTGGGTCAGCAGCCCAGCGCGCTGATTGGGGTCCAATTCGACAGCCGCGAAATCTGGACCAGTGCCAGGAAATCCATACAACTTGGCAAGCTTGTCATTGGCGAACGTGCGCGGCGAAGTGAGTAGCAGGCGTACGTCGCCGGCACCCCGAAACACGACGTCGTCAACGAAGCGCAACGTGCCCGAGATCACGTCTTTTTCGGCGGCCGCCCAATCCGGATAGAGCTTGGCGTCCTTAGTCGCACCGTCCAGGCTATCGAGCTTGAGCCACTGGCGATGAAAGTGCGAAACCATGTCGCGGGCGCGCGGACTCTGCAGCATGCGCGAGACCTGCGCGTCGAGCACAGCCGGGTCGTTGAGCGCGCCGGTCGCGGCGGCCTCGAACAGCGCGTCGTCCGGCATGCTCTCCCACAACAGGTACGAGAGCCGGGAGGCAAGCTCATGCGTCGTGACGAGCGGTGACGCATTATCGACCGGCGCCGCAACCCCAAGCTCCACGTGGTGCAGGAACTCGGGAGAGACGAGCAACCGCGTGAGCACACTGCGCAGTGACGTCGCGTAGTCGTCGACCTTCCGGCTCTCGGCAAACTGAGCCGAGTAGCTGGCGATTTCGTCTGGCTCGAGCAGCCTCCGGAAAGCGCGCCGCCCGAAGTGGTCAAGAAACTCCTGGAGGCAGGTCGCTTCGTCGCTTTGCCCCGGGTCGCAGCTGGAAAGCTTCGAAAGGTCAGCAGCCTTGGCCAGCGCCTCGGCCAAGATCAGGTACTGCTCGACCAACGGCACCGAGATCGAAAACTGCTCCCCTGACGAGTCGAATTCAGCGTCGACACTGCTGACGATGCCCGTCGTCGAAGGTGGCTCGACGCCCAGCAGATCGGCAATACTGTTTGCGTATTCGGTCGTGGTCAGTCGTCGCAGCGGCGTCGAGCCGGGGGCTGACGGGGCACTGGGACCGCCTCCCGCAGCCGCACCGGCAGCACCCGCGCTGCTCGTCGCTCCGCTAGTAGCCGCGGGTGGCGCCGGCATCTCCCCGTTCTCCCCGCCGACGAAACCATTGCACGCCGTGAAGGTTAGACACCCACCTAGACTCCAAGCCCGTAACGCCTGCCCGCGGCTACGGCAGGCGGCCCGGTGCCCAGCCGTTGCCGCCACTGGCGTTGGGGGTCGCTGGGTTGGCGTCATGAGCGTCTTGGTGGCTGGCTCGAAGAAAAATGGCTCGGTACGAATCGCCGGGCGACTAACTTTTGGATCCTTGAGCTGCTTTCGGGGCGAGTCACCACCCAGACCAACGCGAGGATAGCTTGAGCGCGCACCTCGCGCTCGTTCCTGCGAGCGGCCGCCACGGAGGTCCCACAGGCACACATTGGCGCCGGGGTGGGTTCGATATTGCTCGCGCGCGCCCGTAAACGTGCCCGTCTGACCACTCATCACATTTCTCGCCTCAAGCACGAGAGAACAGGAAGGCGGCTGAGCATCGGTCTCAATTCGCGATTCGAGCAGCGAGAAAACAGGAAGGCGGGAAGGCGGGAAGATTTCTGTTGTTCGAACAGGCGCCTGAGGCCCAATCGCGATCCCCCTGCGTCAAGTTGCCAGTACCACCTACCCTAAATCTCGGCCTTCCCGTCTTACCGCCTTCCTGTTGACCCCGCTCGCTCGGGCAAGAAACGGGCACGGGCACGTTTACGGGCGAGAATTTAGGGACCCGCGCTAGTGACGATTGGCGCGCGCCAACGCCAGTACGTAGGCATCCGGGACTCGAGCGCGCCCTTCATCAGCTTGCGGGGTCCACCAGTCGACCGCCCCCCAGATCCAGACGTAGCGATCTGCGGTGGCGAGCGCGGTTCGAACCTGAGCTTCTAGCTGGTCGGGAGTCCGGAAGTTGCGCGAAAACTCGGCCGGATCGGTAGAGAACTGCCCGCCGCGGTTCCAAACGTCCCAGTCCAAGTCCAAGCCAAAGGACACCGGCAGGTCGCGCGTCAGCTTGATTTGATCCTGCATGCTGCAGTTGATGCTCGCTCGGTCTGGCCAGTGCTGTTCGCCGACCGATTGGTTCGTGACGCCGGGTACCCATTCGTAGGTGGTGACCCCCGGGATCCAGTGATCGACTGCGGAGGTCCAGTTGAAATGGATTAAATCGTAGTAGAGGCGAAACGCGTTGGGGTCACGAGTCGCGTACGCCGGCAGAAAGGCGTCGACGAGCGATGCGCTCGTGCGTGACTCGGCTCGGGCGGTCTCCATGCCGTCCAAGAACGCGGGCAACACGGCGAAGTTCGAGGCCTCGAGCGGCGTGCCCAACAGGCAGGTGGTGACGAACACCTCGGCATAAGCCAAAGAAACCAGCACCGTGATGTCTGGGTAGCCGTCAATCCACGCGTGCATGAACGCCTGCCCGCGCTGCTTCAGCTTGTCTTCACAGCTGGCGAGATCAGGCTGACCTTGGCATGCCGTCTCGGCGTTCCAGAAGTAGCTGGCGTAAGCTTGAGTATCGAGAAAGATGCCGCGCAAACCCGCAGCACGCGCGACGCGCGCTATGACGCCGACGTTGGCTAGCAAACGCTCGAACTCGGCGTCGTCTTGCCAGTTCACGGTGCCCATGGTGACGACCTGAAAATTCGAAGAAAGCCGCGTAAACTGCGCGCTCGTGAGCACGGACACCTGGGCCGCATAGTTGGCTTCAACCAGCGCTTCGTACGGCCAAGCTCCAAAATCAATGTCCAGCATCAGGCCGTCGAATGGCGCAGCCTCGACCTCCGGCAGATGGTCGGAGAGCCAGCTGAGACCCTCGAGTCCGTGCGGCGTCCCCCCGCCGTACTGTAGGAGCTGAGTCGTGGTGTGCTGCGGGGGCGGCGGCTGTTCACGCCGGACGAGCGCATCGAGATCGGTACCGTTGCATCCGCCGACGAGCCCGCCGAGGGCGAGCACTGCAAGCCGCTTAAGGCCAGCCCTAAAGTGCAAGGCCCACTCCCAAAGAAGCCCCGAACCAAGGCCCTTCGACTGCGACGGTTCGTTCGTGAGCCACGTAGATGCCGACGGGTAGCACGACGTAGCCAGCTTCGGGCGTGCATTGGATGAGCCAACTCTTCGAGAGCGATACGCTCGCTCCCAGGCTGACGAGAGGACTCGCGTACCAACCGCTGCCTGAGCGGCCATCGGTTTGTACCGGGTCGAATGGCTTGCCGGCCTGCGCGACGCGACCGCCTTGGAAACCAACGCCCGGATGGATGGTCAACGGACCTAGGCGCCACGCGAGGTAGGCTGACAGCCCGGCGCTGGCGATGTCGATCGAGATTGTCCCGAGCGAGGCCTGATACGCCGCATGCTCCAAAGTGACATTCGCCTGAACGCCTGGGACTAGCGCCGCCCGAGTGCCAAGATCGACCGCCACTTGAACACCGCCGCCGAGGGCTCCCCATTGCGCCCCAAACGTTCGAGCGGTCCCGAAAACAGTAGCGACGGTGGTGGCGCGCGGAGTGCGCTTGCGCTGCACAACTTCGATAGCTCGGGCTCGAACTGTCGGGGATGCCGCGGGTGCCTCGACCTCGGGCGGTAGCAACTCTAGCTCCGCCCAGCTGGCTGACAGCAGCTCGACGACGCTCAACGCCAGTAGTCGAGGCCGCGCGATCGGGGCTACCCTGT
This sequence comes from Polyangiales bacterium, assembly GCA_038252755.1. Lineage (GTDB taxonomy): Bacteria > Myxococcota_A > Polyangia > Polyangiales > Polyangiaceae > PMG-095. The sequence continues at coordinate 12,446 of JBBSAB010000088.1, read as the reverse complement.
CCAACGCGAGTCCGCGGATCACCTTCTTGTGCGTGACCGCGTCTACCAGCGTGAGGGTCGTCTCGTTGCCACACTCGATCAGAACCGTCGTCAGCTTGCTGGTGATGTCGGCGCTCGACGCCTCGACCGGCAGGTGCAGCTCGAGCGCCGCGATGCGCCGCACTTCCGCTGGCGACACATCTCCGCAATTCGCCATTTCGACACTGACGCGCGGACGCGTGGCCTCGTGGGATGGTTCCGCGCTCGCTCGGCCGGTGAAGCTCCCCACGGCAAACGCTGCGACCCAGAGCAGCCATCGGGAATGAGCAGGCACGCCAGCCAGAGTCTAGGGCGGGTCGGTGAACGCTGTCTCGCCGTAAGCGGCCCGTACCCGAAACCTGCCGGTTTCGCTCAATAACGACTCAACCGGTCAAACCTGGCACGGGGCCGTGCGGGTAATCCGGGTTGCCGAAGGTGTCGATCGCTAGGCCCATCATGTTGGCGAGTGAGACCAGTACGTTGTTGTTCCAGGTCCCCGCAAACGGGGGACGCTCGTTGTCGGGACCGGAGCTGAACTCCTGGTAGCGCAACAGGCGGCCCGTCTTGAAGTGGCCCTGGCCGGAGCCAAGGAACAGATACGGCAGATCGCGGTGCCGATGATCGTAGCCAAACTCGTTCATTTGGCAGACGGTCATGTTGTCGAGCAGGCTGCCGCCGGGCTCGGCCACGCTTTTGAGCTTGTCGCACAGCAGCGCCAGTTGCGTCTCGAGCCAGGTTACAATGCGCGTGATCTTCTGCGTTGCCCCGTCATTGCCCCCCGCCGCCTGGTGGCTGAACTCGTGCCAGTCGCCAGCGGCATCGACCCACGGCATCGAGAATCCGCCAAAACTGCGCCCCGCCATGAACGTGACGACGCGTGTTTGGTCCGTCGCAAGGGCGTACACCACGAGATCCATCATCATCTCGAACACGAGCGGGATGTTGTCGGTAGCGTCGATGTTGATCTTTTGCCCCATCACCCAGCTCGGCTTCTCTAGCTTCACGGTCATGCCGCCGGGGGCTTCGGTGGTGTTGAGTCGATTCTCGAACTCGTGCACGGCCTGGATGTGAGCATCCAAGCGAGCTTGGTCTTCACGCCCCAGCTTGCCGGCAAACGACTTGGCGCTCGCATAAATCGCGCCAATGACCGAAGCGTCCAGCTCTTTCTGGCGCGCGCCATCCACCGGCACCTGGGTCGGAGCATCAATACCGAAGATCTCCGCGGCGAGCGCGTAGGGATCCTGACGTGGGACGTTCATCTCCGTGGGGCTCTTCCAGGAAATGGTGCTGAGGCGGTCCGTTCCACTGTGGATCCCCACCTCGAGCGACGGGTAGCGCGTGCCGACCCCCACGACTTTCGCTATCTCCTGATCAAGGGTGGGGATGGCCGCACGAAACGCAGCGTTCTCCCCGGCGTCGGGTGGGTGGCGCATCCCGGTCAGGACGTGCGGGGTTGCATCGGTGTGCGCGAAACCTTTGCATGACATGCCGATTCCGTGGGTGACGATCAGGTCTTTCTTGTGCCGCTCCAGCGGAGCCAGGCTCTTCGAGAGCGTGAAGTCGCGCTCCGTTCCCTGGCACGCGTAATCTTTGGGGATTACTCCATTGGCAAAGAAATACGAGAGCATGCGTTTCGGCGGCAGCGCAGCGTGGGCGGAGCCGGTGCTCATGATCTCCAGCCACGGCAACGCCAGCGTTATGCCGCCGGCGCCTCGTAGCAGCGTGCGACGGCTGAGCCTGAGGTTCCTGAGCAAGATCATGGCAGGCCCTCCTGGCCGCGCGTGAGGAAGAGGGGGGTCTGAGTAGCCGCCTCGAGCAATGATTTTTGACCCCGGGTCGCCAAGGAAGAGCGCAGGCTTTCCAGCGCGGTAGCGTCGGCTTCACTCGCTTCGCGTCCCGAAATGAAGCGGAACCAGGTCCGCGTCAGGCAGTCTTGCACCTGCCGACTCGAAGCAAGCTTGTCGGCCAGGGCGCGCGGCCCAACGAACGGCCCATCGACATCGGTGTTCACGAGCTCCCCCGACCCATCGACGGGCAGCCCTTGCTCCGTGCTGCGGTACACCCCGACCGCGTCGAAGGTTTCGAAGCCCAGCCCGATGCCGTCCATCATGCGGTGACAACTGGCGCACGAAGGCTGGCTCTGATGAGTCGCAAAGCGCTGGCGAGTGGTTGCGGTCGGATCGAAAGGGGGAAAGGCCGCCACCACGCCGGGCGGCGGGGGTGGAACGGTTTGGCAGAGCAGGCGCTCCCTGATGAACTTACCGCGCCGGACCGGATCGGTGTGTTCGGGCGTGCTCAAGATCGACATCAGACCGCCGAGAGTGAGGATGCCGGCGCTGCGTTCGGGATTAAGGGGAGTCAGCGTCAGCGCGCCGCCCACGACGCTGCTGTCGCCGTAGTGCTCCGAGAGCAGTTGGTTCCTGAAAGAGTAGGCGGCGCCGAAGAAGGCGCCCAGCGTACCGGCTTCTTTCCACAGGGTGTGCTCGAGAAACGCCCCCATCTCCAGCGAAAGAGCGCCCCGCAGGGCGTCGTTGAACGCCGGGTAGAGAGTTGCCGCCTTGGTGACCTTGCCGATCGCATTGAGCCCGAGCCAGCGATTGTAGAAATCTAGGGACATTGCGTGCGCGCGCGGGTCGTTCATGAGGCGCGTGACATGGCCCGCGATCTGTTCACTGGTCGAGAGCTCCCCGCTGTCGGCGGCGGCAAGCAGCGCCGCATCCGGCGTGGACTGGACGAAGGTGTACGAGAGACGGCTCGCCAACTGGTAAGCATCGACAGGCACTGTGCTGGAAGGCCCAGTCGCCGTGCTGCCGGGCGTGACGTCTAGGCGGTACAGAAACGGCGGCATCACCAGCATGGCCTTCAGCATCTGCCTTAGGCCTCGGTCATGGCTGTCACCTTGTCTGCCGATCCGGTAGACCTCGAGCAAAATAGCTAACTCTTCTGCGACGAGCGGCCGGCGGAACGCGCGCTTGCCAAAGCTGCGAGCAAACTGGCTGGCACAGATTTCCTCACCCAACTGCAGTGCATCGCAACCGGAAAGCACCTGCACGTTGGCAGATTCCGCCAGCCGCTCTGCCGCGGTCCAGTACTGCCGCGCACGCGACGCGTTGACATTGAGCAGCGCCACCTGGTTGTCGAACCCGCCATCCGTGGCGTCGGGGTCGAAGGCGTCGGCGGGATGTGTGTCATCCCCGAGCAGGTCCTCAACTGTGTTGTTGTACTCACGGGACGTGAGCCGACGCATCACGGGCCAGCTGCCCGGTGTGCCGCTCACGGATCCAGCCGAACCAGCGGTCCCTGCGCTCATCCCCGCGCTCATCCCCGCGCTGCCACCAAGGTTTGCCCCTGCGGGGGAGTTAGCGCCCAGCACGTCGCCGGTGCAGGCGCTGCTGAGCGTCAGCGTGGCCAGTAGACCGACCTCGGCAAGCCGCCCCCAGCAGCGCAAAGCACTGCCACGACCCGAGCTTGACCGAGCGCGGTGCCTCATTGGTTAGTGATGGGTGCGCGCGCCCGGCGAGTCGGGTAGGAAATCGTGGCGCGGTCGGGTGCGAGCAGTTAGCTGACAGGGCGCTCCAAATTGGAGTACCCGGTTTGGGCAACGACGGCCACTCACGCTGGGGTGAGGAACGCGCGATGTCTTAGTTCGCTGGTGTGGGTGATCGTTGCGAGTGCGGCTTGCAGCTCGAACGAGCCTGCGGCTCCGCTGGTGGTAGTGCAGGCGGGCTCCGGTGGGGGCGCGGGCGTCAGTAGCGGCCCCGGGGGCGCGGGCGCAGGTACAGCGGCGGCGGCAGCAGCCTCTGCCGGGGCGCCGTCGGGCGGCAGTGGCGGTGCCACGGTCGGTGCTGCAGGCTCGACCAGCACGGGCGGCGCTGCAGGCGTGGGTGGCGTCGCGGGTGCAGGTGGCGTAGGCGGCGCCGAAAACCCGCTGAATCAGCTGGCGCAGGCGTTCGAGAGCTTTCGCATGGAGCTGCCGTGCGATCACGATCAGGAGCAGCCGTGTGAGGCGCAGAACAGCGCCGTGCCCAATCGCGGCTATTTGTGCTGCTACATCGATCAGACCATCGAGCGAAAGCGCTTGCCACCGGTCGACAAGGACCTCTCGTTCGGCGGTGAATTGGGCAAGGTGTACGACGTCACGTTGCGCGTCCGTGGCGTTGTCGAGAATAAGGACTACGGCGCCGGCGGCACGAAGCAGGGCGACTGGGTACGTGTCGGCGGCGCCCGGCCGGCGCCGAGCGCGATTCACGTGTTCGGCATCGCGACTCACGATCCAGAGCTGAACTACTTTCTCAATTCGTGGAACGACACGAGCGATCTCGCGCGCATCATCGCCGTGGACTACCAGGTTACGATACCGATTAAGGGCGGCGCCAAGGTGCGCGTCTTCGAGTACGACGACATCGGTAAGATCTGGAAGAACGCCGAGGGGCTCAAGGTCGAGGGTATTGCGCCCTATCCGGAGGCCTTCGAGGGTCAGTTCCTGCAGCTCAATGTCGTGTCCGTGAATCTCAAGCCGTAGCCTCCTCGCTAGTCGAGCCCAGCGTAGTGGCGCACTAACCGGAGCTTGCTACCGCGCGGGTACTTCGCGACGTATTCCGCTGCCAAGCCGCGGGCTTGCGCTACTTCACCGGCGCGCGACCAAGCTTCGACCGCGCGGGCCAGTGCATTTTCATCGAGCGGGCTGCCAGGCGCGAGGTGCCGTACCAACTGGAACGCGTCGGCAGCCCCGCGGGGATCTCCAAGTTCCTCCAACAATACGCGCCCCAGCGTAAACGCTGCCAGCGGCGCGCGAGGGTCGGCGCGGTGCACACGCAGTAGCTTTCGGAGATGTGGGGGCGCCTCCGACGGGTGCCCGCTCAGACGCGCGACGTCGGCTGCCAGGAGTAGATCGCCGGCTGATTCAGCCGTCACGCTAGCCTTGTCCGGGCCCAACAACCGATATGCCCCTTCGAAGTCACCATCTTGTGCCAGCGCGCGCCAGTCCTTGGCCGACGCTCGCGGCTTCGGGTCAGGCGATGCGTTCGGCTCGTCGCGCGCGAGCGGCGTCGCGGAATCCGGCGTGGTGGGTGACGACACCGGGCGCTCCGCGAGCTCGCGGCTCTCTCCGGCTGAGAGATAGAACGGCGCGTCACTTCTCCACGTGACTTTGACGCGCCCCTTGTCGACGGAAACGCGCACCCGCGACGCCCGCCGCTCGACCGTAAACACGGTTCCTACTACTTCGACCACAACGTCACCCGCGACGACTTGAAAGGTGCCCGGGGCATGCGGCACTACCTCGAAACGCGCCGTTCCAGCCCGCAAGACCAATGCGACGACACCCGGCTTCGCGTCGCTGCTGACGCCTAGATCAGTACCGACGCCGAGCACTGCCAAAGAACCATCTGCCAGCTTCCAGCTCTTCTCGCCGACAACCGAGCGCACGGCCGCAACCGTGGGCGATTCCAGCGACCGGCTACGCCAGCGCGAGGCACCGAACAGCACCAGCACGGTCAAGGCGATGCTCGCAATTGCCACTGCCCGGCTCCGTCGGCGCTCCGCACGGCGGCGCGAGACCCCCTGAGACAGACTCGACAGCTTGGCGTCATCCCAAGTCACATCCAGGTGGGTGCGCGCTTGCTCTAGATTGCGAGCGAAGTCCTTCATAACGAAAAGACCTCGGCGATCTTCTGTTCCGCCAGCAAAATACGACGCTTGGCAGCAGCCAAAGAGCAACCACAGCGCTGAGCCACCGTTTCCAATCGCTCACCCTCGACATAACGCAGCAGCCACGCCACGCGCGCATTCACCGAAACCCGTTCCAACGTTCGGTAAACCTGACTCAACAGCAGCCGTTGCTCCGCGCTCGCACCCGGCGCTTGCAGCGCTGCGTAGCTGGGCAACTCTTCGATGCCCACCCATTGGCGCAAGCGCTGGGCGCGCAGCTTGCGGGTCGCGACTCGCACCGTCACCGCTGCCAACCAGCCGCGAACGGCCTCCGGGTCACGCAGCGCGCCCAGCCCTCGCGTAGCTTCGACGAAGACGTCTTGCACGACGTCGTCGACGTCCCCGCCACGGCCCAGCAGCCGCAGCGCGATTCGTCCAACGTACGAGGCGTGCTCGCGGAAGACCAACTCCGGGTCAGACGGTCGCTGGCCTTTCGCCGTCGCATCCTTCGAAACCAAGGCCAGGTGGGCTCGGATCCGACCCGACGGCGCCGCGGGCGGGGCCGCGAAGACCATCGAACCCAATCGCAAACTGGTCATCATCGTAGCTTTCGGCTCCGGCGCACGCTGGTGGGCCTAGCTGAGCTCCTTCAACGGACCGCTGCAGAGGCTCGGATCGCCAACGGTCTTGGCATCGCTTCCCATAGCTGCCATCACTCCCAACAGCAGGTCGTTGTGCGGGACTGACTTCGGATAGTTGAGGTAACGCCCGGTTCGGACTGCTCCGCCACCGTTGCCAAGAATCACGAACGGCGAGTCGTCGTTGTTGTGGTTCCCGGTAGCGATCTCCGAACCCTGGAGCATCAAGGCGGAGTCGAACAGTGTGCCAGCGCCCTCGGTGACCGCTTTCATTTTTTGAGCGAGCAGCGCCGTAGAGCCGTTGAAGAACGCCGAAGCTTTGGTCAGCTCGGGATCCCACGCCGGTTGGCCCACGCGGTGTGACATCTCGTGATGTTCGCCTGTGGTGTATGCCTTGTCGTAGTCAGCGCCGTTCTTCCCCGTGCCGTCGGCCCAACCCAAGAACGGCAGGTAGCTACCTCCACCGCCGCAGTTCCGATAGACGAACGTCGCTACCCGCGTGACGTCGCAAGCAAAGGCGAGCGTCAAAAGCTCGAACATCAGCTCGCTCCAAGCCGGGAGATTCTTGCCGTCACCCGCACCGGGCTCAAGATTTGCGTATTTCGTCTTGTCTGGCTTGGTGCAAGTCACCAGGGCGTCGACGCGCTTTTCGACGTCGCGGATCGCATCCATGTGCTGTTGCAGCCGAACCTTGTCCGCAGCGCTCGCCCTGGCGTAGAGGCGCTGAAAATTGGCGAGGGTCCCGTCGAGCACGCTCTTGCGACGGTCTCGCTGGGCCATGCGCTGCACGTCCGAGAGATCGCCACCGCCAAAAATCTTATCAAAAGCGTCGCTGGTGCTGTTGCTGCTAGGCAGGTAGGTGCCATTGGCGTCGAACGAGATGCTGCCAAACCAGTCTGCCCCCCCGGCATGCCCGAGGAGTAACGACTTGATCGGAAAGGGCGCGCCGCGATCCTTCTCGAACTGCTCGGCGATCAGCTGATCGATGCTCGGGCCTCCACCTTTCCAACTGTCGCGACCTTCTTTGGTGCCGAGCTTCGGCGCGCCGGTAAACAGCGTGGTCGGCCCACTCTCGTGACCACTGCCCTGGCCGGGCGTCTCGAAGCTGTTGATCGATGCGACGTTGTCGATCCCTTTGAAAACAATCAGGTCCTTCCGATGGTCCTCGAACGACGGCAGGTCGAAGCCCGCCAGCTTCTTCATGCTGGCTCCGAGCACGAAGTCAGTTTCGCCGCCGCTCGGGAACCAGGTCGTCGGCACGACGCCGTTCGGCACCATAATCCCGATGTAGCGCTTGATCGTGGTGGACGCGGCGCGTGCCTCACGCACGCCCGCCAGCGGCCGGCCGTGCTTGTCGACGCCGCCCATGATCTCGAGCAGGGGCAAACCAATAGCGACCGTGCCAAGCCCACGCAAAACATGGCGTCGGCTGATCGGAGTGTGGCTCATGGCGTCACCGGCGTGCGATAGAGGAAGGCGTCTGTTTGGGTGATAGCAACGGCCAGATCTTGCAGCCGATAACTGGAAGCTTTGAACTGGGTTTGGAGTTGCGCCACGCTGCACTGGTCTTCGGTGGCGGCCGGGCGACCATGGGCGTTGTAAAAGACGTTGCGAGCGTAGCAGCGGCGCACCTGCTCACTCCCGGACAGTTTCTGAGCCAGCTCAACCACGCCGTTGAAGGCGCCGTCTGCGTCCGTGCCGATCAACTTGCCTGAAGCGTCTACCGGCTGCCCGTTCTCGGCATCGCGAAAGCGGCCGACGCCATCGAATTTCTCGAACCCAAATCCGATCGAGTCGATGACCTGATGGCAACCGGAGCAGGCTGGGTCAGCCTCATGCTGTTCGAAGCGCGCCCGGGTGGTGGTATCCTTGCTCGGCTCGGGGATCGCGAACTTCACGTTGGCGGGCGGAGGCGGCAACTCGGCGCACAGCACCTGCCGCAGCACCTGTACGCCGCGCATGATCGGCGCGCTCTGGTTGATTTTTGCGTAAACGGAGAGAAAGCCGCCCTGGGTCAGGATGCCGGCATAGCGGGCGCTATCGCGAGCAACCCGCTTGAAGGTCTCGCCGCTGCCGACGGCTGGAAAACCGTAGAAACGCTCGAGCGAATCGTTGGAATAGCTGTAGGGTGCAGTGAGTAGCGTCCCCAGGTCGGCATTCTCCGTGAACAGCGCATCGACGAAAGCGCGCGTTTCTTGCTTCATCAGCGAGCGCGCATCACTGAAGCCGCTGTAAGCGTCACTCTTGGTGAGCGTCTCGAGCGCGTCCAGGCCCAACCACTGCTCATGAAAGCGTTGCACGGCCTCGTGCGCCCGCGGATCTTGGAGTAGCCGCTTGGCTTGGACCGCAACGCCAGCGTTGGTCGCGAGCTGCCCCGCCTCCGCCGCTGCGCTCAACGCGGGGTCCGGCATCGTCGCCCAGAAGTAGTAGGACAGCCGGGTAGCAAGCTCGGCACCGGTCAGTCGCACGTAGCCTTTGCCCGCGGTGGCGGGCTCTCCGAACTCCGGCCGATACAGAAAATCTGCCGACTGCAGCACCATCTCGAGCAGGTACTCGACGCCCAACTTGAAGTCGCCAGCCGCACGCCCCTCCTGCCACATGGCAAATAGCGGCTCGGTATCGTCGACAGCGCAAGGTCTGCGAAACGCGGTCGGGCACAACTGGGCAATGTAAGCTCGCGCGCAGCTTTCTTCGCCGTCAGCGGGCTTGCAGGGCAACGCGCTGTCGAGGTTGGCTAGGACGTGCGCCGCCGCTTTCTCGGCCACCTGCAGGTACTGATCGACCAACGGTGCGGTGATGCCGTGCGAGGCAATGCTGGTCTCGTAGCTGAAGCGGGCGCCGTCTCCCGGCATCAAGTCGCCGGGGTGGCTTTTGTCGCCCAGCAGATCAGCCACGGTGTTGTTGTATTCGGTGCGGCTGAGCCGCCGCATCGGAGCGGACCCAGGGAACGGGACGTCGCAGTTCGCCGGAGCCACACCGACCATGCCCGAGGCGCCAGAGCCGCCCGTCCCGTTCGTCCCACCTACCCCGGTATCAGCCGGACTACCTGGACCCACCTCGGCCGTGCAAGCCACCGAAAGCAGAGCCAACGGCATCAGCCATAGCGGCCGACAGGCTTGTCGCGCACTTCTAGCGGCAAGAAGGTGGTCAATCGCCGGCCGCGGCGCCGTGAGCATGCTCATCTAGAATGTAGGTGCTGGCCTGGCTCCAAATCGGCTCGCTGTTCCACGTCGATTTGCCCTGAATGGATCACACCTTTCCCAACCTCGACCCGACGGGCTAGCCTGGGGGTTTGGCTTGAGGTCGAAGCAATGCGTTTCTCCTGGGTTCCGGTCCGGTCGTGTTTGGTGGCCATCGTCATGTTGGGGACGACTGGGTGTCTCTACGACGCCGACCACCGCTGCGGGGTAGGACAGACTTTCGTTCCCGGGGAAAGCGGTTTGGACGCCTGCACTTGCCCCGGCAACGCGGCTATCAACGCGCTGGGGAACGGTTGTGTCGAATGCGGTCGCAACGAACAAGGCGCGGGCAGCCAATGCGTCTGCGTCGATGGCTTTGCTCGCTCGCCGAGCGGCGACTGTCAGGCGCTGTCCGACCAGCTCGGACGCGAATGTCAGCCAGACTCGGACCCATGTGATGACGCCACGTACGACTATTGCGCGGTCAAGGCCTCAGGCGTCTCGGGCTACTGTACGAAGAGAGATTGCAGCAGCGACGGCGACTGCGACGACGGCTACGCCTGCGAGCTGACGGCCAGCCCGAGCTATTGCAGCGCTCCGCCGAGCGGCCAAGGCGCAGCCTGCGGCACGAGCGCCGATTGTAGCGACTACGAAGCCCGCTACTGCGAAGCGTTCTCGTCCAAACGCTGTCTGGTCGAGAACTGCCGTTCGGCGGAGGTGACGTGTCACGGCGCGTGGGCGTGCTGCGACTATGGCGACTTGCTGGGCGTGTCGATTTGCATTCCGCCGGACTCGTTGGTGAACGACGAGTGCCCATCTGGCGGCAAGCTCGTCGTGGAGCACGCCCAGTGACGCTGCTTTCGCCAACCTGCTCCCGCAGTAGCCGATGGCTCTTGGCAGCAGTCCTGTTTGCCACGCCGATCCGCGCTCAGCCCGCGTCCGGCAACGCACCCAAGGCGGCGACGCCCGCGGGCCCGGAAGCGGAGCTGTCGGATTCGGCTTTGGAAGCGGAACTGACCTCGAGCCAAAACGAGGGTTTCAAGCGCGGCATAAAACTGTCTGGTTTCATGGACTTTGGCGTAAGCCGCGTGTTCCAGGCGAATGGCTACCTGCAGATTTTGGATCGCAACGAGTCCTTCGCGATCGGTCACGCCAACGTCTACTTCGCGTCAGACATCACGCGTCGCTTGCGCAGTCTGCTCGAAGTGAGGTTCACCTATTTGCCGCACGGCGTAGATTCCGACGGCGACGGCCAACCCAACTCCGCCGCCGTACCCGACTACACCAACATCAGTGGCGTTCCGACGGAGCTTGGCGCGATTGCGATCGAACGCGCCTACGGCGAGTACGAGTTCGACCCGCGCCTCACGGTGCGTTTTGGTCAATGGTTAACCCCCTACGGCATTTGGAACGTCGACCATGGCTCCCCGACGATCATTCCGATCGGTGTTCCTTTCGTGATCAGCCAGGACACACTTCCACACCGGCAAACTGGCCTCGACGTGTTCGGCTCGCTCGACACGAGTGAGTACTCGACCGTTCAATACCACCTGACGCTTTCCAACGGGCGAGGGCCTTACGTCAGCTATCTGGATTTGGATCGCAACAAGGGTGTCGGTGGGCGCCTCCAATTTGGTTACCAGCGCTTGGGGGATTTGAACTTTGGCGCCTCCTGCTATTTCGGCAAATCCACGGCAGCGATCCGCGCGCCCAATCAAGGTGCTGGCCCCCCTCAGCAAATTACCAGTCAATTCAAGGAGGTCGCGCTGGCGGCAGACATTAAATGGGATTGGAAGGGACTATTGCTGCAGGGTGAGCTGGTTACGCAGCAAACGAAATATGCGGAAGGTGGCCGCTACGACGTGTTCTTTGCGCGCACTCTGCCCCCCGACAAGATTATCTGGGGGGCGTACGGTCTCGTCGGTTCCCGCATTCCAGCGGTCGAGCTGATGCCTTACGTCAAGGTCGAGCGCCTGCACAGCAGCCCGGTTAAGCTCACGTCAATTGCCGGCGGCTTGAACTACAGGCCGTTGCCCGAGCTGGCGTTGAAGCTCGAGCTGAGCCGAAGCGTCCAAACGACCTTCTCCACCACCTCCACGGCCAGCGTGCTGAGCTCGCAGATTGCGTGGGCGTTCTAACCGCTATGCGACGCCGGACTCTGCTGCTGAAGCTACGTGGCCTGCCGCTGATGGCGTTGGGCGCGGCCACGCCGGCGCCGGCGCCGGCGCAGACCAGCGCGCCGCTGGTGATAGTCGTCGGACATGACAGCCCGCTACGGCAAGTATCGACCGTCGAGCTCCGCAAGCTGTTCTTGCGAGGCAGCGAAAGCATCCAAGGTGAGCCGCTGATTCCCTTCAATCAAGCGCCTGGCACGCCGTTGCGCACCAAGTTCGATCAGGTCATTTTGGGCATGACGGAAGCCCAAGTTGGCCGCTTTTGGATCGACCGACGCTTGCGTAGCCAGCCTGGTCCACCGCGTTCCGCGGATTCGTCACAGCTGCTGCGGCGCATCGCGGCTCGACTCAAGGGTGCAATTACCTACGTGCCAGCCGATCAGTTGGACGCCAGCGTCCGCGCGCTGGACATCGACGGCAAGTCGTACACCGACCCCAAGTACGCGTTGCGCTGAATCACCAGGGCGTGTCCCTAAATTCTCGCCCGTGCCCGTGCCCGTCTGACCCTTCATCACATTTCTCGCCTCGAGCACGAGAGAACAGGAAGGCGGGAAGGCGGGAAGATTTCTGTTGTTCGAACAGGCGCCTGAGGCCCAGCTCGCTCGGGCAAGATGCGATGAATCATCATCAGCCCGCGCCACAAACCCCTGAGGATTCGTCACATTTGCCTGCCAACTTGCAGCTTGAATCGCAAAAGCTGCCGGCGCGGAACCAGGCCACAGCGCGCGGCGGGTGAACCGTGAACGGCGTGACGCAAACGGGCAGGCCGTTGCGGTCGCAGCGTCAGC
>JBBSAB010000087.1:0-34663 GCA_038252755.1 Polyangiales bacterium | reverse complement strand
GCGCATAGCTTTGGATTTCGTGAGAACATGTTCGGCAGTATGAAGAGGGTCGGCTTTCTGGTGCTGATTGGGCTCGGTGTACTCGGCTGTTCGAAGGACGCCCCGAGCCCGCAGGTGGTGCCGCCGTGGCAATGGGTGGTTACGGGCATGAAACCCGGAAGTGTCGCGTCGGCGCCGGCGCTGGTGGTGTGCGAGGCGAACGGTAGCGGCTGTACGCCGGTGAAAGCCGGGGTTCGGCTCAGTGGCACCAAGCTCGTGCGGCTTGAGCGCGGGGTGAGTGAATTCGAGCTCGACAGCGCTACGCACGTCGAGATCGGCGAAGGCTCCGAGATCTTGTTACGGGATTCGCCGCGCACCCTTGAGCTGCGCTCTGGCGGTATTTCATTGACGCGCGAAGATGCGCTGGCTGAAGCCGGAGCGCTCACTGTCAAGCTGATCGATCGCACGTTGACGCTGATCGGGCGGGCCGCGCTGGTGGCGCGCGCGGATACGCTGAACCGCGGGCAACTATTCGTCTCGCGCGGGGTCGTGACCGCAGTGGAGCCGGTGGGCGTGTCGCCGCCGGTACGGCAGTTCCATCCCGGCGAGGGCGCGGCCTTCGAACGCAAGGCAGCGCCGGACATGACAGCGCTGTTCGCCGGCAAGCTGAGTCGGTTCCGCCAAACCGTGCTGGCAGTCGCGGACACTTCGCCCCCTCCGGCGAGCGTGACCGAGCCGCGCGGACTGGGCACGATGACGGCGCGTGTGCCCGGCACGACGGCCGTGGTCGGCGGCGTGCGGCTTTCACAGCACCATGTGCGAGCGGTCGTGCGCGACAGCGTGGCGCAAACCGAAGTCGAAGAAGTATTTCAGAACGACACCGATCGCGTTCTGGAAGGTCGCTACGTCTTCCCGTTGCCAGCGGATGCCACGATCTCCGGACTGACACTGTTTGTCGGTGACAAGCCGATCGACGGCGAGCTGGTCGAAAAGAAGCGAGCTGCCGCGATTTTCCAAGGCATCGTTGAAGACACCGTGCGGCCGCGTGATCCGGCGCTGCTCGAGTGGGTGAGCGGCAGCAAGTTTTCGCTCAAGGTGTTCCCGATCCCGGCCAGGGGTAGCCGCAAGCTGGTACTCCGCTACCAGCAGGTGCTCACTTCGGACGGCCCGCGCCAAGCCTACGTGTATCCGATGTCGTTCGGCGCCGAGCGCCGCACGCCGATTGACGACCTTGCGATCGACGTCGAGCTGAGTGACGGCGGGCAGCCGACCGAGAGCGTGGTGGTGAGCGGCTACGCGGGCGCCGTGCATGCCGCACCACATTCGACCCACGTTGCCGTGCGTGCCAAAGCCAGCGCTCCCGATCACGATTTCACCGTCAGCTTTGGCCGCGCGGCGCCCAGCACCACGGTTGCGACGAGCGAGCAAGGGTTCGTCGCGGTGCGGCTGCGCGCTGAGCTGCCGAAGGACGCGTTGACGCCGGTGTTTCAACCGCGCGATCGTGTGCTGGTCGTCGACGCGAGTCAGAGCCAGTCGGCCGAGTCGTTTGCTGCCATCAAAGAGCTCGCGCTCGGCATGCTGCGCAGCCTGGAGCCCGACGAGCATTTCGCGCTGCTGCTGTGTGACAGCGCCTGCGACACCCTGCCGAAAGCTGGCTTGTCGCCGGCGACCGGTCAGGCTGTCGCCGAAGCCAAAGCGCTGCTCAAGGCGCGCAAGCCGTCCGGCTCGTCCGATCTCGCGGGCGCGCTGCGTGCCGCGGCTGAACGCGCCGCCGTCGGTGCGCCGGTGCAAGTCGTTTACGTGGGCGACGGCGCCGCCAGCGCCGGTGAGCTCAGCGCGCCGAACATCGCTGGCCGAGTCCGCGAGAGCTTCGAACGGCGCAAGGTCGATCTGCGATTGATCGGCGCGGGTTCGAGCGTGGACGAAGTGACGCTCGGCGGCTTGGCGCGTGCGTTGTCGGGTCGCTTCGACAACGTGTCGAGCGCGGGCCCGCTCGCCGAGCAGGCCGAGGTGTTGATCGATGGCCTGCGCATGCCGCTGATCGTCGCGCCGACGCTGGAGGCCGCTGACGTGGCCGAGCTCGAGCCGCGCGTGTTGCCGAACCTGCGTTTGGGTGAAGAGCTGGTCGTGGTAGGCAAGCGCACGGGCACGGCGCCGTTCAACGTCACGCTGCGCGGGCGACTGAACGGCGCCGCGTACACGCTCGTGCGACCGGTGAGCGTCGAAGCGACGCCTGGCACGCTGCCGTTTGCGTCGCGCTTGTGGGCGCAGAGCAGAATCCGCGAGCTCGAGACGTCGGCAGATCCTAGCGCGAGCAAAGAGAGCATCGAGCTGTCGAAGCGCTTTCGGGTGATGTCGCGCGAGACGTCATGGCTTGTGCTCGAAAGCGAGCAAATGTTCGCTGAGTTCGGCATCAAACGCAGTGCGTCCGGGTTGGATGGCGCAGGCGCTGCCGCGACACGGTCGGAGCGTGCGGCGCAGGCGCAAGAGCTCGATCAACTGGAGCAAGGTGGGCCCTCGCTCCGCGATGTGCTCTCGGGCAGCGCCGCGCCTGCGGACAACGGTGGCCTGTCGGGCGTCGGGCAAGGCGCGAGCGTCAACAAGCGTGCGGAGGATTCGGCGAAGGCCGAAGCCCCCCGCTCGGCTCCGGCTCCCGCAGCGCCGTCGCCCGCGCCACCGTCGGCACCGATCAGGCCGGGCGCTTCAGGCGGCGGACTGGCGGGCATTGGCTCGACGGGTACCGGTGCCGGCATTGGTGACGGCTCGAGCGCTCGGGTAGAGGGGCCGAAAGGCAACGCCCAACCAGGCGTGGTCTCGGTTTCGGGCGGCACGGTCGCGAATGCGTCGCGCGTGGTGGCCGGCATGCGTGCCGGTTTTCGCAATTGCTACCAGCGTGGGCTGGCTCAAGACCCCTCCGCGCAAGGCTCGGTGCGGTTGGTGATCAAGGTCGGGTCGGGTGGCGAAGTGACGAATGTCACGCCCGCAGTCAGCGGGAACCTGCCGGCGGCGGTGGTTGCGTGTGTCGTCGCTCGGGTGCGCGCCGCGCAGTTCGATGCTCCCGAAGGCGGTTTGCCGACGATCACGACTTCGGTCACGTTCGTGTTCCAGGGGGATTCTGGGCCTAGTAACCCGCCCGGCGCGATCGCGCCGCGGCCGCGTTTTCAGCCGCCGGACGACGTCGCCGTCAGCCGTGCCGGTGACGAAGCCTGGCTTCAGCAAGGCCAAGCCGCGCTCGACAAGCTGCAAGCCGACTTGGCCGCTAGCCCGACCAGCCGCAAGCGTCACGAGGCGCTGGTGCGCGGACTGTTGCTGCGCGGACACTTCGCGCAGGCCCTGACCGCGGCCGAGCGCTTCGTCGAGGTCGATCCGGATCTACCGGTGGCGCGCGAGCTGCTCGCGTACAGCGCAGTCGCGACCGGCGATCGACAGCGCGCCACCGCCGCCGTCGACGCGCTGACCGAAGCGGCGCCGACCGAGCTCAAAGGCCAAGGCCGCGCCGCGCGCGCCTTCGAAGCGTTGGGCGACGAGACGCGCGCCTGCGCGCACTGGCGCTCGGTGTTCGAGCTGGCGCCGACCTCCGACTCGGCCTTGTTTGAAGCCCTGCGCTGCCGTGCCCGCAGCATGGGCGATCGCGAAGCCGCGCTGCGCGACGCCAAGGCCGTCGCCAAGCCGGGGCCGCTCTTGCAGCGACTGCTACCGCTGCTCGAATCCGGCCAGCCGCCGGCGTTTGCGACGTCGAGCGGCAGCCCAGGTCAGTTCGAAGTCACGCTCACTTGCGAGCCGAAAACCGACTGCCCGTACGCGATCGTGATCACGCCGACCGGAACCGTATTTTCGCCGTGGACCCCCGCGCTCGGCCGCTCGAGCGCGACTTCATTCGCCTTCTCGGGGCTGCTGAGCGGCGTGTATCACGTGCTGCTTGTCAGCGGCGCACCGACCGCCAAAGGTCAGGTCGAAGTGCGGGCGCTCAACACGAAGAACAGCTTCGCGTTCGCGCCCGGCCATTTGCCGACGATCGCCGCGACGCAGGTGACGATGGCGCCATCGGACTGCTGCCTCGGCGGCTTGGGTTCGCTCATGCGCTTTTAGGAGAGCGCTGCACTCGTCGATAGCGGCGGTAGCGCGTCGCGCGGTAGTAGCTCGCGCACGCGGCGGCGGAGCGCGGCGAGATCGAGCGGTTTGGCGAGGAAATCGTCGGCGCCGGCGCTCTGCGCGCGCACTCGAGTCTTGGTATCGTCCATACCGCTGAGGACGATGATCGGCGTGTGCCGCGTGGCATCACTACTCTTGATGCTGCTGGCTACCTGATAGCCGTCCATGTCCGGCATGATCCAGTCGAGCAGCACGAGGTCAGGCTGTTCTCGAGCCACTAAGTCGAGCGCTTCTGCGCCGCTGGCAGCGGTCGAGATCAGAAATCCTTCCGCTTCGAGGATGATGCGCATCAACGCTTGGTTGTCAGCGTTGTCGTCGACGAGCAGAATCCTCGCCACTCGCTTTGCGTCGTCTTGGCCTGAACTCATGCTGCCCCCAGCTGCCTGGCGACTGTCGCCAGAAATGCGTGATAGTCGATCGGCTTGGCGATGTAGCCGTCGCAGCCGGCGGCTCGAATGCGCTCTTCGTCGCCCTTCATCGCCAGAGCGGTTAGGGCGATCACCGGAATCTTGCGTGTGGCCTCGTCCTTTTTCAAGAGTGCGACAGCCTGCAAACCGTCCATGCCCGGCAGCTGAACATCCATCAAGATCAGATCGGGTTGCTGCTCGCGCGCCAGGTTCAGGCCGGGCTCTGCGTCGGTGGCGCTGAGGACGGTGTGTCCGGCGCGCTCCAGCAAGAATACCGAGAGCGTCAAGTTTGCGGGGTTGTCCTCGACGACTAGAATTTTTGCCATGTTACGGAGCCACGTCGCGGCCGGCCATCGCGCGTCTTACTTCGACCGCGAAGCGCTCGTGATCAAAATCGGTCTTTTCCAAAATACAAGCCACGTAGCCATTCAGCCGTGCGCGGTCGCCGGACGTGATCCGTTGGGCAGTGACCACGAGGATCGGGATGCGCGCGGTGTCGGGCCGTTCCTGGAGCGTTCGCACCACATCGAAGCCATTCGTCTCCGGCATCATCAGATCCAGCACGATCAAGTCTGGCAGCTCGCGACGCGCGATTTCGATCGCCTCGCTTCCGCCGCCGGCAGGAAACACCGTGCTGGACGGGCCGACCAGCTGCAGCGCGATCAGCTCGACGGACTTGGGATCATCATCCACCACCAGGAATTTGAGCGACCTGCCTTCCGCGGCTGGAAACAGCCCCAGACCTAGCAGCGATTCGCGGAGCTCCTGGCGCGAAATTGGCTTCTGCATGACCCCGGCGGCGCCGAGCGAGAATCCTTTGTTCCGATCCGCGACGATCGAAATGATCACGATTGGCACGCGGGCGAGCGTCGGGACTCTCTTTAGCTGGTCAAGCAGCTCCCAGCCGTCCATGTCGGGCAACATGATGTCGAGCGTGATCAGCGAGAACGTTTGCTGGGCCGCCAACGTCAGGCCCTGTTCGGCCGAGACGGCGTGCGTCACCTTGAAGCCTTCCGCCTCGAGCTGGACGCGAACCAGATCGAAGGACTTGTAGTCGCTCTCGACGACCAATGCTGTGCGCGTTCCGGCTGCCACGTCGACCAGCTGAGTTCGTGGCAGATGGGCGGGCGTGAGGCTGACTTCGGGCGGGCGCATTGGCAGCCAAACTGTGAAGCACGAGCCTCCTCCGGCGCTACTCTCGACTGACAGCGCGCCGCCATGCAGCTCGGTGAGGACTCTCACCATCGCCAACCCGAGGCCGGTGCCCTCGAACTTTCGAGCCAGGCCCGTGTCGATCTGGCTGAACGGCTTGAACAGTTGCTCGAGCCCCTCTGCCGAGATGCCGATGCCGTTGTCCGTGACACCAATCTGGAGAAATTCCGCGAAGTCGCTGTCAGCCAAAGGGAAGCTGCGGCTGATGCCGGAGCCGGACGGCGGCAACACTTCAGCGCGTCCGACACGCCGCGCCCGCAGCGTCACCCGCCCGCCCTCGGCCGTGAACTTTACGGCGTTGGACAGCAGATTGTAGACGATTTGCTTCACTTTGCGCGGATCGGCGACGAGCGTGCCCAGCGCCTCGGTCGGGTCCATGCTGAGCCGGATCTGGCGCGAGGTGGCGCGCTCGCTGATGATCGACAGGCTGTTCTTGAGAAATGCAGATACCTGCATCGGTTCTAGATCGAGAGTCATCTTGCCGGCTTCGACCTTGGACAGATCCAAGATATCGTTGATCAGAGACAACAGATGCTTGCCGCTGCCGAAGATGTCGCCGATGAATTTGCGCTGTTGTTCGGTCAGCTCACCCAACAGGCCGTCGCGCAGCACCTCGGAGAAACCGATGATCGCGTTCAGCGGCGTCCTGAGCTCATGCGACATGTTGGCCAGAAATTCCGACTTCATGCGGCTGGCTTCCTCGAACTCGAGGTTCTTCTGTTGCAGTGTACGCTCGAAGCGCTTGAGCTCGGTCACGTCACGCGCTGCGGCGAATACGCCTTGTAGCCTGCGGTCGCGATCGTGGAAGGTGGTCGCGTTGTACGACACCACCGTCAGCGTTCCATCGCGAGCGCGGGCGGTCAGCTCGTAGTTGGTGACTTTGCCTTCGTTGAGGACGCGGTTGATGCCCGCTTCCGCGCGGCGCGAGTCGGTGAAATAGTTCTTGAATGGCGCGCCAATCAGCTGGTCCCGGGTGCAGCCGGTCAGCGCTTCAGCCTGCTTGTTGACGTCGGTAATGATCCCGCGCGGATCGGTCGTCATCAACGCGTCGATGTTGGATTCGACGAGCGAGCGCGTATAGAAATGCTGGTCGCGGACGCGTTGGTCGAGCCGGGTTCGCTCCTCTTCGACCTGCTTTCGGGCCGTGTTATCGGTGCCAATTAGCAAGTAGCCGATGATGGCTTCGTCGGCGTCGCGCAGCGCCGTGATCGAAACCACGGCCGAGAGTCGGCCACCGTCCTTGCGCACGTAGGTCAGCTCGTAGATGTCCTCGATGCCGCGCGAGGCCTTGAAGACCAAGGCTTCGAAGCCCGGCGCAATCGGGGTGGCGAACTCCAGGCTGAGCGCGTCGGCGCGCGCGATCACTTCCTGAGGGTCGGAAATGTCGGCCGGAGTTACCCGATTGACTACGTCGGCAGCGGAGTAGCCCAGCATACGCTCGGCACCGACATTGAAGATCTGGATCACGCCTTTGGCATCGGTAGCGATGCTCGAGAAATTGGCGCTATGGAAGATCGCGAGCTGCAGCGCGCCGGCCTTGAGCTGCGCCTCTTCGGCCTGCTTTCGAGCAGTGTTGTCGGTGCCAATCAGCAAGTAGCCGATGATGGTTTGCTCGGCGTCGCGTAGCGCGGTGACGGACACGACCGCCGGAAGACGGCTGCCATCCTTGCGGATGTAGGTCAGCTCGTAGATGTCCTCGATGCCGCGCGAGGCCTTGAACACCAAGACCTCGAAGCCTGGCGTGATCGCGGCCCCGAGCTCGACGCTAAGCGCCTTAGCCCGCGCGATTACTTCTTCGGGATCAGAAATGTCTGCCGGCGTGAGCCGGTTCGTCACCTCCGCGGCCGTGTAACCGTGCATTCGCTCGGCCCCGGCGTTGAAGATCTGGATCACGCCCTTGGCGTCGGTGGCGATACTCGAGAAGTTGGCGCTGTTGAAGATGGCGTCTTGCAGCGCGTTCTTCAGCAACGTCTCGGTTTGGGGGACGGACTCGGCCCCGACGGTGGGGCTTTGGTTTGTGGCCGGCATTTCTTGTTTCGGAGCAACGCCTGATGCGGCGTTTCGTTCTGCAAGCTCTGCGCCCTGCCTTGATTGCGCCGCGATCGTGGTAGTGCGCTGTAGCACAACCCGCTCGGGTTGCGGCTAATTGTCCCGCCGCGGCAACTTGTACGGGTCGCGTGTCGTCCTTGGCTGCCGCGCTGCTTCGGACCGACAATTCGTACAGCCGCGGGCACTGGCAGCTCGGTCACCCCCAAACGGCCGGTTCGCGTTGGCGTTCGCTCTCGAAGAGCACGACTCCGAGCGCTACCGAAAGGTTGAGGCTCTGCGTGCGCCCGGGAGAGGGAATCGTCACCTTGCCCGAGCAACCCGCCACGATCTTGGCAGGTAGCCCCTGCGCCTCGGAGCCAAACAGCAGCAGATCGGTGGGCTCGAAACGGTAGCGAGTCAGTACGTGGGCGCCCGCGTCGGCGACAGTTGCTACGACGCGGCCTGCGTAGCTCGACAAGAAGCTCTCGGGCTCTTCCACGCGGGTCCAGCGAATCTTCGAAAACGCACCCGCCGACACCACGCGGTGCTCGCGTGTGCGCGACTTGCCATACCGTTTACGGATCAGGCGGTGCGGATCGAAAACGAAGCACTCCTCTTGGCCGAACACCTCGAGGGTGCGCGAGTTGGCGCACAGGTTGCGGAAGTCTTGCGGGGCATAGAGAAACACGCGCGCCATGGGAGCCCGCGAGCATAGCGCGCGCGACTCGCGGCGGTTGGGTGCTTGTCCGCCGGCGTCGCAAAACTACTTTAGGCTGAACGTTTGCGAGGCTTCCGCGCTAGGCGTCGCAACGCTTCTTCGTAGGCGGCGTGGAGCCCACGAAACTGCGCGGCCTCGCCGCCGCGATCAGGATGCAGCTCGAGCGCACGACGCTTGTACGCAGCTTTGACTTCCTCGAGACTGGCGCGCGCGGTTAGACCAAGCACTGACCAGATCGACGCTTCGCCGCTGGGTCGCGCGAGCGGGCGCGCCGCCGCGCTCGGCTTGCGTTCCGTTGCGGCCCAGGGCGACTCGCCCTGCAGCACGCGGCTCCAAGCGCGCGCCCAACTGGCGTCTAATTGCACGAGCGGGCATCCGGCGGCTCGTTCGGCTTCGGCGCGGGCTTCGTCGAGTGTGCGTGCACCGCCTTGTGCCGCGTCGGGCTTGCGAAATGGTTCGCGCATCGGCGCTTCGCTCCACCATGCTGCCCACAGTAAGCGCCGCCGCTTGGTGCGCGTCACCGAATAACCGGGCGCGAATAGTTTGGTCACGGTGACAGAACCGGCACGCGCCGCTGGCTGATCGTCCGCGCCAGCTCGGCAATGCTGGCGGGCGCGCAACCTTCGGCCTTGTTGTTGACGAGTACGAACGCCGGCACCTCGTGCGCGAGCGCTTTGCTGATCAAGACGGCGATGTCTTCACGATTCTTGAAATCGGGCTCAGCCAGCCGCGAGAGCTGCTGAGCCATGGCTTGAAGCTCCGCGTTTTGCGGAGCCGCGTCGACGACCCTTGGCGGGAGCTCGAACAGGCCAGGCTGGGCTTCGCCGCGCATCCGCTTTTGCGTTAACGCGTCGTTCAGCGTGCGTCGAGAGAGCCGAGACGTTTCGCCGCAAGTGCGGCGTTTCGTCCAGCGCCGGACCGTGCTCATCGAGTCGAGGGCATGCGGAGTCGGAACATCATGTGCAGCGCGGCATGGAGTAGGGTGCCCCCATGTCCATCATCATTTTCATGATCGTCGTGCTGGTCGTGCTGGCACTTGCGCTCTACTTCGTTGACCTCGCACCGATCCCGAGCGGGACGATCAAGCGCATCCTTCAGGCGCTCTGCGTTTTGGCAGCGCTGCTGGTGATTCTGAATCGGACCGGCCTAGTCCACATGTGACGGGTCGGCAGCGCGGCCGGCGCCATTCCCGAGCTGCTTTTTGAAGAAAACGGCCACGCCGATCCCGGGCTGTTCGCGACCGTGACTACTACTTCTATTCGGGCGGCAACTGACGCGGTCACCGCAGCAGCTTGCGGATGCGGTGGTTGAGCGTGTCCGCGATGTAAAGCGTGCCGTCGGGCGAGATGGAAATCCCAAACGGCTCATCGAGGAAAGCTTGGGTGGCGGGCTGACCGTCACCGCTTGACCCCGGCGTGCCACACCGTCCGGCGACCGTCGTGATCACGCTGTCGGCGTCGATCCGACGCACGCAGTGATTGCCGCGATCTGCCACGTACAGTTCGCCGCTGGGAGACCACGCTACATCAGTCGGACGGAAGAGCTGCGCAACGTTCGCGGGACCACCGTCGCCGTCGAAGCCTTCGTCACCGGTGCCGGCGAAGGTCTCGATCACTTCTTCGGCCGCTTCCCCGCTGCCGAGCACGCCGTCGCTGCCCGGCGCCACGCGACGGATCACGTTGTTGAAGGTGTCGGCGATGTACAGGTAGCCGTCGGGGCCAAACGCCAGTTTGCCGGCGGGCATGACCCACTGTCCGAAGCCGTTGTTGAGCTTGGCTTCGGTGGCCGGGCCGCCATCGCCGGAGTAGCCGACGCCGTCGGGGCAGCCGAAACCGCCTTTCGGGCAGCTGCCGACGACGGTCGTGACGATGCCGTCGGTGTCGAGCCGCCGAACCACCTGATTGGCTTGGTCGGCGATGAAGGTGTTGCCCGTCTCGTCGAGCACGACACTGCTCGGCAAGTCGAGCGCGACGAGCTGGGCCCTATTGGCGCCGAAACACGGGCCGCCGTCGCCGAGGTAGTCGCGCGCGCCGCTACCGCAGCGATCGAGCAGCTTGCCGGTCACAGGATCGAAGGTCTTCAGCTTCGCGTTGTGCCAAGCGGCGACGAGCGCCGTACCATCGGCCGTAAAGAAGATGTCGGTCGGATGATTGACTTGGGCCTCGGCCGCGGGGCAACCGTCGCTGTCGGGCTCGCCGTCGCACGCGTCGCCTTCGAGCCCGGTGCCGATCTCGGGGTGTAGCAAGCCGTCGTCGCCGACGACGCGGATCTTGTGACCGTTCCAGTCGATGACATGCAGCGCACCACTCGCGTCGAATGCGATGTCGACCGGCGAGTCGAGGTGCGCCGCCCGGAGCGCGATACCGTGGGTGTTGCCGGCCGCGTCGAACACCACCGGATCGGTTGCTTCTTCGCCGGTTCCGACGACGGTGACAAGGTCTCCGCTTTGGGGGGCTTTCGGCGTTGCGGGGCTGCTGCAGCCGAAAAGCAGCGCCGTCACGACGACGAGCGATGGCTGAGCCTTCATTCGGTTTCGCTCCCCAGCACGACCACGCGGTGATTCAGCGTGTCGGCGATGTAGAGGTTGCCGACGCTGTCAAAGCCGATGCCGTACGGCTGGTGGAGGGGCGCCTCGAGCGGTAGCGCGTCGTTTTTGAATGTGCCCGCTGCGCCGGTTCCGACGATGCGCGTCGCCTTGGCGGTGTCGAGCTCGACACGCCAAATTACCGAGTTGCCGCTGTCGGCGATGTAGAGGCCACCATCGTGTACCTCGAGATCGCGCGGCGTATCGAGCCGGAGGCTGCTCGGCTCGACCTCCGTATGGAATCCGCGCGTCCCGCACTCGCCGGCGAAGGTCTCGATGATTTCTTGTGCCGGGTCGCCCGCGCCGACCAGGCCGTCGTCGCCGGCCAGAATCCGGCGCACGCAGTGGTTGAAGGTGTCGGCCAGGTACAGGTTGCCGTCGGCGTCGAGTGCGAGCGCACCGCCCGGCGGGGGATTGTCGGAGCCGCCTGCTTCGTCGTACGGGCACATGCCGAGCGCCGCGGTCGCCGCTGGTCCGTCGTCGCCGTTGTAGCCTGACGGCGCTTTCACCCCCGCGACCGTGGTGATGGTGTGCTCGGCATCCGGAGCGACGCGACGGATCACGTTGTTGCGTTGATCTGCCAACAACAGCGCGCCCGAAGCATCGATCACGAGCGAGCCGGGGAAGTTCAACAGCGCGGCTTGCCCGGCGCCACCGTCACCCGCGTAACCGGGGCGTGAGCCGCCGGCGATCCGCCGGACGCTGCCGTCCTTTGGTTCGAGCTCGAGCAACTTGTGGTTGTGCCACGCGGCGACGTAAGCCTGCCCGCCGTCGGAGAAGACGATATCCATCGGGTGATTCAGGGCCAGCTCGGTGCCGGCCATGGTTGCTGCGGCGTCGACGTCCGGCGGCCAATCGCCGGGCAACCGCGAGCCGACCACCGTCTGAAGCTTGCCGGCTTGCTGCTGCCGCAGCCGGTGGTTGTTCCAGTCGATCACGTAAAGGTTGTCGTCCGCGTCGAAGCCCACCTCGGTCGGTTGATTGAGCCAGCTCTGGCTGGCGGCGTGGCCGTCGCCGTCGAAGCCCTGTCGGCCGGTGCCGACGACCGCGGTGACCTTGCCGGGGATCGGCTTGGCTTCCACAGCAGTCGGTGTCGGTTCTGGACCACACGCGGTCGACAGCGCCCCCAGCGCCGCGGTGAAAAGCAAGATACGAGCGCTCACTGGTTCCTCCCAAGTCCCGAACCGCTCGGCTCGGCGCCAAAGTTTTTACGCTGCCCGCTTGGCATGAGCAAGCTCCGCGCCAACCCGAGTTGGCTTGATGATCGGATTGGCGTACGCTGCCTCGGCATGGGTGAGGAGAGAGGTCCGCTTCTTGCTCTCTCGGGATTTCGAGGAGGCATCATGATCATGAGCCGAGGGATTCAGGGACAATTGCTGGGGGGCGCAACGTGACGCGCGCGCGCCAACTCGTTGCGATCGCGACATCGGTGTCATGCGCGCTGCTGCTCACGCCGGCGCAGAGCCACGCCTGCGGTGGTTGCTTCGGGCCGCCGTCGTTCTCCTCGACCAGCACCGTCACGGGGCATCGCATGGCGTTCGCGGTCTCGGACGAACGCACCGTGCTGTGGGATTCGTTCGAATACACGGGCGCGCCCGAAGACTTTTCCTGGGTCTTGCCGGTGTTACCGGGTGCGGTCTTGGAGGAGTCGACCGACGCCTGGTTCGAGACGCTGGAGACGGTGACGAAGACCACCGTCACTTCGCCCGCGCTAAAGTGCGCGTCGGCGAGCGGTGGTGTCGGCTGTGGAGCAGCGGGGGCGAGCGACGCTTCGCCCAGCTCTGGTAATTTCTACGGTGGCAACGGCGTCATGGTGCTGCACCAAGGCACGGTCGGTCCGTATGAGACCGTGACGTTGCGCTCCAAGGACGGTGACGCCCTGACTACGTGGCTCAAGGCCCACGACTACTTCATCCCGCCCGACATTCAGCCGACGATCGACGACTACACCGCGCAAGGCGACGACTTCATCGCGCTGCGGCTGCGGTCGGGCGTGTCGGTGCAGAAGATGACTCCAGTGCGGGTCGTCACGCCCAGCGGCGACTACCTGCTGCCGCTGCGCATGGTCGCGGCCGGCGTGGCCGAGCACGTCAACATCGTGCTCTACGTGATCGGCGAGCAACGCTACGCCATGCCCGACCTCCACGAGGTGTCGGTCGATCCGGCCAAGCTGACCTGGACGTTTGCCGACAACTCGAACAACTACGCTGAGCTGCACCGCCAGGCGTTGGCCCGGAACCTCGGCTTCAGCTACCTGCCGGCGTTCGCGGTCAAGGGCGGGTTTTCGAGCATCTTGCCCGGAGCGAACGGCACCTCGGCGACCTTCGTGCTCGAGGGCAAGTACTATCCGGCGTATCCGACCTTTGCCGACTTCTATTTCGCCCAGGCCAATTCCAACGACAAGAAGGATCCGGACAGCTGCCCCAGCATCGTGCCGCTGTTGAACGGAACGAGGCTCGTCACCGCCGACGGCAGCGACGGCACGGTCGCCGCGAGCAAACTGCAGTGCGCTACGTATTCGGATATCGCAGCCGCCATGCAGGGCATGCATCCGGCCAACGTCTGGCTGACGCGGCTAGAGCTCGATTTACCGAAGGAAGCGCTCAGCATGGATTGCACGGTCGTGCCTGCCGATTCGCAGACGCCAGTGTCGAATCAGCTGCAAGCCCTGCACGCTAAGGATCGCCCCTCCGGCTGCGTCGAAGTCGTGTTCGAGAGCAAGCTGGCGCGCGGCCTGCCGGGGCGGGGCTCGCTGGTTTTCCTGGCGCTGTTCGGCGCGTTGCTATGGCTCCGGCGTCGCGGTGCTGCGTGCTGAGCCGGCTCGGCTTCACGAGTGGGCTGGCGTTGGTGACCGGGTTGGCGTGGTCGCCCGGGGCTTGGGCGCAAGCGCAACCGAAGACTCCGCCTCCACCTCAAGCAGCTGCGAGCGCCGCGTTCGTAGAGCCGGCCTTGCCACCAGCACCGCCAGCACCGCCGGCAACCCCGGCTTCGATGCCCGCCGAGCAGCCTTTGCCGCTCGCACCGGCTGACCCGGCTCCCGTCGCGCTTCCGCTCGCACCTCCGCCTCCGCCTCCGCCTCCGCCCGCCGACGCGCCGAAATCCGTGTCGGCTGAATCGACCGGAACCGCCCCGCCCCTCAAGCGCACGCGCTTCTTCGCGACATTCCAGCTCGGCGGCGGTTACTTCCACGCCACCAGCGGCACCTCGCAAGACACCCGCCGTTTCAGTGGCGGGACGATCTCCGGGGAGCTAGCGGTCGGCGGGCGCGTCGGGCGAAAGCGCAACGTAGCGCTGGCCGCCGCATTCCTCCGCGACCAAGTCGTTGGTCTCCGCTCGAAGGATCAAAAAATCGACGGCGACGAGCCCCACCTGCAAGATGTTACGTTTGCGCTGTGGGCAGTCGGATTTTTGGTCGACTTCGCGATGCAACGTGAGCCGGGTCTGCACTTCCAAGCGCTCGCTGGCGTCGGCGCGCTGTCGGCCTCGCGCAACTCGGGCGACCCTGATGACCCAGCGGGATTGATGGCAAGCCTGGCCGCCGGCTACGACTTCAAGGTCAACGACGGTCTCGCTTTCGGCGCCTTGCTGCGCGCAACCTATGCGCCCTTGGACGTCAGTGAGGTAAGCGGCACCACCGTCAACACGCTGGTACCGGCGCTGCTCTTCACCGCGTCGACACGCTAGGCTCGGTAAGCGCTAAATCGCGGCGCGCGGAGCCAAGCGAAACGGCACCAGCTCACGCTCGTAGCAGCGGAAACAGCGCAGGTCGGCCGTCATTAAAAGCAGAGCTCCCTCGGCGATCGCAATCGCCCGGCGGGCGTCCTGAGCAACCAGCGGTAGGATCGCCCCTTGTAGCCAGCCGTACCCGCGCAAACTGCAGAGCTTCGCACGCACGGCGAAATAGCCGCTCGAGTCGGCGGAGAACCCCAACCGAGTCAAACCCGCGCTGATCGCTGCCGCTCGGTCTGCTCCAAACAAGTCGACTGCGCCGAGCGCACCGATCGACTGGAACGCGTAGCGACGATTCGTCGCCAAACCCAGCATCAGGTTGTCGCGCGCCAGGCTTTCCCAGGTCGGTGACTGTGTGGTGTCGGCGTGCAAGTCGTGGCGCAAGCCTTCCGTCAATTGGCTTCGCGTCGCTGATGCATGGCCATGGCCCATCTCGTCCCAATAGTCGCGAGCCAACTCCATCCGCGCGCGCCGCGGTAGCTTGACCTGGGTCAGCGCCAGGAGGTCTTCCAGCGCACCGGTGCCGGCCAGCTCTTGCGTCAGAAACCAGCTCATGTCGTTGCGGGTGGCCGTCGTGGCGAGCCAGCTCATGAATCGCGTGCTTTGCTGTGATGCGCCCTCTTTCAACGACTCGAACCAGCTGACGAAGTCGCGCGGCTGCGTCGGGACGCTTTGGGCGACCTCCCGCACTGCGGCGCGCTCCGATTCGATGAAGTGGCCTTCGACGATGCGCAGCTCAGTCTCGTGGCGCAACTGTTGTTGCCAATCCGCGACATCCAACTCTGGAAGCAGCCGCAGTCGATTGAATTCTGCCAGCCGTCGATGCAGCGGTTCGAGGTTCCGCTCGGGACTGCGTAGAAATTGTCCGGAGGCCACACCTCGCTTAGAGCAAATGCGGGGCCAACCTCGGCGCGAACCGGATTTTTACGCCAGCATCGCCGAAACCTAGCGTTTCTTGAGAATTCTGCCGAGCGACGAGCGCGCGCGGGCCGCGCAACCAAGGCACCGCGGTGAGGCGTAACGGTTGCGTGTGGCGTAAACGTTGTGGTCGAGTCGTAATAGGACTCGCTTAGGACTGCCGGCTGATGAAGCTCATCAGCAAACACCAAAAACAGAGCACCAGGTTGAAGAGCGGCACCTGCAACGCCGACGGTAGCGAGTAGACGATCGCCACGGCTGGTATCCAAACCACCCACGTCGAACAGACCACGACCAAGACGCGCTGGCCGAACGACTGCCGCTGGAAGGCAGCGCGCGCTCCAGAAATCGAGAAGCCGGCGTCCTTCCACGTGAACAGCAGCACCTGCGATGGCGCAGCCCACAGCGGCGCGTACCCAAACTGATCGACGAACGTCTTGATCGCGATCGTGCCCGGCGCCGAGCCTTCCCCGAACCACACGGCTTGGGCGCGATAGAGCGCGTCCACCTCCATGCCTTTCCAAAACCACAACAGCAGGTAGAACGCGAGCTCGGCCCAGCGTCGCTGCGCGGGGATCCGACCCGCCAACGACAGCACCGTGTACGGGATGAGCCCGCCGAAGACGCACGTGGCGATCGCCGAGTAGGCGTAGCCGTAGCGGACCTTCAAGGCTCCGACCATGTCGAGCGCGTCCCGGAAGTGGGTCGACCAGAAGTACCCAAAGACGATCGCCAGCGCGAACGCTTGCAGCACGAGCGCGGGGCGCAGGTTGAAGCGCATGCCTTGCCAGCACGGCTCGAGCAATTGGCCGCGCGAAAGGGCAGGCATGAACGCGAAGCAACGTAGCAAAAATTGTCGAGCGCCGCCGCAGCGAATGCTGTGAGCGCGCAATCTTGCAATCGTGCGAACTTGGCAAAACGGCCGGCTGGAGGTGCTTAACTAGGCACCTGTGTCCAAGCTTGCCTGCTTCGCCGTAGCTCCGTTGGTTTTGGTCCTGGTCGCGTGTGGCGGGAAATCGAGCGCCACTGCTGACGACAACGGCGGCGGGAACGCGACGGGCGGAACCGGAGCCGGCGGAACCGACCGCGGTGGAACTAGCCCTGGTGGCAGCGCAACGACCGGCGGCGCGGCGGCCTGCGCCAAGTACGACGACCAAAGTGCGGCGTTCGTCAGCGTCGAGCTGATCAACAAGACCACGGTCCCGATCTTCATCGGCCAAGAGGAAGTAACGTGCGAGGTGGCGCCGCTGTTCGAGGTCGCTGATGCGCGGGGCGGCGCCTTACCAAGCATCAGTCGTTGTCGCAGCTCGTGTGTTGGCTTGCGCACGCAGGGCGCCGGCGGTTGCACGGCGATCTGTTTGTTCCCGACGTCGGTGGCGCTGAATCCCGGTGAGATTCGGTCCACGACGTGGGACGGATTGTTCAGTGTTCCCGTTGAGTTGCCGGGTAAGTGCGCGGCCTACGAGCCCAGCGCGAAGCCGCTCAGCTGCGACCAGGCTCAGCGCATCCAACCCGGCACCTTCACGTTTTCGTCGCATGCCGGCACCGTCCTCAATTGTTCCGAGACCTCGGGGGACGGCACCTGTGTCGGGTGCACTGTCGACGGCAACGGTGGTTGCACCACGCCCGGTAGCTTGATCAGCGGTGAGATCCTCACCGCGATCGCGACCGTCACGCTCAACGACGCCTACGGCATTTACGCGTCGTCCAGCGATTCCTCGAGCCCCAGCCCGGGTGCTGGCGCTGGGCCAAATGGCGGCAACGTCGCGAACCTCGCGGTGCAACTCGTCTTCACCCGCTAGCCGACACCGCGTCAGTGGTGCAGCAGCGTGCCGCCAAACCCGACGACCCAGACGTCGCTTGGTCCGGTCCCCCAAATGCCGTTCAGGTCCAACGTCGTGCCGCTCGCCTGCCTGGTCCACGCCGCGCCGTCCCAATGCAACAGCATCCCGCCGTAGCCGGCGATCCACGCATCGCTCGGTCCGCTTGACCAGCCGCTGAGTAGCCCCTCCATCGTGCCGCTCGGCAGCCGTGACCACGCCGCACCTTCCCAGTGCAGGATCATGCCTTCGTAGCCGACCGCCCAGACGTCGTTGGGTCCAGTTCCCCAAACGCCGAGCATGCCTTTGGTCGTCTCACTCATGACGTCCGACAACTTGTCGCCATCCCAATGCGCGATGTCGACGTCACCGACGATCCAAACGTCATCGGTACTGCTGCCCCACACACTTCGAAATGGTTGGGTGGTGCCGCTCTCAAGTGCCGACCACGCGCCACCGTCCCAGCGCAGGAGCACGCCCTCTGCGCCGACGGCCCACACGTCGGTCGTGGCAGCGCCCCAGACCGCGTACAGATTCTGCGCCGTTGGACTCGCGACGTTGGCCCAGTTTTCGCCATCCCAATGCACGGTCGTGCCTTGGTCGCCGACTGCCCAGACATCGCTCGCCGCGCTGCCCCACAAGCCGTGCAGCTGAGCTTCGCTGATGCTCGGGCTCTCTGCCAGCGTTGCGCCGTCCCAATGCAGCAGCGCTCCGCCTTCGCCGATCGTCCACAGGTCGTCCGGCGCGTTGCCCCAAACGCCCTGCAGGTATTGTCGCGGACCAGTCGTGAGGTCGACCCACGCTGCGCCGTCGCCGTGCAGGATGTCGCCGCGGTCGCCGACGCTCCAAACGTCGCTGCCGCTGCTGCCCCACACGGCGTGCAAGTCTTGCGTGGTGCCGCTCTCGGCCGGCAACCACACCGCGCCAATCCACTTCAATAGCGTGCCGCCGCCGCCGCTTGCCCACACGGCGCCGCCGCTGCCCCAAACGCCGAACAGTGGTGCGTCGATGTTGCTCGGCACTTCGAGCCAAGTCGTGCCGTCCCAGCGCAAGATCGTGCCTCGGCCGCCGACCGCCCAAACGTCGTCGGGGGCGCTGCCCCAGATGCCCGACAGCAGCTGGCGTGTGGGGGTGGGCGTCGACGACCAGTTGGAACCATTCCAATGCACGATCGTTCCGCCAAAGCCGACCGCCCAGACATCGTTGGCTGCAGTGCCCCAGGTGGCGGTCAAGCCCTGCGTGACTCCGCTGTCGACCGGGGACCACGCGTCATTTTCGTGATGAAGGATGGTGCCGGCTTCGCCCACGGCCCAGAGGTCGTCCGAGCTGCTGCCCCAAACGGCTTGCAGCGATTGCGGCACGGTCGCGGTCGTCGA
Organism: Polyangiales bacterium; assembly: GCA_038252755.1. Lineage (GTDB taxonomy): Bacteria > Myxococcota_A > Polyangia > Polyangiales > Polyangiaceae > PMG-095. The sequence goes on along the minus strand of JBBSAB010000087.1, from coordinate 15,740 downwards.
CCACGCCGTGCCGTCAAAATGGACCACCGTACCCGCGTCGCCGACCGCCCAGACGTCGCGCGGCCCGCTGCCCCAAACGCCACGCAGCGAGTTGATCGTGCCCGCCGCCGCCGCCCACGCTCTGCCGTTCCAATGCACGACCGCTCCTGCTTGGCCGACCGCCCATAGATCCCGCGGCCCGCTGCTCCAGCCAGCCGCGAGCGCGGTGCCCTGAGGCAACGGATTGGCCCAACACCAGTCGTCGTCGGAGCAAACGGCAAACGGCTCCGCACCGAGGTTGATCGGTAGACTGGCGGCACCGCCTTCGTCGTGGCCCGCAGCAGCGGCCGCTCCGCCCGCTCCGTTCACGCCTCCGGTGCTGGCATTGGACGGCGCGTGCTTGCTCGGCCCCGAGCTCGAGCATGCGGCGAGCGCGACCGCCAACAAGACTGACGCTACCGAGGGCGAACTCTTCATGCGCTTGCGCCACACATCCAGGGCGTCTTGGTTCCCGTCAGCGTTTGCCACGGCTCATGTTGTGACATCTCCGGCGGAACTGCCTGAGATTGCCGCGGTTTTCCCCGGTTAGCGACGTTTGCACGCCCAGGTGCTTCAGCGAAATCGCAGTGCCACCCAAACGATGAACGCCAGCGCGGAGCCGCCGAGCGCCATCAGGCTTTCCCTCGACCCAAAGTAGATGGCGGCCAGCGACTGAGCAGTCGCGCTGAGCACGACCAAGACGCCGATCACAACGAAATCGCGTGCGCCGAGGGTCGGAGAAGCGTTGGGCACGCGCCATGCTACTCCCTCGCGGAGACCAACACTCGAACGAATGCCTTGCTCAACCGAATGGCGCGTAGCGTTGATGTTCGGATCTGCTCCGCTCCGTTTGCAAGTCTTGCGTCTGATTGCGCTAAGCGAAACGGTGGCGGAGGAACCGCCGTCACCCGTCACTCGAGTGCGTGGACACTGCGCGGTTTTCGTGTTAGCCATGCTCCGTGTTTACGGGTCGGGGCGGTTCGCCCAAAAAGGTTGTTCGTTCAGTGGTGGCCGTGCTGGGCGTTTGCGTGGGGCTCGTCCTCGCGTGCTCGTCTTCCACGCATCACTTCACCGAGGGTGGCGGTACGGGTGGCACCGGGATACCGGGAACCTCGGGCGCAGACACTGCGGGTGGTTCTTCCGCCGGCAAGAATGCGGACGCCGGCAAGACCGGCAATACGGACCCAGCCGCCGGCGGCGCCGCCTCCAGCGGCGATTGCGAGCCGGGTGCAACCCAACCCTGTTACGAGAGCCCGGAGGGCAAGTCCTTCGGCGCTTTGCCGGCCAAAGCGATCGGCGCCTGCAAAATCGGCGTGAGCACCTGCACCAGCGGCGCGACCTGGAGCGCGTGCTTGGGCGCCGTTCCTCCGCAAACCGGGGACAGCTGCGAGCCTGGCAACGACGCCAACTGCAACGACACCCCGAACGAGGGCTGTTCCTGTGCCAATGGCGAGACACGCGACTGCGGCAGTGACGTCGGCGAGTGCAAAAAGGGCAAGCAGACTTGCGCGGCCGCCGCTTGGGGTCCGTGCGTCGACGAGGTCAAGCCGACAACGGCCGACACCTGCGACCTAGGCAACGACGCCAACTGCAACGGCAGCGCCAACAACGGCTGTGAGTGCATCAACGGCACTAAAGAGGCGTGCGGCAGCGCCATCGGAAACTGTAAGAAGGGCGAGAGAACCTGCACGAACGGCGTGTGGGGTAATTGCGCCGGCGGCGTTACCGCTCTGGCCAGCGACAAGTGCGCTCCCGCCGGTGACGACGCCAACTGCAACGGGTCACCCAACGAAAACTGCGATTGCACCGCCGGCGCGACTCGCCCGTGCGCGAAGTGTGGCACCCAGACGTGTGGCGCCGACGGCAAATGGCCGAGCACCTGCTCGGGCTCCAAACAGTGCGAGCCTGGTGACGTCCTCACCGACACCACGGCGTGCGGTAACTGCGGCACGCAAAGCACCAAGCAAACCTGCTCCAACGCATGCACGTACGGCGCCGTGACGAACGTCGGTAGCTGTCTCGGCAGCGGCCCCTGCAAGCCGGGCGTCACGGCGGACCAAACGCAAAGCATTAGCTGCGGCAACTGCGGGACGCAGAAGCAGACTCGCGCCTGTACCGCGGCCTGTGATTGGCCCGGTACTTGGACCGACTCTGGCAGCTGCACCGGCAGCGGCTGCGTGCCTGGTTCGACCCAAGTCGAAGCGACCCAGGCCTGTGGTTACTGCGGCGACCAAGCCAAGAAGCGCACCTGCGATAGCGCTTGCAAGTTCGGCGCGATCGTCAACGACGGCGCGTGCATACAAAAGCAATGCGACGCCAACCCCGGCGACGAGCGCGTCGGCTGGGTGGCGTGCATCCACCCGGACCCTGGGCAGACCCTCGTCTGCCAACCCACCCAGGCCTGCTGCCTCTCCGCTGCTGGCGGCTATTCCTGCGCGGTACCCGGACAATGCGCCGGCACCGTCTCGCCTTGCGACGGACCGGAGGACTGCAACACAGGTGGCACTAGCGGCAAGGTTTGCTGCAGCCGGTTCGACCAGAACGAGAACACCTACTCCTACTGTACGACTGATTGTCAGTACAACACCAAGTGCCACGCCGACACCGACTGCCCGGCGACCTGGCACTGCAGCCTGTACGGGGGTGGGAGCTACCACAATGGCGTGTGCTACCCCCCCGGTGGTCCGGGATGATTCTGGCCCGTCGCTGCTAAGCCTTGAACACGGCCGTGCGTTCAGCGAAAGTCCCGAGCATGCGAAGTTGTAGGCCGCTCGTTCGGGCAATCAGCGCGAGCGTGCTCTTGGTCATGTGTTGCGCGCCTGGTCGCGCCCAGGCTTCGCAGGAAGCCGCCAAGCGGTACTTTCAAAACGGCGTCGAGCTGATCACCGGCTCGGACCCCAACTACCAAGACGCGTTCTACCAGTTTCAGCTCGCTTACCAAGAGAGCGCGAAGAGTTGGAAGGTGCTCGGCAATTTGGGGCTGTGTGCGCTCAAGCTCGAGCGCGACGCCGACGCCCTCAGCTACTACGACCAGTACCTGAAGAAGGGCGGCAATGAGATCGCCCCCGAAGAGCGCAACGCCATCGAGCAAGACTTGCTGCTGTTGCGCGGCAACTTGGCGGTGGTGCGTGTCACCTCGCCGGTCGCAGACCTGCAAATCGTCGATCGACGCTCGGGGAGCAGGGCTCCAGCGCAATCCTACAAACTGAAAGACGGCGTGCTCGAGCTGCAGATGCGGGCCGGCAGTCACAACCTCACCGCCAGCAGCGGTGACCGTCGCCTGTCGTGGGACGTGGTGCTCGAACCGAAAGGCTCCACCTCGCATGTGTTCGACTTCGATGCGCCGGTGGCGCCGCCCCCCGCAGCCGCCGCGCTGCCGGTCGAAGCCAAGCCGGTCGTGCAGCAGCCGCCGCCGGACAACGCCCGCGCGAGCGGCGGCTCAAGCCTGCGCATTCCGGCTTACATCGCGCTGGGCGTCGGCGCCGTAGGTTTGGGCGCGGGCGGCTATTTCATCTGGCAGAGTTCGGACTTCACCACGCGATCCGACGCGGCTTTCGCATGTGACGCGCGGCCCCTGCACTGCACTCCGTCCGAGAGAGCCAACGTGACGAACCTGGCGAACGAGTCGGATGCCGCCAAAGTGCGCGCCGCGGTGGCGTTTGGCGTCGGCGGCGCAGCCGTCATTACCGGTATCGTGCTGCTCGTCGTCTCGGGGTCTTCGTCGACAGACGCCCCCGCAGCGGCCTCGGTCACGCCTTGGATCGGCTATCAAGCCGCCGGCGTTAGCGGCACGTTCTGAGTCGCGGCGTCTGCGCGCTTTGACTCAGCCGGACTTGCCCAACCGGCGCACGCCGCCGAGCTTCTCTTTGGCAAACCGCGCCAGCACGTCCAAGTTCTTGGCGTACAGCTCGGTGTAGGCGCAGCTCGCGCACACCCGCGCCTCGGCCTTTACCGCGGTGCGCACTTGCTTCTCCATGCCCAAGAATCCCGGCTCTCCGGTGCCACCGTAATGACTCGTCAACGTGAACGGATGCGCGCCGTTCGCCGAGTCGTGCTCAATCACGAGCACTTCGTCGATCGCGTAAAGCTCCGAGCCCTGGCACTTCGGACAAGCGGTGTTTTTCACGCCGCCCAGTATCACACACACGCGCACGTGATGTCGGTGCGGGTATGTGCGTAGCGATCTGCCTTGCGTCTGAGCACAGCGTGTTAAGTTTATGGTTGTGCGACTTACGCCTTTCGGTCGGCTTCGCCTGCTCGGCACTGCGCGTGATCGATCACGCGGTTGGGTTGCGGTCGCCGCGCTGCTCGCCTTCGCCTGTTCCGTCTACGAAGTTCCGGGCGCGTCGCTCGACCCAGACGACAATCTAGCGGGCCGCGCGGGCACAGGTGCGGGTGCGGGTGCGGGCGTTGGAGGAACGACTGGCACGGACGCAGGCAAGGCCAGCGGCGGAGCTGGCTCCGGCGGCGCGAGTGGCGGCAGCGCGGGCACTGTGCCCAGTGGTGGCGTTGGTGGTGACCCGACCGTGGAGCTGCCGAGCGGAGGTGAGGGCGGCGCGCCCGCGGTGCAGGACGACTGCCCCAACGATTCGAACAAGCTCGTGCCCGGCGATTGCGGTTGCGGCGTGCCTGACGCCCCCGGCACGACGAAGGCCGACTGCCACACGTTGAAAGGTTTGCTCGCGCATCGCTACGACTTCGAGGGTAGTGGCACGGCCGTGAAGGATCGCATCGGCACCGCCCACGGCTCGATCGCGCGCGGTTCGACGTTGTCGAAGCTCGACGGCAAGGGTGTCGTGCTGCTCGGCGGTGGCGCTATTGGCGCCTACGTCGACTTGCCGAACGGCATCATCTCTTCGCTCACCAACGCGACGTTCGAAGCTTGGGTGACCTGGGGCGGCGGCACGGGCTGGCAGCGCATCTTCGACTTCGGCGACTCCACGGCGACGACACCCGAAGACAACCAACTCGACGGCAACACCTATCTGTTTCTCACCCCGAAGTCTGGCTATGGCACCGCCGTGCTCGGCTACTCGCTAGCCGGCGCCTCGCAGCAGATGGACGTCAAAGCACCGGCCGCGCTAGCGCAGACCATGACCCACGTAGTCGGGGTCGCCGACGACGCCGGAAACGTGCTCACGCTCTACATCAACGGCGCCAAGGCCGCCGAACAGCCGTGGACCGCCACCCTGGCTCAAATCAACGACGTCAACGTCTGGCTCGGTCGCAGCCAATACAGGGACGACAGCGAGCTCAACGCCGTCTATCACGAGTTCCGCATCTACAACGCCGCGTTGACGGCGCCGCAAATCGCTTCGAGCTTCAACGCCGGTCCGGATCCGGCGTTCTTGGCATATTGAGCGCCGCCGCGTTAGCCAGCGTTGACTAGGACTTGGTAGCTGCGCAAAGGCGAGAGGACGCTCATGTCCGTACCGCTGCCGTGCACGGTTTGCTGCCGACTGAGCTGCTGGTCCGGGTGACAGCACGCCAGACTGAACGCGAAGTCCCAACGCAGCTTGCCGAGCACCGCGTCGACGTCGACGTGGGCGTGCACGAAGGTAACCAGCGTTGGCATCTTTGGCAGCTCATTCAGCTCGTCGGTCACGTCTTGAATGCGCGCCTTGCGGCATTCGAGGCGGCGTATGCCAAAGCGCTCGCGCCAATTGTCCACGAGCGGTAGGTTCAATTGCGGGTCCACGCTCACGCTGTGCGCCTGGGTCTTCAGTGAGAACATCGCTCCGGTTCGCGCGTGGGCGCCGTCCCCAACGTGCACGACCCGATGCGGCCCCTCGCCGGTCAGGAAGGGTCGCAAATGAACCAGCGCCGAATAGCTCTCGGTCAGCTCTTTCGCCGGCCGCGTCGCCTTCGCAAACAGCGGCCACAAAGCCTCGAAACAGCCGCGCCGCATCAACCGATCCAAGTAGTCGCCATTCGGCTCGTCCTCGTCAGTTTCCTCCGCGCCCGACGTGACGGCCGAACAATCCATGTCCCTCCGCTGTACCACGTCGCCCGCGCTCAACGGCTGGCTTGGAGCTCCCGCCGACTGCGACTCGGTGCGCACACGTACCTACCGGTAAATCCACTGCTTCTTCGCCGCGGTTTTACTACCTGGGCGCAGAAAACGAATTCAGAAGCGAGATGAATCCTCCACGGCGATCGACGATTTTCAAGCCACACTCTCCCTATGCTTGAGCGTCGGTTGCGTTGGTGGGCGACCCTGTCACTGGTCTCGAGCCTGGGAATGGCGTGCTCGGCGGGTGGCCAGGACAAACCGGGTGGCACCCCCAGTGGGGGTAGTGGAACCGTAGGTCCCGGCACCGGCGGAACGCTCAACATCGCTGGCACCACTGGCCCAGGTCTCGGTGGCATCAGCACTGGCGGCGACGCGCCCGTCGACGACGACAACCCGACGACGTGCGCGCAGTCGGTGATGAAGCGCACCTATATCGGTTGCGATTTCTGGCCGACCATCACTTACAACCCGGTTTATGCCGAATTCGATTTCGCCGTGGTCGTTGCGAATAGCGGCACCGATGCCGCGAAGATCGACGTGACGGGTCCTGCCGGCTTCACCGCAACGGACATGGTCCCCGCCGGTGGTCTCAAGGCGATCACACTGCCATGGGTCCCGGGGCTCAAGGGGCCCGAGTTCTCGCGCGTCAACACGTCGGAAGGTCGCGCCAAAGAATCAGTGCGCGTCGACGGCGGTGCTTACCACCTCACGAGCTCGATCCCGGTTACGGCTTGGCAATTCAGCCCGCTGCAATACAGCAAACCCAAAAGTGCTGCCGCGTGTGCCACGACCTTCGGCACTGCGAATTGCTTTTCGGCGAGCAACGACGCATCGCTGCTGGTGCCGTCGACGGCCATGACCGGTAACTACCGTGTGTTCGGGCGCTCCGGCATTTTCGGCGGCGTCGCCGGCATGGCGTTCACGAGCGCTTCGAGCGGCGTCGCGATCACCGCCACGGCCGCTGGCACGCACGTGAAGCTCCAATTTCCGGCCGGTTGCGGCGCCGGCACGTTTTCCGGACCTGCGGGTGGCTGCGTGGCTCCGGGCATGAACGTGATGCCCGCCAACGGCGGTACCACCGCCGAATACGATCTCGCTGCCGGTGACGTACTGCAGCTGGTCGGCGCCTTCGCGGCCGGTGACGGCCTCACGCACGCCGACTTGAGCGGCACGCTGATCAACGCAACTCAGCCGGTGCAAGTCATCGCGTTCAACCCGATCGCGAACATTCCCGACACTGCCACCAACGCCGATCACGTCGAGGAGACCGTGCTGCCCGCCGAGGTGATCGGAACCAAGTACGTCGTCGCCCCGCCGACGTCGCCGAGCGGCGGCGTCAAGGGCGGTCACATGGTGCGCATCTACGGCAATGTCGATGGCACAACCTTGACTTACGCTCCCACAGCTCCCACCGGCGCTCCCGCCACGATCATGGCCGGCGCGTTCGTGGAGCTCGGCCCGCTTACCGAAGCGTTCACGGTCGAGGGCAGTCAGCCGTTCGTGGTCGCCTCCTTCATGGTCGGTGGTTCGCTGCAAGCTCCCGTAGGCGACAAGTGCCCAGATTTCCCGTGTCGTGGTGATCCATCGATGTCGATTATGGTGACGCCGCAGCAATACCGTAGCTCGTACACGTTCCTCGCCCCCGCCGACTACGAGACCAACTTCGCCGACATCGTCCTGCCCACCGGCGCCAACGTCATGCTCGACGGCGCGGCGCTCACCGGCGCACCGACCGCGATCGGCACCGCCTGGTCGATCGTGCGCGAGCCGCTAAAAGCCGCCACAGGCGGTGTCCACAAGCTCACCGCCGACCAAAACGTCGGCCTGCAAGTCATGGGCTTTGGGCACGCCACCTCCTACTACTATCCGGGCGGCCTCAACCTAAAACTGATCAGCAAGCCCCCCGTCGTGAAGTGACGCTCCCACCGGTCACGTGCTCGGCTCGCTAACGCGAGCGTCATTGAAGGAGCGCTTCGACGTCGGCGTCGATGCCGTTGCCGAAGAAGAGCAGGCTGTCGTCGCGGCGAAACTCGACGTCCGAGTGCTCAAGGCGTCTTCAGCGATTCGAGCAGATCGCGGTGGCGCGCCTGCAGCTCGACGTAGTCTTGCTGGCTCAGTCCCAAAGACTTGGTGATCTGTCGCAGCAAGTTCGTCTCGACCACGCTGACCGATGAATCAGCCGCCGCGAGATCGAGCAGCGCGCTCAGCACTTCACGGCGCAGCTCGTGATCGGCAAGCTCGACCAAGGCTCGGGCGAATCGCGGAATCTGCACCGTCGAAATCTCGACGATGTTCTCGCGCAGCACTTTGCAAATGGCGTCGATGCCGGCCGCGCTCATGCCCTGGACCCGCACCAGCTCTTGGCGGACGCGTGCCTCTTCGTCAGCAGAATAGTTGCGGTCCGCATACGCTACCGCGCCGAGCAAGCCGGTCATGCTGGTCACGACCGTGATTGTTTCGGTATCGGCACCCGGCAGCTCACGCGCAATGCTGGCGTGCAAGGCGTCCGCCCCCGAAAGGTTTTCCGCTGCGCCTTCGCCTCGCAACCAACGTCCGAACATGCCGGTATATGAGCAGACCCTGCCCAGGACGCCAGCAGCGATTAGGCGCTTTCAGCCAGCGCAGCCTCGATAGCCGCGACGAGCTCGGCGCTCTCTGGCTTGGTGTCGGGCGCGAAGAACTTCAGCACGCGGCCGGAACGGGCGACCAGGTACTTTCCGAAATTCCATTTGGGAAGCGCGCCGGCGCCCTGCTCGAGCAAGCCATACACCGGCGATTGTCCGGCTCCGGCTTTGGTCTGCACCTTCTCGAACATCGGAAAGGTCACGCGGTACTTGCTCGAGCAGAACTCGCGAATCTGTTCGGCCGAGCCCGGCTCTTGGCGACCAAAATCATTGCTCGGAAATCCGAGCACGGTGAGGCCTTGCGCTTCGTACCGCTCGTGCAGTTCCTGCAGCCCGGCGTACTGCGGAGTGTTGCCGCATGCGCTCGCGACGTTGACCACCAAGGTAACCCGACCACGGTATTGCGCAAGCGGCGCCGGTTGCCCCTCGAGCGTCCGCGCCTCGCCCGCGTACAAATCCACATTGGCTGACATGCGGCCACACTTGCTGCCGTTCCGAGCCACCGTCAAGCGCTGCCACGCCGGTCGTCGTCACCGAAGCTTTGCCCCGCGCTCCTGCAGCAGGGCCCGCAGCACGGAGCGGTGACAGCGCGCTTCGTTCTCGCAATAGCAGCCAACCGAAAAAGCAGACGTCGCCGACATTGCGGTCAGCAACTCGAGCAGCCGCGCGGCGTCGGGCTCGCTCATCTCTCGGCGAAAAGCTTTGGCGAATCCATTCCACTCGCGCTCGCTCTTCGCGGCCAGGGCTAGCTTGACCAGTTCCGTGCTCGGCGAAAGCTGCGGTAGCCACACGTCATAGAAGTCGCGCGTCGCGAATTCATCCTTCGGCACACCGCGTGGCGGCCGTCTCACCGTTCCGATGCGTAGCCCCTCATCCTTGGCTCGCTCACTGCCAAGCCGTACGACTCGAATCGCCATGCCCCCAACTTTAGACCATTCAGGGAGCCTGCGGAAAATCGACGCTGCGCAGCATTGCGTCGGTCGCGGTGTTGATGAAGAAGTGACCGCCTGGGAAGGTTTCGAAGCGAAACTCCAGCGTGGTTTGTTCGCGCCAATCGGCCATGTCCTCGGGTCGCACGCGCGGATCTGAAAGGCCACACAGCGCGGTGATTGGCACGGCGAGCGCGGGCTCAATCATGGTCGCATGCGTCTCCAGCAGCTTGAAGTCATCGCGCGCGATCGGTAGGAAGTAGCTCAACAGCTCGTCATCGGCGAGCACGGCTTGTGGCGTGCCGCCCAGCAGACGCAATAGATCGATCACCTGCGCGTCGGACATGCGATGCACGGGCGGATAGCTGTCCGGCAGGTGCGGCGCACGCCGGCTCGCCAAGACCAGCGCGCTCGGTAAAGGACCACCGCTGCGCCGCAGTTTGCGCGCCAACTCGAACGCCACGGTAGCCCCCAGACTGTGCCCAAAAAACGCAAACGGCGGCGTCAACACCGGCGCCAAATCTCGCGCCAGCTGCTCGACCAAATCCAACAGCGTTTCAGGAATCGGCTGTCGGTGCGCCGCCCCGCGCCCTGGATAACCGACCGGTTTCAAGCGGACGTGACTCGGCAGGTGCGATTGCCACCCATTGAACAGGGAAACATTGGCTCCCGCCGAAGGAAACGCGAACAGCTGCAGTTGCGTCATTCTCCGCAGCAGCGACCATACCCGATCCGCGTGATCGATCCGCGGGCTGCCTGCACGCCGACAAATCGAGCTGAGGACGCCGCCCAGCTGGGCGGCGAGGTCGTCACTCCATCGGTGTGCAGAGCTCCACGAGAAAGCCGTTGTCGTCGCGAACATACGCGACGACTTGGCCCACGAGCACCGGCGTATCGAGGCCGTCGCACAGCTCCCGCGCCAGCCCGCCAGGCGTTGCGCCGGCGAGCGCGCTCGCTTTGTGGTTGAAATGCGGCTGATCCGCGTAGCCGAGTCGGTGGAAAGGCCGAAAAGCGCAGCCCGACTCGGCTACAATCGGGGTGAGGCCAGTGGACGGCGTGCTCTCAACAGCTCGGCTCGGTGCGATCGTGCTCTTGGGCGCTGGGCTGAACGCGTGTGAAGCCGAGCGCGCCGAGCCGCGAGCAGCCGAGCCTGCGGGTGCTGAGCTGCCGCTGCGTCGAGGGTTGGCGGGGCGCCTGACACCCACGCAGCATCGCAACGTCGTGCGCGACGTGCTCGGGGTGGAGCTGAGCGAACCCGAGCTCGCCGCGTTGGGCGGAGGCATCCCGCAAGAGCAACCGAGCACCGGATTGTTTCGCAACGGCGCCGACGGCCAAGCCGCGGCCGACGACTACCCGCTGGCGTTCGGTATTTTGGCGGCGGCGATCGCCGAGCACGTCGATGTCGAGACGCTGCGAGCGGCATTCGCCCCGTGCCCGAGTGACCCCTCGGCCTGCGATCGGGCCTTCGTGGAAGAGGTCGGTAGGCGCCTGTTTCGTCGACCGCTCTCGCCGCGCGAAAGCGACGCGTTCCTGGCCTTGCACGCCAAGGTCGTGGCCGAGGGGCTCACCGCCGACCAAGCCAGCCAGAGCGTGATCGAGGCGATGCTGCAGGCTCCCGCGTTCGTGTTCAAGCTCGAACGTGAGCTCGGCGGCGCGCCGGACGAGAAGCGCTATCTCGATGGCTTCGAGCTCGGCTCTCGCTTGGCGTTCTTCTTGTGGGATTCGGCGCCCGACGACGCACTCCTGGCGCTGGCCGAAGCTGGCACGCTCGACGGCTCGCCTGCGGCTTTGCCGGCCCTGCGCCATGAACTGCAGCGCTTGCTGCTCGACCCACGCGCGCGCCGCATGACGCGTGAGCTCGTGCGCGATTTTGCCGGTACCGAACGCGCCGCCTTCGTCGGAGTCACGCCGGCGCTGCGCTCAGCGCTGCTCGACTCGATGGTCGCGTCGGTCGATCGGCATTTGTGGCAAGAGCACGGGCAAGTTTCCGGACTCTTCACCAGTCGGCAATTTAGCCTGGAGCCGAGCGTGGCTGCGCTGTTGGGTTTGGCGTCCGCGGGCGACGGGCAGCACGTCTATGATGTCTCAGCGTTGCCCGAACGAGTTGGCTGGCTGACCCATCCCGGTTTCATTGCGGGCATGGGCGACGCGCAAGTGGGCAAGATTGTCCATCGCGGCATCACGCTGATGGTGAAGCTGATGTGCCGACAGCCGGCCCAATTGCCGGATGGGCTCGAAGCCACCACCGCCGATTTCAACGCCACCTTCGCCGACTTCAGCGAGCGGCAACGTTCGGAGCAGCGCCGCACGATGGCGTTGCCGGTGGCAGAAGGCGGCAGCAACTCGCCGAGCTGCTGGGCGTGTCATTCGCAATTCGAGCCGCTGGCTTACGGCTTCAATCGCTTTGACGCGGCTGGGCGCTACGTGGGCGAGGTCGACGCGCAAGGTCGCCCCTTGCCGATCGACGGCTGGACGACCGACGATTTGAGCGTCGAAGAAGCCGCGCGCCCACACTATGCCGACGTGGCCGAGCTGATGCAGCTGGTGGCCGACTCCGAAACCGTGCAGGCGTGTATGGCCGAGCACTTCATCGCCTTTTCTACCGGGCGAGCCAGCTCGGCGATCGAAAGATCGTTCGCTCTGCCCGTGCATCGGGCGCAGCAGCGAGCCGGCGGAACGCTGCCGGCCATGGTCGAGTCGGTGGTGACGAGCGAGCTATTTCGCGCGCTGGCGTCGTCCGGGCCAGCCCCCGCGGAGGCTCCATGAGAAGGGGCATCGGTCGCCGCAGCTTCTTGCGCGGCGCCGGTACGATCGCGATCGGGTTGCCATTTCTCGAAGAGATGAGCGTCCCGCGCGCGAACGCTGCCGACGCGGGCGTTCCGAATCGACTCATCACGCTCGCTTTCGGGCTGGGCATCCCGGCCGCGCAGGCCGAACTTGGCTTTGCCGGTCCGCTCGAGCCGCTCGCACCGTTTGCCAGCAAGCTGGCCTGTCTGTCCGGGCTCGACATGAGCCAGGCGCACGCCTACGGCAGCGGCACGACGCACTTCAAAACCGGCGACGTATTGTTCGTGGGCGAACCGCAGAAGAACGAGTACACGGCGGCCGGGCCTTCGCTCGAGCAGCTGATGTTGCGCGAGCTGCATCCCACGGGCTCACCGACACGGCTCTCGTCGCTATCCGCGGGTCTTTGGTTCACTTACGGTGCGCCGTCGCGTTACATCTGCCACTGGAACTACGACGGAAGCCCCGGGCCGGCTCCAGAACGCCGCCCTTCTCGGCTCTTCACCCGCCTTTTCGGTGAGGCGGCGCCCGGTCAGAGCAGCGATGCCCGCACCGCGCGCATCAAGCGCAGCGTGCTCGACACCGTGCTCGACGAATACCACTTTGCGATTGGCGAGCGCTCGTACCTAGGTGCGGAATCCAAAGCCAAGCTGAAGATCCATCTCGATGGCATCCGCAATGTCGAACAGCGCTTGATCCCGAGCGAAGCCGCGCTGCTGCCCGACGTGCCCGGCTGTGCTCGCCCCGGCAACCTCAGCGATCCCGAAGGCCTACCCTACGATCAGGAAACGCCCGACACGCCGCAGCCGCCGGGCGTGTTCAAGCCGCACTCCGCCCCGCTGGACCACGTCACCTACCTGGAAGCATTTCGGCTCCAGGCCGAGCTATTCGCGCTCGCGCTGCGCTGCGACTTGACTCGCTTTGGCAGCCTGCTGTTCACGGACAAGGGCGGCAATCTGCAGTTCAAGGGCAAGTACACCGCCGCTGCGGTCGGCACCATCGACTTCGATCTCGAGACTGCTAACGACTCGATCCACAACGAGCTGTTTCATCGGCAACGCTTGCCCGAGATCGCTCAGTATCAACACTTCTGCATGAGCGGCGTCGCCAGCGCGCTGGCGGCCTTCGACGATCCGCTGTTCGTCGAGGCCAACGGCAAGACCGTGTTGGACAACACGCTGGTGGTAATTGGCACTGAATACGGTCTGGATCACGGGCTGTCGGGCGTGCTCCATGCGGTCGCTGGCGGTCACGGCCATTTCAAGAGCGGCTTCTTCCCAGACCCCGCCAACGTCATCGATTTCTACGACACGCTGCTCTTGCCCTACGGCATCGTTTCCGGCATTGGCACGCGCCACGCCACCTTTCGGCACACTCCGCTGGAGGTTACGGCGATCTTGGCTTGATGCCCCCGCCGGTCGCGTGCTCGGCTCGCTGCCGCGAGCCCGCGCGCGCGCCCACCACCCCCAAACCGCGTGCTCGGCGCGTGCTCGCTCCGTGCTCGGCTCGCTAACGCGAGCCTGCGCGCGGTGCTGCGCGCGCTGCCTGCGCGGCGAGGTGGGGGTGGTCGTCACTGGAGCTTCGCACCCGTAGTGCTCAAGCAGCAGCCACAGCGAACTGCAAGCCACGCCAATGCTAGGTTTGCGCTAACCGTTGGCGACCGCCGCCGAGAGCAACAGCGCCACTGTCGCAGCACAGTACGTCGCGATGGCGAAGAGACGTGGAACACGGAAACGCTGGGGCGTCAGCAGCGTAGGAAGACCTCTCGGTCGCCTCGCGCACCTAGTTGCTTGAAATGTTCCGGTCGCAGGCGGGACCTTCACTCTTTGGTTCCGAATCCGATGCGCCGCCGGGGCTTCGTTGGTGGAGCCATCAACTCTCGAATCGCGTCGAAGACGACACGAAACTGCGCATCGTACTTCTTCTCAAGCGCGTCCAGTTTCCGCGCAAGCTCAACGTTCTGTTGAAGCATTTGCCGCAGGCGCACGAAGGTGCGCATGATTTCGACGTTAACCAGTGCCGCCCGCTCGCTCCGTAGCACGCTAGACAACATGGCCACGCCCTGCTCAGTGAACGCGCGAGGCAGGTATCGACGGCCGCCCCAAGATCTTGAGGTCACAAACTGTGACCTCAAGATCCCTTGCTCGTCGGGCGTCAGCTGAAACATGAAGTCGCCCGGAAATCGCAGCAAATTGCGCGCCACGGCCTGGTTTAGGGCCTTGACCGAAACCCCGTACATCGGTGGGAGGTCAGCATCCAAGAGCACCCTCTGCCCCCGGACGACGAGAATCGCCCCTTCTACGGCCTCGGCGATTGGTGCGGGTGAAGACATCGCAACCCCATCGGCACACGGGTCGTGCGGGTTGCGACCTTGAGATCACAACCTGCGATCTCAAGACCTCGCCCGTTGTCCCGTCTCGCGCCCCGCTCGCCTTCGATGGCGGGACTTCCGCCGCCTCGGCTGCGCCGCCTCGCTACGTTAGCAACCGTCGCTGAACTCGCGCAGTTGCTCGATGCGGGCTTGGTTGAGCCACGCGCGCCAGGGGCTCACGTCGGTGTTGGGGCGCTGTTTTTGGATCAGCGCGACGAAGGTGTCGCGGTAGGGGAGCCAGGCGGCTTGGGTTTTGCGGATGCCCGCGCGGCTGACGAAGCCGCGGAGTGGGCCGTCGTCCTTGGGCGGAATTGCCTGGTTGGTCGCGATGCACGCCATGCGCCGGGAGATTTCATGGTCGAGCCGTTTCGGGTCGACGTGGGGCGGCGTGAAGGCGGGGTCGCGGAGGTGTTCGAGCGCGCTGACGAAGGCCTCGCGCAGTTGCGCTTGTTCCTCGACCTCGAACCGCGACGTAACCGAACGCCTCCGCAAGTTCCAAGCACGCGAGCGCTTCCCGCGCCGACCCAAGCGCCGAGCTGTACCGGACGGTTCTGTTGCCCCCGCGGCTGTACATGCCGTCCGCAACGTTCAGCGCGACCGAAGCGTCTCGCGTTCCCACGTCCCGCGTCCCGCGTCCCGCGTTCGCGTTGAGCGCTACGCGCCCGCCTTCGCGTCCGCCCTCAACCAGCACCCGTCTCCGCCCCACGAGCTTCTGCAATCAAGCTGCATCTCGGCAGCCCACAAAAGCCGAGAGGCGCTTCCCGTTTCCGGAAAGCGCCTCTCGGCATTGCATCAGCTTACGCCGACGCGCGGGGCTTAGAAGGTGGATGCCCCCGCCGGTCGCGTGCTCGGCTCGCTGCCGCGAGCCTGCGCGCGCGCCCACCACCCCCAAACCTCGTGCTCGGCGCGTGCTCGCTCCGTGCTCGGCTCGCTGCCGCGAGCCTGCGCGCGGTGCTGCGCGCGCTGCCTGCGCGGCGAGGTGGGGGTGGTCGTCATTGGGG
>JBBSAB010000086.1:0-34702 GCA_038252755.1 Polyangiales bacterium | reverse complement strand
GCGGGAAGGCGGGAAGATTTCTGTTGTTCGAACAGGCGCCTGAGGCCCAATCGCGATCCCGCTGCGTCCAGTTGCCAGTACCACCCACCCTAAATCTCGGCCTTCCCGTCTTCCCGCCTTCCTGTTGTCCCCGCTCGCTCGAGCAAGATGCGATGAATCATCAGCCGCCTTCCTGTTGTCCCCGCTCGCCGATCTCTTTGTGAAGATTCAGGTTCTCGCCATGACAAACCAGAACACGCAGGGGCCGAGACGCCCGCAGCGCGCCGTTCAGGCAGAGTGGCCCGATGACGCCCCAGCAGTTTCTGCAAGCGGGCCGCGGTTGGGCAGCCACCCCAATGGCCACGAAACCGTCGAAATTTCGGGGGTTTCCCCGCCTGCGCTGGCTCGCTGTTCTCTCGGCCGGCTCCCATGCTAGGACGCCGCCCACTCTGGAGTTGATGGCCCGATGACTTGTCCGTGCGGAAAAGGCGAATCCCTCGAAACCTGCTGCGGCCCGGTGATGGCCGGCAAAGTGCTGCCGGACACGGCCGAAGCGCTGATGCGCGCGCGCTACACGGCGTACGCTACCGGCGATATCGACTTCATTTTGAGTTCGCACGATCCGGACACGGCCGGTGAGGTCGATCGCGGCAACACCGAAGCTTGGTCGAAGAGCGCCGAGTGGCTGGGCCTCGAGATTATCACCACCGAAGGCGGACAGGCTGCCGACGAGACCGGCAGCGTCGAGTTCGTCGCGCGCTACAAGATCCGCGGCGTCTCGATCGATCATCGTGAGCGCGCCACTTTCAAGAAGCGCGACACGCGCTGGGTGTTCGTCGACGGCGTCGAGCTGAAGGGCCCGCCGGTCCGCAACGAAGGGCCGAAGGCCGGTCGTAACGATCCCTGCCCGTGCGGCAGCGGCAAGAAGTACAAGAAATGCCACGGGGCGAGCTGAGCGAAGCTGGCTACGCGAGCCTGGCGCTCGAGGTAGCCACCGAAGCCGGCAAGCTGCTGCTCAGCGGCTACCGCAGCCGACCGACGCCGACCGAAAAAGCGCGCCGTGATTTGGTCACCGAGTTCGACCTGCAGAGTGAGAAGCTGATCATCGCGCGCTTGTCAGCCGCGACGCCAACGCTTGGGTTGGTTGCCGAGGAGAGCGGCGGCGAGCGAAAGCCGCTCAGTTGGTTCTGCGATCCGCTGGATGGTACGACCAACTTCATTCACGGCCATCCGTTTTGGGCCGTCAGTATCGGATTGCTCGAGCAAGGCCAGCCATTGGCCGGCGCGGTGGTAGCGCCCGCTTTGGGCCTCACCTGGCTGGGTTATCGGGGCGGACCCGCAAAAAGAGCCGGCGAGATTTGCCACGTGAGCGAAACATCCGAGCTGGAACAGGCGCTCGTCGCCACTGGATTTCCGCCAGATCGTCAAACCGCACCCCAGAACAATCTCGACACCTTCGTGCGCGTGAAGAAGGTGGTCCGGGGTGTGCGGCGCTGCGGCTCGGCCGCGATCGACATGTGCTTGGTAGCTGACGGAACCTACGACGCCTACTGGGAGCGACGGCTGAACGCCTGGGATCTAGCGGCCGGAGCGGCAGTCTTACTTTCGGCGGGGGGCCAGGTGACCGCGCTCGACGGCGGCAAGGTCGACCTGGCGATTGGTCATTTGATTGCTTCGAATGGCCGCGTGCACGGCGCCCTGCAGCAGCTGATCGCAGACGACACCACTTAACGAAGTGTTGCGGTGTGCGACCCGCACACTATGCGACGGGTGTGTGAGGCGCTGCCATTCGCCTACCGTGTAATCCACACGATCGAAAGCCGGGTGCTGCGTGTAGTGCAGCTGAAATGGAGTCTGGCGACAACGCAGCCGAGCTTTGCGTTGCGGGGCGAGTCTGGGATGATGGGCAGTCATGCGCTCGCTCCGGTCCGTGCCACCACCACGCCCCAACGCGGCGGGAGTGCCTCGGCCGCTCGGCGCCGGCGTCAAGGCAGCGCGCCCCGCGCCACGGCGGTCGGGCTCGCCCAGCGCACAAGCGGAACCAACGGTATTGCTGGTCGGCTCGGATGCTGGCTTCGAACCGGCGTTGCGTGCCGCGCTGGCTCGGCATCGCGTGTACGTGGAAACGACGACCGCTGACGCCGCTGTCGAGACCGTGATCGTCACGGCACCAGATTTGGTGCTGCTGGCGAATGAGGCAGCGCTCGACGGCGGCCGGGCGCTGCTCACCAAGCTGAACGCATCGCCGTCGAGCTCGGTCGTACCGGTGGCGATCCTGGACGACAATCCAGCTCTAGATCAGCGGCTTCAAGCATTTCGACACGGCGCCGCGGCGGTGATTCCGCGCTCGGCCAGCATGGACGCAATCGCCGAGCAGATAGCAAAGCTGGCGCGCGAGATCCCGGAGCGCGGTGAAGCGCTGGGGCAGGTCGGCGAAGCGACGCTGGCCGAGTTCGTCAAGGCGCTCGGTAGCGAGCTGCGCAGCGGCATCCTTTCGGTGCACGGCGGCGACGCGTCGCAAGATCCGGTGCGGCTGGTGCTCGGTAGCGGCCGTCCGCTGGCCGCGTTCATCGACGACTTCGTGACCCGCGTGCGGCGTCACGTCGTGCACGCCGAGCCTCTGAAGTACGAATTCGATGATCGCGCGGGTGGAACCGTAAAGCTGCTCGATCCGAACGAGATCGATTTCGAGCAGATCGCCGCCGACGGCATGAAGGGCCTGCGCGTCGCGCTGGCCGACGACGACTCGGCGCGCGCCGACAGCGTCGCGCAGGAGCTGCGCTCGCGCGGCGCCACCGTCGTCGTGACCGATTTGAATCCGTCGGAGGCGCGTTTCGCGCGGCTGCGGCAAGCGGATCCGGAAGTTTTGATCGCGGGCGAGCAGCATCTGCAAGGCCACGGCTACGAGCTCTTGCGACGCATGCGCAAGGACACGCGGCTGCGTTGGGCGTCGTTGCTGGTCGTGCGCTGGGAAGAAATTTGGTCCGATACGCTCAGCGTACCGGCGCTCGACCGGCTGGAGTCGGCCCTGGCGACGCTGGCCGAAGCCGACAACTCGATCATCGACCTAGGGCAGGTCGGCGAGGCGTTCGACACGCGGCTCGAGATCACCGGCCCGGCGCGGCTGCTGCGCGCGCTGGTGACCACGCCGCGCGCGGTGCGCATGACCGTCAACAACCCGCGTTTGGCGGTGTCGATCGACATCTCCGAAGGGTTGATCGTCGGTGCCTCGGCGTATCTGCCTCACGATCCGAGCATCACTTACGATGGCGCTTTGGCGTTGGCCGGCTTGCTCGTGCTGAGCTCGGGCCGGGTACACGTCGATCCGGTGCAGCAGCCGGCGGTCACGAACGTGATGTCGACGATCGACGTCGCGCTCAACATGGCCGAGTCGGAGAAAGCGCCGATCTCTCCGTCGATTCCGACGCCGCACAGCCCGAGCCTGCCGCCTCCGCCGCAGCCATCGCTGCGACCGCCGCCAGTCGCGGACGAGTTTTCGGGCGCCGAAATGGCAGCACCACGGCTGAGTCCGGCGCCTCGGCTTTCCACGCGCAAGCGGCTGGGCATCACCAAGCCGATGGCGGCCCTTTTGGTCGGCTTGGCGTGCGCTCAAGGCTTACTCGTGGCTTGGTTCCTCGGCTCGCTGTCGAAGAAGTCTCACGGAGCTGAAGCACCCAGCATCACCGCGAGCGCGCAGGCCGCACCGCTGGCAGCCGCAACCGCTGCTGCAGCGCCCGCAGTCGTCCCGGTACCCGCCGCTTCCGCTGCGCCAGTGCCCGCCCTGGCCGCGACACCAGCATCACCCGCCGCAGCAGCGCTCGCCGCCGCAGCGCAACCGGAGCCGCCGCGCAAGGAACCGCTCGGCAAAGACGAATCGGGCACGGTCGCGCCCACCTGCGCCGCGATGCTCGACCCGCTCAACCTCGACGAAGGCAATTTCCCGGGGGCGGCTTACGAGCAGCAGGTCACGGGCGCCAAAGCGCTCGTCCAGGGCAAGGTCGACGACGCCGAGCTCGCGTACTGCAAGGCCGTGCGCTGGGACAGCAAGAATCCACAAACTCATATCGATTTGGCGCAGCTGTTCCTGATCCGCAAAGACGGCGCTGCCGCCGCTGAAGAAGCCAGGAACGCGGTCGAGCTGGATCCGAACAGCGGGCGCGCCCAATCACTGCTCGGCGATGGCCTGGTACGCATTGGCGATCACCAAGGTGCGCGCCAGGCGTGGCTGTTGGCGGCGGGCGTGGATCCGAAAGACCCCGCCAAGTTCAAGGCGCTGATCAACCGCAACTTGCACGAGGCCGAGGCTTCGCTCAAGAAGCGCGACGTCTCGCGCGCCGAACGGTTTTTCCGCCGCGCGATCGTGCTCGAGCCGGACAGCCTGGAGGCGAGCCGCGGGCTGGCGGCAGCGCTCAACCAGCTGGGCGACGGTGCCGCCGCCGTGCGTTGGGCACAGCGCGCGCTGGCGCGTGAACCGCGCGATCCCGACTCGCACGTGGTGCTAGGCGACGCCTTGAATCTGCTCGGCGACAAGGTCAGCGCCGAGCACGAATGGCGCGAGGCCAACCGGCTCGATCCGAGCAATCAAGAAGCCCAGCGCCGGATCCGCCGCTTGCGCGTCCTGCCGTAGCCCGAGTTGGCAGTTAGGAGTTGGGAGTTGGCAGCTACGGGCCCTGCTCGACCTGAAGTGTCGAAGCGATGGCCCGCGGGTGCTGGCTCGGCCTCAGGGCACAGCTGTATTCAAGCCTCGAAACTGCCAACTGCGAACTCCAAACTGCCAACTTTCCTAGCACGGCGCTAAGCTGCCCAGCTTCCATGGCCAGTACCCTGTTCGAAGATCTCGGCGGTGAGCCCGCCTTGCGGCAGATCATCGATCGCTTCGTGGACCGCGTCTTCGACGATGTGATGATCGGCTTCTTCTTCCGCAACGCGCGGCGCGAACGCATCAAGCAAAAGGAGTACGAATTTGCCGCAGTCCATCTCGGCGCCGGCATCATGTACACCGGGCGCGCGCTCGACGAGGCGCACCGCGCTCACCCGATCATGGGCGGGCAATTCGCACGCCGGCTGATGATCTTGAAAGAGACGCTCGAAGCCGCTGGCGCTCCGGAGCACGTCAAGCAGCATTGGCTCGCGCACACCGAGAGCATGCGAACGCTGGTGACGGCAGACGTCGGTCGCGAGTGCGATCCCGATCGCGCCCGCCAGCGCGTCGAATCGATCCCCAACGCGCCCGCGCCCCGCCGCAAAGACCCATGACCATCGCACGCTGGCTATTCCCAGTTTCCGCGCTGTTGGTGCTCGCCGGCACCGCTACGGGCTGCAATACCGCCGGGTCCGATTGGATGGCCCAGCCGCTCGACGGCGAGTTCTCGAACCCGCCGCCACCCAGCTCCGAAGCCAAAGCCAGTCGCCAGTCGGCGCCGCCGCAGCGCAACACCCGCACCCAGGTTATCGGCGATCAGCCGCCACCCGAAAGCCA
The DNA here is from genome assembly GCA_038252755.1 of Polyangiales bacterium. Lineage (GTDB taxonomy): Bacteria > Myxococcota_A > Polyangia > Polyangiales > Polyangiaceae > PMG-095. Next base: position 29,244 of record JBBSAB010000086.1, on the reverse strand, counting down.
GCAGACTGCCAGCGCTGGCGGGTTCGCGCAGGGCAACTCCAAGAGCGCGCTGCAGCTCGGCGGCGGCAAGGTGCTCGGCACCTTCAAGAACACCTACTACGACTTCCCGAGCGAAAGTGACTTCGAAGGCGAAGCCATCGACCTGATGAACGCCTCGTGCCGGGCGATCGCCAGCGTGCCGCGCAAGTTCTACGAGAGCGTCTGCGTCCAAGGCAGCGGCACCTTGAAAGCCGGCGGCACCGTCAGCTTCGCCAAGCGCGACTGCAGCTGCGCCGCCGAGTGCCCACGCACCGGCCAGCACATCTGCTTCGACCTGCTCGACAAAGCGCAGTTCCCGTGGGGCCGCGGCGCCATCGGCAAGGGCATCACACCTCTGGTCACGGTCGCGGTGGATTCGACGATCATCGCGCTCGGCACGTCGCTCTACATCCCCGAATACGACGGCATCGCGCGCGACGCTTCCGGCACCGCCAAGCACGACGGCTGCTTTTTGGCCGAAGATCGCGGGCTAGCCGTGAAGGGCGAGCACGTCGACGTGTTCACCGGCCACCGCGAAATCACCCAGCTGTGGAACCGCCTCGTCCCCAGCAACAGCGGCGTGACGATCGTCATCGATAGCCCGCGTTGTAAACGCGCCGGCTGAATAGAGCGAGATTCACCGGCAGGATGGCGGGAGGTGAGGCCAGAGGCCTGGGTAGCGCCGGACGATTCATCACATTTCTCGCCTCGAGCACGAGCGAACAGGAAGGCGGGAAGGCGGGAAGATTTCTGTTGTTCGAACAGGCGCCTGAGGCCCAATCGCGATCCGCCTGCGTCCAGTTGCCAGTACCACCCACCCTAAATCTCGGCCTTCCCGTCTTCCCGCCTTCCTGTTGTCCCCGCTCGCTCGGGCAATCATCAGGGTTAGCGCGCGCAGCTGCGCGCGAGCTACTTCAAAAATTCGGCGATGCGTTTGCCGATCGTCGACTCTTCGCAACTGGGCGCTTTGTGGCCGCAGTCGCCCTTGAGGACGAGGGTCGAGGCTTTGGCGAGCTTGGCAAACTCGAGCGCCGGGCCGGGCGTGACCATCGCGTCACGCTCGTTGACGACGACCAGCAGCTTGGCTTTCAGCGCCTTGCTCGCGTTATCCAGCGAGCCGCCGAACGGCTTGGACACATCGTGCGCCATCATTGCGCGCAGCTGACGCACGCGATCATTTGCGTCGAAGCGTGGCGGCGTGAGCTTGTCGTGTGCGGCCAGCACCTGCTCGCGCGTCAGTTGCTTGTTGTAGTTTTCAGCCGTGGTCAGGTTCAAGTCGGCCAACTGCTGCACCACGCTCAGCACCGGCTGTTCGCGGTAATTTCCGCCTAAAAATGCTGGGTTTTGCTGAATGGCGTCGAGGTTGGCTTGCCAGAGCAGCAGATCGTAGGGCGCGAGCCGCGGCGAACCGACGATCGGCATCAGCCGGTCCATGAAGTCCGGGTGCGAAAACCCCCACTGGAAGGTTTGCATCCCGCCCATTGAAATGCCCATCACCGCCCGAACGTGGGCAAGCCCGAGCACGCGGGTCAACAAGCGATGTTGGCTCTCGACCATGTCGCGGATCGTGAGCGTAGGAAAAAGCGCGCGCGGTTGCTGCGGGCTGTTCGACGGCGATGACGAAACGCCATTGGCGAGCGCGCCGACCAGCACGACTTGATAGCGGCTGCTGTCGACCAACTTGCCGGGTCCGACGAGGTCGAGCAGATCCTTGGTCACACCACTGAACCACGTCGCCCACACTACGACGTTGGATTTGTCGGCGTTGGGGGCACCGAGCGTGCGGTATTCGACTTGGCAGTCCTTGATGCTCTCGCCGCTTTCGAGCAACAAGTCGCCAATCTTCCCGAGCTGCGGCGGGTTGGTGTCGGGCAGTACCGCGAGTAGCGGCGCTGGCCTGGCGTCGGGCGCAGCGGGCGTCAGCGCGATACTCGAGGTCGCTGGCGTGGGCGTCAGAGCTGCCGGTGGGGCCGGCGCCAGGCTCACGCAATCCGACGAGCGCGGCGGGCGAGATTCGACCGAGCACGCGAGGATGAACGGCAAGATTGCAGCGACGAGTCCCCTGATAGCCATCGGCCATGTTTCTTACCACGGTCCGGTCGGCTCGCCGCATCCACCCCAATCCGTTGAAATTTCGTGATCAAGATCGGCATCACGCCCGCCCCAATAGCCTCCCAGGAAACTTGCGCGAATCGTCGCTGACGCGCGCTCATAACAGCCCGGTAAGAATTCGCGCGCGGCGCAAAAATGTCTACGCGGTCCTGGGATCTGATCCCTAGCGCTGCAAGTCACCTGATCGGTCCCAACGCCATGAGCACAAGCTCGGCCCGCCTTGGCGACGCGCGCCCACGATGCTATGCCGACGACAGCGTTGGATGGACCGGTTGGTTTGGTACGTGGGGAGATATCGTCAATGAAGCTGTTGAACTTTGAAGTTGGGAACGAGCGTCCGATCTTTCTGATCGCTGGACCGTGCGTGATTGAGTCGCAAGAGCTCACGCTGCGTACCGCCCAGACATTGAAGGAGATCACCACGCGCCTCGGCATCGACTTCATCTTCAAGTCGAGCTTCGACAAGGCCAACCGCAAGAGCGGCAAGGCTTTCCGGGGGCTCGGCATCGAGAAGGGCCTGCGCATCTTGGATCTCGTGAAACGCGAGGTCGGCGTCCCCGTCATCACCGACGTGCACGAAGACACGCCGGTCAACGAGGTAGCGAGCGTCGTCGACGTGCTACAGACGCCGGCGTTCTTGGCGCGCCAGACCAGCTTCATTCAGCGCGTCGCGACCGCCGGCAAACCGGTCAACGTCAAGCGCGGTCAGTTCATGGCGCCTTGGGATATGGCTGACGTCGTCGCCAAGTTTCGCGAAGCCGGCAACGACCAAGTCATGTTGTGTGAGCGCGGCGCTTGCTTCGGCTACGACGCGATCGTCTCCGACATGCGCGCCTTGGACGTCATGAAGGAAACCGGCTGCCCCGTCGTGTTCGACGCCACGCACTCCGTCCAGCAACCCGGCGGGTTCGGCCCAGGTGGTCTACAGCGTGCGCTCGTGCCGACGTTGGCGCGCGCCGCAGTGGCCGTCGGTGTCGCCGGCGTTTTCCTCGAAACCCACCCGGACCCCGACAAGGCGCTGAGCGATGGCCCGAACATGTGGCCACTCGACCGCATGGAAGAGTTGCTCACGGTGTTGCTGGAGCTCGACCGTGTGGTGAAGCGCCGCTAAAGCCTCGTCACTCGACCACGGTTCAGCAACGATTCGCTCACGACGGCATCGGCGATCAAAACGAGTTTTCGGCTATTTTCGCCGACTAGTTAGCCTGCTATGACGCCAGGCTCACTTTCAAACCTACCGCCGCTTTGGGGGCGACCACGAATGCAAACAGATCGCACGCCTTCGCCATTCTTTGGCGAGCTCATGAACGCCTACCTGCCCTACGCCCCTTGGTGGATTGACGACGTTGTTATCGCCGACGGCCGTCTGGAGCTAGTCGGTTGGGCCCTTGCACCGGAGGGGCAACGCGACCGGATGACGTTCGCGTGCAACGGTCGCCCGCTCGACAGCGTCGAGTTTCCGGTCGCACGCGACCTCAGCCCAGTGTTTCCACACTGGCCCGGTTCCGACCAAGCGGGGTTTCGGTTGGTGTCCTCGAATCCAGCGTTCACGAACGGCGTGAGCCCGCTACGGATCGAGAGGATCTGGAAATCTACGGGCAGGTCCGTGGCGCCCGGTAGCGAGTATTACTACCCGGCGACCGACGGTGAGCCGCGCTTGCCGGATGCGGAGCGGATGCACCGCGTGTCCGGTAACAAGAAGTCCCAGGTGTTTCGCCTCGCCGGGTACACGGCCTGGTGCGCGTTCGAACAGCTACTCGAGCGGCACTTCGGCCGTGGCTTTGCTCACTACCCTGCGATCATGGATTGGGGTGTCGGCTGCGGACGACTGGCGCGGCACTTTGCAGGCACGCCCAGCGTGAAGGTGACCGGCGTCGACGTCGACGCCGACAACGTCGCGTGGTGCAAGGACGCGCTGCCGTTCCTGAACGCCGCTGCCATTCCCTTGCATACGCCGACCGACCTCGGCTCCGGCAACTTCGATCTCGTGATCGGTATCTCGGTCTTGACTCATCTGCGACCGCCGGAACAGATGGAGTGGCTCGCCGAGCTGCACCGCGTCACGAAGCCTGGCGGGGTCCTGCTGTTGACCACGCTCGGGCAGTCGGCCGTAGGCTGGCTCCACACCGACGAGACCGTGGTTGGCTCTTGGCTGGGCGATGGCATTCGTTTCGGCCATCACAACGATCAGCTGGACAGTCAGATCGCAGAGAAGGGCTACTATACGGACACCTACCTGCATCCACGTTCCGTCGTCAAAACGTGGTCAAAGTGGTTCGACGTCGTTGCCGTCGAGCGCGGCTACCTGTTCGGCCATCAAGACGTCGTCGTGCTGGTCAATAAGTGAGCTGGCAGCCCCGTGCACTCTCCTAGCGTAGACCCCGCCCCGACCGACGCGACCGACGTCGTCGTCACGGTGCACGATGCGCTCGAAGATCTAGAACGCTGCGTGGCGTCCGTGCTGCGTCACGCCGATGCGACAACGCGGCTGATCCTGGTCAACGACGGCTCGGGGCCAGCTTGCTCGGACTGGCTACGCCAGACCGCAACCGGCAAGTCTAACGTCCTCCTGCTCGAGCACGAGCGAAACCTCGGCTACACGCACGCGGCGAACAGCGGGCTTCGTCGCTCCACGGCTCGTCACGTCGTCCTACTCAACAGCGACACGATCGTGACGGCGGGCTGGCTCGAGGGCCTGGTGAAGTGCGCTGAAAGCTCGCAGTCGATCGGGATCGTGGGACCGCTCTCGAACGCCGCGTCTTGGCAGTCAGTTCCTGACGTGTTCGAGGCGACCGGCAAGTTCGCCGTCAACGAGCTACCGGTAGGTCTAGAGGTCGACGACGCTGCCCGCTTGGTGCGGAGCCTGGCCACGCTCGCCTACCCACGCACGCCGTTCGTCAACGGCTTTTGCTTCTTGATCAAGCGGGCGGTGCTGGAGCGACTGGGGCTGTTCGACGAAGTCACATTCCCCGAGGGTTACGGAGAAGAGAACGACTATTGCCTGCGCGCTCGCGCCGCCGGGTTTGAGCTGGCGATCGCCGACGACGTGTACGTCTATCACGCCAAGTCGAAGAGCTTCGGCGCGCAGCGCCGCGATGAGCTGGCCAAGGCCGCGCACCAGAAACTGAGGCAAAAGCACGGCGCCGCGCAGGTGGAAGCCGCCTTGCTCGAAGTCCGAGGCCTAGCCGGGCTCGAGCGCGCACGGGCCAGAGTGGAAAGCCAGCTTCGACAAGCAAGCGCCCCGAGCCAGGTCGTCGATCCGCTCGGACTCAGCGTGCTGTTCCTGCTCCCCAGTCGTAACAGCGGCGGCGGGGTTCACTCGGTCTTCCAAGAAGCAAGCGGCATGCACCGCCTGGGCGCGCGCGTGCGGATTGCCGTGCGGGCTGCCGACCACGCCTTCTACCTCCAGCTCTACCCCGAGCTCCCCGAGGTAGCCGTGCTCGCACTGCCCTTCACGCCCGACACGTTGGCGGGTCTCGCCGTCGGCTTCGAGATCGTAGTCGCGACGACGCCGGCGTCAGTCGAGCTGTTGGCCCAGGTCCAGTTGGCGCACCCCAAGCTGCTGCCTGCCTACTACGTCCAAGACTACGAGCCATTCTTTTACGAGGAGGGCTCGGCCAAATGGCAGGCAGCGCGGACCTCGTACACGCGCATCGACGACGCGCTGCTGTTTGCCAAGACCGACTGGATCGTGCGCCAGCTCTCCGAGCAGCACGGCATCGTGGCGCAACGTGTGCAGCCGAGCCTCGATCATTCGGTATTTTACGCGGGCAGCAGACCCACGGGCTCTGCCGTTCGCGTCGCCGCGATGGTCCGCCCCCAGACTCCCCGCCGCAACGCGGCGCTCACCATGCGCGTCCTGTCGGAGCTGAGCAAGCGCCATGGCGCGCGCGTGGAACTGCACATTTTCGGCTGCGAAAGCGCGCGCGCAGAGTTTCGCCCACTGCTCCAAGACTTCCCGTTCGTCAACTACGGAATCCTTACGCGGACGGAGGTGGCTGCCCTTTTGAGAGGCTGCCACGTGTTCGTCGACTTCTCGAGCTTCCAAGCGTTCGGGCGTACGGCGCTGGAAGCGATGGCCTGCGGCTGCGCGTCGATCGTACCGCGCGCGGGCGGCACGGATGAGTATGCTCAGCACGGGGTGAACGCGCTCGTCGTCGACACCGCCAACGAGGCGGCTTGCCTCCTTGCCCTGAACGATTTGGTCGGCGATGACGCCGCGCGGACGCGTCTGGCCGCCGGCGGCTTGGCCACGGCCGCAGCCTATTCGGTCGAGCGGGCAGTCGTCAGCGAGTTGAACGTGCTGGCCGCGGCGCTCGCCGGGCGAAACGGCACCCGAAGCGGCGCGATCGACGCTGCGAAGCTTGGCCGCCCCGCGACGCGCGTCGCCTCGGCGCCGGCGGCCCGCGTCCAGAAAGAATTGTCCCACCGAGCACGCCAGGTGATGCTCGAAATCATGGGAAAACTCCCTGGGCTTGGTCGTCCTCAGACCAACGCGCTAACCCCCTTGCCATTGCTCGCCCCCTTGAATCACATGTCGGACAACAAACTCGTACGCAAGATGAAGAAGCTCGTTCGAAAGCCGGACGAGTTTTTCGCGGATTCGGCGAATCCGACTATCCGCAACCTCGGCGAGCTCTGGAAGCGTCGTTCGCTGAACCAGGCCAGCGACACGAGCGAGCCGTCGGCCGAGGCGGAGTCGGCGGTCACGGCGCCCAAGCCGAAGCCCAAGCCCTCTCCCGCCGTGCAGCAGGCGAGCACCGAAGCTCGCAGCGGCAATCTGCGACGCGCGCTGGAGCTGTACAGCGCGGTGGCCGTGGCGACGCCAGATGACTTGGACGCCGTCGTTGGTGAGGCCGGTTGTCGGTTCTTGTTGGGCCAGTACGAGTGGTCGCGCGAGCTCTATGAGCGGCTGGCAAAAGCCGACCCGAGCTCGTCGGCGGTCCGACGCTCGGCCGAGCTGTGCCGCAGGGCAGTCGCGGCGAGCAGCGAGATGGCTAGCAAGCCAGGCGCCGTGCTGTGCGTGCTCGAGCCCGTCGCGCACCGGGCGATCAAGGGCTTCATCCTCGATGGCCGGGCCGCTTCGACCGTCAGCGTCGTGCTCCACGTGGACGGGCAGGAAACGGAGCGGCGGCTCGTCGAGCTCGGCACGAATCAGGCCGCCCACGGGCTCTCGTTCGTCGATTTCGCGTTCGCCCTGCCACAGTCGATGTGCGACGGCGCTGAGCATCAGATCTCGATCGCGATCGCGGACCGCGCGCATGTGACTTTCGGAAGCCCGCAGCGCCAGCTGATCAATGTGATCAAGCTGGGCGAGTTCACGGTGTCACACGGCTACGCGCGCGGCGTGCTTTTGCCGCAGGCCTTTCCGCCCGAGGCGAACGGCTCGCTCGCCGGGCAAGCCAGCGTGGATGTCTTGATGGACGACACGCTGGTGCGATCGGTCGTGGTGAAGCTGATCTGGGAGCAGGGCGTCCCGCGCCCGGCATTTTTCACGCAGAAGCTGCCGCACAGCGCCAGCGACGGCAAACCACACGGCATCCGGATGCGCGTGAACGAGCTCGCCACCGAGCTGCAAACGTCGGACGGCCGGGACTCGTTCGTGGTCGAGGAGCGCATCTGTGGCCAAGTCGAGTCCATGAAGGACGGGCTGCTGACGGGCTGGGCATTCGACGTCACGGCGCGCGATTCAGCGCTTGAAGTGGCGCTGTTCGACGGCGATGTCCTGATCGAGCGCAAGCTCACGCACCTGCAGAGAAACGACGTCAACCGCACCTTTTCGCTCGAAGGCAGCCACGGTTTCGGCTTCCAGCTGCCGGCGGAGGTTTTCGACGGCCGCGCGCACCATATGCGCGTCTACGTCGGAACCGTGCGGCTGCCCTCGAACCTCGACGAGCAACCACTGTTGGCCGGCAGGGCAGACCTGGTAGCGACCCAGGGCCGCTTCCAGGGCAAGGTAGAGGCGCTTACCGCTGAGCGCGTCTGCGGTTGGGCGGCGGACCTTTCCGCGCCGTACCGGCCGGTCCACGTCACCGTCAGCATCGACGGCGTGGTTGCCACGACCGCGATCGCCAACCAATTCCGTGCGCGCTTGCACCAAGCCGGCAAGGGCTCGGGGAATCACTTCTTCGATATCGCGTTGCCGACGCGCTTCATGAACGGCAAGAAGGCCAAGGTCGAGGTCGCGATCGCCGAGAGTTTTGGCAAAGCCGTCATCGGCGGCGGAACAGTCACGTTCTCGCTGGTGGACTTCTTCGGCAACCGCACGCCGCAAGCCTTACAGAAGAAGGCTCAGCCAGCGCCGGCCACAGCCGGAGGACTCGCTCAGGGCGTCCGCTCGGACGCGCCCTGCGTGTCGCTGATCGTGCTGAACTTGGACGGCGAGCATCTGTTGCCCAAGCTCTTGAGCTCGCTTGCGCGCGTGACTTGGAACATGCCGATCGAAGTGATCTTGATCGACCACGGGTCCGTCGACGACAGCCTAGCGATTGCCGAAGCCTACACCGGGATCTTGCCGCTGCGGATCGTGCGTAGAAACGCCAACTACTCTTTCTCCGCGTCCAACAACTTCGGCGCCAGTCTGGCGCGCGGCGAATACCTCGCTTTGGTAAACAACGACATTGTCTTCCTCGACGACTGTCTCACCCCGCTGTGCGCGAACCTTCGAGATCCGAGCGTGGGCATGGTCGGACTGCGGCTGGTCGAACCGCTGCTCGCTGCCGATGGCAGCTCGACGCTCGTGCCGCATCACGTGGCCGTGAAGGTTGCTCCGTCGATGGCGGCGGGCGCCGAGGAGGGTCGAGTCTATTTGCCCGTCGAAGCCGACGAAGACAACGGTGAGCCGCCTGGAGTTTACGAGGTTCCCGCCGTTACCGCGGCGCTGGCGGTGTGCCGGAAAGCCGACTACCTCGCCGTCGGCGGCCTCGACGAAGGCTATGTCTATGGCCTGGAAGACGTCGACCTGTGCTTCAAGTTCCGCTTCCAGCTCGGTCAGCGGAGCGTCTGCGATACCAGACTGTCGGCGGTCCACCAACGCAGCGCCACCCGGAATCGTCCCAAGCGTCTGGTCGAGAACGCCACGCCCGGGGCGCGTTCGAGCGCGGTGCAAAACCGCGAACGCTACCTGCGTCGCTTCGGCAGAAAGCTAACGCGCGAAGTGCTGAGCTCGCTGGTGGCCGGCAAGACGTATTGGCGGACAGCGCCACTCCAGATCACCTTTGCCGTGACCGAGGCGCACATCAACACGGCTGCCGGCGATTTTTTCACGGCCGTCGAGCTAGGCGATGCGCTGATGCAAGAGCTCAACTACCGAGTCATGTTCGTGCCGATGAGCAATCACGAGCTGCCCGCCACCGACGTGCTGATCGTGATGCGGCACGACTACGAAATCCGCAAAGTCACCGCCGCCAACCCCGGCTTGATCACAGTCGCGTGGATCCGCAATCGCGTCGACCAGTGGTTGGACAGCGGGCAGATCGATGCCTACCAAGTCCTGCTCTGCTCGTCGCAGAAAGCGATCGACGTCATCTTCGAGAAGACTGGGCGCCGGGCCACGTTGTTCCCAATCGCGACCAACCCGGATCGCTTTCGACCGGTTCCGAGCGAGCCTCGCTTCAAAGCAGACGTCACGTTCACGGGTCACTATTGGGGCGACAATCGTGACGGCTTGGAGCTGATCAATCCGGCGCGCATCAACGGCAGCTTGGCGATTTTTGGCAAAGAGTGGAGCCAATGCCCGCCCTGGCACCCGCATTGGCGCGGCCAGGTGCCGTACACGGACCTGCCAGCCGTCTACTCTTCGACCTCGCTGGTGATCGACGACTCGCACCCGGTGACCCGCAAGTGGGGATCGGTCAATTCGCGGGTATTCGACGCCTTGGGCTCCGGCAAGCTCGTGTTCACGAACTGCCGCGAGGGCGCCGAGGCGCTGTTCGGCAATCGCCTTCCGACCTATGAGACCGCCAGCGAGCTCGAAGGCATGATCAATCACTATTTGGGTGCCCCGGGCGAACGTGAAGCGCTCGCGCGCAGCCTGCGCGACGAGGTGCTGGGCGCTCACACCTACGCGCATCGCGCTCGGACGCTGCAGAGCACCCTCGGCAAGCTGCTGCAGCGCACGATCCGCTTCGCGATCAAGGTGCCGGTTCCGAAGCCCGACCAGAAGGAGCGTTGGGGCGACTACCATTTCGCACTCGGGATTCAGCGAGCGCTCGAGGCGCGTGGCCACGTGGCGCGCATCGATTTGCTCCCGGAATGGAAGTCGGGCCTCTCGGTCTGCGACGACGTCGTCCTCGTGCTGCGCGGTCTGAGCGCCTACGAGCCGACGGCGCGCTCGCTGAACCTACTTTGGCTGATCAGTCACCCAACCGAGGTCCCCTACTCCGAATACGAGAAATTCGATCACGTGTTCGTCGCGTCGAGCTCGTTTTCGAAGGTGCTCGCGAACAGCCTGTCCGTGCCGGTTTCCCCGCTGCTGCAATGCACCGACCCAGCGCTGTTCTCGCCGACCCCGCCCGGGCCGGACGATCCGGTACCCGAAGTGCTGTTCGTGGGCAATTCTCGCGGCCAACAGCGGCGCATCATCCGTGACTGCGTCGCGGCGAACATCGACGTCGGCGTGTACGGCATCATGTGGGAGCGCTTCTTGCCGAAGCAGATGTGGCGTGGCAATCACATCTCCAACCATGAGCTGCGCCGCTACTACAGCAACGCCAAGGTCGTACTCAACGATCACTGGCCGGACATGGCCAAGCACGGCTTCATCTCCAATCGCATCTTCGATGCCGGCGCCTGCCAGGCAGCGATCGTCAGCGACGAAGTCACCGGCCTCCAGGACCTGTTCGGGGATCTGGTCAGCACTTACGACCAGGCCTCAGAGCTCGCGCCGTTGGTGGCGAAGTTGAAGGGCGACGAGGCAGGCCGCCAGGCGCGCGGCGCGCAACTGGGGGATATCATCCGCGAGCACCACACCTTTGGCCACCGCGTCGACGAGATCGTGCGTGTCGCCGAACAGATGTTGAGTCACGCGACACACGCTCCGGCGTCGAACGGCACCGAACAGCCCCGCGCAAGCGCAACTGCAACGCGAACGCAGTTGGCATTGGAAGAACGTCCATGAGTCACAGCACCGAGCCGCTGATCGCCTGCAACATTTGCGCTGGGACCGCGTTCCAGCCAGGACCACTCAAACGGCTGTCGAATACCGGCCGGCTACCCTGCTGCGTGGCCTGCGGCTCACTCGAGCGGCACCGCATCGCCCGGCGCGTCTTCGACCTGTTGCCCGATGCCCTGGTGGCAAACCGCAAGGTCCTACAGTTCAGTCGTGACGACTCGATCGATCCGTCGCGCGTCGCACAACTGCGCGTCTCCGAGTACGGCTCCAGCGACAGTCTCGATATTCAAGCCATCGCCGCCGGAGATGGCAGCTACGACTGGGTGGTTTCGCATCACGTCGTCAACTTCGTGCCGGATGACGCAAAAGCTCTGAGCGAGATGCTACGCGTGGCCGGTCCCAACGGCGCGGTGCTGCTCACGGTAGGCGGCACGACTGACAGCTTCGACACGCGCGTGTTCGATGAGCCGACGGGACCGCACGCCGCCTACAAGATCTACGGCAGCGATTTCGTGGAGCGGATCTGGAAGTACGCACCCAAGGCTAGCGTGCTCGAAATCGTGGCCACCGACCCGTGCACGGCGACGCTCGACGTGATCTACGTCTATTCCGAGCGCACCCAGCTATTGGCCGAGATCGGTCGGGCGATGGCGCCTCACAATCTGTACGCACGCCTGAACCAGCCGGGAAATCGCCCCGACTCCGCGAACGGCGGCGCCACCAACGGCACCACCACGCAGCCGGCCCAACCGGCTCCAACGACGACACGCATGGCCGCCAAAAGCACGGCCGGGCACCAGCTCGACAGCGAAGCCTGGCGTCCGCTGATCAGCGAGCTCGGCGAATGGCGCAAGCTTGGACACCGGCCGCGTTTTTGGCTGCGTGACGACGACGCAACCCGAGCGCATGAACGCCTGCAAGCGCTGTGGCAAGTTTGCGACGACAACCAGGTGACGCTCGCCTGCGCGGCTATTCCCGACACGTCGCTCGAGTCGTTGGCGCACTGGGCGGCCGGCAGGCGCTCGTTGGTCATGCTTCAGCATGGCTTCAATCACGTGAACCGCGCGAAGAACGCCGACTCCTCGGAATTTCCGGACTCGCGCGAGCTCGAGGACGCCATGCGTGACGTACAGCGCGGCCAGGACCGCATGCGGTCGTTGTTCAAAGCGCAGCAGTTGCCGGTATTCGTGCCGCCGTGGGGGCGGATCTCGGCCAAGGTGACTGCCGAATTGGGCAGCTTGGGCTTCATCGGTGTGTCGGGCACCTTGCTAAGACAGGCGCCACGGGAGAACGGCATCGCGGTAGTAAATACCCACGTGCTGATCCCGCGGAAGACCGAGGACGGCTGGGCTTTCGATGCAGAGACCGCGGTTTCGCGATTGGTCACCGTGCTCTTGGCGATCCGTGCTCGAGGCGAGAGCGATCTGCGCGAGCCGATCGGGATCAACACGCATCACGCCACGGTGGGCACTCCTGAGCTCGAGGCATTGGTGAGCCTGATTCGGCTGACGCGCGACGCTGGCGCCGATTGGCCCCACCCAGCAGACATTTTCGAGGGCGCCTAGCTAAACGGCCATGCTTTGCGGCTCCAAAACACGGCTGCTCGGGGGGCTCAGGTTGCCTGCCCCGGCTATTCGAAGCATGATGCGCCCCGGTTGTTTCGGGAAGGATTCGACGAGATTGATGTGCTGGTTGCGGGCTTACGGCGGAGTCCCCATGTTTTTGACGGCTCTCCTAATCGCATGCTCTTCGGAGCCCATGACGAGCCCGCGAGACGCGGCTGATGCCAACGACACCGGGCGCAGGCTGGCGCCGAATGGTCAGACCGAGCGCGCCTTGTTGAGCGCGTTGCCTTCGCTCCCGAGCGGCAACGAGCGCCGGATCGGGGACGCCAGCGTGATCGCCGAGCCCCCGTACGGAGCGGCCAGCAGCAGGACCTGCCGGGCGCTGCACATCACGCAGGGGCCAACGCGCAAGACCAGTCATCGTCTGGCCTGTACGGATGGCTCGGGCTGGTTCTTCGTGCCCGACATCTTCGGCAGCAACGCCGCTCCGGAGTGATGCGATGCGCGGCTCGCTGACTCAGCTCAACGTCGTCTACGCTCTGCTGTTGCGCGAAACGAAGACGCGTTTCGGTGTCAATCAGCTGGGCTACTTGTGGGCGATCATCGAACCGACGCTGTGGATCGGCATGTTCGCGCTGTTCTATGGCTCGTACGGACACATGTCGTTGCCCGGGATGAACCTGGTCGCGTTCATCACGACCGGCATCGTCCCCTTCTCGTTGTTCCGAGAGACCGCGGCGCGCTGTATGTCGGCGATCGCAGCCAACACCGGCCTCTTGTTCTACCCGCAGGTGAGGCCGATCGATCTGGTGATCGCGCGCGCCGTGTTGGAGTTTGCCACTCACTTGCTGGTGGGTGCGTTGTTCTTGGGTGGCGTCGCGCTCTACCTGGGTGTTCTGAACATCGAAAGCTGGCTCGGGACGTTGTCCGGCCTCGCACTCGCCGGTGCGCTCGGAACATCCTTCGGGCTCGTGTGTTGCGGGCTGAGCGTCTACAGCTCCAACGTGGAGCGGCTATTTCCCACGCTGCTGCGTCCATTGATCTGGTTTTCTGCCGTATTCCATCCGGCCGAATCAGTGCCGAAAGGCCTGCGCGACCTGCTGATGCTCAATCCGCTGGTCCACGCGATCGAGATGATGCGAAACGGCTGGTTTCCGGGCTACCACGCTCGCTCCCTCGACCCCTGGTACCCGTTGGCCTGGATCCTCGTAATGTTGTTTCTCGGCCTCAATCTGGAGCGCATCGCGCGCCGACGGCTGGAGATAGCGTGATCGACCTCGACAAGATTTCCAAAGCTTACCCAACCCGAACCGGTAGCAACTTGGTTCTCGACTCGGTGTCGTTCTCGTTCCCGCCGCACACCAACGTCGGCATCCTGGGCAAGAACGGCAGCGGCAAGTCGACGCTGCTGCGGATCCTGGCCGGAACGGAAGAGGCCGACAGCGGTACGATTCGTCGCCGCGGCACGGTCTCGTGGCCGATCGGTTTCTCGGGCGGCTTCAGCGGCTCGCTCAACGCAGAAGAGAATTGCCGCTTCGTGGCGCGGATCTACGGCGCCGACGTCGATGACGTCGTCGGCTTCACGATGGAGTTCGCCGAGCTCGGCGACTACTTTTACATGCCCGTCAAAACCTACTCGTCCGGTATGCGCGCCCGCCTAGCCTTCGGACTGAGCATGGCGATTGAGTTCGATGCCTACCTGGTCGATGAGGTCACGGCCGTGGGAGACTCCAATTTTCAGCTCAAGTGCCGCAAGGCTTTCGAGGAACGCAGCGGGCGCTCCTCGGTGATCATCGTGTCGCACCACATCGGCACGGTGAAGGACTACTGCCAGCGTTGCGCGGTCCTACAAAAAGGCCGACTGCACTATTTCGACTCGGTTGACGAAGCCGAGCGCTTTTACGAGGCCGCATAGTGACGACTGCCGCGGAAAAGAAGCCGGCGGAGGTCCGCACCGGGCTGGGCGAGGTCACGCCGTTGACGCCTGCCGAAAAGCCAATTCTCAGCTCGGCGAAGTTGCACGCACAAGCCTTGCGCAAGAAGCGCAGTCGTCGCTTGGCACGCAGCCTGGGCATCTTCGTCGTCTTGCCAACGGCGCTGTCCGCTGTCTATTTCGGCGCGCTCGCGACCCCGCAGTACGAGTCCTACTCGCTGTTCACGGTGCAATCGTCGGAGGCTCGGCCGATGCTGGGCATGGAAGGGTTGCTGGCCGGGATGGCCACTGGCGGCGGAGCGCGCAACGACGCTCTGACTGTGCGTGACTACGTGCTTTCGCGCGACATGCTGGCGCGGCTCGACAAAGATCACGGGTTCATCAAGCACTACAAGAATCGCAGCGAGGACTGGTTCTCGCGGCTGCGGAGCGAAGCCAGCTTCGAAGAGTCGTACGGCTACTTCGAGCACAAGGTCTACGCCGACTACGACCAAACCTCGGGCTCGGTCCAGCTGCGCGTGCGGGCGTTCAACGCCGAACAGGCGCAGCTCTTCGCGCGCAGCATTTTGGCGTACAGCGAGGAGATGGTGAACAAGCTGTCGGAGCGCGAACGTCACGACCGCACCGCGTACGCCGAGGCCGACGTGAAGCGCGCCGAAGAACGGCTCGGCAGAGCGCGCCAAGTAGTGACCTCGCTCCAGCAGAAGCACGCCGACTTCAGTCCGCTCGAGAGCGCTCATTCGGCGATGGAGATCCGCACCAAGATCGAGGGCGAGCTGGCCAAGGCCCGCGCCGAGCTGATGCAGCGCAAGGCGTTCATGCAAGCCGACGCGCCGCAGGTGCTCGCCGCCGAGCAGGTCGTGGCGTCGCTTTCCGCCCAGGTGGCCAATGAGAGCCGCCGGTTGGTCGACCCCAAGTCGAACGGTTTGAACGCCAGCCTGCCGGACTTCGAGGCGGCCATGGTGGAGAAGGAGTTCTCCCAGAAAGCCTATCAGTCGGCCATGACCAATCTGGAGTTGGCTCGAGCCGACGCCGATCGCCAGCATCGCTACCTAGCGATTATCGCCGCGCCTTCGCGTCCAGATGAATCCACGTATCCGCACCGTCTTCGCGGGGTTCTCACTGCCTTCGTCTTGAGCTTCATGCTGCTCGGAGTCGGTAGCCTGATGCGCGCTGCGGTACGGGAGCATGCACGCCTATGATGAATCGAACGCTTCGCCTCCTGCTCACGCGACTGCCGGTGGTGGCTTTGCCGTTGCTGCTTTTGGCCCTGGTGCTGAGCGTCGGTCGTCAGGCATTTTCGCAGACGCCGGCGCCAATCGCGACCGCTCTGCCCTCGAAACCTCCTCAGATCAGCACGGCCGAGGACATCCCGAAGCCGGAGTTTCAGGATCCGAAAGACGTGAAACCTGCGGCGCTGACACCGCCGCTGCCACCGCCGGCAGCGGGCGCACTTGGCGCCGCGCTTCCGCCGCCCGACCCGTTCGGCTCGCGCTTGTTCACCGGTAACTTCCTACGCACACGCCAGGACGGCCTGAACCCCGACTACGTCGTCATGCCGGGCGACCGAGTGATGGTGAACACCTGGGGCGCGCTCGAGATGAGCAACGTGTTCCTGGTCGACGCCCAGGGCAACATCTTCCTGCCCAACGTGGGACCAATCCAGGTCGCTGGCACTCGTAACGCCGACTTGACTGCCAAGGTGAAGGCCGGCCTCAGCCGCGTTTACGCCAGGAATTTCGAAGTTTACACGAACCTGCTCAACGCCAAGCCGGTCGCGGTCTTCGTGACTGGTGGCGTGACCAGGCCGGGCCGCTACGCCGGCGTGCCGTCGGACTCAGTGCTGTTCTTCCTGGAACAAGCCGGCGGTATCGACTCGCGCCTGGGCAGTTACCGCGACATCACGTTGATGCGCGCCAACGCCAAGGTCGCCGAGCTCGATCTGTACGACTTCTTGCTGCGCGGCACGCTACCTTCGCTGCAGTTCAAGGACGGCGATACCATCCTGGTCAACCCACGCGGAACCGTGATCGAAATGCGCGGCGAGGTAACGCTGCCGGCCACGCTCGAATTCAAGCCCGGTCGGCTGAACGGAGCGCAAGCGCTCGGCGTGGTACCCGGAGCGGCGCGAGCGACGCAAGTCACGGTCGAGGGCATGCGCAACGGCGAGCCGGTCAGTCGAACCCTCAGCGTCGCAGGGTTTCGCACGTTCGACCTGCAAAACGGCGATTCGATCACGCTCCGAGGTGACGGGCGACCGGACACGATTCTGGTCCACCTAGAGGGCGAGTTCAACGGCCCGTCCGTGCTGGCGATACGCCGCGGCGCTCGCCTGGTCGATGTGCTCAATTACGTTTCGGTCGATGACGCGCTGGCCAACCCCAAGGCGGTTCACATTCGGCGCATGTCGGTGGCGCGGGCGCAGAAAACGTCGATTGACGACGCGCTGTTCCGCCTCGAGCGGAGCGCACTCTTGGCCCTGTCGTCCTCCCAAGGTGAGGCAGGCATCCGGGTCCGCGAAGCCGAGTTGACCCAAAAATTCGTCGAGCGCGCGCGGCTGATCCAACCACTGGGTCGAGTGGTTACGGCACGCGAAAACCAGCAGCGCAACGTGGTGCTCGAGCCCGATGACGTGGTCGTCATTCCCTCGCGCACCAACGTGATCCGCGTGGGCGGCGAAGTGATGATGACTCAGGCGGTGCTGTTCCGCCCGGGCGCGCGCGCCTCCGCCTACATCGCCGATTCAGGCGGCTTCACTGATCGGTCGGACAGCGGCCGCGTGATCATCATTCGCGCCAACGCGGAGGTCGCGATCGGTGACCCCGACATGGCGGTGTTCCCGGGCGACGAAATTTTGGTGCCGCCCAAGGTCGACACGAAGATCTTGCAGAACTCGATCGACGTGACGCAGGTCATTTACCAAATCGCCGTCTCGGCGGCGGTGGTGATTGCAATCCTATGAGTGAGCCGGGGGGCAACGACGAATTCGGCGTAATTATCCCGGCGCGCTTCGCGTCGACGCGCCTGCCGGGTAAGCCGCTGATCGATCTCGGCGGCAAGCCGATGGTCGTGCGCGTGATGGAGATAGCAGCGCAAGCCGGCGCCGTGTTCGCCGTCGTCGCCACCGACGACGAGCGCGTGGCCGAGGCCGTCACGGCCGCCGGCGGTGAAGCGATCCTCACGTCGCCGGAGCACGAAACCGGCACCGATCGCTTGGCGGAGGTGGCGCGTCGCATGCGACTAGATCCAGAGGTCATCATCGTCAACCTCCAGGGTGACGAGCCGACCTTACCAGCCGAGTTGGTGACGCGCGTCGCCCACACGCTGATCCGCGAGCCCGAGGCCAGCCTGGCGACGCTGGCGACGCCGCTGCGCGAGCGCGGCGAGCTGTTCGATCCCAACGTGGTGAAGGTTGTCCTCGATCAAGCCAGCCGCGCGCTGTATTTCAGTCGTGCGCCGATCCCGTGGCTGCGCGGCGAATTCGCGGCCGAGACCGCGCGCGACAGCAAAGGAGCGCTGCAAGACGACTTGTTTCTGCGCCACATTGGCCTGTACGCCTACCGCGTCTCCACGCTGCTGACCTTGGCCCAGACCCGGCCCACCACGCTCGAGCAAGCTGAGCGCTTGGAGCAACTGCGCGCGCTCTGGCTCGGGATGAAGATCCAGGTAGCGGTGGTGCCAGAGCCGCCGGCTGGAGGCGTCGACACCGCCGAAGACGCCGTGCGGGTCAAAAAGCTCTTCGAAACGTGATGCCCGAGCTGGGTGAGGTGGCGATCTTTTCGCGCGGGCTTCTGCGCCTCCCGGGGCTGCAGCAGCTGCTCGGTGCCGACCGCCTCCGGTTTCGCCCGAGCGCGAGCCAAGCCAGTCAGGTTCAGGCTGTCGCCGGTTGGGGTCACAAGCCGACCGCCGAGCGAGCGCGTGATTACGCCCGCCGGCACAACCTGCCCTATTTGGCGCTGGAAGACGGGTTCTTGCGCTCGGTCGGCCTCGGTCAAGACGAGCCGCCGCTCTCGCTAATCGTCGACGATCGCGGAATTTACTATGACGCGCGCACGCCGTCACGGCTCGAGGAGCTGCTGCAAAACGAGCCTTGCCTCAACGACGCCGAGCTCTTGGCGCGCGCGGCATGTTTCCGCCAGCGCATCGTCGACACCGGCGTCTCCAAGTACAACCACGCGCCCGACCAGTTACCGCCGGAGCTTTCCGACACCGAGGGGCTGGTGCTCGTCGCCGATCAGACCTACGACGATGCCTCGGTGACGGGAGCTTTGGCGGACGACAGCACCTTCGCGCGTGCCCTCGAGGCGGCGCTCGACGAGCACCCCAGCGCGCGCGTAGTCGTGAAGGTGCACCCGGCGACCGTGGCCGGCAAGAAGCGCGGCTACCTCGCCAACCGCCAAGCGTCGGCGCGCGTGACGATCGTCGGCGCCAACGTGAATCCGCAGGTGCTTCTACGCCGAACACAACACCTGTACGTGGTCAGCTCTCAGCTCGGCTTCGAGGGCCTGCTGGCGGGTGTGAAGGTGACGTGCTTCGGCCAAGCCTTTTACGCGGGCTGGGGTCTGACCGACGACCGACAGAGCATGCCGCGACGTTCCCGGCGTCTGTCGCTCGATCAATTGGTGGCCGGCGCGCTCTTGCTCTACCCGCGCTACCGTCATCCACTGTCGAAAGCGCCGTGCGAGGCCGAGCCGGTGCTCGAGCACCTGGCGCTGCAACGCCAGCTCTTCGCCGAGAATCGCCGCAGTTTCGTGTGCTTCGAGATGAGCTTTTGGCGGCGGCCGTTCGTGCGCCGTTACCTGCGCGCGCCGGGGCGCAAGGTGCGTTTCGTCCGTTCCACCCGCGAGCTGGAATGCGTCGCCAATCCGCAGCAGCTGACCGCCGTCGTCTGGGCGAGCCGCAGCTCCGCCGAACTCCGCGCATGGGCCGAGCAGCGCGGCGTGCCGCTGTGGCACATGGAAGACGGCTTTTTGCGCTCGTCTGGTCTCGGCTCCAACCTGACCGCGCCCGGCTCGCTGGTGCTTGATCCCGACGGTATCTACTACGACCCCTCGCGACCGAGCCGGCTCGAGAAGATCCTGCAGACGGCTGAGTTTTCGAGTGAAGAACTGGCGCGCGCGGCGCGGCTACGGCAGCTGATCGTCGACAGCCGCATCAGCAAGTACAACCTGCCCGGCGCCGATCAACTCACGCTCAGCGCGCGCCCATCGCAACGCATCTTGCTCGTGCCCGGGCAAGTCGCCGATGACGCGTCGGTGCGGCTGGGTACGCAGAGCGTCAGCGATAATTTGAGCTTGTTGCGCGCAGTGCGGCTGGCCAATCCTGACGCCTACATCATCTACAAGCCGCACCCCGACGTGCTGAGCGGCAACCGCCACGGCAAGCTGCACGGCGTGACGGAGCCGCCGTGGGACTTGGTCGTGGGTCAGGTGCCGGTCGCCGCTTGCCTCGACGCCGTCCACGAGGTGCACACGATGACGTCGCTGGTCGGGTTCGAGGCGCTGCTGCGCGGCTTGCCGGTCGTGACGTACGGTCAGCCTTTTTACGCGAGCTGGGGCCTGACCGGCGACCAAGCGCCGCTGGCACGCCGCACGCGTCGCCTCGACCTCGATCAGCTGGTGGCCGGTGTTCTGTTGCGCTACCCGCGCTACGTGCACTGGCCGGAGCGTTGCTTCTGCAGCGCAGAGGACAAAGTTCTCGAGCTGCAGTCGGCGTCCGCGCGCCGTCCTAGCGCCGTCAAGCTGCCCGCGCTCGCGCACAAGCTCTCGAGCTTGGCGCGCTCGGGGCTCGAGTGGTGGCACAGCCGGGAGCTGCGCCGTGGTTGACCTGAGCGGACGACACCTGCTCTTGCTGCAGGGACCCGCGGGACCGTTCTTCGCGCGCGTGGCCGCGCAGTTGCAGGCGGCCGGCGCGCGCGTGACCAAGGTAACGTTCAACGGTGGCGAAGAGCTGTACTACCGCTTGCCCGGCGTGGTCCGTTTTCGCGATCCGCTCGAGGC
Source organism: Polyangiales bacterium (assembly GCA_038252755.1). GTDB lineage: Bacteria > Myxococcota_A > Polyangia > Polyangiales > Polyangiaceae > PMG-095. The sequence continues at coordinate 8,505 of JBBSAB010000086.1, read as the reverse complement.
GTGGCCGGCGTTCTTCGAGCAGCTGGTGCGCGCGCGCGCGGTGAACGGCGTGGTGCTGTTCGGCGACTGCCGCCCCGTGCACAAGGCGGCGATCGAGCGCGCCAAAGCGCTGGGCATCGATGTGTTCGTGTTCGAGGAAGGCTACCTGCGCCCCGACTTCGTGACGCTCGAGAAGGGCGGCGTGAACGGCCACTCGAGCATTCCGCAAGATCCAGCCCATTTCCTCGAGGTCGAGCTCAAGCCCGAGCCTGCGCACCAGCCGATCAAGCACGCCTTCTTCAAGTCGGCGCTGCACACAATTTGCTACGCCTGCGCAGTGGCGCTGCGCAAGAGCCGCTACCCGCACTACCGCCACCATCGCGACATTCGGCCGCTGGTGCAGGCCCGGCTGTGGATTCGCGGCAGCGTGCGACGCGCCGTTCACACCGTGCGTGATCGCGAGCTGGCCAGGCGCTTGGCAGCGCACGACATGCCGCCGTACTTCTTGGTGCCGTTGCAGGTTCACTTGGACTCGCAGCTCCGCCACTCGCCGTACGCCACGATCAATCAGTTCATCCGCGAGGTCGTCGCGAGCTTCGCCGAGCACGCCCCAAAGGACCATGCGCTGGTGCTCAAGTTGCACCCGATGGACCGGCCGTACAGCGACTACGCGACGGAGATCGAGGCTCTGCGACTCGAGTACGGCCTCGGCGAGCGCCTACTGTATGTCGACGTCATCAACCTGCCGGCCGCGCTGCGCGGGGCGCGCGGGACGATCGTCATCAACAGCACCGTGGGATTGTCGTCCCTGACGCACGGCACGCCGGTCAAATGTTTAGGGCGCGCCATCTATGACATCCCGGGCCTGACCCATCAAGGTTCACTCGCCGAGTTCTTCCGAGCGCCGGCGGAGGTCGACCGCGCGCTTTACCAACGCTTTCGGCAATGGTTGCTCGAGCAAAATCAGCTCAACGGTAGCGTTTGGAGCCGGCTGCACGACGACCCAGCACGGCTCGTGCGCTAGGGAGCTCGGTCGGGTTCGGCCCAAGCCGGAGCCGCCCGGACGCCCATGCCTGATCCGTGAGCATCGGCGGCGCAGGGCAAATTCCAGTCTGGGGGTACCGCAGAAAATCGCATCTCCCGCGGTCGTGGCGTGCAGGCCAGATACCAACATGGGTCGGCCGAGATTCCCGGCGACGAGTAGTTCCCCCGAGCCGGGCGCGGACTGGGAGCTGCAACGCTTCGTGCAGGTCCAGTATCCGCTATCCGAAACGGCGCCGTTGCGCGTAGCAACCAAGAACCACGAGGCCGCGAGCGGTGAGCTGTTCGACATGCACTACGCGCTCGAGCTCGGCATAGTGCTCGGCGGTCGAATGGAGCGACTCTACCACCGGCATCGACGCACGCTCGGCCCAGGGCAAGTCTGGCTGTGCGGCGCCTGGGAGCCGCACGGCTGGCGGGTGACGCAGGGACCGTGTTCCGCCGTCGTGGTGAGCATCTTCCCACCCACGTTGGCCAACCGCACCTTCCCCGAGCTATCGAGCGTCGACTGGCAGAGCGCGTTCGTGGTGCCGGCAGCCGAGCGCCCCGACATGCCAGCTGACGCGCGCGCCGCGATGCGCCGGCTCGGACGCCAGCTGAGCGAGAGCGTGACGGCGCCGGTGCCGCAACGCTTCTTGCTGCAAAGAATGCTCGTCTACCAGCTCTTGCTCGAGCTACCGCGGGCCGCCAGCACCACGACACCAGCGCTGCCGGCGGACGGCTGGGAGCGCATCAACCGCGCCGTGGAGTTGGTGTTCCGGCAACGACGCTACGTCAGCTCCAGCGAAGCGGCCCGCGAGTGCGCGCTCAGTCACAAGGCGCTCAACGCGCTGTTCGGGCGCGCGGTCGGCGTTTCGTTTGCGAAGTTCGCGCTGCGTTACCGACTGCAGGGCGCGGCGTCACGGCTGCTCGAGACGAGCGATCCGGTGAAAGCGATCGCGCGCGACTGGGGCTTCGTCGACGCCAGTCACTTTCACGCCAGCTTCCGCGCCAGCTACGGCTGTTCACCCGCACGCTACCGCGAGACCGGCTCTCAGCCACCACCTCCATCGATCCACTCTACGTGACCTACGTCACCTGCACCGGCGCGACGCCGCGAGCGGGGCCGACATCTACAAATCACGACCAGCACACGGCGCTCGGCGAAGCGGCCGCGAAAGCGTGGCTCGCGCAGTTGCGGGCGTGCGCTCCGTAACCGATTTTTGGCCGATCAGCCGCCTCGTATCTGCCGGGAAACAACCTGTGTTACGGGTGACGCAGCAACAGACGCCGCACAAACCCCGTTGTTACGGCGGTGACCACGAAATCTTCCCGGCACAATTGAGAAAACCAGCCGGAAACGTGATCTTGGCCTAGACTCCGACACGGCGGTTGGCGCAACAGTGGGTGGCGCACCTTTTGCTACTTCGGGGTCTGCATGAACAAGGGTACGGGCGTTTTTGGGATGTTCCTGGCATTGGGGGCGATGCTTGTCAGCTCGGCGAACACGAAGACCGCCGAAGCGCGGTCGAGCTACAGCAACTTGCACGCCTTCAAGGCGTCGGAGACCGCGCCGGTCGTCGCTACGACGCAGAGCCGCGACGTAGTCGCCGTTGCCACACCGGCCAGTGCCGAGCGGATCACGCCGCCGCACCTGCTCGAGAACCTCAAGCTACGTCGCATGCAGAAGGCCGAGATCACGCCGGCTATGCTGCAGCTGGCAGCGCAGGTCGTGCGTAAGCACTACGCCAAGCCGGTCGGTAGCGAGGTGACGGTCGAAATCGACGGCAAGCAAGTGACCGCGCGCATCGAGCGACACTTCCACCCCGAAGGCGGCCCGGTGAAGCCGTGGGGCTTCCACCCCGGTGTGTCGCTGTTCATCGCACGCTGAGCGCCGGCCCCCACCAGCGCAGCGTCAGCAGCCGGTGTCTTTGGCACCGGGCGAGACGCCGAGCGCGGCGCAGAAGGTTTGGAAGCGTTGGCGACGGCTGGCGACTTGGGTCGGGTTGCCGCCGTTGCACTCCAGCGCACCGTTGATTTGCTTGATCGTGTCGCCAAAGCCGCCGTTCAGGAAGGCTTTGTGCGCATTGCTGGGCTCCATCCAGTACCAAAGCGCGGCTTTCCAAGCCAATTGGCCGTCTTGCGACACTTTGGCCGGGTTCGTTAGCAGCTGCGATTTACCAATGCCGAGGAAATCGCTGAACGCGCCGTAGTTGTCGTTCCACGTCAGCTGCATCGGGCCGCGGCCGAAGTATTGCTGGCCGCCGGTGCACGGATAGTTGGTGCTGGCCTTGCAGTACACGCAACCGGGTGACTTGCAGTTGGCTTGAATTTCCTCGGCGTAGCCCAGGTCGCCCGACTCGTGACCGACGTTGGCCAAGAACGCGGCGATCTCGCGCTTCTGATCGTCAGCCGAGCCTTCGCGCCCGAACAACGCGAAGCGCGGATCTTTAGCGGCTTCGAGCAGGTTGGCGTACGCGCTCGAGTACAGCGCGTTGCGAGCACCTTTGAACATACTGTCGAATTGCTGCTGCGTGACGAGCGAACCGAAGCCGCCCGTCAGGTCGCCGGACAAGTCGAAGCTGACCTGGTCGATCCAGATGTCGAAGCTCTTGGCTTTGATCATCGCCGGGTTCGTGCCCGGGTAGACTGGCGACAAGCTGACCGCCAAGATTTGTTTTTGCGGCACGTAGCCGGTCGGCGCTGGAATGCCCCAGCCCGCGCCCTGCTTGAACTGCGACCACGTGAACGTGTAACGCGTCCACGTCGTTGGCACGGTGAACACGTCGGCCGAAAAATGGTTGTAGCAATTTGGCAGGTCTTTGCAGGCGCCGCCCGAAGCTTCGGGCTCGCTTACCGGCGTGTGTAACGCTAGCAAGACCTGATCGGTGCCGCCGGTCGCCTGGGCGCCTTTGATCCAGAAGCTGAAGCCGGCGTAGGTGCTGGCGTCGTAGCAAAGGTTGAAAGGCAAACCGACCACCGCGCCCCAGCCGTCGAGACCGGACACGTGATAGTGCATACCCTTGGTGGTGCCGGGCGCGCCGGGCGTCGTGGGCTCGGTCTTGAAGGTAGCGACGGCGCCAGCGGTGGTGTCGTGACTCTCGAACCAGCTGGCATCGCGGCCGTCGGCTGGCAGCACTTTGAGATCGTCGTCTTCGACGTCGTCGACGAGCAGCGTCGTGCCTTTCGCGACCGTAACGCCTGCCAGCTCGCAGCGGTTGCCAGGTCCGAGCACGACTGGCCTGCCACCAGCACCGACGCCGCCCGTGCCGACACCGCCGCTGCTCACGCCGCCGGTACCAGGCGTGCCTGCGAAGCTGTCCGCGCCGCCGAGCGGAGCCGCGCCAGCACCGCTCGGGATGCCGCCGCTGGTGCTAGCGCCCGCGAACGTATTCGCGCCGCCAGTGCCAACGGGGTTGGTCGCGCCGGTACCGGTGCCACCACGCGGGCCCGAGGCCGCTTCCGGTGAACAAGCCGGCAAAAGGCCTAAGAACGCCAAAGAACCAGCCGCAAACAGCGTGAAACGCGGGGACACCTTCGGGCTCATGACGTCGTTCATTTCCTTGCTCAGCAGCCTTGGCCTGCACCCGGATCGACACCCAACATCTCGCAGAAGCGCTTGTAGAGCTTGACGCGATTGGCGACTGCGGCCGCATTGCCGCCGTTGCACTCGATGCCGTTGACGATGTTGATCGTCGCGCCGAGGCCGTTCTTGACGGCGTCGTGCGGGATGCCTTTGGCGGACTGGTAAGTCATCCAGAACCACAGCGCGGTGCCGAATGAAACCGTCGGATCGGTGGCGACCTTTTCGGGATCGCTCTTTAGGTCGATGCCGAGCGCGGCGCCGGCAGGCTCGTAGTTGTACGAGTAGCTGAGCTGAATCGGCCCACGACCGTGGTACGTCTTGCCATTCGGCGCCGAGCCGTACTGAGTGCAGACGTTGTCGGCGGCGCAGCCGGTCTCTTCGACCAGCGCCAGGCCGTCAGTCTCGTGGGCGACGTTCGACAAGAACGCCGCTGCCTCGCGCCGGCGCTCTTCGGCGGTGCCGGTAGTGCAGAACGCGGGCCATTTCGCGGTCGCTGCCAGCATGCCTTCGTACGTGTAGAAGGCGTTACGCTGGTTCACGACCATCGTACCTTTAGTCGTCTGCCACAGCTCTTCGAACAGCGCTTTTGGCACGATTTCCTTAAAACCGTTCGATGGCAGGCCACCCGGGTCGAAGCTCAAGTTGTCGACCCAAAAGTCGAAGCCAGCGGTCGGCGTCAAGATCGAGAAACTCAGCGTCAGGATCTCGCCTTGCGGGACGTAAGCCGGGTCGCTGGCGCAGTTCTGCGTCAGGTCCTTCCACTTGATGTCATAACGCGTCCACTGATCAGTCAGCGTGACGACTTTGGCGAAGTGGTCGTAACACTTGCCGGCGGTGTTGTCGGCCGCGCTACAGCCGCCGCTCGGCGCGGGCTCGCTGATCGGACTGTGCAGCGAGAACTTGACCTGGTTGTTGCCGGCCGCCGCGCTGCCTTTGATGTAAAAGCTCACGCCTTGGTAGGCGCGCGCGTCGTAACAATTCGCGACGGTGATACCGAGCGTCGCGCCCCAACCGCCGGGCGCGGCACCCCTATAGTGAATCGCACGCGTATTGCTGGCGGCGCCACCGGTCGTTGCATCGGCGGTCATTGTGATCACCGGCTTGTTCGTCAAGTCGTGGCTGTCGAACCACTTGCCGCTGCGACCGTCGCCGAAGAACACGCCCAAGTAGTCGTTGTCCGGGCCCGGATCTTCGAAGTCGTGGATCGTCAGCGCGCTGCCCTTGGCGACCACGACGCCAGTCGCGCAGCGACCCTTGTTGGCCGGGATCGCAGGCCCTCCGCAAAGCGGGCCTCCCGTGCCGCCGACGCCGGCCACGCCCGTGTTGCCGGCAGACGCACTAACACCGCCAGTGCCGACGAACGTCACGCCACCGCCCGGAATGCCGCCGCCGGGAATCGACGCCCCGCCGGTGGTCATCGCAACGCCACCGAAGTTGCCGACCCCACCAGCACCGCCAGTCGCCACGCGTGCGCCTGACGTGCCATTCTGATTGCCCTCGCCCGAACGCGCGCCGTCCGTACCGGTAACACAAGCAACCGCGATAGCGGCAGCGAACAGGACTGAAAACAAACCACGAACCATGCGAGCTCCCGGAGCGCGGAAAAGATCCCGTCGCTAGGCAGGTATGGAGACAGACCGCTCGCGCCTTCTGGCCACGCGCGGGCGTTGCGCGCTCACGCTGCAACGCCTCTGACACTTAGCCCCGAGAAAGGCACCCGAGTCGGGGCGAGACTTCTCTGACCAATGTTCGTTTCGGGTAGAGCGCCGTCTGGAGCGGAAATTCGTAAGGCAGCGCGACGACTGACGCCTGACGAAGAGCTACGAGGCCGGTCGCTTTACCGCTACAGCCGGCGACGCGACCGCCTGCGCCAGGCCCTGCGCCAGCTGCTCGAACTCCGCGGTTTCTTTGGCCGCGCCTAGCTTTTGCATCGTGCGGGCGGCATGCAGAAACGGCATTTCGTAGCCGGGTGCGAGCTCGGCTGCTGCCAGGAAGCGCTGCAAAGCCGGCATGAATTGGCCAGCCTCCAAGTAGTGAGAGCCAAGCGCCAGCAGCGCCTGTACCGACCGCGGATCCTTGGCCAACGCCGTGAGCAAGTCCGCTTCGGAATCGAGCTGCACACCCAGAAACAAGTCGGGCAGAGCTTGAGTTGGCTCGAGCTGGCCGGCCTCGCGCAGCAGCGCTGCCCCGCGCTCCCGCTCTTTCCCACCCTGCAGCGCGACCAGACCATCGTGCAACAGCGATTCGTAACGGGTGTGCGTGAGCATGACGTGACGCTCCGACACCTCCGCACCCTCCAACGCTGCAAGCTCCGCGAACAGCCGCGAAGGCTCTGCCCCGGCCGCCGCTTCCGGCATCAACTCCGCATAGAACGCCAAGCGCTCCGCGGCGTGCTGGGCCTGCAGGCGTTCACCGACCACGTAGGCGTGAGCTCGCTCGCGCACGCGCTGGCGTTCGCCGGCGTCCGCGACCAGGCGCGCGAGCGTGTTGAGCAACTGCTCGGTCGTCTCGTACAAGAAGCCGTTGTCTCCATCCTGCACGCTCGCCAGGTACGGCGCCAAACGCTGCACGACCGGCACCGCGCCCCAGCCGGCATACTCCAAGAACTTCACGTCCGAGCGCGCACGGTTGAAGCCGGCGTCGCGGTTCGGCGCAATCCCGATGTCGAGCCCAGCGACGAACGCGTAGTAGTCGTCGATCGAACCCACTGGCGTGCGACGTTTGCGCTCGCCCGGCAGCGCCTCGAACAAATTCCAGATCTTGTCCGAGCACATCAGGTGCAAGATCACCCTCGACTGAGCGCGCACAAAGCCGATCAGCGCCGGCGCCACCTCGGCCATATCCTCGAGGTGACCCGCGGAGCCACCCCAGCCGATCGCGACGACGCCATTGGCATCCGGCACGCGCAAGGCCGGCGGCGCCACAACTTGGTTCAAGAACACGCGCCCACGCCGATTCAACGACCCGTACAGCCGCTCGAGCTCCGGCACGCTGTACTGCGCCGCGTCCGAGCTCAACGCCAAGCGCCGAAACAGTCGCAGGTTGTCCGGCTGGGAGAAGAAGCTCGCCAGCGGATTCGACGCCTGGATCTGCTCGACGTCGTCGTTGATCTCGAACACCGTCAAGCGTCGCGCCTGCTTCCGCTGGGCGACCAGCGGTAATAAATCCGGACTGCAGACGCCGTTGACGACCAGCACGTCGGCTTGCTGGGCAATCTGCGACAACCGGCGATGCGCCTGATCGACGTTCACGACGTGCACCCCGTCGAGCGCCGCCATCGCCCGCCCCGGCGCGAAGGTCCGGTAGTACCAGTCCCCGCCCCGACTGCGGTGCATCGCGTCCAGCTGCGCAATCAGCCAAGGCCGTCCCAACATGACAAGGGACGCTACCACCGCAATGAGCACAAGGAGGAACCAACAGGGAGACGGGCCGCCCAGCTGGGCGGGGTCGCACCAAACGCAACCGGGCCTACCCATTTCACAGCCCGACCAGCGAGTGGCGAGCACGAGCGGCGAGCACACAGGGAGGCGGCTGAGCATTGGTCTCATTTCAGCTGGCGGCCACGCCCGCTGATCCTGACTTCTGTCTTCGTTTTCACTCCGGTCCGGTGCTCACGTACCCACGTACGCTCCGCTCCGGTCCTCACGAAAGCCTCGCCAGAAGCCAGGCTGAGCGGGCGGGCAGCTGATAAATGAGACCAATAGTCAGAGGGAGGCGGGGAGACGGCTCGACGCTCCCGTCCGCACTCGCGCTCCCGTCCGCACTCGCGCTCCCGTCCGCACTTCCGCAGTCGCGCTGCCGTATGGTTGAGCCGACCCCTTTCTGGGCGTCGATCCGTATCGCACTTGCGACACACTTTTTGCTCAATGAATTCGCGGCCGCGATTCGTTGGCATGACGCTGTCGCAATTGCGACACCTT
>JBBSAB010000085.1:0-35255 GCA_038252755.1 Polyangiales bacterium | reverse complement strand
TGCCGCATGGTCTCGGGGAGGTGGGGCGCGAGCGCCTCGCGCAACTTACCTATTCCTCGGCCGTTGCCCTGTGGCAAGGCTCGGTCGGGAGTGAGAAGCCCGAAATGCTCGAGCAGCTCGAGGTAGCACCCGTCGCGCCTCCCGTACGAACCGCGCCTAGCACCGCCCGACGACGGGCTTCACAGAAAGCGCGCGTTGAACCCAGTATGGGTGCCTGGTACGCGGTGACTGCGAGCGGGCAAGAGGGGACGGCACACGGTCCCGGTATCGTCGCTCGCATGCAGGTGGTCACGAATGGACTCTCGTTGGGCGGCGCGCTGCGTGCTCAGCAAAGGTTCACGCAATACGCACGGGCGCGCGGCTTCAAGCTCGAGTTAGTCACCACGGCACTGCGAGCGAGCGGCGAGGCCGAGATGCGCCTCGCGTCGTCGCTGCAGCTGGTGACCGCAATGGCGGGCGGTGTCGATCTCGTGCGCTTCGAGGCCCAAGCGCCGCAGAATTCTGGCTGGTTGCAGGAGCCGCGCAGGATGAGAGCAAGACCCGTGTTCGCCCCGGAGGCGGGGCTGCACTGGCACACGGCATCGGTGAACCTCAGGCTGATAGCCGACCTGACGGTGCTCGTCGTGCGGGAACACTTCGATGTGTCGCTGGATGGAGTGCGGAGCGAGCTGCTTTCGCCCGCGCGATGGCAACCTGGTCTGCGTGCGGAGCTCGGCTGGCCATGAGCGGCCAGCGGCTACTAAATCTGCGAGCGAGCTCGTTCCTCCTGCTGAGCGGCCTTGGTCTGGGCTGCGGCGATCGAGGCGAGCTGGTCGCCAGCGCAGTGACGCCACCGATGGTGACGCCACCGATGGCGACGCCACCGATGGCGATACCGCCCATGACGACGCCGCCCATGACGACGCCATTCAACGTCGAAGACGTAGGTCGCGTGAAAAATGGCTATGGCTTCGCCTTGGCTGACGCGTTCTTTCTCACTCCTTGCTTGAAGGTGCAGGAGCACGATTGCATCACCGTCCTCGAAGCGTGCCCCAATCAAACCGCCCCATTGTTCGAAGATAGGGGTCGCCGTTTTGCCGAAGTGTTCGAGCTCGGTGGCGATCCGCTGCGCCGCTACGACTTGACCCTCACCGTCAACGGTATCGTCGAGGCCAAACGTTATGAGAACGGGTTCCGCCGAAGTGAAGGTAACCCCGCCGATGTCAATCAAGCCAAGGGGACCGACACGCTTTACGTCGGTGGAACGCCAACGATTTCGGACTTCAACGTGCTCAAGATCAGCGTGTTTGCCCGCGGCTACGATCCGCTGAGCCATGACGTGCCGCTACAGTATTTCTACTTGAACTCGCTGCCCGCGAGCCCTGCCGTTGAGTCGCGGGCGACGGTCCCGGTCGGCTTCTCCTTCACGATCGCGGGAATTGCGGGCGACTCCGTGGTCGAATTTCTGACACAGGACTCGAATTGTCGAACCGTCAACAACTGCGGTCCCGGAGAAAATGGAGCTGCGTGCCCGGCGCCCCGTCTCGTTCCGAACGAGCCGGACCTACTCCTGCCGATTGAGTACGGTGGTCAAAAAACAGCGGAGCTCGATCTGATTGGTCGCGGCTCGCAGCCGTTTCATGGGCAGCTCGTCCACGTCAGGCTGGTGCGAGTTCAGTATTCGACCCCTTGAAGCAGGGCATCACCAGGTAACGGTCGTGCCGGCGTTGACGAAATGGACGTTTTGGGTTTCGCCGCGCTGCCATTTGAATCGCGCGAGAAAGTAGTCGACGTCGAAGTGAAGCCATGGCGTGGCGTGGTAAACGACGCCGGCGTTCAGGCCAAGCTGGCTGATGATGACGCTGATCAGGGTGTCGTTCGGGTTCAACGGATCCGCAAGGCGATCGCTCTCGAGCAGATGAACCCGGGTTTGGCCGGCACCTGCGTTGAGGTCGAGGCGGCCGAGCGTGAGCTGCGCCTGAGCGTAGGCGCCGTCGGTGATTCGTAGCTCTGAAACGCCCATTTGATCGGGAATCGAGTAGGTGGCGTCCGAGGCTTCGAGCGCGTAATTCAAGCCCAGCCCCTTACCGTAGTGCCCTGCCACACCCAGGTGCAGCGGCCCGAGCTCGATGCGTCCGCCGTACCCGGCGCCCAGCGTGGTCGCCCCAGCGCTGTCCGGCTTGTCTTTCTGATAGACGCGCTGGTAGCTGCCGTTGGCGAAAAGATGCAGCTTGCCGCTACTCCAGCTGGCGTCGTAAGTCAGCTCTGCTTCTGGCCGCAACCAGCCAGTTCGCTCGTACTGTGAGCCCTGGAGCTTGGCGGGATCGTAGAGCCCGACATTCAGCTGCAGCCCTGCGAGCGACGGCGTTGCATAGGCCAAGCCCGAAGCGAACCCACAGGCCAAAACGCCAAAGCCGATGTTACCGGAGGCAGGTCCATTGTGCTGCAGGTCGGCGGGGAATCCCAGGCCATAGCCGTGCCCATACAGAAAGTCGATCTCGGTGGCGCCTCGCGAGAACAGCGTGAGCGTGCGCCCGGCAGTAAATGCTCCCCAGTCGCCCGTGAGCCTGACGTAGCCCTCGCGAGCATCGGGGTATGATGGTGTGTACTTTCGATGGTCATCGCTCTCGATGTGCATCCAAAGTGAGATAAAAGCTTGTGCTGTCGTGCTGTCGCCCAGCTTGCGACGCATACCGAAGCCGAGCACGTTCCCCATGAAGCCATTCGAGATGCGCATGGCGTTGATGGCGCCCTGCGTCTTGCCGCCGCTGGCCGGGTCGTCCTCAGCGGCATAAACTGCGGACAGCCCGCCGCCCTTGATCTTGTGGCCGTTGACCACGTCGCGCGGATAGCCGTCCCCGTTGGCGTAGGCAAAAAATGCATTCACGCGACCGTCTGCGAAAAAGTCCCAGCCGCCATCCGGCGACTTATAGAGGGTCGTTTCAGCCATGGCCGGCTCGGTCGCGAGCAGGCTCACCGCCGTCAGAACCACCGACACTCGTAGACACAGCTTGCGTCTCGTTTCCAATGGCCACCTCCGAAATGCAGAATCACCAGTCAAGCTCAGAAGCACGAGGGCACCCCGGGTCTCGCGCGCTTCAAGTCCCGGGGGCGTTGCTCTTAGGGAGCAATTTCAATCTTCTTGACGTCGATCGCCAAGAACTGACCGTAGCCAGCCCCGTTCACGGTGAGCGGCTGGGTGACGTTGATGGCGGGCAGCATGCCGTCTAGCGGCACGACCCACTGCTTGCCAGTGCAACTCGTGTCCGGTGCCGCGCCCGCTCCGCAATTCTGAATCTCTCGACAATTCGAGTCGAACGACAGGTAGTGGATGGTGCTTCCGCCTTTGACCTGGATCGTTTCCTCGTAGTTGACCGCCCACGTGTAGTGTTGTTCGCCGAAGCCAGTAGGGCAGGCATTCAGGTACCAATCACTCGCGCCCGCGTCATTTTTCGGCTCAACGTGCAGCTCGTGCGTGTTGTACGAGCTGCCCGGAACCGTGCCGCCTTCGTAGAACAGATTCACGCCAGTGGGAGTTTGCGTGGCGTTGTTCCCGATGCGATTCATACCCCCATTGTACGTTTTACACTCGACCACTCCGCGGACGTTCAACGTGACGCGGAAATTATTAGCGGGATTTGCGGCCGCGCCTGACAGTACGAAGTTACCGGTGAACGTCTTCGTATTGTTGGTGCATGCCGGAAGGTCGCAGTCATGATTGACTTGAGACATTCCGCATTCGCTCTTGGTGAGCCAACCATCCATGTTGCTGACGCAGTCTTTGCAATCACCGCCGGCGCAGCACGACAGTGGTGCCCCGCCACTTCCAGCTTGGCCAGCTTGGCCAGCTTGACCACTTGAGCCACTACCCCCCATTGACACTCCCGCACTGCCTGCTGACATTTCCACGCTACCGCCTGTACCCGCCATGCCCGCGCTCGTGAGCCCACCCCCACCGCCGCTCGGCAGCGCTGTTCCCCCGGCCCCAGCCAGCGGCGACATGCCGCTCCCACCCGTCCCCGCCTGATTGGCAATGATGCCAGTTTCTGGGGATGAGCAGCCAAATCCTATGCAACTCACGACGGTGAGCGCGTTCAAGAACATACCCTTCATACGGTCCTCCGCTTCTGACAATTGCTGTCGAATCACAAGCCCATGTTCGAGCTAGTTCGCGACTACGCGTTCGGGAGACTTAGGCTCTGCCAAACACGTGTTGAGCGTGCTCGAGCGCCAACCTAGGCCTCGTCAACGAGCCACGAAATAGTTGCTAAACCCGCCCGTCCCCGTCCGCGCCGCCAGCACCGCTAAGGCTCTACCACCAACCGCTTCGTCATACCGGACTAGTACCCAACCGGATCTGGGTCGGGTCAACGAAAGAAAAGCCGTGCGATCTTCGACGGGCAACGCGAGGAGCCCGAGCGCGCACCCGCGACGATGGTGCGCACGGCCGGCGAACATCGGCTCGCGTTTCGGAGTCGATGCGATTAGCGCTGCTCCGAGCGGGAATGACGCGAGTCAGCGGGGATCTTTGGATCGCGTGACTCGCGTTTGATTGTTCGGCACGGCGGGCCACTCGTCGCCTGCTAACCTCGTGCGTTGCAGGGATCATCGGGAATCGACCCGCGCTGCGCAACGTCGTTTATCGCGATGGGGAACGCGGTCGGCCTCGATTCCCAGCCGGGTCGCGGCTCCACGTTCACGCTCTACTTGCCGTGCCTGGCGTAGCGCCTACGGCTTGCCGCCTGCTCCTGCCGATGGATCGCCGCCGTCGCCGCCCTGCGACATCGCGCTTTGGCCGCCGCAAGGCGTGGTCGGCGAACAGGTGCCGGGGAGGTTTTCGCAGCACACGGTACCCCCGTCACACTCGTAGCCGGGGGCCGTGATCACATCCCCGCCGCATTGGCCGATTGGCACGCAATCGGTTCTGCGCGCGTGTTTGATGAGGTCCTCGCACGGCGGGGTAGTCGGGGTCGGATTGGGATCCGGATTGGGATTCGGATTGGGATTGGGATTCGGATTCGGATTCGGATTCGGGCGCGGATTCGGATCGGGGATGACGATCGGGTGCGGCACGGGGCGCGTTTCTCCGAGGCTCTGATCGCGGCTGCGGCAGCCGGCGGCGAACGTGAGTGGGATGAGCCAGATCGCGCGCTTCATTGGCAGGCCACTCTGACGCGCGCCGCGTAGGGCGAGGCGGCGAAGCGACGCGTGAAAGCGTCCAAGACGGCGGGGCGAGCACTGGGCGCTGCCAGTTGGCATTGAGCGACGGCGCGGACGCCCTCACGCTCTTCGAGCAGCGTGCCGCGCGGGAAGCGACGCGCGTGAGCGGCCGCGAGCACGAGGGCTTGGCTCGGGTTACCGGAGTGTAAGGCTTGCTGCATGGCTCGGACGAGTGACAGCTCTTCCGCGGGATCGGCATTGCGCGTCGACGAAGGCGTCGGTTTGCTGGCTTCGAGCGACGGCGCCGGCTTGGCGGGGGCGGGCGGCGGGGTGACGAACGCGGGTGCCGTCGGCGCAGCGGGCGGCGCGGGTGCAGGCGGCACGGGTTCGAACGCGGGAGCTGCCGACGCAGCGATCGGCACGGTTACGGAAACGGGCACGGTGCCTTCGTTGGCGTGCGGGGCATGCGTCAGCCAGAGCGCGACCGCGCCCGCACCCACCACCGCCACGCCGAGTCCCAGCCAAGCGCGCTGAGTCCAGGCGGGGTGCGTCGCCGCAGCGCCGGAAGCAAGGCGCGGTGCGAGGCCTGCGCGGATGCGCTCGCGTGCGCCAGCGTCGGGGGCGGTGGCGGTGCGCCCGACGGAGAATAGCCGCTCGAGCTCCTGGTCGACGTCAGGGGGCGTCATGGCAGTTCTCTCGCCGAAGCTAGGAGGTGGCGAGACAGCTTAGCTTTCAGGTTTTCACGCGCGACGCGCAGGCGCGAATAGACGGTGTTGCTGTTGCCGCCGAGGCACTCGCAAATCTCCGGCACGCTCAGCTGTTCCAGATCTGCCAGCACGATCAGCTCGCGCTGCGCCTCGGGTAGGTCGTCCAAGAGCTGCATCAAAAGGGTCAGATCTTGCTTGAGCTGCGTGCGTTGCTCGGGGCTCGTTCTGCTCGACGCCGGACCGAGCTGTTCGTCGCGCTCCGCCGCGACGAGCGGAGCTTGCTTTCTTCTAAAGCTGCGGCGGTAGTCGCGCACCGTATTGGCCAGAATGCCGTAGACCCAGCTGTGCAGCGTGGCGCGTCCGTCATACTCAGAAAGCCTGCGATGAAGAACCATGAATACCTCTTGGACCACGTCATCGGCGGCGCTCGGCGGCACGCCCAAGCGTCGCGTGTTGCGGTACACGAAGTCGAAAAAATCGTCGTAAACTCGTTCGAAGGTGGGTTGGCCGTCGCGCCGGTCGTCTGTGAAAGTTTCGGCGAGCGGCGACATCAAAACCTCAAGACCGCACCGACTCGCGCTGCCGCAACTACCGCGGCTGCGCGCGAAACCTCGCTGCCGTCCACCAGGAAGCGCGGGCGCGAGAGCGGCACCGAGCCCTCCAGCTCCAGCCGCCATTCGACGTAGCGTGGAGCTCGCAGCGAGAAACCGGCGCCCAGCATCGGCGCCACCCACGTTAGCGATGCCGAGCGCTCCACGTCCAAGCCGTCGCCCCGGCCGTGCGCCTGCATCAACTTTGCTCCCGCGCAGCCGTCGAACCGATAGGTGGCACCGAGTAGTGGGGCCACGCAAGCTCGGGCGATGCCGCCCAGCGCGGACAAGTGGGCGAGCTGCTGCGTGCGCACCGGGCGCTCTTGTTCCGTCGTCATGCTGCCGATCACCGCAAACGACCAACGTTTGCCCACGCCGAGCTCGAGCTCGAGCTCGAGCGCGCCGCCCCACGCGGGCTTCGGCAACGCACCGATTTCTACCACACCTAGCAGACCGAGCCGCGCTTCGAGCAGCGGCGCTTTCGGCGCCGGACGCGGCCGTGAAAAATCGGGCGTCGGATCCGGACGCCGGGTCCAGATGTCTGGGCTGATGCCGCTCTCGGCGGCGCCTCTCGGCTCGCCCTCGCCGTCGTAGACCGCCAGCGACGCCGCGACTGCAGCTGTTTCGGCAGCGCGCCCACAACTGTCGGCGTCGAAGCGGCGCGTACCCAATGGACGACCATCCAGCTCGATCGTTACTTGGACGTCGTAGCCAGCAGGGCCGTGGGTCACCGCCATACTTCCCGCCAGGCGCGCGCGATCGCGCGTCTCCACCAGCTCGCTCAGGCGGTGCTCGAGCAGAGGAGCACTGCTCGCACAATCGGGACCGCGCCAGGTGAAGCGCGCGTCGGCGGCCCGCGCGCGCTGCGTGAACGCTCCGGCCGCGAGCAGCATCAAGGCAAGCCAAGCGCAGCGCATTCCTGATGGAACGCTAAGTCAGAGCCACGCACCCAGCAACGCATGCTCAAGCTTTGGCCGGCCCCCGAGCGATTCGTGAAAAAATCGTCCGCCGTGCCTCACATCACTTTTCTTCACGACCACCGTCGACTCCGGCCAAGGCCAAGCAGGTGAACATGACCCTTACGAAATACTTCTCCGCATTGACGATTCTCGGTGTTTTGACCCTGAGTGTGCCAGCTTGGGCCGACGTCGCGCCCGACGATCAATGTGGTGTCCACGAGGTGGGCCAGGCCTGCGACAACGCCACGGGCAACGGCACCGAGTTCCAGCCCGGAGTCTGCAAAGAGACGATGTGCTCGCGGCACACTCCCGATGGATTCATGGCCTACGCCTGCTACCGCTGCGTACCGGCAGAGGACGGAGTGGGCGGTCAGCCGAACGACGCCGCCGGCGCTGCTGGAGAAACGAGCGGCGCCACCAGCTCCGCGGCCGGTGCTCCGCCCGATCCGCCGGGCGGGAGCTCGGCTGGTGGGTGGAGCGCGGGTCCGGGTACCAGCACCGCGGGCGCCAAGAGCGGGACGAGCAAAACCAAGTCGTCTTCGGACGATGATGGCGGCTGCTCCATTTCATCGGTGCACGGCGGTGCTGGCGGGCTGGGCGCCGTGCTCGTCGGCTTGGGCTTCATCGTCACCGGCCTGCGCCGGCGCCGTTCGCCCGTGGGCTGATGCGTGGCGACCTCGCTTTCTTCCGCTGAAGAGTGGCTACGGCCGCTGGACCGCGCACGCACGGCGTTGTTCGTGCGTGCGCTTTCGCTGGCGCCGCTGCGCGCCGTATTGGTCGAGAAGCGGCGCCGCGTTCCGGCCATGCTTCTGATCCATGCCGGCGCCGCGTTCGTGCTGTCGGTGTTCGCGCCGACGCTATTGTTGGTAGTCGGACCGCTACTGCTCGGGGTTCCGCACCTGCTGGCCGATTTGCGTTACTTGGTGCTTCGCCCGCGCTTGTCGACGGTTGCGCGCGCGGTGCTGTTCGTCGGTGCGCTGCTGGCGGCGTGGGCCGCGCCGAGCGCATTGCGCTTGGCCATGGCTCACGCGCATAACGTGGTCGCGATCGCGATTTGGGTGCTGATGTTTTGCAAAGCTCGCGGGCGAGCGTTCGCGGTTGCCGCGGCGTTCGCGGGGGCCGCGGCGCTCTTGGTTTTTTCGCCGCTCGCCTGGTTCGGCTTCAAGCACGGCCTGGTGCAGAGCTTCGGGCTACATGTTTTCGTGGCCGCCGACCAGCTTGCGCCGTTCGTGCACAGCGCTCCGTTCGCGCTCGGTATCGTGGCGAGCTTTGCGTTTCTGCAGTCGATTCACTACGCGGTGTGGCTGCACGCCATCCCGCAAGAAGCCACGCGCGGTGAGGGCACGCTCAGTTTTCGGATGAGCTTCCGTGCGTTGCGGAGCGAGCTCGGAACCTCCGGCTTGGCGCTCGCGGCGCTGCTCGTCATCTTGGTGCCGCTCTGTGGTCTGGTGGCACCGCTTCGTACGCAATCCGTCTACTTGTCGCTTGCTTCCTTTCACGGCTATCTAGAGCTCGGCGCGCTCGCGCTGTGGTGGCTGGGTCGCAAAGGTTCGGCCTCGTCCCCATGCTGTTGATGGTTCACTGGTTTCGCGCTTTCGTTTGGACGCTCGCCATCGAGCAGGTGGCGGCTGGCTGGGTACTCCGGCGCGAGGTCCCGGCGCTGCGGCGTATCGGGTTGATCGCGGTGTGCAACGTCGCTTCGCACCCCGCGGTTTGGCTGATCTTTCCCGAGCTCGGCGCCGGCCTGGGCTGGACGCGCTTCGGCACGCTCTTCGTCAGTGAAGTGTGGGCCTTCGGTCTCGAGGCCCTGATCTACGGCCTGTTCCTCGGCCGTGGCCACGCCCGCAAAGCCGCCTACGCCTCGACTTTCGCCAACGGCCTTTCGCTCTCGCTCGGCTTCGCATTGCGCGCGATCGGCTGGCTTTGAGGCGCACTGCGGCGTCGATACCCCGCTCGTCGATTGCAGTACGGAGGTCCGGCGAGCCCCGAGCACAAAAACGAAACAGCGTGCTTCCTTGCGAAAACACGCTGCTCTGCGGAGAGGGAGGGATTCGAACCCTCGGTACAGTTTCCCGTACACATGATTTCCAATCATGCACCTTCGGCCACTCGGTCACCTCTCCTGAACCGCAGACAGACCGGAGGGGAAGGTCTGCGGGGTCGCTCGCTGTACCGGCGGGCTTAGCTGCCTACCTCCCTCCATCCGCGCGCAGCCGGAGGCGAGCACGGATTTGGGGGAGGTCGGCGCGCGAAGCGCGACGGGTGGGGGCAGCACCCCAGCGGAGAGAGAGGGATTCGAACCCTCGGTACCCTCACGGGTACACCTGATTTCGAATCAGGCACCTTCGGCCACTCGGACATCTCTCCGCGGCGGACTATGGCGGCCGATGTGGGCTCTGTCAACGAGAGAACGGGCACTTTTTGACCCCTTTTTGCGGCACCGCGTCCGGTTGCGCGAGGCCGCCGGGCTGATTGCAGGCGGGCCTAGATCCGGAGGATAGTCGCGGGCATGCGGCTGTCTCGGCTTGGGCTCGTGCTTGCGCTGCTCGGCGTCACCCACAGCGCGTTGGCGAAGAAGATGGCGCCTCCGGCCGCGGAGCCCGCGCCGGCCCCGACTGCACCCGCTCCAGCGCCGCCAGCGCCCGCTCCAGCGCCCGCGCCCGCTCCAGCGCCATCACCAGCACCTCCGCCTGCGCCTGCCGAACCACCCGTCGTGGTTGCGCCAAGCGCACCCGCGCCGGCCGAAGCGCCTGCACCGGAGACGCCGCCAGCTCCAGCGCCGACGTCCGAGCCACCTCCCGCTCCCGTGGCATCGCCCGCGCCGGAGCCTGCCGTGATCTGGCCAGCCGAGCCCAAGCATCAGTCCGCGGAACCGCCGTCACTGCGCGCGCATTCACCGCTCACCCTGGAGGGTAGGCTCGGATTCTCGATCCGGCCTGACAGCGGCGCCGGCTTCGATCACGAAAGCAACGTTGGCGCGGAGCTCGGCCTTTCCCTCTACCTACAGCTGAAGCGCGAGCTGGCGGCCGGCCTCGAGATCGAGCGCGCGTCGCTCGGCCGCGGCACCGCCATCAACGGCCTCGACAGCGTCGGCGTCGACTACACGGTGTCGTCGGCCATGTTGGGCATTCGCGCGTACCCGAAGCGCAGCGAGCTGTTCGACGTGTTCGTCGGCTTGCAAGTGGGCGTGGGAATTCAGGGCGTTTCGGCGGCCGGTACGGCCAATAATGGCGCACTTTTGCCGGCCAGCGCGTACTCCTGCGGTGCCGCAGACGCGCCGGCGTTTCAGCTCGGTGGTGGCGTCGGCGCGCGGCTGATGTTGTCACCGCGCTGGGGCCTGAGCGCACGCATCAACGGTACAGGTCGCCGCCTCTCCGGCGACCTGATCGAAAACTGTGCCCAAGGCATCGGCACCGCGACAACGCTCTCCGCGGGCCTAGGCCTCGGCTACGACTTCGACCTCGAGCCGTAACTACACACGATAGTTGGGAGCTTCTTCGGTGATGATCACGTCGTGCACGTGACTTTCGCGGAGACCGGCGGACGAGATGCGGATGAACTTGGCGTTGTTGCGTAGATCCGCGATCGTGCCGCTACCGGTGTAGCCCATTCCGGCGCGCAAGCCGCCGACCAGCTGCGCCAGGATGCTGGCGAGCGAGCCGCGGTGCGGGACGCGGCCTTCGATGCCTTCGGGCACGAGCTTTTCGTCAGCGGTTCCGCCCTGGCCATAGCGATCACGGCTGCCCTTCTTCATCGCGCCGAGTGAGCCCATGCCGCGGTACACCTTGTAGCTGCGGCCTTGGAACAGCACCAGCTCGCCAGGCGCTTCGTCGGTGCCGGCGAACAGCGAGCCAATCATCACGCACGAAGCGCCGGCAGCCAGCGCTTTGGTGACTTCACCCGAGTACTTGATGCCGCCGTCGGCGATGACCGGCACGCCGTGGCGATCCGCCACCTCGACGCAATCGGCGATCGCGGTGATTTGCGGCACGCCGATGCCGGCGACAATTCGCGTCGTGCAGATGCTGCCCGGCCCAATGCCGACCTTGATCGCGTCAGCGCCAGCGTCGATCAACGCCTGCGCAGCCTCGGAAGTGGCGATGTTGCCGCCGATCACCTGCACGTTCGGGTAGCGCTTCTTGGTGTCGCGGACGGCGTCGACCACGCCTTTGTGGTGCCCGTGTGCGGTGTCGATCACCAGCACGTCGACGCCCACTTCGAGCAGAGCTTCGGCGCGCTGCACGCGATCAACACCGGGTCCAAGCGCGGCGCCGACGCGCAGCCGGCCGCGCTCGTCCTTGTTAGCGAGCGGATTACGCTCGGCCTGCAGCAAATCCTTGATCGTGATCAGACCGACCAGCTTGCCGTTCTCGACGACGAGCAGCTTTTCGATGCGGTGCTTGTGCAGCAGCTGGCGCGCTTCGTCTTGGCTGCAGCTGGGCGCGACGGTGACCAGCTCGGTCGTCATCAGCACGCTGACCGGCTGGTCCAGGTTCTTTTCGAAGCGAATGTCGCGCGAAGTCAGGATGCCGACGGCGGTAGCGCCTTCGACGACCGGCACGCCGGAGATCTCGTGCTCACGCATGACGCCCAGGGCTTCGCGCAGCGACTGCGATGGCCGGACTGTGACCGGATTGATGATGATGCCGCTCTCCGCGCGCTTGACTCGGTCGACTTCGTGGGCTTGCTCTTCGATGCCGAGGTTCTTGTGAATGATGCCGATGCCGCCTTGGCGGGCCATGGCGATCGCGGAGCGCGCCTCGGTCACCGAGTCCATCGCGGCGCTGACGATCGGGATATTCAGCTCGATAGTTCGCGTGAGACGCGAGCGAACGTCGGCTTCCGCCGGAAGGACCTCACTGTACGCGGGCACGAGCATGACGTCGTCGAACGTCAGGCACTCGCGAAGATTACGGTCAAACATGGCCGAGTGTACTTAGGATTTTCCGGAGTGCAATCGGGACACCGCGCGAGCGTTTTTACGTGGCGCCGCCCGCGATTTCCAACGCCGCGGACCGTTTGGCCGGCTGCCGTTGATTTCTGCCTGTTCCGCCTCGAAAATCGCGGGCTTGGGAACGCGAGTGAGCCTCCTGCCGCCGCCACCGTCCGCGGCGCCGGCGTTAGGGAAAGCCGCATGCCACGCTCGATGTTGCGATCCAGAAGGTCGATGACGCCGTGGCAGTGCTGCGCTCATCGATGCACGGTTCCTTGACGCCGACGCTACAGCTGTCGAAGCCGAGCTGTGGAAGCTGCCGGCCGAGAGTCAGCCGACGGCTTGCGTGATGGCGCTGGTCCGCGCCGGGACGAAGGCGCCGGCTTGCCGGAGCTTCGCCAAAGCGCCGCTGTTTGGCCCGGAACGGCCGTACTTCCGCTGAACCTGGCAGCCTCGGCTTGGCGAGGCGTCAAACCTGAGCTTTCATTTGTCGGTGGCTCCACCGGCTAAGGCTCCCGACGCTCCCGCTCCCGCTCACGGGCATGGGCACGGGCACGGGCACGGTGACGCAAAGCCGAAGCCGAGCGCGCCCGCGCACGGTGGCTATGGGCACGGGCACGGCGGTCACGCCCACGGCGGCCGCGGCAGCGCGCGCAAGCAGCTCAGCATGGCGCTCACGCTCACGCTCGGCTTCATGGGTGTCGAGGCCGTGGTCGGCTGGCTCAGCGGCAGCCTCTCCTTGCTCGCCGATGCCGGTCACATGCTCGGCGACAGCGGCGCGCTCGTGCTGGCGTTGATCGCGCAAAGCGTGGCCGACAAGCCGCGCACGGAGCTGCGCACGTACGGGCTGAAGCGCGCCGAGGTGCTGGCGGCGTTCGTCAACGGCATCGTGCTGTTCGGCATCGCTCTGATGATCATGCGCGAAGCCGTCGAACGCTTCATGCAGCCGGTGCACATTTTGGGTCGACCGATGTTGATCACGGCGGTGGCCGGGCTCGGGGTGAACCTGCTGAGCGCGTTGATTTTGATGCGTGGGGGCAAGGGCAACCTGAACGTACGCACGGCGCTCCTTCATGTGCTGTCGGACGCGCTCGGCTCGGTGGCGGCGATCATCGCCGCGATCGGCGCGCTGTGGTTCGGCGCGCAGCGGCTCGACCCGGCGTTGTCGCTGGTGATCGCCGTTTTAGTACTGCTCGGCGGCTACCGCGTGCTGCGCGAGACGACCGGTATCTTGCTCGAGTCGGCGCCGCCGCACCTCGACGTTGCCGCCGTCGAACGCGCGATCGCGGCGACGCCCGGCGTGGCGTCGCTCCACGACTTGCACGTCTGGCGCATCTCGGAAGAGTTCGACGCGCTGACCGCCCACGTCACGCTCGCGCGTGGCGCCCATGGCACCGAGGTGTGTCAGAGCGTCGCCGAACGTCTGAAAGCCGAGTTCAAGCTCGAGCACGTGACCATCCAGCCCGAAGCCCCCCCACCGGACGAGCTCGTCAACGTTCGCCTCAGCCGCGACGGAGCGCCCGTTCGCCGCGTGTCATGAGCGTGTCGCGCGCGGCAATCCGCTGCAGGGCGCAGTCGTTGGGGCTGGGGCCCCAACGACCAACGAGACCGATTCGACGGGTGTCTTAGCGATTGTGGCTAGGCGACCGCCGCACTACTCTTCGAGCGATGATCCGCAACAGTGACGATCTCGAAGCGCAGCTCGGTCGCCTCGGACGACGCTACGAGCGACACCCGGACGGCACATTCGTGCTCTCGCTCGGCGCCAACCTGCCGCCCGCTGCCTTGCTCTTGGTGCCGCCAGTGCTGGTCGTGCAAGTGGCGATCGGCCCAGCGCCCAAAGACCTGGCGGCTGCGGCGCCGGTCTACAAGAAGCTGCTCGAGCTGAACGCCAGCGCGCTGCTTCACGCGGCGTTCGGCTTGGAGAACGAGCAGATCGTACTGGCGGCAGCGCTCGAGCTCGAGAGCCTCGATCTGAACGAGCTCGAAGCCGTTCTGGCCGACATCGACGTCGCGCTGGGTGAGCACGTACCGGTCCTACGCAGCATGGTTCCAGCCTCCTGAGATCGAGAAAGCTTCATGGGATTTTTTCAACGTCTCGCCACCCTCATCAAATCCAACCTCAATGATCTGATCAGCCGCTCCGAAGATCCGGAGAAAATGCTGAATCAAATCGTCGAGGACATGACCACTCAGCTCGGCGAGGCCAAGAAGATGGTCGCGCTGTCGATCGCCGACGAGAAGAAGCTCGAGAAGCAGACCCAGCAAGAGCTAGAGAGCGCGGCGGCTTGGGAAAAACGCGCGATGTTGGCGGTGAAGGCCGGCAACGACGAGCTCGCCAAAGAGGCGCTGGCGCGCAAGAAGGAGCATGAGTCGACCGGCGAACAATTCAAAGATCAGTGGGCCAAGCAGAAAGCTTCGGTCGATCAACTGAAGTTGGCGCTGCGCGCGCTGAACGCCAAAATTGAAGAGGCCAAGCGCAAGAAGAACCTGCTGATCGCGCGGAAGAAGCGCGCCGAGGCGCAGAAGGCGATTCAGGAGACGATGGGCGGCCTGCGCAATGCCAGCGCCTTCGAGACCTTCGATCGCATGGCCGGCAAGATCGAGCAGATAGAGGCTGAAGCCTCCGCCCAGGCCGAGCTCAACGAGGAGTACTCGGGCGACGTGCTGGCGCACAAATTCCAACAGCTCGAGCAGACCAAAGGCGCCGAAGAAGACCTGCTGTCGCTCAAGCGCAAGATGGGTCTGGCGCCGCCCGAGCCCGAGCCGGCGAAGGCGCGCGTTGAAGCGAGCGTTGGCGCAACCGGAACGGCGTCAGGGCTCGACGCGGCCGAGCAAGAGGAGCTGGCCCGCGCGCTGGCCGAGCTCGAAGCCGAAGAGCAACAGACCGAGCTGCGCATGAAAAAGTAGGGCAGTCCATGAAACGCACGCTGCGGCTCGCTCTCGAACCATCAAATCCTTCCCGCCTTCCCGCCTTCCTGTTGATTCCCGCTCTGGCTCTGGTCTCGACCAGTGCCTTGGCCGGCGGCCGCACGATTTCCGCCGAGCCGGTCGACGACGTGAAGATCCGTATCGACGGAGATTTGCGCGAATGGCCGAACAAGATGACTGATCTAGCCGAGACGCTCGAGGGCAAGCCGAGCGGCGGCGACCCGCGCGTGGCCGCCACGGTGGCCTACGACGAGAACAGCCTGTACGTCGTGCTCAAGATCTTCGACCAAAAGATCGTGCGCACGTCGGCGGCCGGCGCGAATGAAGACCACGCCACGTTGTTCCTGAACTTTCCCAAGGGCCAAACGTACGCAGTCGAGCTGTACCCGGGCCTGCCCGGCAAGGTCGCCGGCGTGATCAAGGTCAAGGGCGCGCCGATCAGTCAGTCCAAGATCGTCGAGGCTCCCACGGACAAGGGCCTGGCGGTCGAAGCGCAGATCCCGTGGACGGCTTTTCCGGAAGCCGCGCGCACGCGCGTCGGTTTGCGCGCGACCGTCACCTACGCGGACGCCGACGTGTCGGGCAGCGTGAAGGCGGTGATCGGCACCAGTCAGGCGCGCTCCGGCAAGGCGATGCCGCCGTTGCTGTTGGCGAACGAACAAGGACTCGAAGAGTCGATCATCCGCGCCAAGGGGCTGCCGGCGAGCCCGGCGCGCGACGCGTACGGCAACGTCTCCGGCGACAGTATGATCGAGCGCGTCGCCGTCTGGGGCGGCAACCTGGTGATCATCGGTCCGCATTTTCGCGGCGGGAAGGAGTTCTATTTCGCGGACTTGGGTATCTCGAGCGCCGAGCAAGTCGACCGCCTCGAGTTGCTCGACTTCGACGGTGACGGCCACGACGAGATCGTGGTGCAGAAGCGCGTCGGCGGCAGCGACAAGTACCGCGAGGTCTTGACCGTGCTCAAGGTCGGTCGCGACGACCAGCCGTTCTTGGCGTTCGCTCACGAGGTCGGCGTCAAGACTAGCGACGGCGAGATCATGAACAAGGTCAAGCTGTCGAAAGCCGGCATCGAAATCGCGCAAGGCGAAGCCGAGGGTTTCGAGCCGGGTAGCTTCAACGAAGTGCAGCCAGGCGACATGGGCGCCACGCTGTTGCCGTGGGAGAGCGTCGGCAGTCGTACGTTCGCTTGGAAGGGCAAGAGCTTCGAAGCTGTCGGCGAGACCGGCTTCACGCCGAAGCAAAGCGCCGGCACGCCCGCAGGCGCCGTGAAGAAGCCGAAGGCGCGCGTGAAGAGTGACGAGCCGCCGGCACCGCCCGCGCCGCGTCCGCCCACGGCCGATGAGCTACTCGACCGCGTGTACGCGCTCTACAAGAAGGACCGCGGCGTCTCCGGCAAACCGAGCTTCGACTTTGTGACCGATGTCGCGGGCGATCGTGGGCCCGAGCGTGTGCTGATTCACGGCAAAGACATGGTCGTGTTCGGCAAAGGCTTTCGCGAAGGCTTGAGCTACGCGTTCATCGCCGTCGGCGTCGCAGATCCGAAAGACATCTTGGACGCCACCGCGCGCGACCTGACCGGCGACGGAAAGGCGGAAATCATCGTGCGCGCCGTGCTGCACGCCAAAGCCAGCAAAGCCCTCGGTGGCGACACGGTGGATCGCCACGCGCTGATGGTCTACGGCGTACAAGGCGACGGCTTGGTGCGGATTTTCGGCGCCGAAACCGGGCGCGCGCTCGGCAAAGACCAAATCATCGGCGCGGTGTCGTTCACGCCCGTCCGGCGCGGCTTCGACATCGAGCTCCGCCCATCGCGGGCCGTGGGCTGGACCGAACAAAGCTACCCGTTTCCGATCGACACGACGACCGCCGGCGGCCTCGAACCATTGCTTTTGCCCTGGAGCGGCGGCTCGCGGAAGTACCACTACGACGGTAAGTCTTTCGCGGGTCCCTAGTTTGGACGTGACGATTTCTGACGCCATCGCACCGGCTGCTCGTTCTGGTCACCCTCGATCGATAGGGTGCTTACTCATCGAATTCCAGAGCGTAGCCAGGATCTTGAGGCCGTTTGCCGTTCACGCGCAAGACGCGCAACCCTTCGAGCGGCAGCGGCGAGCGCGCGTAGGAAATCGCCCCCGGAAACCGCTGGACCAGCCTCAGCAGCAGGGGAATCGAATCCAACGAGCGAGGTGGGCCAGCCAGCCCGCGAATTTTGCGATCGATCCAGAACCGGCCTACCTCTTCTGGGTTGAGTCCGAGAACGATTCGGTCGAAGCCCGCACGGGCGCCAGAGCGCGGCGCATGATTCAATGGAATCAACGGCTTTCCGGAGTTGTCGTTCATGCCGGCTCCCGCAAAAACGCGCCGAAGATCGGCGAGGCTTACGTCAACCAAATCGGTGTTCGCCGCCACCACCACCGCCAGCCGAACCCGCTGACCGGCATGCGCCGTCTGCGAGGTGGGTGGGCAAACGCCCAGCACGAATGCGCTGAAGACGATCGTAAGCAATGTGGCGCGTTTCATCAAAAGGCCCACGCCGCCTGCATGTCGAGGCCTTGAAGCGTGCTGCCGGTGAAACCTTCGGTGCCGGCGCCTGTGAAACGAGCGCGTGAGTATTCGGCCTTTAGAACGACTCGCGGTTCGGGTCGCAGGTTGAGGCCTGCGGTGAGCAAGGTCACACGTTCGGCCAAGCCCCGCGATTGGAGCTCGGGCTCCGCGCTGTGTTCGACCTTCGCGTACGGCATAGTCCCCAAAAACGTCGTGCGATAGCCAAGCAGTGCGTACCAGCCCACATTGCGCGTGTCGGGCTGCAGGGCGCCTTTGCTGCTCCGGGGGCGGCCGCGCTCTGTGTAGCGCCGGTCATTGAGCAGCCCCTCGGTTTGGAAATGGAAGCGTTGCCACTCCCACGAAAGGTCGGCCGCGACGCTCAACTCATCGAATTGCTGCGTGACGTCGAGTCGACTGTGCGGTTTCCCAGCTACGAAGTAAAATTCGTTCACCCCCTGCGTGGCGCGACCTGTGTACAGCGTACCGCCCAACGTTGCTTCACCGAGACCATGAAAGACCAGCGCGGCGCGCGCCGTGATCGCCTTGTTGCCGTCCAAATCCTCGAAGGGCACCTTGTCGACGCGGCCGTTCGAGACCCCGAGTGCATACGCGAGTTCGAGGTCACCATGGATGGGTAGCGAGCCCTGAGCCAGCAGCCCCACTTGCGATGGCGGAAAAAGCTTGGCCCCGATGATGAACGGGGCGGTCACTCCGATGATAACTGGCGAGCCGTGATCGACATTCCAGATGCCGTAAGGGGTAAGCCAGTGGCCCGCCTTGATAGTGAGAAAAGGAAACGCCGCATACTCCAAGGTCGCCCGCTCGAGAACGATGCCGCCGACCGTCTGATCTCGGCTGAAGTCGGTGTAGTCGGCGACTTGCTGATCTCGACGCGTTGCAAGGGGAGTCGAGAACGTCGTGTCGGGAGCGCCGTGCGGAAGGTAGGTGAACCTTACTTCTGCTAGCGCCCGCCACTTCGCGCTGAGCTGCGCGTCGAAGTAGAGATTGAGGTTACCAACGAAGAAGCTTGGTTTCCGATTGAGCAGTTGGAACCATGGACTGTCAGACCGCTCGAAAAAATGTCGATAGCCCAGGTCGCCAAAGCCATAGAACTTGAGCAGCTGCTGGGGATTCGCGTCCTCGAGCGCGCCCAGGTCCTCGTCCGTCAGCTGTGTCGACGGCGCTTCCGGACTCGGGTCCACGGTCGGCTGCGTCGCGCTGGCTGACTCGATCTCGCCGCTGCTTGCGGGCGTTTGCGATGGCCCTGCATCCGCAGTCGCCGGAGCTGTATCTGCAGCGGGGGCGGCCAGCTCTTGCGGGGGTAATGCGTGAACCTGGGGCGTCTGCGCAGCGGCAACTTTGGCGAAACTGAGCGCGAGGGTAACAACAACGATCGGCAGCTGACCGCGCGGGCTACGATCGACCTCGGGGTTCGTCTTACGGGTGAGCATGTCAGTTCGAACCCACCAAGGACCCGCCGCCTGGGCACTCCCCACCGGTCAGCCTTCCCGGCGGCAAGCACAACGACTCGCCGATCAGCGGGATATCGCAACACACCCAATCGCCGGGGCACACGTTGGGGTCGGGCTTGCAGCCGCTTTTCAGGCACGCATGCGCGAGCACTACCTCACAATAGGCGGCCTCGAAGCCCGAACAGTCAGTGTCACTCTGACAGGGGGAGCCAGCGCCCGTAGGAGGGCGCTCACAAAAACTTGGGACATTCCTCGTGTTGCAGGAATAGTCGTTGCTGCACTCCGCCGAAGACGTGCAGTCCGCGTGGGTGCAGTAACCCCGTGGGCTGTCTGAAGCGCAAAATGAATCAGCGGGGTCGGCGCAGTCGGGGTCTGCGTCGCAAGCTTGACCGAGTGAGGCCGTAGACACGCAGGGCTTGCTTGGGTCGGTGCGCCCGAATCCAGACGCGCAAGCGCAGCCATCTAGCGAGCCGACTTCATTGGCTGCGCATTCGACGCAGGCGTTGCCGGTGAGTCCGTAGCCCGCGTCGCAAACACACTGCTCGTCTTGCAAGCGCTGGTGAGCCCCGCAACGGTGGTCGGAATCAACGAGGCATGAGCCCGCGAGCATCAAGAAAACAGTTGCACTGACATTCGCAGCCAGCTTCGAGACATTGATTGCCATTGGCCCCAAGCGATCCGAGCTCGATTGGAGCTGCTACGGCGTCGATAAACAAGCGCTAAACGCAGATACAGGCTTGCGCGCCACTTTCAGATGCCCGAACTGCCGCCTGCCAACTCCGAACCGCCAACTATTCCAAGACCGTCAGAGTAACGACCGCAAATCCGCCGGCTTTGATCGTCACCTTGCGCGTCGTGTTGGCGCCGCGGGCGTGCAGTTGCACAGTGCAGGGGCCCGGCGGGAGCATGACGCGGCTAAAAGCCATGCGCGCGGGCAGGGTGGCCCAGTTGCGCGTATCGGGTGTATCGGTGGCGGTAAGCGTGGCTTGGGTGGCCAAGCCGAGTAAGAGTCCGGCGATCGGGTGGTCTTTGCCGGCGGCGGCTTCGACGCCTTTGCCGGCGACCACGCGCGCGATCATTCGCGTGATGGCCGAGGCGATCACCGTGCCCTTGACCTGATCCCAGGCGCGCTGCGCTTCCTGGTCGACAGAGACGATGCCCTCGAGCGTTTGCGGCCTGCCGTCGAGGAGAAACGACGGCGTGTCGTACTGGCCGTGGGCATGGCCGAGCTCGGGGTAGTTGACCCAAGTGACCAAACCTTGCGCGCCGAGCGCGCTGGCTTGCGAGCTGGCGCCCGGCTCGAGCGCGCCGCTGGCGTATGTCAGCGCCAAACCGATCGGTAGGCGCCGGGCGATCTTCGCTGGCACCCGTCCATAGTTCACGATCACGAGCAGCTCGCCCTGCTCGGCTTCAGCAGCGCCGGCATCGGTCGCGCGCGGCGCTTGCTCTCCGTCGGCGAGCCCGGCCTGCTTGCGCAAGCGCGGTGAGGCGTAACCCGAACGACCAAGTAGGCGTTTGATCGGCGCTGCAAGGCTCTGGTAGTTCCCGTACTCGAGCGCTTCGTCGTAGTAGCGCAAGGCTTCGTCGTACTGGCCGCTCTTTTCGAAGGTGAAGCCGGCCAAATAGCTGCCGGGCGCCGTGAGCGCGTTCTTGGGATCGTGATCCTTGAAGTACTTCTGCATCACGGTCAGGCGCCGGGCTTCGACGCGCGCCCCTTGCAGGTCACCCACGGCCAGATAATTCACCATGTTCATGGTGTTGATCATCAGCTTCTCGTACGCTGGCGCCTTGTACGGCCCGGTGTCATCCGAGAAGATGTATTTGCCGATGTCGTGGCCAGCGTTGCGCGAGAAATCGAGCATCTCGATCTGCTTGTCGCTGACCTCGAGATCACGGCTCGACCATTTGTAGATCTGCAGCTGCTGCAGGACCATCGCGCGGTCGAGCAAGAACAGCGAGTTTTCGCCGCCGGTCTTCTCCGGCAGCTCTTGCTCGGACTTGGTGTCGAGCTGGTCGTTCAGCAGCCTGAGCGCCTGGCGCGGATTGCCGGCGTCAAGCGCGCTGCGAATCGCTTTCGTCTTGTCCGAGTGGCTGGCGCAGCCGGAAAGCGCGCCCAAGGCACACAGCGCGAGGGTACCGAACGCTAGCTGGAGGCGGCCGGCGCGCGCTCGGCCCGTTTGCTTCATGACGCTGCTAGCTCGCTCCCGAACCAGGCTCAGATAATCGCCTTTGTGACCGCGGATTTGTGCTGGAACAAGATCTGGCTCGTCTCCACCTCCAGCACCTGGATGAACATGAAGTACTGGACGCGGCGCTCGCCGTCCTGGCGCTCGTCGCTGGTGAACACCTTGCCGGTGACCACGTAGCGCGCGCCAATCTGCTTACCCCAGGTGGCGATTTGGGCTGGATCGAAGGCGCCCGAATACTGCTGGCGAATCTCGGCGATCAGCTTGCCTTGCTGCTCCATGCTGATGACGCGGACGTGGCCGGCGTTCACGAGCGTGGTCTCGATATCGCTAATCAGGGCGTCGAGCGAGCCCTCGACGTGCTCGGTCGTCTCGTTGCGCAGCGGCAGCACTGCGACGGACGGCATCTGCTCGCCCTCCCAGCGCTTGATCACCGGCGCGCTGTCGAGCGCCTTCATGTTCTCTTGCAGGAGCTTCTGCAGATCGCGCCGGTCGAGGCCGGTGCTCATGGCTTGGTCGTCCAGACCTTCCACCTCTTCACCCCGCACCGCTTTCGGGCCGCAGCCCACTGCGCTCAGCGAGAGCCCCAGAACCACAGAAAGCGTGCTTAACCGTCCCATGCTGCTCATGCTCATCTCCTGGAAGTTCCCAAAGCGTTCGACGAAGCGGGCCTACGGAGCATGTAAGACCGCCGGGGCGGGCGTCAAATGACGCCCACCAGCCGCGACGGTTCGGCGGTTTTCCCGCCTTTCGAGCGTCAGAGCGCTCTCGTTGGTCGGTGGGCCCCAGCCCCACCTCAGCTCGGGCTAGGTGCGGACCCCGGCGTGCCGGCACGGCGCACCGGGATGATCTGCACCCGGCGGTCGTCACCCTCGCCGTCGCTGCGTGTGATCACGCCTTCGAAGCCGGCTAGCGCCAGATGCACCACGCGCCGATCGCGCGGGTTCATTGGCTCGAAGGTGATGATCTTGCCCTGCTCGACGGCTTGCTTGCCGAGCCGCTTGGCCATACTGGCCAGCGAGTCATCGCGACGGCTCTTGTAGCCCTCGGCGTCGACCGACACGTGCCGGCGATCCAGCCCCGGGCGGTTGAGTACGCGGTGGGTGACGAACTGCAAGGCACTCAGCACTTGGCCTTTTTTGCCGATGATGCGCCCAGCGTCACGGCCGGCGATCTCGAGGTTGATCTCGTCGACCGAATTGCCCTCGCGCGCACGGCGCAAGTGCACGGTGCACTCCATCTCCATCTCACGCACGATCGTGGTCAGGAAATCGAGCGCCTTCCGTTGGCGGTCATCGCTCGGCTCGAGATCGGGCTCACGCCCTTTGCGGCGTCCCCCATCAGCCTCTCCCTGATCGGAACCCGCGTCAGCGTCCGCCTTGGGCAGCGGCGCATCGTTCGGATCCTTTTCCTCCCACGCATCGTCGTTGAGCTCGTTCGTATCGCCCATGTTCATGCCTTTCCATTGCCGAGCTGGGGCCGGTCTTCGACCTTGCCCTTCGGCGTAAGCTTTTCTTTGCCGGATTTCGAGGTGTCGCTGACGACCTCGACGTTGATCGCGCCCTTGGCGTTCCGCATGCTGCGCCGCGCGTGCCACTCCACGCCCTGCTGCTGCAGGATACCGAGCACGCCGTTGGTGAACATGTATACGCCGAGCCCAGCCGGCAGGAACAACATGAACACCGTGAACATCGCTGGCATGAAGTACTGCATCATCTTCTGCTGCGCCGGATCGCCCTGCGGCGGCATCAGGCGCTGCTGCAGGAAAGACGTGCCGCCGATGATGAAGGGCAGGATGTACAGCTTATCCGCCGATGACAGATCGGGGAACCACAAGAACGGGATGTTGTAGAGTTCGACGGCGGTTTGCAGCGTGCGGTAAAGCGCGAACCAAACTGGCATCGACGCCAGCTGCGGTAGGCAGCCCTTGAGCGGGTTCACGTTGTGCTTCCGCCACAGCTCCATCTGCGCCAAGCCCTTGGCCTGCGCGTCGTCCTTGAACTTCTCGTTCATGGCGTCGATCTCAGGCTTGAGCTCGCGCATTTTGATCATGCCCTTGATCGAGGGCAGGGTCAGCGGGAACAGCAGCGTACGCGCGGTGATCGTCAGCAGCATGATCGCCACGCCCCAGTTGCCGATGATGCCGTGCACCTTCAGCAAGAAGGCGACCAAGATTTTGGCGATCGGCGAGAAGTAGCCGAGGTCAATCAGCTGATCGACGCGGTGCTCGCCGCCGGCCGCGCTGGCGAGCAGCGAGCGCTCCATCGGGCCGGAGAAGCTGGTCAGCGAATAGGTGGCGCTTTGGCCCGGCTCCAGCGTCATCGCCGGATAGGCGAGGCGGCCGCGGTACAACGCACCGCCGTTCGGATCCTTGTCGATGCCGCCGGCCGAGGCCGAATAGCGCTCTTGGATCTGACCTTGGCAGACCGGCGGTTTGCCGGGTGCCGCGAGCGGGATGAGCGATTGCGTGAAGTAGACGTTGGAGACCGCGACGAGCGCCGGCTGGCTGGGGTTCTCCAGCCAACTGCCGTTGTTTCGCGAATTGTTCGGGAACAGCTCCTTGTTCTCGAAGTCTTTCGGCTCGAAATCTGCGCCGGTTAGGCGCGTGGTGTTGCCGTCGATCGCGACGCACTCGACTTGTGTGACGAGCGGGCTTTGCCTGAAAGCCCCCGCTTTCACCTCGTGCTGGTAGCGCCAAGCGTCGGTGTGAACGGTGAGCTCGTGCTTGAGCGGACGGCTGGCGCGGTTGGTGATGGTCGCGGAGACGTTGAGCTCGTAGGGACGCGAGGTCACGCTGACGACTTTGGTCAGCTCGACCTTGTCATCGCGGTAGCTGAACTCGCAACTCTTGCCGTCGGCTTTGACGAGCGCCCAGTCCATCGTGTCAGGGTCAACCTGGCGTTCGTCGCTCTTCTCGAGCTGATTGCCGAAGTTGAAGCGAAGCTGCTGGTAGAGCTCCTGATCGGGCGTCGTCGAGATATCGATCGGCTTGCCGTCCTTGCGGTACTTGGCAGGCGTCAGCTGGTAGTGCTTGAGCGAGGCGCCGTGCGTGCTCAGCTGGGCACGGAAGCGGTCACCCCACAGGTCGCATAGCGCTTCGGGCGCGCGCGTCGTAGCCACGACCGGAGCGCTTTCGTTGGCGAAGGCAATCGGCTGGGGGGCCTTCTGGTCGCCACCCATGAAGTTCGTGCCGAACCGGATGAACAGGAAGATACCGGCGGCGATGAGCAACCAGCGACCGAGATTGCCGCGTTCCATGAGCTACGTTTTTTCCGAGGAAACCCGCTTTGCGAGCTAGTGCAGGCTAGCTTCGCCGGGCGCGAGATTTGAGCAGGCGGTCTAGCACGGGGAAGGGGATAAGGGACCAGGGATCAGGGGATAGTCGGCGGAGGGATTTTGGGAACAAGGGGCTTTTGTCCGCGCTCAGCCTGGTCCCCTTTCCCCGAGCGTTGAGGTGGAGGGTCGTAACCGCCAGGGTGGAAAGGGTGGCAACGGATGATGCGTCGGAATCCCAGGTACGAGCCCTTGGCCGCGCCGTGCAAACGTAAGCACTCGTGGGTGTAGCGCGAACACGAAGGCTCAAAGCGACACACGGGTCCGAGCAGCGGCGAGAGCACGCGCTGATAGACGCGGATCAGGAGCATCAGCAGCCGAGCGATCATGCGTTCCTGGGCTGGGACGGACCCAGGCCGGTGTCTCCAACATAGCTCAGCGGCCG
Source organism: Polyangiales bacterium (assembly GCA_038252755.1). GTDB lineage: Bacteria > Myxococcota_A > Polyangia > Polyangiales > Polyangiaceae > PMG-095. Next base: position 10,073 of record JBBSAB010000085.1, on the reverse strand, counting down.
GCGCTGCGACGGATGCGCGGCAGAGCCCGCTGCCACTCTTCCAAGATCGCTTCCATTTTGCGGTCGCCGAGCGGTCGTCGCACGATCACGACGATGTCGAGCGCGGCCGGCAACTCGCTGAAAACTGCGCGAAAACCCTCGCGAATCAGCCGCCGCGCGCGATTACGCTGCACCGCTCCGCCAATCTTGCGCGACGCCGTGATGCCCAGACGCAACGGCGTGCCCACCGGGCGACGCATTAAAATGAAGACTAGGCAGTCGCCGTTGACACGGGAACCGCCTGATTGAATCTCCAGAAATTCGGGGCGTTTGCGGACGCGGTTTGCTCGCGAGGGAGCTCCGGACCGAGCGCTACCGACCACTCTACTTTTCGTAGATCGAAACCGTCAGCCGCCAACGGCCCTTACGGCGACGGTTCTTGAGAATGTTCTGGCCGCCCTTGGTCTTGTTGCGCTTACGGAAGCCGTGAGTACGGATGCGGCTGATATTGTGGGGCTGGTACGTGCGCTTCATGGGACTGACTCGAAAGAATTAGGGCTGATGTTCCAGAAAAGGATGGGCTGGGAGCCACCGCTACGGCAACAGCCGGCGGAATTAGCCATCCATCAGGAGCCTCGTCAAGTCCTGGCGCCTTTTTTCGTTCAATCGGGGTGCGGACGGCCTTGATCGGCCTTGATCGACCCCGCACCGCGTGTTACTCCCCGCGTCCCATGCGAGAGAACATTCGCCTCGTTTCTTCGGCCGGTACGGGCTTCACCTACTACACGACCAAGAACAAGCGCACGCAGACCAACAAGCTTGAGCTCAAGAAGTACGACCCGGTCAAGCGTGAGCACGTCATCTTCAAAGAGGCGAAAATGCCTCCGCACAGCAAGTAAGCCTCCGCTTACTCGCTCGCGTCGCAGAACCAGCGCGGAGCCTCGACCCCGAGGCGTCCGCGCTTTGTCGTTTTGTCTCCTCGAAGTGCGTTGCCTGGGGACGCTACGGGAGTTTCTGCAAGAAGGCTGCGGCTGATGATTCATCGCATCTTGCCCGAGCGAGCGGGGACAACAGGAAGGCGGGAAGCCGGGAAGGCCGAGATTTGGGGCGGGTGGTCCTGGCAACTGGACGCAGGGGGATCGCGATCGGGCCTCAGGCGCCTGCTCGAACAACAGAAATCTTCCCGCCTTCCCGCCTTCCTGTTCGCTCGTGCTCGAATCGCGAAATGAGACCAATGCTCAGAGGAAGGCGGGAAGCCGGGAAGGCCGAGATTTGGGGTGGGTGGTCCTGGCAACTGGACGCAGGGGGATCGCGATCGGGCCTCAGGCGCCTGCTCGAACAACAGAAATCTTCCCGCCTTCCTGTTCGCTCGTGCTCGAGGCGAGAAATGTGATGAATGGTCAGAGGCTGCGGCGCGGCAGCCCCAAAACGTGATGAATGATGAGGGGCTGCGTTGCTGCAGCCCACTCCGGGCGGCTTACTCGTCGGGGTTGAGGGCTTTGAACTCGACGCGGCGGTTCTTGGAGCGGCCGTCGTCGGTGTCGTTGGGCGCGACCGGCTTGGTTTGGCCGAAGCCTTCGGACTCGAGGCGGCTGGCGGCGATGCCTTTGCCCTGCAGGTAGTTACGCACGGCGGCCGCGCGAAGTTTGCTGAGCTGCAAGTTGTTGGCGGGGACGCCCTTGCTGTCAGTGTGTCCGTAGACGCCGATGCGCAGCTTGGGGCGCTCTTTCATCAGATCCATGACGTCGTCCATGATCGGGAAGCTGATTGGCTTGATCGTGGCGCGTCCGGTCTCGAATTCGATCGGCTTGAGCAGCGTGATGCTGCCGCCCGGACCCTCTTCGATCAGGCCAGGACAACCGAATTTTTCGGCGCGCGACGAGCGCTTGCCGGGCTCGGTCGGGCACTTGTCCTGCACGTCCGGGATGCCATCTTTGTCGGCGTCGTCCTCGGGGCAGCCGTCGGTGTCTTGGATGCCGTCTTTGTCTTCGGCCTTGTCGGGACACTGGTCGTCGACGTCGAGGATGCCGTCGCCGTCGCGATCCGAGCTACCCGGACAACCGTCGGTGGAGGCGGGGGGCTTGCCGTCTTCTTTTTCCGTGGGGCAGCCGTCGACCGAATCCGGGTAACCGTCGCCGTCGGTGTCGCGGTCGTACATGTCGACGTCGGACGAAGCGTGCATGCGGCGCGCGGGCGACTTGCTCTTGAAGTCGAGGAAATTGGCGTAGGTGCCGATCGAGCCCAAAATGCGAAAATCTGGTGCGCCGTAGCCGGTGGTGAGCCGCGTGCCCGCGCCGACCTGAACGTAAACGCGATCGCGCGGATCGATCGTAAAGCGGCCCTGAGCCAGCCACTCGAGATCCGTGTTCTGGCCGGCGAAGAACTTGCTCGTGCTGTCGCCGTTTTGATCGCGAGCGGTGATGCCGGTGGTGCCCCACAGCTCGCCGCCCAAGCGCACTTTGCCTTCGCGCAGCGGCAGGTACGCGCCGAACGCCCAGCGCAGGTCGGAAGCTAGGAATAAGCTGCCGTTGTTGCCGCCGATGCTGCCGTTGGGACGGAAATGCGGCCCCATGTTGCCGCTCAAAAAGAACTTGCCGAAGTCGAGCTCACTCGCGACGTACAAGGAGCCACTGGCGGAGCCGTCGCCGGCGAACGCGCCGCGATTGCCGGACGGGGTGAAGAGCGCGGCGCCGAGACCGAACTTCAACCACTCACTGTCGGTTTCCCAAGTCTTTACTCGAATGTCGAGGCGCAGATCGCTCACTGCGACGGGCGAATCGCCGATGCCGCCGCCGCCGATGCCCTGAGCCTGAGGATCATCGCCGTAGATGTTGAGCAGGTTCACCGGCAACGTCATCCCAACCGTCAGACGCTTGAGAATCTGCGCACCGCCGCTCAGGTAAGTGATGAACTGACCCTGAACCGGGTTGTCGATGTGGTTCTTGACGCTGGGGTTGTCGGTGACCGTGTCCGCCCGCAGCGGGTTCATGGTGTAGCCAAGCGCAGCGTTGACGAAGACGCGATTCTCGGCCGACCCGACCGGGCGCCAGACCATGAAACCGTCGTCGGGTGCGCCAGAGATTTGCGCACGATCGAGTTGGAAGTAGGTCGCCTGCGCTCGCGCTTCGCCTGCGCTCAACAGCAATGCGCCGGAGCCCAGGGCCATGGCCACCAGGGCCCGCGCCCCGCGCGCGATGGCCGTTTTACCAAGAGCGGGGCGAACGTGTTCCCGATGAGACTCCACGGCGAGGGAAAGTAGCCTGCCCGATTCGGCATTAGAAGCGGTGATTTCGGTGCGGCCCGGCGGTCTGTCCAGTTACTGTGCTCGCGCCGCCGCCAACGGCGACCGGCCAACGGGTCAGCGGGGCACGCCGACTTGATCGGGGAAGTCCGCGAACACCTCGCAGACCCAAATCGACCCGTCAGGATCGAGCGCTATTCCGATTCCAATTCGGTCGAAACGCGGCTGGAGCAGGTTCTCGCGGTGCGAGGGGCTTGCCCAGAGCGCGCGGTGAGCGCGTGTGACATCGACGGCGTGGGCGACGTTCTCGCCGGTGGCGATGATGCCGAGATCGGCGCCTTCCACGCGGCTCCGCGGATCGCCGTCACCCGCGTCGTGGGCGATGCGCTTCAGCCGCCGCATCGCTTGAGCGTGGTGCTCGGCGATGCCGTCGAGCGTGGCATCGCGGAGCAAAGTTGGGCTTTGCTCGCTGGCGCGTGCCTGGTTCACCATCGCCAACAGCGCGGAGCCCTTGTCGGCTTGGGCGGAGAGGGGCTCGGGGGGCTCGCCCGGCGCGGAGTCGCCGAAGAACGACGTCGGCGGGCGCACGTCGGCGTAGATGGTTGCTTCCAGCACGGGGCGCGGGCCGCCGGCCACGCTGGCGAGTAGCTGGATCAAGAAAGCGCCCGGCCGATCCGCGTGAAAGCGCGCGCGCGCGCGGTGGCCGTCGAACGTGGTCGGTACCGCGCCGGGCGCGCCGCTGGGCCCGAGCACGATCACCTTTGCGTCGCTGGCTGGCGAAATCACGCTGGCATTCACGTCGACCCAGCTGCCAACGCGCACCCGCACCGGCAGCGGCTCGAGGTCCGCCAGGACATCGACCGCTACCGCTGCCAGCACGCTGCGCTCGCGCGTCGTTGCTAGAGCGACCCCACAGCGGCGCTCGCCGCCGTCGGCGAAGCTGTCGAGCCAGCCGCGCATGCGTTCGACAGCTGCTGGGCTTGCTAGATCACCGCCTTCGAGCGTCCAAGCGCGCGGCCAAACGTAGGGCGAGCCCTCCGCGCGTAGCGCGAAACTGATTTCGGAGACGTCGAGCGGCGCGCTGCCCTCGGCCTGGCGGCGCGCGAAGCGCTCGGCCACGCGCGACAGCGCCGCGTCTCCCTGCTTGCATTGGCCGAAAAACGGGCTGAGGGCTCTTGGTACCTCGGCCACGCCGAGCGGTGACTCTGTCGCGTCGGGGAAGCTGAAGACCTCGCCGCCGTCGCTGGCGAAGGCTGGCGTGCTTTGGCTCCGCGCATGAGCCGCGGTTTTGGGCCCAGGGCTGGGCGGCGCCGAGCTGCAACCGAGGGCGCAACACACCAGCAGCGCTGCCGTTCGAGACGTAGTGCCTCGCCCGACCCAGGTTCGGCCCATGGACCTTTTGTAGCATGTTTTGGTTGACCAGCCGGGGCTTCGCCCGGCGTGTTGCTACCCCACGACTTGGCGTCTACGCTCGGATTGTTGGCTGGTCGCATCACCGCTGCCGCAAAAGTCGGCGCCTTCGCTGTCGTGATGGTGGGCGCGGGCCTTTTCATCTACCGCTACGTCACCAAGTCCGGTGAGAGCGATGGCGGATACGTCGTCTTCACCCATCTGAAGGACGCGAGCGGTATCGCCAAGCTGTCGCAGGTGCGGATCGCGGGCATTCCGGTCGGGCGCGTCAAGAGCGTCAAGCTCGACAAGGACGTCGCGCGCATCGACATCCTGATGAACAAGGATGTCCCGCTGTACGAAGATGCGGCGGCGGCCAAGGTCGCCTCGAGCTTGCTCGGTGAGTTTCAGATGCGGATCTCGCCCGGCACTGAGGGGCGGCGCAAGCTGGTCAACGGCGACGAAATCCACGTCGTCACAGAAGCACAGACGACCGACGACTTGATGAAGCAGATGTCGGACATCGCCAAGGACGTGAAGGAGGTCACCAAAGCGCTGGCCACTTCCGTCGGCAGTGACCAGGGCAAAGCCGACATTCAGTCGACGCTGCGCAACTTGGCGCAGGTGACCGAGGCCCTCAACCAGACCGTGCGTGAGAACCGCGACGCGATTCACGACATCGTCGTCAACACCCAGCAGATTTCGACCAGGAGCGCGCCGGAGATCCAGGCCATCTTGGAGAACGTGCGCGAGACGACGCGCGAAGTGCGCGAGCTAGTTTCGAAGGATCCGACGGGCAAAGGTGGCGACCAAGGCGAAGTGCGCAAGATCGTCGAGCGCGTGGATGCCGCGAGCAAAAACCTGGAAAGCGCGCTCAAGAACGTCGATGAAGTGACGGGTCGGCTGAATCGCGGCGAGGGCACGCTCGGGCGCCTGACCAAGGACGAGAAGCTGATCAACGAGGTCGAAGGAGCGGTCGAGAACGTCGGCGACTTCTTGGGCGGTATCTCACGCCTGCAAACCATCGTCAGCCTGCGCACCGACTACCAATTTTTGGCCAGCACGGTGAAGAGCTACGTCGAGATTCGCCTGCAGCCGAAGGAGGACAAGTACTACATGATCGAGATCGTCAACGATCCGAAGGGCTTGACGCGCTTCGAGCAGACGGACGTCGACACGACCAACCCGAACGATCCGCCACACTACCGTGAAGTGCGTACGCTGACGACCAACTCGCTGCGCTTCTCGCTGCAGTTTGCGCAGAGCTTCGGGCCGTTCACCGGGCGCTTCGGCATCAAAGAGTCGACCGGCGGTCTCGGCCTGGATACGTCGTTGTTCGATGGCCGCTTCGAGCTGCGCCAAGATCTCTACGGCTTCGGCGAAGTCGTGCTGCCGCGTTGGCGTATCTCGCTCGGGTATGAGTTCATTAACCGGCTCTGGCTGCTCGGCGGCGTCGAAGACATCCTGAGCAACACGCGCCGAGATTATTTCGTCGGCGGCATGCTCAGATTCAATGACGAGGATCTGAAAACAATCCTCCCATTTGCGAAGACGCCATAAAGGCTGCTGCGCCAATCCACCAGGGCTCGCTCGCCAGGTTTCGTAGCCCGCTAGATGCTGCTGCGAGCCGTTGCTTTCGGGGCACAGCCCCGAAAGTGGCAGGACCTAGGGGGTCTTGGAAGACCAGATCACGATCTGCGAATGAGAGGCGGGTCGGAAACCCGGCGAGGCCGGGCGCAAAACCCGTGGATCAAAACGCGCTAGTCGCCACGACGATCGGACCGCCGAGGTGAAACTCAACCACCAGGCATTCCATGCCCCGGCCCGACGATCTTCGGCCACGCTGCATCAACACTCCAGCCCGGATGCACGTGTGGCGGGTGGTGGCATTCGGAGGCGCAGAAGCTGTGGCCGGGGATTTTGACGAGGTTTTTTTCTTTGGGGGCGGCGGCGTGTTTGGAGCCGGGGCCGTGGCAGACCTCGCATTGCACGGAGGTCAGGTTGTCGACGTGCGTGACGGTAGTGCCGCCGGGCTTGCCGTAGCCGGTGACGTGGCAGCCGACGCAGTCGAGGTTGAACTCTTTGTGTTGGCTCGAGAGCGTCGCGTACGCGGCGGCGTGTGAGGTCTGATCCCAGAATTTACGCTGTGAGGCGTGACACTTGGTGCAGGCTTCGAGGCCGACGTAGCTCGCTTCACCGGCTGCGGGCGCGACCGGTGTCAGGTCCTTGAAGGCTTGCTTGTTGTGGTCGTTCACGCGCTGGTAGTACGCGGCAATGTGACTCGAAACCATGCTGTCGGAGCCGAGCTTGTCGGTGACTTCGACCGACTGAAACCGAAAGAAGCTGCCCTGCGTCGGCGGCTTGGCTTCGGGCAATTTCGCGAGCTCGGCCTGCAAGGCGTTCTGATCTTGCGCGAGCGCGGCCAAGTCGTCTTTCTTGCCGCCTTGCTCGAGCCGCGCCTTGATCTCGCGTAGACGCCGGCCAATCTCCAGCTTGCGCTCGGTCGCTTCGAGCCCGCTGCCGTCGGTGAAATCGAAGGATTGCCCACGCACGTAAAGATCAACGACGCCGAGCGACTGCAGGTGATTGGGCGTTTCCACCACCAGCGTCTTGCCGATCAGCGTCGGCGACTGCGGCGGATCATTGGTTTCGCCTTCGTCGAACGGCTTGCCCAGCACCACGATCTCGAAGCCAGGCTGCGCCTCGACCAGGCGCAGGGCCTCGCCGCGCGGCATCGCCGCCAGCAGGATATCGACCTGGGCGCCCTGGGCCTTCAGCTCAGCGAGGCCGGCCTTGGCGGCCGCAGCGGCGTCGTCGGCTTCGACGCCGGTTGGCGATTTGCCCGCGACGAGCGGCAGACTCACCCCCACCAGTCCCACCTTCATGCCCGAGACCTCGAGCAGCTTGGTGCGCTGAACCTTAGTGCCTTTCAGGTTCGCACCGAGCAGGGTTGCTCCCGAGCGTGCGACCAAGCCGCTGAGCGACGGCTCGCCGAGTAGCCAATCATTCGCGCCGGGTGCCCAGGCGCTCAGGTGCAGGGCCTTGTAGGCGTCGGCCAGGGCGTCGGCCTTGAAGCTGGCTTGGGTGTCGCGCGCGGGCTCGGAACCAGCGCGGGCGTTCATGAACAACATCGGTCCGGCGCCGACCGTGAGCGAGTTCGGCGCCGCGCTGGCTTGCGCCGCGATGTAGGCGGCGGCGTGGTCGGCGCCGCCCTGCATGTCCTTTACGCAACCGCACGGCTCAAGCGCGCCGGCGACGCTGGACATCACGTACAGGCGTAGCGACGGCGCGCCCGGGGTGGCGCTACTGGGCTCGGACCCACACTTGCAGCCAGGAATGGTCATGGCGAGCGCGGCGAAGCCGGCCAAACAGAGACGGCGCACGCCGGAGGCGCCGCTGCGGGCAGCGGCGCTCGAGACCGAGGACGCGCCGCTGCGGGCAGCGGCGCTCGAGACAGAGACCAAATGGCGAAACACGCCGCTGGTATAGCGCGGCCCCCGGCCATTTTCCCGGCCCAAAGCCGTGCTTACTGAAGCTGTCGCATTTCGAGGCGCCGCGGCCTTGTTTTCGCCTGCATAATGAGAACGTCGTGCAGGAGGACAGCAAGGCGAAGGCGCCACAGCCATTCGGGCCATTCGTGCTCGAGCGGAGGATAGCCGTTGGAGGCAGCGCGGAAGTGTTTCTGGCGCGCCCCAAGCTTGGCACGACGCCGGCCGCGCGCCTGGTGGTGAAGCGGCTGTTGCGCTCGGTGCGCGAGGGTGGCGAGTTCGATGCGCTGGAGCGCGAGGCTGAGCTGCACCGCGCAGTCAGGCACCCCAACGTGGTCGACGTGTACGGCGCCGGCATGGTCGGTGACGAGCCGTACCTGGCGCTCGAATACGTCGACGGGGTCGACCTGTACCGCCTGCTACGGCGGGCCGAGTCGGAGCAGCGGCGTTTCCCGCCCGGGCTGGCGGCGCACATCGCCCGTGAAGTGGGCGAGGCGCTGACTGCCGTGCATGGCGCGCGCGACAACGAGGGCAACGTGCTGCACATCGTGCACCGCGACGTGACGCCGTCGAACATTCTGTTGTCGTGCGACGGCTCGGTGAAGCTCGGGGACTTCGGCATCGCGCGCTTCGAGCACCGGATGAAGCCGACCCAGCACAGCGGCGGTGGCCTCAAGGGTAAGTTCGGCTACCTCTCGCCCGAGCAGGTGGCGGGCGAGCCGTCGGATCATCGCGCCGATTTGTTCGCGTTGACCGCGGTCTTCGGCGAGATGTTGATTGGGGAGCGCGTGTTCCCCGGTAGCGGGCAGCTGGCGGTGTTGCTGGCGATTCGCGACGTGAACATTGAACCGCTGCGGCGCGCGGCGGCCATGCTGCCGCCCGGCATGTTGGCGGTCTGCGAGCGTGGTTTGGCACGCGACCCGGATGACCGCTACGCCCACGCCGGCGAGTTCGCGCAGGCGCTTGCGGCATTCGAGAAGCCGTCGCGCGAAGAGCTGAAGAAGACACTCGCCGAATGGGTGCTTTGGGCGAAAGACTCGAGCGAGCTGGCCAAGCGCATCGAGGGGCAGGTCCGCGATTCCGTGCAACGCATGCAAGCCGTACGCACTCGCAGCAGCGGCGCGATGCCGGCCGTCCGCTCTCCCAGTCAAACCTCGGTTGTCGCGCAACGGCCGGATTCGGTGGCGACCGACTTGGGCTCGCGTGTGAAGCGCAGCGACGGGCAGGTGCTCGACCACGTGCCGTTCGCCAAGCTGATCGAGATGATCGCCACCGGCGACTTGGGCAGCGACGACGAAGTGGCCCTGATGGGCGAAGACTTCAAGCGGATTCACGACATCCATGAGCTGGCGCGCCACCTCTTGCCGTCGACGACCGCGACGACGAGTCGCATCTTCGAGCCTGGCGTGCCCGACTATCAGGCGCTGCTGCGTGAGACCTCGATGCTCGAAGTACTGGCGCACATGCGGCAAAAAGGCGAGACCGGCGCGCTGTTCGTCGAGCGAGCGAAGAGCATGGGCGCATCGGTGCGGAAAGAGCTGTACCTGAACGGTGGGCGGCTGCTGCACGTCGCTTCGTCCGATCGCGAGGAGCTGTTGGGTGAGTACCTGGTGCGGCGCGGCCGACTGACGCGCGAGCAGCTCGACGCCGCGCTCGGACAGCTCCAGAAATTCGGCGGCCGGCTCGGTGACACGCTGATCGGATTACAGCTGGTCGATGCCGTCGACGTGTTCCGTGCGATCCGCGATCAAGGTCGTGATCGCGTCGCGGCGCTCTCCACGTGGGCGGAAGGGCTCGTCACCTTCTACCGCGGCACCGCGCCCACGCGCGTGGAGTTTCCGCTCGAATTGGACCTGGCCAGCCCGATGATGGCCGGAACGATCCTGCGCACCAAAGGCGAGCCGCGCTCGCTCTTGCCGACCGACGGCAAGGTCGTCGTGCCTGGTCCGCGCTACGAAGCCGGCAAGCTGCCGCGT
>JBBSAB010000084.1:0-36747 GCA_038252755.1 Polyangiales bacterium | reverse complement strand
GGCAGCGCTGCCCGGCGCGTCACGCTGACTAGCGTGCTCCGCTGCCAAGATCTGCGTAGTGCGCGAGATCGCCGGAAAAACCTGGGAAGTATCCAAGACTTGACGAGCCAAGCTGCTCAGCTCCGAGCGTGATCCCCACCCGCCGCTTTGATCGAGGCGCTGCGCGCCGCCTACCCCGAGGAGGAGCTGCTCGCTCTGCTCGGCGGTCTGGACCACACCGCGTTGCGGCCGTCGGCCAGCTGCGCCGGGCTACGCGGGGCTTTGTGCCTTTCGAGTGACGAGGCGTATGCCTTCGACCTCAGCCTGCGCGGCGTGAAGCTCGGCCTTGTCTTGCGCGAGGCGCGCGCGCGCGGGCAGGGCGCGCTGCGAGCGGCAGCGTTCGCGATCTTCGTCGGCCTTTCGGCGGGTGCTTTCGTGACCCGCGGCGACTGACATTCGGGCACGAGAACGAGCAAACAGGGAGGCGGCTGAGCATTGGTCTCATTTCGCGATTCGAGCACGAGCGAACAGGAAGGCGGGAAGGCGGGAAGATTTCTGTGGTTCGAACAGGCGCCTGAGGCCCAATCGCGATCCCGCTGCGTCCAGTTGCCAGTACCACCCACCCTAAATCTGGGCCTTCCCGTCTTCCCGCCTTCCTGTTCGCTCGTGCTCGCTGGGCAAGATGCGATGAATCATCAGCCGCCTTCCTGTGGTTTGCGCTCGTTCGGGCTATAACGGCGGCATGACGGTGGAGACGTCGCTGGCTACGCTGCTCGTTTCGTGCCCGGACCGGCGCGGTATCGTGGCGGCGTTGGCGCAGGTGCTGTACGGGCACGGCGCCAATATTCTGGATTCGGACCAGCACACGGACAGCGTCGCGGGGCTGTTCTTCCAACGTCTGCGCTTCGACGTCGGCGAGCTGATGACCGATCGCGTTGCGCTCGAGCGCTCGATCGCGGAGCTCGGCGAGCGGCTGCAGCTTGAGTACCGCCTGCTTTATCAGGCGAAGAAGAAAAAGCTCGCGATCTTCGTCTCCAAGTACGACCACTGCCTGTACGACCTCTTGTTGCGGCAACGCGCCGGGGAACTCAGCGGCGAGATTGCGGCCGTAATCAGCAACCACCCGGATCTGGGCGCGGTCGCGGCGCAGTTTGGCGTGCCGTTTCACGTGTTCGAAAAGACGGCTGAAACGAAGCTTGCTCAAGAGCGGCAAGAGCGCAGGCTGCTGCAGGAGCTAGACGTCGATTTGGTGGTGCTCGCTCGCTACATGCAAGTCATGAGTACCAGCTTTTGTGAGCTTTTTGCGCAGCGCTTGATCAACATCCACCATTCGTTCCTGCCTGCGTTCGTCGGCGGCAAGCCGTACCACCAAGCCTACGAACGCGGCGTGAAGCTGATCGGCGCGACCGCGCACTACGCGACTGCCGTGCTCGACGAAGGCCCGATTATTGAGCAAGACGTGGTGCGCGCCTCACACCGCGACACCGTCGAAGATTTGGTGCGTAAAGGCCGCGATCTCGAGAAAGTCGTCCTGGCGCGCGCCGTCCGCTCTCACCTCGACGACCGCGTCCTCGTCTACGGCAACAAAACCGTCGTCTTCGATTGAGAGCAAGCACGAGCACGAGCACGAGCACGAGCGCGAGCACGAGCACGAGATTTTTTCACAGGGAGACCGGGAGATCGGGAGATCGGAATGAGCGTGAATTTGGGGGGCGCGCTGCCGCCTAACACCGGAAATCTCGCTGCGCGCCGCAGGCGCGGCGAACCCAAAAATCTCCCGATCTCCCTGCGAAAAAATCTGGGAGACTGGCGGTGACTTACAGTCCCTTGGCGCTGCGTGCCGTGGCTAAAGCTTGTTCGAGGGCGGCGGGGCTGAAGCCGACTTGGATTTGGCCCATGATGTCGATGACGGGGATTGAGGCGCCGCTGCGGCCCGCGCGCGCGAGCTTCTTTTGCATCTCTTCTTGGGCGACTTCGTTGTCGTCGATGTTCTTTTTGATCACGGTCGCGCCGCGCTGCTTCAGGTAGCGCTCCGCGTCGTGGCACGGCTTGCACCACTCGGCGCCGTAGATGATGACGACCACGCCCGTTGCGGGCGCTTTTGCGGCCGGTTGAGCGCCGGCGGGCTTGCCGTCGGGGGCTTCCGTCCCGGGGGCGGTGCCGGCGCTGGGCATGGCGCTCGGCGCGAGCGCTTCGAGACGCGCCTTCCTTTTGCTGGCGCCTAGCTCTTCCCACTCCGCGCGCGGCATCGTCTTTAAGCGGTACGCGCCGGTGGCGTTGGTTTCATCCAGGTTGGTGACATAGACGAGCGCGCCGGTGCCCTCTTCGCGGTTCGTCACTACGACGCGCACGGTGGCTCGGCCTTCGGTCGGTACGTCTGCCGGCTTCTGCGCGACGTGAAAGTCGCCTTTGTCGTCGATCCACGTCAAAAGTAGATTCGGCGTGTCGGCTTTGACCTCGAGCTCCGGCAGCGCGTTCGGCTTCGGCGCCGTGCTCGGATCGGTCGACTTGTCGGCGCTTGGTTTTTTGCAGCCAACGCCGAGCAGCGAAGTCACGAGCACCACCGCGAGTGCCTGCGCGCGGAGCGTCATTGGCGAGCTCCCGTCTCCGTACCCGCCAGCTTGGCCAGCTCGTCCGACAACGTGACCCACTCTTTCATGGCGCGTTCCAAGAGCTCACTGTACTCGCGATCTTTGAGCGCCAGGTCGTGCAAGCGCTCCCAGTTGTCGCTGCCGGCGGTTTTGAGGTCGGCCCGGAAGCTTTCGAGCGTGGCCTCCAGGTCGCCGATCTGCTTTTCGAGCTCGGCCACGCGCTTCTTCTTCTTTTCGACGTCGCGCGCGTTGGCCTTGCGCGTGTCGCGGTCTTCCGGCTTAGGTGCGGCCTTGGGCTGCGCCGGAGCTGGGGCCTTGTCGCGGGCGGCTTTGGGCGGCATTGAACCGCGACCGGCGACAGCGCGTTCCCGCACGTCGGCGTCGGCTTTGCGCTTGCGCTCGAGGGCATCCCCGTAATCTTTGAACCCGCCCTCGTACATGTCCACCCCCTCGGGTGTGAAGCTCAAGGTGCGGGTGGTCACGGTCTCGAGAAAGCGCCGATCGTGCGAGACCAAAATCACGGTGCCTTCGAAGCCGACCAGCGCCTCTTCCAAGATTTCCGCCGCCGGGATGTCGAGGTGGTTGGTCGGCTCGTCCAGGAACAACAGGTTGCGTGGCTCGAGCAGCAACTTTGCCAGCGCTAGCCGCGTGCTCTCGCCGCCCGAAAGGCTGCCGACTTTGCGCAACGGGTCGTCGCCGTAGAAACGAAAGCGCGCCAAGTACTGGCGCGCGCCGTCGACGTTTAGATCACCGCGCACGCTGCGGATCTCTTCGACGCCGGTGCGGGTCTTGTCGAGCGAGCCGAGCTGCTGATCGAAATAGCCTTCGCGCAGGTTGGTGCCGCGCCGCACGTTGCCCTGGTCTTCGGCCGCGCCGCGCTCGGCCAAGAGCTTCATCAGCGTGGTCTTGCCAGTGCCGTTCGGCCCAACGATGCCGACGCGGTCGCCACGGCGCACCAGTAAATCGACGGCTTGGAATAGCTGTTTCCCGCCGCGCTCGGCGCCCAGGCGCTTGGCTTCGAGCACGATGTCGCCGCTACGCGGGGCTTCGGCGAAGCGAAAACGCACGCGTTCGGCGCGCGCCCACACGTCCTCGGGCCGACCCACGCGCTCGAGCTTGTCGAGCATCTTTTGGCGCGACTGCGCCTGCTTGGTCTTCTGCCCGGCCATATTGCGCCGAATGAAGTCCTCGGTTTTGTCAATGAACGCGGCTTGCTCTTCGGACTTTTGCCGTTCGCGCTCCAGGTCTTCGGCGCGCTCCTCGTGGTAGCGCGAGTAGGGCAGGGGATAGACGCGAAACGTGGTGCGCCCGAGCTCCATCGTAATCGGACACACCGTGTCCAAGAACGCGCGATCGTGCGACACCAGCAAGACCGCGCCGCGCCAACCGCACAGGTGTTGCTCGAGCCAGCGAATCGTTTCCAAATCGAGGTGATTCGTCGGCTCGTCGAGCATCAAGATGTCCGGCTCGCCCGCGAGCACGACGCCGAGCGAAAGCCGCCCGCGCTCGCCGCCCGACAACGTCGTGACATCGCGATCCAAGTCGGGCAGCTTGAAGCCAAGCTTTTCGGCGATCACTTCGACACGCCGCTCGATCGCGTCGGCACCAGCGCGGTGGTATTGCTCGTCCAGCTCACTCAATCGCGAAAGGTCCGCGTCCGAGCCCGACGCCGCCGCCACCTGCGCGTCGCCGAGCGCGTGGCGCAGCGCCACGAGGTCGCCGAAGCCGGACAGCAGCACGTCCATCACGCTGCCGTGCGCCTTCACTTCGTGGCTCTGCCGGAAGTAGCCGAGCGTCGCGCCCTTCTTCGGCACGACGAAGCCCTTGTCGGCTTCGAGCTCACCCGCCAACACGCGCAAGAGCGTGCTCTTGCCAGCACCGTTTGGCGCTACCAACCCCGCCCGGTCCCCCGGCTCGAGCTTCAGCGCGACATCGCTGAACAGCGCATCGCCCGTGTACCCAAAAGTAACGCCAGAAACCTCTAAGAGCGCCAAAACCGCTCTCAACTATCACGACCTTCGGCGCCAAGCACGAGCACGAGCACGAGCGCGGGCAAACAGGGAGCCGGGGAGTCGGGGAGGATTTGGGGGTGGGCGAAGCCCGGTGACCTCGACCGATGCAGGTAGCGAGGGCCTGCTCGCCTCCCAAGGGACACGATTTTTTGATTGGTCCTCCAATCAAAAAATGCGCTTGCTCGCCCCTCCCCGACTCCCCGTCTCCCTGTTTGCTCGCCGTTCGCTCGCCGTTCGCTCGCCGCTCGATCGCACGACGACGCCGATTCACTCGGGGGAGGCCGAGTTTTCGTTTGGGGCGACCGCGCCCAGCTGGGCGCGCAGGACAGGCCTACCTCAGGCGATTGGCGGAACCGAGTCGCGCTGGGGAGTCGTTAGTTTCACGAGCAGCGCGCGCATCGATTCGACGATGCCGATCAGGATGTACACGCTGAGCAGCCAGATCAGTACGAACTGGGGCTTGAAACGCGACCAGACGAAGGCGCTGGAGGTGATGGTGAACAGCACGAACAGCACCGTGCCGGTGTTCAGCTTCAGCTCCTTGAAGGAGCGGAAACGCACCGTCGACACCATGAAGAAGGAAAGGAGCATGGTGACGGCGAACAGCAACACCGTGTACGGCTCCGTGCCCAAGACGCCGCCGGCGCCGTGGTTCGCGATGATCAGCGACACCAAAATGCCCGTCGCGGGCGGGGTCGGCAGGCCAACGATGTACTTGCCCGGCTTGGTCGGACCACCGCTGGGGCTCGAGCTGAGCACGTTGAAGCGAGCGAGCCGAACGGCCGCGCAGGCGACGAACATGAACGCGGTGAAGATGCCTGGCAGCGGCGCCCGGTAAAGCACCCACTTGTAGACGAGCAAAGACGGCGCAACACCGAACGAGACGATGTCGGCCAATGAGTCGAGCTGGAGCCCGAACTCGCTCTGCGTGCGCGTCATCCGCGCCACGCGGCCGTCCATCAAGTCGAAGAACATCGCGAAGATCAGCAGCAGGGCTGCTTTGTAGACGTCGTCGGCCGTCGGCATGTCTTTCGACACCAGCCGAATAGCGTTGAAACCGCAGAACACGCCGCAGAGCGTGATCAGGTTCGGCAGGACGAAGAGCGTCTTCCTGAGGTCTAGACGCGGACGCGGACGATGCTTTTGGCGGTAGCGGCGGAGCCCCAAAGTAGTTGAAGGCTAACTAGATCAGCGGCGTCCGTCCAGTTTCCGAGGGGCGAGATGCGGCGTTTTGTGAAGCGACATGCGTGGGTCGTAAGTATCAGGATTCAATCATTAATTGGTCATCAGCCAGGACCGGATGCGGGTCGCAATTGATGGCTCGGTTGTTCGAAGTTTGGCCGAAGGGCGTGCTGGAATCTACGATCGGTTGGCGATGAACCTCGATCCGAAAGCCCTCGCGCTCGGCTGCTGCTTTGCTCTGGCCGGGCTCTCTGGTTGCAGCAGCGGCCTGGAAGGCGTCGACAAGCGCCTGCACGCCATGCAGGACGAGATCATCAAGATGCAGAGCCAGAACGACCATTTGGTCGAGCGCATCGACGCGATGGAGGTCCGCCAGGCCAACTCCGAACGCGTGGCCAAGCCGCCAGCGCCAGGTTCGGGAGCCTCCGAGCGCCCGAGCTTGAAGGTCGTGAAGGTCGTTCCTGAGGATACCTCGGGCATGCCTTCGCCTCAGGTGGGCACGCCGCCACCCGGTGACGCCGCCGACGACCCTTCGCCGCGCCCCGTCATCAAGTTGCGTGGCAGTACAAGCACTACAGGAAAAGGCGCCGAGAAGGGCGACGGCAAAGGCGAAGGCTGATGCTGCGTCGACTTTCCCTAGGTGCTTCGAGCCTCGTCTGCCTCGGGCTGACTGGGCGCGCGTTCGCGCAAGCCGGGCCGAGCGCCAGTCCCACCAACCCGGGCGAAGGCGGAGCCGTTACCGCCGGCGCTGGCAGCGCGGTTTCGACCGGCAGCGGCGGCACGGTCATCATTCAATCCGCCCCGACCGGTGGCACGGCGTACGGCCCCGCGTTTGGTCCGTCGATGAGCGATCTCAACAAGGGTTTGCCCTCGAGCTCGCGCTCGCGCTCCGGCAACGAAACCGACGGCTTCGATCTCGGCAGCGGCAATAGCGGCTCCGGCGTCGTTTACGGCGGCAAAGGTTCAGCCGGTATCGTCGGGCCGCAGCACGCCATGGAGGTGCCGGCGATTCACGTCGTGCGCAAGGGCGACACGCTGTGGGATCTTTGCGACTCCTACTATTCGAACCCGTGGGGTTGGCCGAAGGTGTGGAGCTACAACCCGCAGATCGTGAATCCGCATTGGATCTACCCGGGCGATCAGATCCGCCTGCGTGACGCGAACGACCCGGGCGGGCAACGCGCGCTGGCCGGTGGCCGCGGCCGTGCAGGTACCAGTTCTCCGCTGTTCAAGCACGGCAGGGGCGGCATGCCGCCGAGCACGGTTTTTCTGCGCGACCACGGCTTCCTGGGTGATCCGAAGCGTGACGTCTGGGGCGAGCTGGTCGGCGCGGTCGAAGACCAAATGCTGCTGTCCAACGGCAATCACGTCTACCTGCAGATGCGGCCCGGTGTGGAGCTGAAGCCCGGCCAGTCCTTGACAATTTTTACGCCGATCCGTCCGGCCGACGACGTGCCCGGCGCGCGCAAGCCGCCCGGTGAAATCGTGAGCGTGAAGGGCACGATCAAGATCGATCAATTCAACCCGAAGACACACGTCGCGCGCGGCGAGGTGACTGAGGCGATGGACGTGATCGAGCGCGGCTACCGCGTCGGGCCGATCGGCCGTCAATTCGACGTGGTGCCGCCGAAACCAGCGGCGAAGAACGTCGTGGCGCATGTGCTCAGCAGCCTCTACCCGCACAAGGTGCTC
The DNA here is from genome assembly GCA_038252755.1 of Polyangiales bacterium. Classification (GTDB taxonomy): domain Bacteria; phylum Myxococcota_A; class Polyangia; order Polyangiales; family Polyangiaceae; genus PMG-095. The sequence goes on along the minus strand of JBBSAB010000084.1, from coordinate 29,291 downwards.
GGCCAGGACCAGCTGGCGTTCATGGACCGCGGCAGCGAGGACGGCCTGGAGCCGGGGACACGGCTGTTCGTACTCCGTCAGGGTGATTCGTGGCGCAAAAGCCTGAACGCGGGCAACGACATGCTCAAGTATCGGATGAAGATCGAGTCGTCGAAATCGGCGGACGTGGAGCGCACGCCGACTGACAGGAGCGACAAAGACTTCCCGAGCGAGGTCGTGGCCGAGCTTCGCGTCATCCGCACCGAAAAATACAGCTCGCTGGCCCTGGTGATCGAAACGAATCGCGAGATCGAGCCGGGCGACATCGCCGTCTCACTCGAAGGAAAGTAGCTGTCCCTGGGCGGTCCGCGCCCGGCTGCTACGCCGGGGTCGCGCGCTGCTCACAAAGGGGTAAAGTACCCGTCCGCATGGGCAAAAACCGCGTCTTCTTTCCGCAGGAGGCGCTCGATCGTTGGCTTTCCGAAGGACGCGTCGAGATAGCTGGCTCCGAGCTCACCATCCCGAACGAGCGCCGTCGCTACCGGTTGGTCGAAGCCGTGCGCGTGCTGTCGGAAGAAGCCAGCCACTCCGATCCGGATGAGTTGGTCGGCAAGGTCAAGACGATGCTGTTCTTGACCGAGCTGGGCGCCGAGTTGCTGGGCGACTCGATGGTGCTGGGCGAGAACGCCTATCGCATCGTCGCCGGCTGGCTTGGATCGCCCGTCGGCACGCTCGAAGCGCACCGGGCCGAGCGTGAGGAGTTGCGCGTGTCGCGCCCGCCCGCGCCTGCTCATGGCAGCGACGAAGAGCTGCTGGCCTCATTCTTGGCTCGGAATCTGTAATGCCCGAACTAGCGCCGGTCGCGTTCTATCTCGGAGTGGTGGCGTATTCGGCCGCCTCGACGGTGTTTTTTCTGGAGTTGTGGCGGCGGGATCCGGAAAAGCAGGCGGGTGTGTTCGGGCCGCGCCTGCTGATGCTGGGCGCGGCGATCCACGCCGTGCACGTGGTGGCGGCGAGCGTGCTCAGCCGGGTCTGTCCGGTCGAGTCGTTGCATTTTGGTTTGAGCTTGACCGCGCTGGGCGCCGTCGTGGCGTACCTGCTACTGCGTGGCCGCTTCCGCCTGCACGCCCTCGGCGCGATCGTGGCGCCACTCGCGCTCACGTTCCTGATTGGCGCGCAGTTCGTGTCGACCGAGCGCGCCGACGCCGAGCTGCCGCGTGGGCTGCTGGCCTTTCACATCGCCGCCAACCTGATCGGTTTGGGCGTGTTTCTGGTCGCCGGCGGTTCGTCGGCGCTCTACGTGCTGGTCGAGCGCCGACTGCGCCAAAAGAAGCTGGGGTTGTCGCCCGCGTCCTCGCGCTTGCCGCCGCTGGAGGCGCTCGATCGCGCCGCGCATCGGCTGCTTTTGGCTGGCTTTCCGCTGCTCACGCTCGGTGTCGTGACCGGCGCGGTCTTCACCCAGCGAGTGGGTGAAGCCGGTAACGTCGCGGTGTTCCGCACTGTGCTCGGCTACGCGACCTGGGGCCTGCTCGCCACGGTGCTGCTGCTGCGGCAGATCATCGGGCTGCGCGGCCGACGCGCGGCGTACGGCACGCTGGCGGGCGTCGCGTGTGTGCTGCTGGTGCTGCTGGTTTACGCGGTGCGCGGGGGCGCTGCGTGATCGTCGTCGTGGGGCTCAGCCATCACACCGCGCCGATCGGCGTGCGTGAAGCGATTGCACTGCCTGCCGAGGCCGTTCCCGTCCTGCTGCGCGAGCTGTGTGAGACGTCAGTGGTGGGCGAGGCGCTGATCGTCTCCACTTGCAACCGCGTCGAGCTGGTGGCGGCAGGTAAATCGATCGACGCAGATCTGACGCGCGTGGCCGAGGCCTGCGCGGCGGCGCTGTGCCAGCGCGCGCCGAAAATCCGCGAGCACCTGTACCGTCACGCCGGGGGCGCCGCCGTGCGTCACCTGTTTCGCGTCGCGGCTTCGCTCGACTCGCTCGTGCTCGGCGAGCCGCAGATCTTGGGCCAGCTGAAGCAAGCCTACGACGTCGCGCGTGAAGAGCGCGCGCTCGGGCCGATCTTGAACCGCACCTTGCCGCGCGCAATCCGCGTCGCCAAGCGCGTGCGCACCGAGACCAGCATTGGCTCGGGGCAGGTCAGCGTCCCGAGCGTCGCGGTCGATCTGGCGCGACAGATTTTCGGCGAATTTACCGGTCGTTTCGTGATGTTGGTCGGCTCCGGCGAAATGGCCGAGACCGCCGCCAAGCAGCTGCGCGGCGCCGGTGCGCGCGTGGTCGTGGTCGGGCGCAACCTGGAGCGCGCCGAAGAAGTCGCGCGCAGCGTGGACGGCGAAGGCCGCCCGTGGTCGGCGCTCGGTGCGACACTCGCCGAGGCCGACGTCGTGATCACCAGCACCAGCGCCACGGGCTACGTCATCGACTACGACACGGTCGCGGCTGCGCGCAAGAAACGCCGCGGCCAAAGCCAGTTTTTGATCGACTTGGCGGTGCCGCGCGACATCGACCCGCGGGTCGAGAAGCTCGATGGCGTCTACCTGTACAACGTCGATGACTTGACCGCGCAGGTGAAGGAGTCGCTTTCGGCGCGTTCGCGCGAGGCCGAACGCGCCGAGGCGATCGTCGTGAACGAAGCGCTCGGCTACGACCGCTGGGCCGACGCCGAGCAGGCCACGCCGACGATCATCGCGCTGCGCGCACGGATCCGCGGCGCGCTCGACGTCGAGCTTTCGCGTAGCCTCAGGGGCCGGCTCAAGCACCTCGGTGAAGAAGACCGCGGCGCGTTGCTCAAGATGGTCGAAGCTTCGGTCAATCGCGTGCTGCACGGGCCGACGCTGCGCTTGCGCCAGGCCGCGACGGCGCGCTCGCCGGAAGCCTTGTCGCTCGACCAGCTGGCGGCGGCGCTGGGCGAGCTTTTCGACCTTTCGCAAGGCGGAGCCATGGCTGATGATGCCGACATGCCAGTCGATGACGAGCCGCTGCCGAGCGGCCCGGAAACCAGCCAAATCGAAGCGGAGCCGCCGGCTGCCGGTGCCGCCGCCACCCCGAGCAAGCGCCGGGCACACTCCGAGGCGCCGTGAGCCGGACCAAAGTCGTGGTGGCGACGCGCAAGAGCGCGCTCGCGCTGGCGCAGTCGCGGGCGTTCATCGCGCGGTTGGCCCAACTGCATCCGAGCATCGCCTTCGAAGAGCTGTTGGTCACGACCACCGGTGACGTCGTGCAAGACCGCGCGCTGTCGGAGATTGGCGGCAAGGGCTTGTTCGTTAAGGAGATCGAAGAGGCTTTGCTCGATCGCCGAGCCGATCTCGCGATCCATTCGCTCAAAGACGTGCCGCCGCAGTTGTTGCCGTCGCTCAGCATCGAGTGCATTCCCGAGCGGGAGGATCCTCGCGATGTGCTGGTGACGCGGAGCGGCTTGCCGCTGGCCGAGCTACCGCCGGGTAGTCGCGTCGGAACCGGCTCGCTGCGGCGCCGCGTGCAGCTGCTCGCTTACCGGCGTGACATCGAGGTCGTGGCGATTCGCGGCAACGTCGACACGCGCTTGCGCAAGTGCGAAACCGGTGAGGTCGATGCGGTCGTGTTGGCGCGCGCCGGGCTGAACCGCTTGGGCCTCGGGGCTCGCGCGACCGAGAACATCGCGCCCGAGGTGATGCTGCCGGCCGTCGGCCAGGGCGCGCTCGGCATCGAGCAGCGCAGCGACGACCACGAAGTGAGTGAGCTTTTGGCTCCTCTCTCTCACTCGGACACGAAAATTCTCGTGTCGGCCGAGCGGGGCGTGATGCTGGCCATCAATGGCAATTGCACGACGCCGGTGGCGGCCTTCGGCGTTCGCCAGGGGAACACGCTGTTCCTGCGCGCCTTCTTGGCCGAACCGGACGGCTCGCGACAGCGGAGCGCCCAAACGACGCGGCCTTTTCCCCTGAACGCCGAGGCCGCCGCCGAAATCGGTCGCGGCTTGGGCGCTGAGCTGCTGTAGCCCTTTCAATTTGGTCCCGAGCCCGTGATAAAGTCCGCGGCCATGTTGGGTCGCCGTCAGGTTCTGAGCTCATTGTCGTTCTTGGTCGTGCTCTCGCTCGGCGTTGCGCTGGGCGGATGCGGTCCGGGCACGCCCTCTGTGAAACACGCTGGCGTGAAGGCGGGCTCGATGCCTGAAGGAGGCGAATGGAATGGCGTCTACTTCAGCACCCAGTTCGGGTACCTGCACCTGGTGTCCGACAACAAGTCGGCCAACGGCGCCTGGCGCACCTCATCCGGTGACGCCTGGGGCGAGATGTCGGGCGAGTGCACCGGCGACCTGCTGAAGTACCAGTGGACCGAGCGCAAGATCGGCGCGATCGGTGCCGACGCGACCAAGAAGGGCCACGGCTACTTCAAGTACACGATTCCGAAGGCCGATGAACCGCACAAGATCGTCGGCGAGTGGGGCCTGGACGAGAGCGACGCCGGCAGTCCGTGGGAAGCCGTTAAGCAGACGCGAATGGAGCCGAAGCCCGAATCCGTGAAGCCGGACGAGGTCGAAGGCCGAACGAACGTCGGTGGCTGGGACGACTCGGGCGAAGAAAAGCCCAAAGACAAGTGACGTTGGCCGGCGACTTTCGCCGGCTTGAGGCCCTCCCGGCGCCGCGGAAACGCGCGGCGCGCGGATGGACTTTTCGCGCTGGCGCCTTCGTGCCATGCATTGCGGGTTCATGACCGCGAAGCTCGTTTCCGAAGCCGCCAAGGGTCTCCAGTTCAAAGAGCCGCCGATCTTCGAGCGTGGCACGCCGGGGCGCCACGGTGCGTCGGTCGCCAAGCTCGACGTGCCCGAGGTCGATCTGCAAAAGGAGCTGGGCGCGCTGGTGCGCAAAGTGCCGGCAGGGCTACCCGAGGTGAGCGAGCCGGAAGCGATTCGTCACTTCGTGCGCCTGAGCCAGTGGAACTTCAGTATCGACACGCAGTTTTATCCGCTCGGCTCGTGCACGATGAAGCACAACCCGAAGGTGAACGAGTGGGCGGCGCGCCTCGATGGCTTCGCCAACCTGCACCCGCTCACGCCCGACCACCTGGCGCAGGGCGCGCTGGAGCTGATGGTACGGTTGTCGGCGATCTTGGCGGAGATTGTTGGCCTCGACGGCGTGAACCTGCAGCCGGCCGCCGGCGCCCAGGGCGAGCTGACCGGCTTGATGATGATGCGCGCCTACTTTCAGAAGCAGGGCCGCTCGCCGCGCAAGGTGTTCATTCCGGACAGCGCGCACGGCACCAACCCGGCTAGCTGCGCGCTCAACGGCTTCGAAGCCGTGCCGTTCGCGTCCGGCTCGCGTGGCGTGGTCGAGCCCGAGACGCTGGTCGCCGCGATCGAAGCTTCGGGCGGTGAGGTGGCGGGGTTGATGATGACCAACCCGAACACGCTCGGTTTGTACGAGAGCGCGATGCCCAAGCTGTGCCAGCTGATCCACGAGCGTGGCGGCTTGGTCTACGGCGATGGCGCGAACATGAACGCCGTGCTCGGCCGCGCGCGCCCCGGTGACGTGGGTGTCGACGTGCTGCAGTACAACCTGCACAAGACCTTCACCACGCCGCACGGCGGCGGCGGCCCAGGCTCCGGCCCCGTGGCGTTCCGTAGCATCTTGGAGCCGTTCCAGCCGACGCCGGTCGTGCGCAAGAGCGGCGACCAGTACATCGTCGATCGCGATCGGCCGGACAGCGTCGGCATGGTGCGCTCGTTCCTCGGCAACTTCGGGATGATGGTGCGCGCGTACACCTACATTCGCGAGCTGGGCGCGGACGGGCTGCGTGAGGTCAGCGACATGGCCGTGTTGAACGCCAACTACGTTGCCGCGCGCCTGAAGGGTCACATGGCGCTGGCGTACGAGACGCCGATGCTGCACGAGGCCGTCTTCACGGACCGCGCGATCGAAGCCGAAACGACGGTCAAGACGCTGGATATCGCCAAGCGCCTGATCGACTATGGCTTTCACCCGCCGACCGTCTACTTCCCGCTGGTCGTGCGCGGCGCGCTGATGGTCGAGCCGACCGAGACCGAGACCAAGCAGACGATCGACGCGTTCTGCGATTCTTTGATCGCCATCCTGGCCGAGGCTCGCGAAAACCCCGAGCTCTTGAAGACCGCGCCACACCTGACGCGCCTCGGTCGGCTCGACGAAGCGCGGGCTGCCAGGAAGCCGCGCCTGCGTTGGTCGCCGCAGGAGTGAGGGGTGAGGCTTGAGCCGTGAGTGGCGGCGCTGGCTAGGCCAGCGCTGGGTCGCTCACGGCAAGCACGCCATGCCCGGTGCATTGCACTTGGCGACGTCGAGGCAGTCTTGAACGTCGACGAAGCTGAGTCGGTCACCGGCGCATTGCTGCAATACCGTGGTTGAACACCGATACTGGCCGACCTGGCACAGGTAGCAGGTGCCGGTCATGCCGGTGGCGCTGCAGTTGGCGACGCTGCAGGCTTGCACCACGGGGTTGAGCTGGCCCGCCGTGTCGCACTGGTGCAGGCCCGCCGAATCGCAGCTGAACACGCCGGGCGTGCAGATGTCGCACTGGCCCTGGACCTTGTCGCACAGCGCCGCGCTGTTGCAGGCCTCGGCGTTGATGAAGCCCGTCCGTCCTTCGTTGCATGCCAGCAACTCGGCGCTCGCGCAGTCGTGCGCGCCGACGTCACACGCCGGCGCTTTGCACATCTGGGCGACCTCGTCGCACAGCGCGGCGGTGAGGCAGGTGTTGGAGGTGTTCCAGCCCGTGCGATCCATCTTGCAAGTCTGCAAGAGCACGCCGCTGCATTGCCAATCGCCCACATTGCACGGCGCGGCGTTGCACTTGCCGCCGCTGGCGTCGCAATACGCCTCCGACGTGCAGTGCTCCTTGAACTCGTAGTCGGTGCGATCCGTTCGGCACTTCAGCAGGTCGCCGTTGGCGGCGCATTTGAAGTCCTTGCCCGGCTCGCAGACGGCCGGTTTACACACGCCGCCGACCGCGTCGCACAGCGCCGCCGTGGCGCATGCCGTTTGATCGACCCAGTCGGTTTGCGAGCCGTTGCAGGCTTGCAGCTCCGAACCGGCGCAATTGTGGGAACCGGTGGAGCACGTGGCAGTGACGCAGGTCTTGTTGGTCTTGTCGCACAGCGCCGCGCTAGTGCAGGTCTTTACGGGGTCCCAACCCATCTGGTCCGCGCTGCACTTCTGCAGATCCGCGCCGTTGCACTGGTATTCGTTGAGGCTGCACGGTACGGCGTTGCACTTCTTGGTGCTGGCGCTGCAGTGTGCGGCCGTGGCGCAAGTATCGACGACGTCGTAGCCGTCGCGGTTCGCGTTGCATACGCCGAGCACCTTGCCCGTGCAGTGAAACTCCGCGGGCTGACAGGTCGGGTCGACGCACTTGCCGTTGGCTTTATCGCACAGCGCCACGCTGTCGCAGACCGACATCTGCATGAACGCTGTGCGGCCGGTGTTGCACGCCAAGAGCGCCGTGCCGGCGCAATCGAAGCTCCCGTCGGCGCACGCAGGCTTGTCACATTGGCCAGTCGTCGAGTTACACAAAGCGCTGGTGACGCAGGTCTCGAGTGGCCCCCAGCCGGTATGATCAGCCTTGCACTGTTCCAGGCCCGCGCCGTTGCATTGAAAGGCGCCCGCCGTGCACGGCGCGTCCATGCAGCTGCCCATCGCGCTGCAGTGCGCGGCGGTGATGCACGTCTCCAAATCCTTCCAGCCGTCGAGCGTATCGTTGCACGCTTGCAGCGTCGCGCCGGTGCAGCGGAACGCGCCGGCCTCACAGGCGGCATCGACGCAATTCCCGTTTGCGGCATCGCACAGACCCTTGGACTCGCAGATTTGCTCGTTGGTCCAGCCGTCGTGCTTTTCATTGCACGACTGCAGCACCGGGCCGACGCATTGGCGCTCGCCCTCATCGCAGATGCCGCCCATCACCCCGCCGCCTGTGCCGGGCACGGCGGTCGAGCCGCCTGCGCCTTTGCCAGCCGCAGCGCCTTGGCCCGCGCCGGCCGCGTCGTCGACCTTGAAGTCCCCGAACACCTTTTGACAACCTGCCGCAAACAGCAGCGGGCCTAGTAGAAGGAGGTAGCTGCGTGAGAACGTCATTGGAACGTGCCCTCCGCGCCGACCAGGCCGAGCCCGAGCAAGGGGCGAACGTGGAGGCCGGCGCTGGCTGTCTCGTCGGCCTTGGGCTCGGTCAGAAGCAGCACGAGGCCAGTTCCCAGGCCAGCCAGACCCACCGCGAAGCCCGCGCCCGAAATCGTGCCGTACAGGTGGTAGCTGTCGATCTTCTTCTTGGACGAGGACGGGCAGACTCCGCCGACGCAGTCCGATTTGAGATCCGAGCGCTTGCGCAGCGCGAGACTGCCAGTGATGCCACCGGTAACGAGCCCGGCGCCGCCGAGTCCGAACGCGACGTAGCTGAGGATGCGGCGCGTATCGCTCGTTTGCCGCGGGCGGTAGGCGTCGGTCGTTGCTGCAACCGGTGTCGAGGTGGCCTCCGGCAGCTTCTTCAGCGATACCTCGATCGACTTCTCCTCGCCGGGGCCGACTGTCACCGTTTGCTTGAAAGCTTCGTAACCGGGCGCGTTCACCGTCACCTCAGGAACGCCCGGATCTGCCGCGCGCTTCACGCCGACGGCCGCGGGCGGCACCACGACGCCGTCGATCCTCACTGCGCCATCCGGCGGATCCTTCAGAATCACGGTGACCCAAGCCAGGCGTGGCTTCAGCAGATCAAGCTCCTTCTTGGCGTCCTCTAAGGCTCGCAGCCACGACTTGGGCGAGGAGCTGTTGACGCCTTCGCGCAGCACCAGCTCGTACTTCTCGTGAGCCTCGACGAAGCGTCCGAGGCCCTGCAGCGCGCGCGCCCAGTCGACTACGAGCGTCGGCGCATGGACCAGCGCGTCGGCACGGCCGAAACGCTCGGCGGCAGTGGCGTAGTCCTTGTTCTGCAGAGCGCTGTGGGCCTCCAGCGCCAGCACCCGAGCTGTCGCTCGGTCGGCCTCATTCGGCTCCGCCCACGCGGGGACTGCGAACAACGCCGCACACGCCAGCCCTAAGCAAATCGCCACGAGCTTCATGTCTAGGATCCCTCAGATGCCGTAGTCAGGATTGCCGGCAGGCCCGGAAGGAGCAGCCGGACCCGGTCGTCTCTTTTTATCCTTCTTCTTCAGCTCCTCGTCCAGTTCGTGGTCGGGAGCCGCGGCGCTGGCGGAAATCGAGGGCGTGGGCGAGGCGGGTAACTCGGCGAGGCGGGGTGCTACGGCCGGGACGGGCGGCGCCGCCGGCTCGGTCACGGGAGCATCTGCGGCGTCACCAGCTGCGTGCGCACCGGTCGTTGAGCTCCCGCCCAGGGCCATCGACACACCAACTATGATCAGCGCCACAGCGGCGACACCCGAAAACAGCGCCACTTTGCGTTGCTTGGGCGTGAGCTCGCTGAGCGTGGGCAAGACCGAGCGGCGCGTGCGAGAGACCGGCGCACCGGTTTCGAAGTCCATCTCGCTCGCGTCGCTGAGATCCGGGCTTGAGCCGAAGGTCGGCAGCCTGCCGTCGATCGTGTGCGACATCGGCGGCAAGCTGGCGTGCTCGGGATCTGCCACGCTGGTCAGTGAGGTGCGCGGCGGAAGCGTCGGCACTTCGCGCCGCTCGAGCATGGCGCACTCAGCCAACGCGTCCGATAGCTCCTTCGCCGACTGGAAGCGCAGCTCGCGATCGCGATTGATGGCACGCGTCCAGAACTCTTCGATCTGTGGCGGCAGGCTCGGGTCGCGGTCGGTGATCTTGGGGATCGGATCGTACAAGATCATCCCCATCAAATCGCCGAGCGCTTCGCTCTCGAACGGCGGTTTGCCGGTCAAGCACTGGAACACGATGATCCCGAGCGCCCACAGATCCGAGCGCCAATCGATGTTTTTGCCGCGCGCTTGCTCCGGGCTCATGTAGTACGGCGTACCCATGAAAGACCCGGTTTTGGTGGTCTTGTCGCGCAGCGAATATTGGTCGAGCTTGGCGATGCCGAAGTCGAGCACCTTGGCGACCTCGTGATCGTCGCCAGGCACCAAGAAGATGTTCTCGGGCTTGAGATCACGATGCACGATGCCCATCGCGTGGGCGCGCACCAGCGCACGCGAGACCTGCGACACGATGTCGTAGGTCTGACGCAGATCGAGGCGGCCTTCGCGATCGAGCCGGGCGCCGAGGTCCTCGCCGTCCAGGCGCTCCATCACGATGAACGGCATGTCCTGCCACAGCCCGTGATCGAACACGTCGACGACGTTGGCAGAGCGGATTTGCGCGGCAGCGCGAGCCTCGCGCTGGAACCGGACCCGTACTTCTTCGTTGCCGGCCTTGTCCGGATCAACGAGCTTGATCGCGCACGTGCTGTCGAGTGAAAGGTCAGTCGCGAGCCACACCGAACCCATGCCACCGGCTCCGAGCTTGCGCTCGAGGCGGTAACGGTCTGCGATGACGATGCCGGGTCCGAGGGGTTGCACTGGGGTGAGGTTCAGCCGAGTGAGTCTTGGCCTACCCGCTTAGTCGGGTATGGGTATGCCAATGTAGGTACATTTGTGGGTACACGGAGTCGTGAGACGGCGCAAGCGTGCGCCATATCATCCTGAAAAAATGGCCATAATCGCCATCATCCTTCCATGCGGTTCGCACCCTTTTTTGTTCGAATCCGTCTGGCGGGCCGGGGTCGCCTGCCCCCGCGCGCGGCGGCGCGAGTCAGTCCGTTCCTGGTGTCGCTCGCTGGGCTCGCTCCAGACGGCTCGACCGTGGGAGGAGTGAGGGGGCGGGGGTTCGGCAACACGATTGTAGTTAGTGCCCTGAACCGACGCGATTCGTCTCAGCTTCTCGGTCCGGCGGCCTTCGTCAATCGGTCGGCCAGTGCTTCGGCGATGCCGCTGGCTGCTGGCGGACTCGCGAGGACGACGTCGGCACTTTCAACGTCTGCTTGACGGAGCGCGGCGTACAGGCGCTGGGCGGCGTCGTGGTCGCTCGTCCCCAGGTCGAGCAGGCGCACGCCGTCGAGGGCCGCGAGCGCGCCCCGGTCGTCGCTGCTCGAGACCAGCACTGCCACGCACTGACCCGCCGACCGGAGCTCGGCCGCGCGTTCGCTCAACCGTTCGGCGTCGACGATCTCGACGCGCGCTCGTGGCGCGTAGTGCGAGGCCAGCATGCCCGGCGCGCGCACGCCGGGCGGCGCGCTGCGCTCCACCTTCACTCCCAAGAGTGACTCGATGGCTTGGACCGTGACGCCGCCCGGCCTGAGCAGCACCGGCACGTCGCGCGTAAGATCGACGATCGTCGACTCGACTCCGACGCTGCACGCGCCGCCATCCAGCAACACGTCGACGTCGTCACCGAGATCTTCCTGGACATGCGCGGCGGAGGTTGGGCTCACGCGGCCGAAGCGATTGGCCGACGGTGCCGCGATGCCTCCGCCGAAGCTGCGCAAAAGCGCGAGCGCCACCGGGTGCGCGGGCACGCGGAGGCCAATCGTGTCGTGCCCGCCGGTGGTCGCGCTCGGGACGCTCGGCGCCTTGCGAAGCAGTAACGTAAGCGGGCCAGGCCAGCATGCCTCCGCCAAGCGGCGCGCGGCCGTGGGCACGTGCGCTGCCCAACGCGCCAACTCCTCGAGCGACGCGATGTGGACGATCAGCGGGTGATTGGCTGGCCGACGCTTGACGCTGAAGATGCGCGCGACGGCCGCCACGTTTTCGGCGTCTGCGCCCAACCCGTAGACGGTCTCGGTCGGAAACGCGACGAGCTTGCCTTGGCGCAGGGCGGCTGCGGCGCTGTCGATGTCGTGGGTCAGGTTCACAGGCACGGGGCGGCTTTCGCGGCGGGTTCTAGCTCTCCGAGGGGCTTCGGTACAGCCGACGGCCGCGAGCCCTTCCAGGGGCAGCGGAAGCGCGAGAAATGTAGCTGGATTCGGCGCCGACGAGCGTCTCTCGCTTAAGCGGGCTCGATGAGCGGGCTGGGTCCCACGCCGGGCGGTGCACCGCCCGTGACCCTCCGCAGTCGACGTAGAGCGCGGAGCGCTTGGAGCTTGCTCCGCGTTCGCGTCGTTACTCGCGAAGCCGTATGGCCTTGCGATTCAGCTTGCCAACTCGGTTGTCTAAAGTGCGTGTGTGGTCGCACGTAGTCGTGCGTGGTCACCTGACCGCTTACCGATGCGCGCTCGCAATCACCCCTCAAGGTGTGCTGCGTCGTGCTCTGCGTGATGTGTTCGAGCTGCCGGTAGCGCGTTCGCGTTTTCTCTCGCTGCTGGATTTGCTTCCTGGTGCGTTGGGCTGAAGCGGCTTGTTTTTAGGCCAATCGACGATCGCTTGGCCGGGTGTTGCGTCGCGCTGCGTCGCGCGTTGTCGCACGCGTCGCCTGCGGCGTGTGTGAAGTGGCGGGAAGGAGCGCAGCGACACGCCGCACTCAGAAACGCACACAAGGAACCGAGGTAGGTGAAGCGCTTCCACAACATGCAAGCACCGCACTTGGATACTGGCGTGATCGATACGCGATGGCGTAAGCTAAGGTACAGAGGTTGCGGCACATGTGGTCAGCTTCACGTATGCGTGTGTCCAGTCGCGTTCGACTGGCATTGAGTTTTTTGTTGGCGATGTTCTTGGACAGCGCGTCGGCGAGCGCGGTGCTCCAACCAACACCCGGCGGCTTCACAATCCCAAAGCTCGACGCTGCGGTGAAGACTTGCTCCGACAAGAACGTCGAGTTGTGCATCGATGGCAGCGAGGGAGATGCCGCGCTGATCAACGCGCAGGCGGACGCCTTGGTCTCGCCGGAAGTCTTTCAGCCCACGTGTACGCTGACCTTCAAGCCCATCACGAAGGGTGGCGGTGATCACCTCGCGTTCGGTTGGTACAATCTCAAGCCGAAGCCTGGCGTCGCAGGCGAATTCCTCACCCCGACCCAGGCCGAACTGTTCGGCATGTACGTGCTGCCGTTCGGCAACACCAACGGTGTCGACCTCGCCACCAAGGTAGGGACCGGGGCCATGCTCGACCTCGCGAAAGAGCAAGCCGCTGGTCGCTACACCGGCGGAGAGATCGGTTTCTTTCTCGCAGGCGGCTCCGACTTCAAAAACTTGCAGCTCGATCCGGTTACGCACGCGCTCACCGGCCTCACGCTCGACCGCGTCTTCTATACCCAGCATGCGCTCAACCCGGGCAGCACCCCGGACAAGGTCAAGACCTTCTACCAGGTGCTCACGTGGCAGAGCGTCAAGTTCAAGAACTCTTTCTACTTCGGCTGGGAAGATCGCGTCGCTAGCGCGGACGCCGATAACGATTTCGACGATCTCGTCTTCTTGGTCAGCGGCATTCAGTGCAGCGGTGGCGGCGAGGCCTGCCTCACGGGCAAAGAAGGCGTTTGCAAGGACGGCACTCAGCAATGCACCAAAGGCGAGCTGGCTTGCGTTCAGAGCATCCAGCCCAGCGCTGAAAAATGCAATGCGCTCGACGACGACTGCAACGGTAGCGTCGACGATGGCGAAGGCCTTTGCAAAAAGGCTGAAGTCTGCGATCGCGGTCGCTGCGTGCCGAAGTGCAGCACCGGTGAATTTCGCTGCGATAAAGGCCTAGTGTGCAATCCGCGTGGCGTCTGCGTGGAAGCGGCTTGCGCCAAGAAGGACTGCCCGGTCGGTCAGGTTTGCCACGGCGGCAACTGCATCGATGGCTGCATGGGCGTCACCTGCCCGTACGGTGAAGTGTGCCGCAACGGTGGCTGTAGCGACCCGTGCGACGGCATCACCTGCGACGACGGTTATGCCTGCGTGCTTGGAGTCTGTCGCAGCTGCGCCTGCACCTCGTGCGAAGGCACCCAGATCTGCGGCGCCGACAACGTCTGCATCGACTCGGGTTGCGCAAACAAGACCTGCATGGCTGGCGCTCACTGTGCGGCGGGCGAATGCGTCGACGACTGCGTCGGGACCAAGTGTCCGGCCGGTCAGCTGTGCTCGATGGGGGCGTGCGCTCCGGATCCGCTCGCTAACGTTGGCGGCTCCAGCAGCACGGGCGGAACCGACGGCACTGGTGGCGACATTATGATCGTCATCCCGCCCAAGGCTGGCACCAGCGGCAGTGGCGACCCCACTGGTGGCGCTGGCGGCACGAAGGCCGTCACCGACGGAACGCCCGACCAGCTGAGCAGCGGCAACGACCCGGCGGCGCTCGAATCCAAGGGTTGCGGCTGCAGCATCCCGGGCACGGGCAGCGGCGCTCGCGCCTTGGCCGGGCTCCTGCTCCTGGCTGCGCTGGGCCTGCGACGTCGTCGCGGCCGCTAAAAACGTGGGGGCTTTCGCGCTCCACTGAAGTCGGCGATAGGCTGGGCGAACCGTGACGGCTTCGCCCTTTGCCTCTCAGTGCTCCAAGTGTGGGCAGCGCGCGCCGATCGTGCTGCGTGGGCTCGACTCGCGTTGTGCCGCCTGTGGTGCGCCGCGTTCGATGTTGGCGGCGCCGAACGTCTCGTTCGCCGGGCAACCGTCGCGACTCGGTGGAGCCGCCGCGACCATCGCCGGGGCGTCGGTGCTGGTGCTTGGGCTGTCGCTGTCGGCTGGGCTTTGGTTCCTGCTGCAGTCGCTCTTCCCCACGTCCGCCTTGGGGTGGGCCTTCGCGGTGCCGATGGGTGCCGCGTCGTTGCTGTTCGGCTTCCTGCTCTTGTTAGGTGGGAGCCGTTTGCGCAGGAGCGGCACCGCGCGCCAGCAAGAGGTGCAGCGCGAGGCGGTGAAGGCGATGGTGGCGCACCGACGCGGCCCGATCAGCGCCAGCGAGGTGGCTGGTTCGCTCCAGCTACCCGAGGCACAGGTCGATGCGCTGCTCACTCGCCTGGCGCGCGAGCAGGCCACGGCAGTAACGGTGGACGTCGACGCTCACGGTCGCGTCGTCTACGACTTCGAAGGCGAAGAGCGGCGCTGGCGGGTGCTGGAAGAAGACGCGCAAGCCCAGGAAGCTGAAGCCCAGGCTGAGCAAGCGCGCGAGCAGACGCGTCGAAGGTAAAAATCGCCGTGAGCGTTCTGATTCTGAATACCGGTCTTGGCGGTTTAGGCGGCAACTGCGAGGTCGTGGCCGAACGCTGCCGCCAGCTGCTCGACGCGCTGGGCGTGCGCCACGAAAGCCTGGTGCTGCGTGACGCGGTGCTGGGGCAGGCGCGGGCAGCACTCGGGCGCGCTGAGCGGCTGGTGTTCGTCACCGGTACGTATTGGGGAGGCTTCTCGAGTTTGCTGCAACAGCTGCTGGAAGAGCTCACGCCGACCGAGGCCAGTGAGCTGTGGTTGGGCAAGCCGGCGGCAGCGTTGGTCACCGCGCACCAAGTGGGCGCGCAGTCGGTGCTGTTTCGACTGCAAGGCGTGCTGGTTACGTTCGGTTGCTTGGTGGCGCCGATGTCGGGAGTGGTGATTTCCAAAGTTGGCGAGGCACTGCGCGTGCGCGCACCCGAGCTGTGCGACGACGTTTGGGGCTTAGAGGACGTCGCGACCGCGCTCCACAACCTGCTCGCCGTGCCGTTCGCGCCCGGCTCTTTTCGCGCTTGGCCGGTCGATCGTGAGCACTACGCCGACAAATGGCTCGACGCGGGTGAACGCTAGGGCGCCGGCAAAACCTTGGAAGTTTCCGACGCCGTCGGGGAGGTCGTCGCCTTCAGCGATCAAGTATTGCGTCGCGGCGACGCGCACTTGGCGACGCTCTTCACGCCTACCTCGTCGGTAATCGACGGTCCGCTGTTCGACCTCTACGGGGTCGCGAAGCCGGCGGGATTCACCGCTGGGCAGCTGGTGGCGCTCGACCCGACCCAGCGCGCCGGCCTGCTGGGGCTTTCGACCGTGACCAAGTTCGGGACGAATGACCGCGGCGCGGGCGCGTTGCCGGGGCTGCTGGCGTAGGCGCTACGGTGCAAGCGGCAACGGGTAGTTCGTCCAGCCCGAGAACGCCTTGCCGGCTTCGACCAGCACGGCCGTGTAGTGGATCTTGAATGCGTAGCTGGCGGGCAAATCCGAAGGTGGAGTGACGCGCGCGTTGCTGGTGTTGGATAGCTTGGCGCTCGCCTGCACGCTGCCGAAGGGTGCCGTCCAATCCAGCGCTTCGGCGCCGCTACACGTCCAGCCGGCGCCGCCTTTCGGAGAGACGTTGCAGGTGTAGGTGCCCAGATTGGCCAGATCGTTGCCTTGCGTGCACGACAGGCACGCGTGCGGCGCGGAGCTTTCCATTACCGTCTTCCAAATCACGAGCTCGAACCAGACTGGCTGATGCTGCGGGTTGTCGCGCACGACGATCCGCACTTGGATCGAGCCGTCGTAGTAGTCGACCGGCGCTTTCCAATCGTCGGGAGCATTGGTCACCGGAAAGCGCTGGCCGGTGAACAGCCATTCGCCCTCTGCCCAAAGCCGTTCGCCGGGCGGGGGATTGCTCGGTCCTGCGCTTTGGCCACCACCGCCGCCCGCTCCTGCAGCGAGCGTCGAACCGCCCGCGCCAGCGCTTGCTGAGCCACCCGCGCCGGTGCCGCCGTCGCTCGCACCGCTCGCCGCGCCGGGCATGCCCGCCAGTCCGTTCGAGCCACTGCCGCCGGAAGCTGGCGCACCAGCAGTTGCCGCGCTGGCTTGCACCGAACCGGCGCTGGCCGTCAGCTCCGGGCTGCTTGCCGCCCCGGATCCACTGATTGGAGGGCCAGGCGCGGCGTCCGAGCAGGCGCCTGCCAGCAGCGCTACGCCGACGCAGAAGGCCACAGTTCTTAGGCTCATCGCTGCTCGGTGGCGCGAGCCTCGACTCAAGGGTGGAAAAAACGCGACGCACGCTGGCCACCTCGCTACAGGGGTCCATGCCTAGTTACGGCCCCGAGAACGCCGAGTGCGTCGTGTTCACTTTCAAGGAAGGGCTGCTCTCGCCGATCGCCCACGATCTACGGTTGGCGGTCGGGCGCTTCACGATCGAGGTCGACGAGGCGAAAAGCTCCGTCATTGCCAGCTTCGACACCCGTTCCTTGCGCGTCGACACGCCGATGAAAGACGGCGCCGAGAATCCAACTGCGCTCTCTGGCGCGGACAAAGAGAAGATCGCGGCGCAGGTTCGCGAGGACGTCTTGCACAGCGCCAAATTCCCCACCGCGACGTTTCGCTCCAGCTCAGTTACGGCGCGTCCCGACGGCGGCTACGATCTCAGCGGCGATTTCACGCTGCACGGCGTCACCCGCCCGCTCTCAGCCCCAACGCGCGTGTTCGCCGGCCGCCAACAACTCGAGCTTACGCTGCACCAACCCGATTTTGGCATCACGCCCTACCGGGCCATGCTCGGCACGCTCAAGATTCAAGCCAACGTGACGGTTCGCATCACGCTGTGAATGAGCGGCAGCCTCATCGCACGTCGAGGAACGCGTTCAGCTCGCTCAATTGCCGCAGCGTGTGCACGCCAGGGTGAATGGAATCGCCACCGCCTGGCAAGAACGCGAAGGTTTGCATGCCCGCAGCGACGCCGGCCTGGATGCCCAGCTCGGAGTCTTCGATCACGGCGCATTCGGCCGGGCTCACCCCGAGCTCGCGACTAGAGTGCAAGAATAGCTGCGGGTCGGGCTTCCAAGCGCGCACCGAGTACGCGCTAAAGATGCGGCCGTAAAATGGCTCGTGCAGACCGACCATGCGCAACGAATGTTCGATCTGCGCCATTGGTCCGTTGGAAGCGACGCAGCTCGGCACCGGTAGATCGCGCACTAGCTCGGTCGCGCCGGCGACGGGTTGCAGCCGCTCCCGAAACACCAGCTCACGGCGACTGCGCAGCTCGTGCTCGAACCTATCGGGCAGGCGCTTGCCGGTCTCACTCTCGAAGCGCGCGACGTAGTCGGCCATCTTGCCGCTGCCGAAGCGGCGCGTGGCTTCTTGCCGGGTCACCGCGAAGCCGAGGTCGCGTAGGTAGTCGGCCAGCACTTCTCCCGCCAACCCGACGCTGTCCACCAACACTCCGTCACAATCGAAGATAACCGCTTTGATCTTCAAGCAATTCGGAAAGATAGCTCAGCCCAGCCACGCTCGCGACGCTATTCGTCCCACTCGCCGGAGGCCAGAAGCGGCCGCGCGATGTTCCTCGACCACGCGTTCGTTTACCTCAATCTGGTCAAGAGCGAGTTGCTCAGCGCCAACCCCGACGATCAGTTCTGGCCGCACAGCGGCGACTGATTGTCATTGCGCGTAGTCGGGCGTCAGCAGATCGTTGTGACTGCTGGCGCTCGGCTTGTTGCCGGCATTTTTGGCTACGGCGCTCTTGGCCTTGGCAGGAGGATGCAAGTCGACCGAAGGTGCGGCAGCCGACATGCTGGCCACTGGCGTCGGCGCTACGGGCGGGCTCCCTGAAAGAAGAAGTGCGCTGACCGGTTGCGGGGGCGGCGCCAGCGGGAGGGCCGAGAGTGGCGCGGCAGCGGGGAGCTCGGCCGCGGCGGCCCTGACGGCCGTGTGTGGCGTGAACCAGCGCGGTAGCGTGACGGCCAGCGCTAGCAGGACACCGGCGGACGCCACGAGCCACGGCGCCTTGGGGGTGCGCTTCGGGCGCGCCGCGGTGACGGGTTTTTGTTCATCGGCGGGAGCACCGAGCGGCTCCAGCAACTCTTCCACGTCCGATTTCGAAATCGAAATCGCGCCCAGTGAGGCCGCGCTCTGCGCGCTAGCTGCCTGCAAGGCCTTGCGCGAGCCGGTCTCGAGCTCGACCTGGTCGGCGCGGATTTGCGCGCGTCGTACGGCTTCGCGCCGAGCAGCCTTTCGATCGCCCACGATGCGATCCAAAAACTCACGCAGCTGTGATCGCGCCGTGTCGCCGAACGCCTCGGGCAAGGCTTGCTCGAGCGCGATGCGCATCTCTTCGGCGCTGCTCCAGCGGTTGGTTGCGTCTTTTTCCAGCGCCTTCAGCAGTACTCGCTCGAGCTCGGGCGGGTAGTCTTCGAGCAAGGTCGACGGCGGCGGCACCGGATCATTGGTGGTGATGGCGTGAATCACCGCCGCGGTGTTGTGGCGCTTGAACGGATGCCGGCCCGTGGTCAGCAGGTACAGCACGATGCCCGCCGCGAACACGTCGCAGCGCCGGTCGACTTCGCCGCCGAGGATCTGTTCCGGCGCCATGTACGAAAACTTACCCTTGATCTCGCCGGCTTCGGTGTTCTGACTCGCCTGCTGCGTGGCTTTGGCTACGCCGAAGTCGAGCAGCTTGGCGACACCGTCGTAGGTGACCAATATGTTGTGCGGCGACACGTCGCGATGCACGACACCAAGCGGCCCCGAGGCGTCGCTGAGCTCGTGCACGGCGTGTAGGCCCGACAAGACTTGGCTGATCAGTCCGACCGCCACGCCGAATGGCATGCCGCCGCGCTCGCCGGCTCGATTGAGCAAGAAACCGAGCGGCTCGCCGTCGACCCACTCCATCACCAGGTAGAGCAAGCCTTCGTGCTCGCCCAGCTCCATCGTGTGCACGACGTTGGCGTGTTGAATGAGCGAAGCCAGCCGCGCTTCCTCGGCGAGCATGGCTTCCAGCCGTGGCAGATCCTGCTCGCTTGGCAGCAGCGTCTTGACCGCGACCAGCTTGCTGAAGCCGCGTGCACCCTGCAATCGCGCCAACCACACCTGGCCCATGCCGCCGCGCGCGATCGCGACCATCAGCTGGTACCGCCCCAAGGTTTTGTTTGCGAGAAGTGACATCGTTAGGTGGCGCGCTGGCATACTCAACGGCCCCTCCGTGCACCCCTGAAGGCTCCGCCGCGCGTTCCTTTGAGAGGTATCGTACAAGCACCGCGCTCGTCAACTGCACCCTGGGTAGCCCGCACCCACGATTAACGCGGGCAATCGGTCTATTTCGGCGCAGTCGGCGCAGTCGGCGCAGTCGCATGTAGGTTCGGTAGTAAAAAACTCCGACCCCGTCCGCGTTGCACACACCTCTGGCGCTCAGCGTTGCATCGGGTGTTCGGTGGTATCTAGGCGATGTCCTTGGGCGTTGTGACACCGCCAAGAAGTGTCAGACCTCCGCCGATTGCCCGGCGTATTCCAACTGCAAGACCGGCGGTTGCGTGGCGCCGCAGCTGCCAGAACGACGCTGAGTGCGACGACGGCGCCTGCGTCAGCAGGAGGTGCTACGGGTCGCTCGGTACTTATTTGACGCTCATGGCGGTCCCTCAGCGCGCCTGCTACGACACGGCATGCCCTTGAGGACGGCAGTTGTTCACCTGCAAGCGGGTGAATGGGAAGAGGCGCACAGCATCGTGCAAGACGACGAGTCGTCGCCGCTGTCGTGCTGGGCCCACGGCATCGTCCACCTCCAAGAAGGCGACGTAGAAAACGCGCGCTACTGGTTCAATCGTGCCAAACGCCCGTTCTCCAAGGATGTCGCGGCCCAGCTCGTGGCGTTGGCAGCTGCTGTCGGAGAGGATCCCACCTGAGCTTCAATCGATCGCGATGAGCTTGGCCAGGGGGGCGGCTGATGTATGCTCACGGGATGGGGTTGGATTCACCACCATCGACGGGGCCGCGACTGCGCTGCGCGAGGCACGCGCTGGCGGCGGGACCGGATGGGCTTTGCGCTTTGTGTCGGAGCGAGAGCTTGCCGCCGCCACGCCCGTATCCAGCTTGGGTATTGGGCGGAATTTTGGGCGCAATCTTGCTCGTCTCGGTTGGCGCGATCGCGTACCGCGCGGTGACGAGCGTAGCCCATGCGGCGATCACGCCAGAGCCGTCCGTGAGCGTGCCGATCCCGGGGTCGCTTCCCGTCGATGCCCCGGTCGCGGCGGAGCCGAACGCGCTTCCGGCTGCCGCTGAGCAGCGGGTGCACGCTGGTGATTCGATTCCGTTTGCCGAACCTGTGCCTGTGCCCGTCGCACCCGCGCTCGATGCGCCCGAGCGAGCTGCGCCGGTGGATTCAGCACGTGCCGCGGTGGCCCGGCCTCCGCCCACTCCGGCTGAGCTCCAGGCAGCGCTCAGCGCCACGCCGATCATCATGTATTCGACGACGTGGTGCGGCGTCTGCCGTAGAGCGCGCCAATTCTTGGCCGAAAATGGCCTGCAGTATCGGGAGATCGACGCTGACACGACACCGGACGGCTGGGCCAAGGTCGAGCAGCTTACGGGTCACCGCGGCGTGCCGGTGATCGTGGTCGACGGTGAAGTCACGGCCTCCGGCCTGAGCCCTCAACGTGTCATGAGCGCGGTCGCGCACAGCATGGAACGCCGACTCGGCGTCACGGGCATTCGCTTCACTTCCAAATGAGCTTCGGGCCGAAAGCTCACGGCGTCGTATCGAGTACCAAACCCAGCGCGCGCTGGGCGACGTCCCGGCGGCCCGCGACTCGGCCCGCAGCTACTTGCAAAAATTTCCGTCGGGTCCGCACGCCGGTCTTGCGCGCGACGTGCTGAAGCCCTGACTGCCGGCGCCAACAGAATTTGCGGAAAATCTGGGCGTTTGAGCGGGGTTGCTGGCGAGCCCGGCGCGGCTGTGCGAGGGTGCCCCCCACGTCTAGGAGACCTGAGTCTGCCGCAATCGGTGCGGCCCCTCCGAAGCGAAAACCGCGTTCCTAGATGGCGATCCCCTTTCTCAAGCGTGCGCTGCAGGAGCCGAGCTACGGCTGGGAGCGTGACGGTGAGCTGTACGTGCCGACCACGCGCGAGATCTTCCGTGAGTGGTTCGGGCGGATGAACCTGTTCGCGAGTCGCAAGGCCTGGCTGTCGGTGGCGGTGTGGGGCTTCATGTTTGCCCTGTTTCCGTTCGGCGTGGTGTTCCTGACCAAGTACTTCAGCTGGAAGCTGATGCTGGCGGGGTTCTTGTATTCGATGGTGTGGATTGGCGTGCAGGGCACGGTCTACCTGCACCGCTACGGCACGCACCACGCGTTCACGTTTCGCAACAAGTACTACCGCTTCGTGGTGCGCAATCTGTCGCTGAAGATCGTGCCGGAAGAGGTGTACATCGTCTCGCACCACGTCCACCACGCGTACTCGGACCAGCCTGGCGACCCGTACAACGCGCGTGCCGGCTGGTGGTACTGCTTTTTGGCCGGGGATTTGCACCAGCGCATCAACCAGGCGCTGTCGCCGAACGACTACGCGCGCGTCGCCGGGTTGCTGAAGCACACCGGCGTGCGGCTCAACACTTACGAGCAGTACCAGCGCTGGGGTTCGATCACGCACCCGCTGCGGCTGTTCACCCACTACCTCGTCAACTGGGCCTTCTGGTACGCGGCGTTTTACCTGGTCGGCGGTCACGCTTTGGCGACAGCCCTGTTCGGCTGGGCTGCGGTGTGGGCGATCGGCATTCGCGCCCACAACTACGATCTACACGCTGGCGGTAAGGACAAGCGCAAAGACGGCGTGGATTTCGATCGCAACAGCCTGGCCATCAACGCGATTTGGCCGGGTTTCGTGGCGGGCGAGTGGCACAACAACCACCACCTGTTTCCGACCAGCGTGCGCGCTGGGTTCTTGCCGTGGCAGCTCGACCTCTCGTTCGTCTTCATCTGGTGTTACCGGCTGATTGGCGGCGTCAGCACCTGGCGTAACGGCCAAGAGCGCTTCTACGAGCGGCACTACCTGCCCTATCGGGCGGAAATGGCGGCTGCGCGGAAAACCGCGCTCGCCAGCTCGACGCCAGAGACCTGAGCCGGGGAAGGAACTTCCGGGCGCGGCCCTACTCCAAGTACGGCTGATGAGACGGTTTCGCCTGCTGCCACTGTGCTTGGGGCTGCTCGCGCTGGCGGCTTGCTCCGGCGCCGAGGAATCCGCTGAGAGCGCGCTCGGCCGCGCCGTCCTCACCGTTGTTGTTGGCGACGTGTATCACGTCACGACTTCGCCTTGGATCGACGTGCCGGCGCCTTAAGGTGGACGCTACGCTTGACTGGCCAAGGGCTGGGGCAACAGCTCCTCGGCGCGACCGAGAGTTCACGGAAAAACTGCGTCAGCTGCTCAGCTGCGGTCGGCTTGCAGGCGCGCGAGGATCTCGTCGACGCTGAGCGATTTCCCAGCGTTGTGCATCACCGCACGCCAGGCATCCGGCATCGCCAGCTGCGCTTCGGCAGGTGCGTCGGCACCGACCGAAAACACCAACGCCAGCGCGACGGGTCCGTCCGTCACGAGCGGCGCGGGGACCTGCGCAACGAGCTCTCGAACTCGCGCTTGCTCGTCGACCGAAGGCTGCTCTTTCTCGGCCGCTAGCCAGAAGTCGATCGGCCCTTCTGGCCCCAGCCCGAGGGTGAGCGACCGACAGCCAACGACCTCGCCGTTCGCGTAAAGGTCGCTCAACGAAGCCTGAATCGCCTGTAGCCACTGGCCGAGCGCGCTCGCCCCGCCCGGCATCCGTCCTGCGATCACCTGCTCCGGCTGCAGTAGCGTCACTCCGAGTAGCGCAAACATCGGCGCGCACGCTATCTCACGGTTGGTGCAAGAGCCAGTACGCGATGCCGGTCGTTAATTCTGCGGCTTGGCCGTCGACCGCCTCGGGCACGGAAGGTAAGCGCCCGCTGTAATTGATCAGGACGATCACGTCTTGGGGCTGGATGACGCCCATGGCTGCGATGTCGGTGTAGGCGGCTTGCGTGGCCGTCAACCATTCGTGAATCGTGGTGGCGGCGTAGATTGAGTCGAACCAGATGAAAGCGCCGCCTTTGGCGTGCGCGGTGCTCGCGCACGTAAGTCCACTGGCTGTCCCAATCGACGTTGTTGGCGAGCCCATTCGAGCCGTGCAGCGCGACCAAGACGCGGGGACGCGTTCGCAGGGGTGCGCCGCCGCTGCCGCCCGCGCCAGTCGTGCCACCTGCGCCGCCCGTGCCAGCTGGGCTGCTCAAGCCGCCGACTCCTGCCGGCCCGCCCCCCGCCGGCGGCAGGGCGGCTCCAGATCTGCCGGGTCTTTCCGCCGCCTTTTGGGTGACTTGGATTGCGGCACGATGCGGCGCGCACCCCCTTGCTGCGTGTTATAGGGGCCCATTGTGCTGCACCTGGTGTTTCTGGTCTCGGGTTTCGCGGCGCTGCTCTATCAGATCGTCTGGCAGCGCTCGCTGTACGTGATCTACGGCATCAACATCGAATCGGTGACGATGATCGTCACGGCCTTCATGCTCGGGCTCGGCCTGGGCAGCGTGACGGGCGGCGCGATCAGCAAGGACCCGAGGCGCCCCACGCTGCTGCTGTTCGCGGCGGTCGAGTTGGGGATCGGCGTGTTCGGATTCTTCTCGCTCCCGCTGTTTCAGGCCGTTGGCGAGGCGACGCTGCACATGACGCAGTTCTGGACCGGCATCGTCACGTTCCTGCTCGTGCTTGCGCCAACGATGCTGATGGGGGGCACGCTGCCGCTGCTGGTCGGACATCTGGTGCGCGCGTCCGGCAACGTCGGAAAGTCTGTGGGCACGCTGTACTTCGTCAATACACTCGGCTCGGCGTTTGCCTCGTTCGCGGCGCCACTTTGGCTGCTCGGCAACCTGGGCCAATCGTCCACGGTACGCCTGGCTGCCGCGCTCAACGTTTCGGTCAGCTTGGCGGCCTACGCACTCTACCGTTTCAAGCCGCCCACGGCTGGTGCGCTCGCCGAACCAGCGGCGTCCGTGACTGGGGAAGGGCTCGGCACGTGAAGCTCAAGCTTGCGATTGTTTTCGCTGGGCTGAGCGGCTTCGTTGCGCTCGGCTACGAGCTACTCTGGTACCGCGTCGTAGCGGTCCTCACCTGGGGCGTCGCTTCGTCCTTTGGCCTGCTGCTCGCCGCGTACTTGGCAGGGCTTGCGATCGGATCGCATGTCGCGGGCCTGCTGTGCCGCGAAGGCGAAGCCGCGGGTGAGCCGCGTTACATACGTCGGCTGGCGGTGTTCGTGGCGCTCGCCAACGTCGTGAGCGCGCTGGTCGTCCCGTTATTCGCGTGGTCGTGCAAATTCACCGACTATCGTGTCGGCTTGCTGATGGTTTCGGTCGGCGCGGCCTTGCTCGGCGCCGTTCTGCCGCTGCTCGCGCATTTCGGGATCGAGCCGGATCACCGCGCCGGTCAACGACTCTCATACATCTACCTCGCGAACATCGTCGGCTCGGCGGGCGGCAGCTTGATCACTGGATTCGTGTTGATGGACAGCCTGACGCTGCGCCAGATCGCGGTCGTGCTTGCCGGCTTGGGCTTTCTCTTGGTCGCGTTGCTGGCGCTACTGGGCGCTCAAAGCAACGTCGGTCGCGGCGTCGGTGTGGGGACGGCAGCGCTGTTGGCGATCTTGGCATTCGCGCTCGTGCCACGACTCTACGACCGGCTCTGGGAGCGCCTGCTCTACAAGCAGCATGACGACGGCAAGATCCGCTTCGCGACCGTGATCGAGAACAAGAGCGGGGTCATCGCCGCCACCAACGCGGGCATGGTCTACGGCGGCGGCGCCTACGACGGAGTCTTGAATACATCGATCGCGCATGATCGCAACGGGATCATCCGCGCGTACGCGGTCGGCGCGATGCACCCCGCGCCGAAGCAAGTGTTGATGATTGGGCTGGCCAGCGGTTCGTGGGCGCAGGTGATCGCCCACCATCCGCTGCTGGAGCAAATGACCGTCGTCGAGATCAATCCTGGTTACTTGGAGTTGATCGCCCAGCACCCTGGTGTCGCCGGGATCCTGAAAAATTCCAAGGTTTCGATCGTGATCGACGATGGGCGACGCTGGCTGCGCCGCAACGATGACCGCAAGTTCGACTTCATCGTCATGAACACGACGTGGCACTGGCGTGCCCACAACACCAACCTGCTCTCGAGCGAATTCATGCGGCTGGCGCGGGAGCACCTCTTGCCAGGTGGCATCCTCTACTTCAACACCACGGCGTCGTCGGACGTGCAGCTCACTGCGGCTAGGACGTTTCCTTACGCGCTGCGGGTGATGAACTTCGTCGCGGTGAGCGATGCGCCATTTTCGTTCGATCGGGACCGCTGGCGCGACCTGCTCTCGGCCTACCGCATCGAGGGTAAGCCGGTGCTGAATCTGAGCGATGAAGGTGAACGGCAGACCTACGCAAGCTTGCTCCGGTACGACGATATCGAATCGCGCGCCGACATCCTGCAGCGCACGCGACACGCGACGGTGATCACCGACGACAACATGATCATCGAGTGGAGGAAGCCGCTCAGGTACCCCGACATGCCCTCGGCCAAGACGGCCGGCCCAACGCGCCACCAAAATGCGCTGTCGCCGTTGAAGCTGACCTCACCCTCGAGCTCCGGGACGGAGCCACGGTATGCGAGCTTGTCGCATTGGCTCGAATCAGCGTCTTAGCTCAGTCTCGTAACCCGGAGCGGACTTCGCGCATACCTAACGCATGCTCGGAGCTCGGTGTTCGCGTTCGGTGGGTTTTGTGGCTGCGTTGGCGGCATTCGGCTGCCAGACACGCGGTTCGGCGATCGCGCCCGAGGCGGCTGGTGCCGGGCCTGCTGCTAACCCAGGCCCGAGCGTCGTTGCGCCCGCCGGTACGGGCGTGCCCGTCGCCGTGCTTGAGCTGTTCACGTCGGAGGGCTGCTCTAGCTGTCCTGCCGCCGACGAGAACCTGGCGCGCATCACTGAGGAGGCGGACAAAGTCGGGCTGCGCGTCTTCACGCTCGAGCTGCACGTCGACTATTGGAACCACCTGGGGTGGGCAGATCCGTTCAGCGACGCACGTTATTCTTTGCGCCAGGGCGCGTACGCCAAGCAACTGGGTGCCCAAGGCGTTTACACGCCACAGTTGCTCGTCAACGGCCGCGAGGAGTTGGTCGGCTCGGACAGCGCAAGGTCTCGCGCGGCGATTGCGCGCGCGCTACAGACACCAGCCAGCGCGGCGGTTTCGTTCACCGCGCGCCGTCACGACGCGGCGATCGACGTCGAGTATCGCGTCAGCGCGACCCAAGCCGTCGACCTCAACGTCGCCTTCGCGGACGACGCTGCCCAGACTCACGTTCCGCGGGGCGAAAATGCCGATCGGCTGCTGCTGCATCGGCATGTCGTGCGCGCTTTTCGCAGCGTTCGCGTCGGTGGAGCCGCGACCGGTCGGGTTTCGGTGCCGTGGCGAACGGCGGGGACTTCGACGCCTGTCTTCGTCGCCGCGTTTGCCAGCGATCCGGGTACGCTCGCAGTCCTGGGCGCCGACGCACGCTTGCTACCGGCCGAGTGAGCGAAGCGCTCAGCGATGGCGATAGCGGTCGACGTACGGCGCCATCTGGTAGGTGCGCCAAATTCCGGCTGCAGTCGTGATCGTCTCGAGCACGATGAAGAGCGCGACGGCACTCCGGATCCGTCGGCGGCTCGGTCGCCCAATCAACAAGAGCACTACCGGGAACACGCCGTAGAACCTGCTCACCATCGAGCCTAAGACGTAGCGGGGGTCGACGTTGCCGAAAGCGCGCAGCACGTTGAGCAGCGGCAGCGTCACGTCGAAACAGAGGTACGCCAGCGTGGGGAGCCTGAACGGCTTGCCTCGCAGGCAGAGCCCGCCACCGATGCCGGCCGCCGCAATCATCACGAAGGCGCCCATCCACGTCACCGTCATGCCCAACAAAGTGTCGACGATCGCAAACGCTATTTTGCCGCCCGTTGCGATGAGCAGCAATACCCCGGCCGCCTTCAGTCCGGGCCAAGCGTCCGGCGATTCGTCCAGCGAGAGTCGGTCCTCGTTGTCCGCCAGCGGCGGCTCATACGCGCTCTCGATGCGATCCTCGTCCGTCATGCTCACGCGTCGGCGTACATCGCGCCGCGCCCAGCCTGACTATAGCGCAGCGCCCCGCAATCGAAGAAGTCACCCTAGTCGCCGCCCGATTGTGCAGTGACGTCCGGCTCGGTGCCCTGGAAGACGATCTTGTGCTCGGTACGCACACCAGCCGCTGAAATGTGAAGGGGCCGCTGTCACGGCCCCTCGCGTGCGACTCAAGCCAACGCTAGGGCGCCCCGCCGGCGGCGTCTGGTCCGCCGGCGATGCTGGTCGAGCCGCCGAAGCTGCTGCCAGCGGAGCTCGAGCCACCGAAGCCTCCGCTCTTGCCTGCAGTGCCGGGCGAGCCACCGGAGTCGGCGCCGCCAGGACCAGGACCGGGATCCGGTGGCGTCGAGGTGAACAGCGCGCCTGACGCCTTGTCGATCAGGCTCAGGATCTTCGTCATCGTCGACGGGCGGTCCTTGTCCTGCGCGGCTTGAGCGGTCCGGAGTAGCGCTTCGGCATTGGTGATCTGCTTTTGGACACTCGCGTTGAGGTTCTTGTCGGACAGGTCGACGCGGGCGTCGCGCGCGTCGGCAAGCGCGATATTCAGCAGATCGGTATTGCCGGCGGAGCGCACTTTCTTGATGTATTCGACGCGTTTTCGCACCTGCGCGAGGTTCGCGGAGGCGTTGACGACGCGCAAGAAGGCCGCCATATCGTTTTGTTGCTCAACCGACAGCTGGTTGAAGATGAAGAAGGACGAGGGCGAGGCCCGGAACGTGGGCGAGAAGTAGAACCCGACCGCGTCCTCGATCGTGCTGAAGGCGTTGTTGTGGAAGAACGGGCCGGTATCTGCGGCTTCCACGAGCGGCGGGACGTTGAAGGTACCATCGCCAGGGGAAAGGAAGCCGTCGTCGTTCGGCAATTCCGGAAACAGTGCCGCCACGCCCGTATCGAAATTGGAGTTGAACGAGTCGTTGAACCCGAACAAGTCGTTATGGCAGCTGGTACAGCCCGTCTGGAAGAACAAGCTGCTGCCGTTCGCGGCCCGCGGATCGGTCGGGAAGGTCGACGAGAAGTCGACTGGCTTCTGTCGGCCGGTGAAGAGCTGGAACGCCTCGAGTGCGTCGAGCTCTTCTTCGGTCGGAACGCGGAAGTCGACGCCGGGCTTGCGGGCGAGCGTCTTGGTGAAGTGCTGCATGATCGCGCCGAACGTGAACTCGTGCAGGGTGCTGCGCCCGGGACCGCCGTCGCCCGACCAGCCGAGGCGATGGTCCGGCGGGCCGAAGGACGAATTCGAGATGCCGTTGGTCAGGCCGAGCCCCAAGGTGTGCGGGACACCGCGCATCACTGGCTTCTTGTCGAAGCCGTCGATGTTTTCGAGAATCAGGCCGCGGCTACGCAAAAGCTTGGGATTTTCGAGCTTGGCGAGCGCAGGGTTCGTCTCGGCGACGAACAGTGGATCGGTCGACGGCAGGGTGGCGATGAACGTCGGATCAATCGTGAGGTTGCGCTCGGCACGGTGGCAGGTGCCGCAAGTCCGGCCGTTGCCGCCGAACGTTTCGTTGAAGAACAGCTGCGCGCCGCGCGCGACCAGCGGATCGACGGTCTCGACGTTGTTGGCGAGGGTTCCTGTCACCGCGTCGAGGCTCTTGCCCTGACGGAACCGGAACAGGCGTTTCTCGAACAGCGTGCGATCACCCGCG
>JBBSAB010000083.1:0-36863 GCA_038252755.1 Polyangiales bacterium | reverse complement strand
GCCGCAACCGGCGTTCATCAAAGCGACAACTACCTTGACGAGCGCCGTCTCCGCGAGCCGCCCGCGCAAACGCTGAGCGCCGCACGCACGCGCCCCCGAATCTACCGACCACCACTACAAAAGCTTCTGCAAGCGGGCCGCATTTCGGCAGCCAACCGAGAAGACCAATGCTCAGGGGAAGACGGGAAGGCCGAGACTTAGGGTGGGTGGTATTGGCAACTGGACGCAGGCGGATCGCGATTGGGCCTCAGGCGCCTGTTCGAACAACAGAAATCTTCCCGCCTTCCCGCCTTCCTGTTTTCTCGCTGCTCGAGGCGAGAAATGTGATGAATGGTCAGCAAGAACCGAGGCCTAGCTCGCAGCTCGCAGCTGGCAGCTCGCAGCTCAAGGCGGGCGGATCGTCGTCGTCGCCGTGAACGACTCTTTCGCGAACGGGGCGATGTGAGCCTTCGAGAGCGCGGCTTGGATGCACGCGCTCGAGGGGCCTGGCGCGCTAACGCGCAGCACGTGACCGTCCGCGCCGAACGTGACGACGGCCGTTACGGGGTCACTCTGGCCGGCCAAGCAAGCCTGCGCGCCGCCCCGCACCGAGCTGAGCGCGGTGCTGACCGCGCCAGCCGATGGACTGATCGGCACGCTGCCGGCGTTGCCCTCGGCGGGCTTGAGTTGAGGTTCAGGCTCGGGCTTGGCGGTGGGTGCGGCTTGCGGCGGCGCGGCCTGCGGCGGCGCGGCGTCTTCCTCGAGCACGACTGCTTCTTGCTTGGCGCCGGCACTCGCGGCTGGCGCAGCCTTGGTTGCCGGCGCGGCGTTCGCGCCCGCGCCAGGAGCTGCCGCAGCTTTCGCGACTCCTACGGCCCTAGCTTCCTCGGGCATTGGCGCGGCGGCCAGCGCTTCGGGGCTGACCACGCCGTTGTCGACCTTGGCCGCGACAGCTGTGGGCGTTTGGCCCTTGTGCGCCGCCGGAGCGTCGGCCGCTTTTTCGGCCGCCAGCATGGCGGTCGTCTGGTTGTCGGACTGGTTGCCTGACTTCAGGAACAAGGCGACACACGCCGCCAGCGCCACGGCGACGCCAGCGATGCCGATCAGCGTGCCGCGATTGATGCGGCTCGGCGGCGGGGCGGGCCGCACCGTGGTGGCGTCGCGCGCGACGACGCCGCTGTTACGCTGCGCGTCTTCGTTGGCCGGTTCGCTCGCGGGCAGCGGCGTGCTGGTCGCGGGGGCGCGGCCTGCAGCGCGCACGCGCTCGACCATCTCGGCGTTGGGACGGCGGCTCTGCGCCGTCGCAGCTAAGAGCTCTTTGGCAATATCGGCCGAGTCGTCCTTCTTCTGAACGCTCTTGCGTGCCATCTCGGCAAAATTGCTCTTCGGCGCCGACACGGCGCGCGCTGAGGACGCCGCGGCGGGCTCGCCGGGTGCTGCCGGGAGCTCAGGCACCTTGAGGTAGTCGTCGAACATGACGCCGCCGGGTGAGCCCTTCAGGCGCGCCACGATCGCGTTGGCTTGCGCTTCGAAATCAGGTTCGGTGATCGGAAATTCGCGCAACAGCTCGTCGGCGTTCCGCTGCAGTTTGAGTGTGGGTTCGCTCATTCCTTGCCCTCGATGTCGTCATCGTCGAACCCGCGTTCAGAAAGCATTCCGCGCAATTTTTTGCGCGCTTCGTGCACGCGCCAGGCGATGGTGCCTTCGGGACAACCGAGCACCTGGCCGGCTTCGGCGTGGCTCAGGCCGTCGATGCAAACCAAGACCAGCGTCGTGCGTAGGGTGTCGGAGAGCTCGTCGATGCCCTCGACCAGCGCGCGGCCGAGCTGCTTGTCGGCGCTGCTGCGCGCCGGGCTGCCCGCTGCGGGGCGATTGTCGACGAGCAGGCCCTCGATACGGGGATCATCGGGTGACGAAGCGCGTCGGGTCTTCCTCGATCGCAGCGCGTTGAGCGAGAGGTTGACGCAGATGCGATAGATCCACGTGAAGGGCTCGCTGCGTCCGTCGAAGCGATCGAGCGCGCCGTAAGCGCGGACGAAGGTGTCTTGCGTCACGTCCTCGGCCTCCGCACCGCTCTTGAGTAGGTGGACGGCGAGTCGGTACACGCGGCGCTGATGGCGACGGACCAAGAGCCCAAATGCCTCCGCGTCGCCTTCTCGGGCGGCGGTGACGAGCTCTCGATCGGTACGCTCAGGCAAGTGCTGGCGCGCGGAAGTAACCACGCGAATTCTCCGGTCGGACGCTCACGATAGTGCATTGCTCCGGGATTGGACAGCCGAGCCGGCCGAGCGCTTGGGCGGGCGAGGAGCTTTGTTGGATGAGCAGAAGCTTATTATTTTCGACGGCTTAAGCCAACTGGTGCAGCTGGATCTGGTCGCAAGCCAATACTAATGTCGGTTTGGGAGCCATCGATCACGACTTTGCGGGTGGTGTAGCCGGGCATGCCGAGCTCGTAGGCGTGCTTTTCGCCTGGCTGTAATTCCAGCACGAAGGGAGTCGTCCCAACTTCCTTGCCCTTCCAGAACATCCGCGCGCCCTCGGGATCGCTGTCGACGTTGACGCGAACCAGGCCCCCTGCTGCGGCGGGCCGGGCGGTGTCTTGGGCGGAAGGAGCTGCGGCGGCTGCGGCGGGCTCAGCGGCTTTGGCGGGTTCCGCGGCTGCCGGTTTGGCTTGAGCGTCGCCGGCTTTGGCTTTGAGCGGCTCGGCATCGGGCGTCGTCGGCTCAGGCGTCGGGTCACCGCCCGTATTGGGGTCGTTGCCGTCGTCGTCGTCATCGTCGTCGCTCTTGGGCGCGGCGTTGAGCGCCTTAGCGGCGGCCTTGGCGCCAGGCTTGGCGGCCGTCACCGGATGCGCGAGCTCGGCGGGGGTCGGCGTGGGCGCGTGATCGAGCTGGCGCAAGCCAACGACACCGAGCGCGAGCGCGGCGGCGACGCCGAGCGGCACCTGCCAGCGCGGTCGGCGCGGCTTGAGCTCGGGCAAGTCGTCGTGGCTGATGCTGAGCGCGGCGGCAGCGAGGCGTGCAGGCTCGGTGGGGCGCGGTTTGGCGGCGACCACCGGCGGCTCCGGGACGTCGGTCGTTGTCGGTGCGTCGGTTGCGACCATCGCCGGTGTCACGATGCTGGAGACGGAGGAACCCGTCTCGCCTGCGGGCTCCGCGGCCGCCTTCGGCTCGGGGATCGCCGGCGCGATGCCGAGCAGCGTTTGCTTGCGCAGCGGATTGTTGGCAGCTGGCACGACCAGCGGCGTCGCTGCCGCTCGAACGGGCTCGAGTGCGTCTGGGGGCTGCGCAACGGTGGCTGGCGGCGTTGTGGTTGCTGCTGGCGGCTCGGAGCGCGGTGGGATCACCGGTGCCATCATGCCGAGCAGCGTTTGCTTGCGCAGCGGATTGCTCGCGGCGACGAGCGGAGTCGCTGCTGCCGGCGAGGGCACGTTGATCAACGGTGTCGCCAGAGCCGACGGCGGTGTCGATGCTGGCACGAGCGGCGTCGTGACGGCCGAGGGGCGCGTCGACGGGGGCACGATCGGGGTCGAAGCTGCAGAGGGGCGCGACGACGGCGGACGCGGAGGTGACGACGGTCGCGGGGTCGGCGTGGGGATGCGCGCTGCGGGCGTCGATGACGGACGCAGCGCGGGGGTGGACGTCGATGACGGACGCGGAGCAGGCGTCGATGCGGGACGCGGGGCAGGCGTCGAGACGCGCGCAGCAGGCGCGGGCGTCGAGGGCGACGCCGCTGCGGCGGTGACCTGCGTCGGCAATGGCGCCGCAGCCGGAATTGCCTCCGCGCCCCATTCCGAATCGATGTCGTCAGTCGGAGGCGCAATCGACGGCATCGGGGGCCGGCCGCTCACACGCTCGCTCTCGGATCGCTTGTCAGTCATCGCCCTTTCCGTTCGACTTTTCACGGCCGGCGGCACAAATCAAGCCGGCGCGTAGGGGTCGTACGAAAAGGCTGGCCAATTCGCGTTCTGAACGGACGTTTCCGCTCAAGGCAGACGGAGTTGGCAGTTTGGAGTTTGGAGTTGGGAGGAGGTCAACAAGCGGCCGACGAGCTCGGTCCGCCCCGCTGCCAACTCCTAACTCCTAACTCCTATACTCCCGACTAGTCTTCGCGGCTGGCGCCGGCGAGGCGCTGCTTGAGCAGGTCCCCGAGCGTGCCGAAGCCGCCTTCGGCCTTGAGCTTCTGGCGGTACTCTTTGTGGGCGCGCCGCTCTTCTTCTTCGGCAAAGCCTCGGATGCTGAGCTTGGGCTCACCGGTGCGCGGATCGACGTCCAACACCTTGGTGTCGAGGACCTTGCCCGCCTTGAAGTGCTTGCGCAGATCACTCCCGCGCTCGGTGCCGGTCTGACCTGCGGGGATGAAGCCGCGAGCCTGCCGACCCATCACGCCGAGGACGCGCACGATCAGGCCTGGGCCGTCGGCTTTGACGACCTCGACCTTGATCAGAGCGTTGCGTTCGATGCGCTGTACCGGCTCGTTGGCGCGCTCGCCGGACAGGGCCGGGAGCAGCGACACCTTCTTGGTTCGCATGTCGAAGTTCGACACGGTCACTTCGAGCTCTTGCCCCTCCTTGAGGATCAGGTTGGCATGCTCGACGCGGTCGAACGCGAGGTCGGCCACGTGCACGAGGCCTTCGATGCCGGGTTCGATCTCGACGAACGCGCCGAAGCGCTCGAGCCGCACGACTTTGCCGGTGTGGCGGCTGCCGCGCGCGAACTTTTGGCGCGCCTCGCCCCACGGATCAGCGATCAGGGCTTTGCGGCTGAGCCAGATCTTGCCCTTCTCGTCGATCTTGATGATCTTGACCTCGAGCTTTTCGCCCGGTTTCACGATCTCGTTCAGCGGCGTGCGCGGGTCGTGGCTGGCTTCGGTGACGTGGACCAAGCCTTCGAGGTTCTCGGCTTCGGGTAGCGCGACGAACGCGCCCCATTCGACGACGGTGCGCACCACGCCCTGCATGACCGCGCCTTCCTGCAGCAAGGTCAGCGCGTGCTTGCGGCGCTCGTGCGCTTCGGCCTCGAGCATCGGGCGGCGGGTGACGACCACGTCGCGGCCAGCTTTTTCGTACTGGACGACCTTGAACTCGAGCCGTTGGCCGACCAACGAGGCGAAATTCGCGTTTTGCGGGTGCAGATCCATCCCCGACGCGGGCGCGAACGCACGCAAGCCGTAGATGTCGACCTCGATGCCCCCCTTGATCACGCCAGTGACCAGGCCGCTGATCGGCGTGCCGTCCTTGTGCGCCTGCTCGATCTTCGGTTTGATCTCTTCTTCACGCAGCGGTTTGCGTGACAGCACGACCAGGCCGCCGCGGATGCCGTCGTTGTGGACGCGCGCGACGAAGCGGTCGCCAATCGAGGGCACCAGATCGTCGGCTTCCATCTCCGAGCGATCGAAGATCGCCAGCGCCTTGCCGGACAAGTCGATCATCACGGCGGTTTCGAGCACGGCCGTGACCTTGCCGAAGACTTCTTCGCCGACGTGAAACGGCGCGCGATCGCTGGCGCGATGCGGCTTTTGACGTGGCGCTTCGCCTTCACGGCCAGCGGCTGCGGCTTCGTTCGGCTTCTTCTTCTTGCGACGACGACGCTTCTTCTTCGGTGCGCCGGGAACTCCAGGTGCATCCGCGCTGGCAGCTTCGCCAGCTTCGGGCGCATCGCTGTCGCCGCCCTCGTCGGACTCGTCATCGCCGGCTTCGCCTGCGTCGTCGCCGGCGGAAGCTTCGGCCGCGCTCGGGTCGACGGGGTTGGCTTCGGCGTGGCTCGCCTCGGCAGTGGCTGGTGTGTCCGAGCTAGTGCTCGTTTCCCCAGGCGCCGCTTCGCCCGCTTGGCTCTGGGCTTGCTCGGTCACGGTTTCGGATTCGGGGGCGGTCATGGAGGTCTTGGCGGCGTATATCGTGCCTCAGGGCGCCTGCCAATTGGGCGGGCGCTGGGGCAGTCAGGCTAGGGCGAGTTGTTGGTCCAGAAAGTGGCTAGCGTGTGATCGGCAGATGGCGGTTTTGTCCGCCACTGCGGTCGATGTTCAGTACTGAGGCCGCCGCCGTGGCATTCAGGCTCTCGATCAGCCGGCGCGCGACCTGCGTGAAAGCTTCCGCCGGTGGCGAACCGGGGGCCGCTTCGACGACCGGCACGCCGGCGTCGCCCCATTTACGAACTTCAGGGAACAGCGGGATCTGCCCAAGCAGGGGAGCGTTGGCAAAGTCGGCGATTTTTTGCCCGCCGCCGGAGCCGAACAGCTCGTGCTTTTCGTTGCAGTTGCCGCACACGAAATAGCTCTCGTTCTCGACGACGCCGACGATCGGAATCCCGACCTTTTGGTTCATCGATACGGACTTGTAGACGTCTTGCAGCGCCACTTCTTGCGGTGTCGTCACGATCACGGCGCCATTCGAGCGCACGCGCTGCGAGAGCGTGAGCGCGATGTCACCGGTGCCGGGCGGCAGATCCAAGAGCAAGAAATCCAAATCGCCCCATTCGACGTCCTTCAAAAACTGAAGCAACGCGCCGTGCAGCATCGGCCCGCGCCAGACGACCGCGCTCTTCGAGTCCTCCAGCAAAAAGCCAATGCTCATCAGCTTCACGCCGAAGCGCTCGAGCGGTTGGATGCGCTTGCCGTCGCTCATCGGCTGGCCGCTAATGCCGAGCATCGTGGGGATGCTCGGGCCGTAGATGTCCGCGTCGAGCAGGCCGACCTTCAAGCCGAACGATTTCAGGGCGAGCGCCAGGTTGGTGGCGACCGTGCTCTTGCCCACGCCGCCCTTGCCGCTCATCACCAGGATGACGTTCTTCACACCGGGCACGGGATCATCCGCGCCGATCTCGCGCTGGGGGACCTGAAACGTTTCCTGACTCATGGCGCGGCCGTCATACTACTGCCGCGCCACACTGCAAGCCGGCGAGCCGCCGAGGTGCCCAGCCGGGCCGAAAAGGCCGCTTGTACGTCGGTTCAGCGGCTGCGGTCGAGCTAGCCGATCAGTCCCGCGGACCACGCCAGCACGACGCCGAGCCCAAAACCGATCCCGGTGGCGATCAACGCCGGCATGACGTCACGCCTGAAATTCGACCGGCGCCGGGGCATGTGGGTCTGCGAACGTCGCGCCTCGAGCATCGAGTCGTACTCGGGATCGCCGGGCATCGGCATGAAGTCCTGGCCGATCTCCATCTTCGGCGCGCTGGGTGCGCGGGGGATGCGCGGCGACACCAGCAGCGAATCGGTCATGCGCGCCACGCGCGGCATGTGGACCGGAATCACCGAGGCGTGGTCTGGGGTCGGCACCGCCGACGGTTTGTTCACGACCGGAGCGACGATCACCGGAATCGGGCGCCCGGAGCCGGTGCGCGTTGCCGGCACGAGCGACACGAAGTGCGCGGGGCTCACGAAGGGTCGCAGGCGTTCGGCCAGCTCCTCGGCGCTTTGGATGCGCGCCTTGGGCTTGATCGCCATGCCGTCTTTGATGACGCTGATCAGCTCGGACGGTAGCTCTGGCACCAGCGCTTGCAGATCTTTGGTGCGACCCTTGGCGACGAGCTTCATCACGTCGCGCGTGGTGTACGCATCGAACGGGTCGGTGCCGCCGAGCATGGCGAATAGCATCGTGCAGGCTTGATAAACGTCGGTACGGAAGTCGACCAGGTCACCCGTGACTTGCTCGGGCGCCATGTACATCGGCGTGCCAAGCACTACTTGATCGACTTGCTGCGCCGCTTCCACGCCGCGCGCAATGCCAAAGTCCAGCACCTTGACCAGCGGACGATCCGGGCGCGGGTGCGTCACCAACACGTTGGCCGGCTTCAAATCGCAATGCACGATGCCCTGCGCGTGGGCGGCAGAGAGACCGGCCAGCACCTGCAAGAACAACTCACAAGCGTAAGCGGGCGCGAGCGGGCCGCGCGTGTCGATCAGGTCTTGCAGTGTCTCGCCACGCAGCAGCTCCATCACGATGTAGGGCAGGCCAGTCTTGGTGATGCCCAAGTCGTGGATGTCGACGACGTTGGCGTGAGAGATGCGCGCCGCCGCGCGGGCCTCGGCCACGAAGCGCGCCTGGCTGTCCTTCTCGGCGAAGGCGCCGGCGCTCATCAGCTTGATCGCGATCTTTTTACCGACGACCAGGTTCTCGGCCTCGTACACCGTGCCGGTGCCCCCCGAGCCGAGCTCGCGCAACAGCGCGTACTTTCCATCGAGGACGGAAACCGGATTGGGTTGCTGGGCCGCCGACATCACCAAACAGGGAAGAACGGCCGAACCTGGCGAAGCCTTTAGGGCGTTCGGGCGTTGGCGGAACGAAAGCGTCCCGAATCCGGCAGTAACCCTTCAGGTTTTCTTGCCCGAGCCCAGGTAGGCCGTCGAGGTCACGTCGACGCTGCCCGTGCCGTATTCGGCCTCGAGCCGGCCGATGGCGCCGCTTGTCACCTCGCGCCACTTCGCGTCACCCAGGCGTGTCTTCAAGAGAACGATTGGCGCCGTCGTGCGCTGGAATTGCGACCACAGCTCCGCTGGCGAGTCCGCAGCCATCGTGTGGGTCCGCGGCGTCACTGTCACTTCGTGAAACCCGGCTGCCGACAGCTCCGCCGCGAATTCATCGGGATCCCCGAGCGGACCTGTGCCGGCGCCGAATGCGATGTCCGGCAAGA
Source organism: Polyangiales bacterium (assembly GCA_038252755.1). Classification (GTDB taxonomy): domain Bacteria; phylum Myxococcota_A; class Polyangia; order Polyangiales; family Polyangiaceae; genus PMG-095. The sequence goes on along the minus strand of JBBSAB010000083.1, from coordinate 28,254 downwards.
TCTCGCGCATCGCTGCCATCACGCTTTTGAAGATGCCGTGGAACGGTGCCCAGCTCGACACCACCGCGACTCCGCCTGGTTTCAGCACGCGGTAGAGCTCGCGGAAGCCCTGAGCGCGATCCGGAAAGAACATCAGCCCGAACATCGAGAACACGGCGTCGAACTCGGCGTCACCCCACGGCAAGGCTTGCCCGTCGCCGAGCCGCGCGTCAGCGCCGAGCTGCGCGCCGTTCAGGCGGCGCTTTAGGTTCGTCACCATCTGCGGTGAAAAGTCGATCGCCGAGACTGAGCGGCCTGATTCGGCGGCGAGCAACGTCAGCGTGCCGGGGCCGGCCGCGACATCGAGCAGCCGCGCACCCACCGGCGTCGGCGCCAGCGCTAGCGCATCCTTCGAGTACAGCTCGAACATCGGCAAGAGCTCGAGCGTGTAGTCGTCGGCCACCAGGCTCCAGGGTTCTGGGGACGCGAGCGGGCTGGGCTTCGGGGCGTCGGTCATGTCGCGAGCATTTGGGTGCCGAACCGCAGCGTCAATCACGCGCGTGCTGGCTGCGGACGCTGGGTCGTTGCTTCCGGACGCTCGTGTCGAGGCGCTAGGCCGAACTCGAGGCCACCCGACAAAAAGCCAACGGCGCGCCCCCCGAAGGAAGCGCGCCGTCGCTACCCGCAGCGCGGGTCGATCAGCCCGAGAGAGCCGTTGTTAGCTCGCCGGCCGCCGAAGCGCTTGCTGTGAGCGAATCCGTCGAGGCCTTCATGGCCTTGGCGACGTTCGGCAACTCGCCGAGCGCGCAGCCCACGCCGACGCTGACTTTCAGCGACGCGGTCACGTCGATGGCGTTGACCGCCGTCTCGACAGCGCCAACACCCTTGGCCGAGATGTCTGCACCGGCCTTGAGCACCAGATCGGTCTGCGCCAGCTGCGCGAGGATCACGCTGAAGCTGCCCTTGAACCCGACCAAGAACGCCTCGAAGTTGGCTTGCGCGTCGACCTGAGCCGCCGCGCTGAGCTTGGCGTCGAACTGGTAGGCGAGATCGAGCGACGGCGGCGTGCATTCCACGCTGATCGAAGCGTCCGCCTTGGCGCTGGCTTCGCACTCCGCGCTGGCCTTGGGTGGGGTGATCTCGCCGTCGCACTTGCCGTTGCACATGACGCTGCCCTTGGCACTAGCTTCGCACTTCACCGACGCGCCGGCTTCGCACGAGCCCTTGGGCGGCGTGTACGTGCATTCGCCTTTGCACTTGCCCGAGCAGGAGGCGCTGGCTGCCATCTCGCACGAGCCGGTGCACATGCCCGTGCAGCTGCCTTCGCAGTTGCCCATGGCGTCCTTGGCGGAGCAGGTGCCCGAGCAGGTGCCTTTGCAGGTGCCCGAGCAAGAAGCCGCCGCATCTAGCTCGCAAGTGCCCTTACACTCGCCGGCGCAGTTCAGCATCGGCGCCGTACCCACGCACTTGACCGTGGCCGAGGCGTCGCACTTGGCTTCGACGGAGGCGTCCGCCGTGCAGGTGCCCGAGCAGCTCACTTCCGCCTTGCCTGGGTCGACCGTCACGTCGCACTTCGCGGTAGCTTCGATCGTAGCTTTGGCGGAGACCGCGCACTGCGCCGGCTTGTAGGCGATCTTCAGACCCGCTTTGGCATCGAGCTTGAAGTTGGCGACGATCGCGGCCTTGATGTCGGCGGTCGAGGCCGTCGCGGGCAGCATCAGCGATGCCTTGATCTTCGCGAGCTCCGCGTCGATGTTGCCGCTGATCAGGCTCGCCTTGGCGTTGAAGTTCACGACCGAGCCGAAGAAGGCGTCGATGTTGGGGATGCCGGAGATGGACGCGTTGCCATCGACGATGCCCTTCTCCGCGCAGACGAGGCCGCATTGCTCGAGCAGCGCGTTGCTGCCGAGCGGGTTGTCTTTGCCCGTGCACGCTTGCGTGGAGAACGCGCCTGCCACTGCGAGCACCAGTCCGGCAACCCGGTAATCAATCAACTTTCCCATACGACACTCCTCTTTCTAGTTAATCCCAAGGAATCCGCGGGCCATGCCGCGGTTGGTTCGACGTACGAACCCCCGGAGGGATGCAGAGGTTAGTCTAAATTTCTTTGAGACCGCTAGCCTCAGCGTCGCTTCACGCGTGATAGAGGGGGTTTTGCTCAGTGTCTCGCTGGTATCGCTGCCTGCGGCCTGAAAATTCTATTGCTATTGGGCGGTTGCGGTTGCTCCGCTCAGGTCCGCTGGCTCAGTCCGCGCGCCTATTCCGTCCCCCAGCAGCCGGTCTGCGGGGACGTGCCGAGCTGAGTGGTGGTCGCGCTGTTGGCGGCGTAGCAACGGTTGAACAGCACCGAGTCCTCGGTGTTGATGCATTGCAGCGGCAAGCCACTCGGCGAAGGCGGGCAGCCGCCGTCGATGCAAGAGCCCGATGCCGAAGGGCCGTTGGGGCAATCGCAGGCCGTCGTCAAGTTGATGCACCAGCGTTCGCCGGTGAACTGCGACGAGGTGCAGACGCCGTCCGGGCAGTCGTCGTTGTTGCGGCATGGCTCGCACGTCTCGCCGGCGCCGTGGCACGAGCCAAAGCGATGCGAGCAGGTGGCCAGCCCGAGCTCGGTGTCGAAGACCGCACACTGGGCGGCGTTGCCCCACGGGCACGAGCGCGTGTCGGTATCGCACAGTCGGGTGCAGATTTTTTCGCCGCTCTCGTCCTTGGCGCAAACCTGATTGGCAACGCCCAGGCAGTCGGCGTCGGACTCGCACGAGGCACAAAACTCGCGCTGCCGACACACGCCGCGCTCGATGCCCTGTGCGCCGCAGTGAAACGCCTTGTCTTTGCCGATCTGATCGGTCGGGACGCAGCGCGGGTCACTCGGCTGGCCTTTCTCGCCGACCACGCCGTTGACGATGCAGGCGTCGGCGCACGGCGCGCGCACGATGCTGCCGCAGTAGTAGCCGGCGGCGCAGTCGTCGTCCGCCGTGCAGTCAATCGTGCAGTAGGCGTCGAGATCACCCGAGCCGGCGCCGACGCAGAGCGCCTGGTCCGCGCACTCGTTGCCGTTCGGACAAGCGGTGTAGAGCTTGCCCGGCTCGGGCGGAGTCGCGTCGCTCACGCAATAGTTTTTGCGTTCACCATCGACGCTGCGCGACTCGCAATGGCCGACCGCGATACAGTCGGCGTGCGACCGGCACTCGTAGCTGCATTCGCCCTCGACGCAGCTGAAGCCGTGCTGCTGATCGCAGTCGTCGCTCGTCTCACAAGCAGTGAAGCGCCCGCTCGGCTTGCCACAGTCGGCACCCGAGCAGTTGGCCTCGCCCGATGCGCCCGAGCTGCCTGACGTTCCGGATGACGGTTTCTTGTTCGACGAGCAGCCGAAAGCGCCGGGCACGCTCACGAAAGCGAGCAGTAAAAGCGCCGCCAAGTAGCGGGCCGCTGGCGAGGAAGGTCCGGTCTTCTTGACGTCCTGGGTCACGCGGGTACCTTCATACAAGGTTTTAGCCCTCGAGGTCGATGATGCGCATTCGTTCCAACGCAGGCCAGGCCCACTCGGGCGCGAAGACTGCGTGGCTTGCCGCCACGCTCGCTTTTTTTGCGGCGTGCTCCAGCGCACCGATCGATGACCCGGCCGCGGCCGCGTCAGCTGCCGGATCGGATACGGGCGCCAGCGCCGGGGCGGGCGCGCCGAGCGTGAGCCCCGGGAGCGGCACCAATGCCGGCACGAGCTCGACGCTGCCGAGCGCGGGCCCAAGCTACGAGAAGGTAGACTACCCGGCCGGGCCGTACGGCGTCGGCGTGCACGCGACGCTCGAGAACTTCGCGTTCCTGGGCTGGCACGATCCGGTCGCCGCTAACTACGACCAGACCAAGCTCGAGACGGTGCAGCTGTCGGAGTATTACAACCCCGACGGTCGCAACAACTTGAAGTTGATCTGGATCAACGCTTCGGCGGTGTGGTGCTCGGTCTGCCGCGCCGAGATGGCGGACATCAAGAACAACGGTGTGCGCGCTGCGTTCGCGCCTAAGGGCGTGCAGTTGATCGAGACCTTGTTCGAAGACAACAAGTCTGGCCCCGCCAAGCCGTTGGATCTGCACAACTGGGGCTCCTTGCCCGCGCACTCAATCGACTTCCCGTTGTTGCTCGATCCGGGCTTCAAGCTGGGCGCGTTCTTCACGTCGGACGCCACTCCGCTGAATATGCTGGTCGACGCCAAAACGATGAAGGTGATCGACGCCACGATGGGCTATTCGTCCGACTATTGGCAGCGCGTCGACAAGCTCGTGGCCAAGCTGCCGTGAGGGCGCTGGGCCCGCTCGGGCTCGTGCTGCTGCTCGGCTGTGGTCCAGCGGCGCCTTCGGGTACGCCGGCGGCCGTGCCGGGTACGCCGACGGCCGCGCGCCCACCCGACTTCGAGCTGCCGCGCTTGGACGGCGGCACCGAGCGGCTCTCCGACCATTTCGGCAAGGAGGTCGTTCTGGTCGATTTCTGGGCGACGTTCTGCAAGCCGTGCCTGCGCGCCATGCCCGATTTGGACGCGCTGTACCGGGCGCGCAAAGAGCGCGGCTTCGTCGTGCTCGGCGTCTCGATCGACGGCCCTGGTTCGATCGCAGACGTGCATGCAGCCGTAGCGCGGCTCGGCGTCTCGTTCCCGATCTTGCTCGATCAAGAGAGCCGTGCGGTCGCGCTCTACAACCCGCGCGCCTCGGCGCCATTCAGCGTGCTGATCGGCCGCGATGGTCGCGTGCTCGCCGAACGCGAAGGCTACACAACCGGCGCCCACGCCGGCCTCGAACAAGAAATCGACACCGCCCTCCGCTGAACTCGAGCGGGAATCAACCGGGAGTCGGGGAGGGACCAGTCCGAGGTTTCTTTGGTTGGTGTCCCGGTTACCTCGACGCTGCTGGCCCGCGCTAAGCTCTCAACGCGAGTGGCCCACGCGGCAGTCGAATTTTTGTTTGGTCTCCCGGTCTCCCCAAACAAAAATTGCGCTTCCTCTCGCCTCCCCGTCTCCCTGTTTGCTCGCCCCGTTAGTCGACGCGGACGACGTCGTGGGCGGTGATGCCGGACTGGGGGTCGGCGGTGAAGACCATGAAGTGGCGGCCGATGCCGTCGAAGCGTTCGGGGATCGCGCCGCCGCCGCCGGAGATGAAGGCGGGGATGCCGGCGTTGTCAAACGCATAGTACGAGTGAATGTGACCGTAGAGCGTGAGGTCGACGTGGCCTTCCGCCAGGCGTCCCAGGAACTTGGCGGCTTCGGCGCGGCTCGCCCACGCGCCGTTGCGCACGCCGAACGGATCGAGCGGCGGGATGTGCATGGCAACGATGTGCACGTCGTGGCGCGACGCTTCCAGCCAGCCGTCGAGCCATTCGTACACGGTCGGGTCGAGGCTGGCACTGCCGTCGTCGAGCAGCGTGAAAGCCACGTCGTGGAAGCGGAAATGGAAATTGCCCCGGCCGAAGTAGTCGTGGAAGAGGTCCGGGCGCGTGCCGAGCTCGTGATTGCCGAGCGTCGCAAAGTAGGGAACTTTCAGCCGCAGTAGTTCCTTTTGAAAGCGCTCGAGCTGCTCGCGCGTGCCGCCCGAGGTGAGGTCGCCGGCGCCGAGCACGAAGCGAATCCCGTCTTCGTCGTTGATGCGGTCGTAGATGTCGGAGACTTTGTCGATCGCTTCTTGAATGTCCGACAGCAGCGCAAAGCGGAACGGTTCGGCACTGGCGCTGTCCTGTGGAGCGAGCGCGAGCTGGGTATCGCCGTCGTTGACGTCGACTTGCCAGCGCTTGCGCGTCGGGATATCGGCGTCCACGTTGTCGAGCGGCGTGATCAGAGCTCGACCGCTCACCACTTGAAGCTCAGCATCCGGTAGACAATTTTGCACGTCGACGAATAGCTCACGCGTTCCCAGCGAGCTCACGGTGAAACGAAAGCTCGGCGCGCTGCCCCACAGCGTAATCAGCGGAGTGGACAGCGAACGCACCGCCGCCAAGCCGTCTTCGACACTGACGGTGAGCCCGTAGCCGGTGGCCTGGCCCACTTCGCGATCGCGCTCCACGCGCTCTTCGGTCGGACGCAGGCACGAAAGCGCTAGCAAGCTGATGGCGCCGAGGATTGCTCGCGGTTTCATCGTGCAGCCTCCTCCTTTCGACGCAGGACCGCGCAGGGGCGCCCACACATTGGCAGGTACTCGTGGGAACGGACGATCAACGAGGCGCCCGCCAAATAGGCTGAGCCGGCTTGTGCGTCGAGCGCCACACCCACGGAATCGTTGAAGAACCAGCGGGTGGCCAGGCCAAAATGGCCGATCACGCCGCTGCCGATGCCGTGCAGCTTCAGGCCGGCGACGTAGTCGTCGTGGCGATGGTCGTAATAGACGAGCGCTTCGCTGCCCGGCGCGCTCTGCCCGCGCAGCATGACGCCGAAGCCGATGCGCCCGAGCAGTACGTGGTCGAGGTCGCGCGGCACTTTGACGCCGGACAAGTTGTAGTCGAGACGCGCTAGCGCGTAGCCGGCGCCGAGCTCGATGAATGAGCCGCGCAGGGTAGGGCCGAGCCGCGCCAGATCGTAGCGGGTGTCGAGCGATAGCTCGGCGCCACTGCGGGTAAAGTGCTCGGGGCGGTAGCGCTGATGGGTGAGTCCGAAGGTCAGATCGACGAAGCGGATGTCATCGGGTGTGTCGTCGACTAGGCGATACTGGGCTTCGATCCGGTAGCGCGCCGTGTCTCCGCGTGTGGAGAAGAAGCCCGAGGGGCTGAGGCTTAGCGGACCGATCCGGCGCGACACCCGCTCGACCAAGAAATCGCGGTAAGCAAACTCGGGATCTTGGATGCGGCGGTAGCCCATCTCGGTCTCCCAGGTCGTGGGCAGACGGTAGGCGTGGCGCACGGCACCGCTGTCGGTGCTGACGGTGCCGTAGATGTCGGCCAAGTAGGAGGTCGAAAACAAGCCGAAGCCGGCGATGGTGGCGGTGGCGGCGGGCGCCACGAAGTAGCGCGAAGCGCCGGTGAAGACGATCGTCAAGCCGCCCGCCAGGAAGATACCGAGCCCGATACCCTGCATCAGCAGCAGATTCCTGCCGGTTTTAGGCTCGCCGAGGGCGTAGTGACCGGTGCCGTGGACAACCAAGCCGGGCACGACGGCGGCGGCGGTGGGGAGCAGACGAGAGCGAGCACGAGGGGGTGAGGGAGTGCGAGCGGCTGCGGCTGCGGCTGCGGGAGGAGCGGTGGGCGAGGGGAAGGCGGACGAGGCGACGCTCGCTTGAAGCAGCAGGGCGAGGGCGAGCGGGGCGGTGCGCATCGGGGCTCAGAAACGCATGGCGAGATCGAGGCGGACGCCTTCGAACGGTGGATAGAGGCGACAGATGCCGCCGACACAACGCAATGCGCCGCGGCGCTGCCCCGCGAACAGCGCGATGCGGCTCGACGGCGTCGGGCGGTGCGATAGCTCGATGTTGAAGTAGCGGTGCGGCACGCCGGGGCGGGTATCGTATTCGGCGCCCAACCCCAGGCTCGAGTGCTCGGCCCATTCGACGCCCAGCACCTCTTCGCCTTCCGACCAGGGCACGCCGGGCCCGCCTTCGGCTTGCGCGCGCCGCCGATGACGACCCGTCAGGCTGAAGCTGAAGTCGCCGCTGATCGGCAGCTCGAGCTGGTGGCGCAGGTAAGCCTCGGTGTAAAACAGGTGCGACTCGGAGCCGTCGCCGAGCTTGAGCTCGCGCCCAGCGCGGTCGAGCCGGCCACCGAGCACCACTTCCAGGTGCTTCGCGCGATCGCTCGAATCCAAGGCAAATCCTGAGGAAGCGTCATAAACCCGGTTCAGCTGCTGGGCCGTGGTAGCGCAGGCCTCGTTCGCGCCCGACTCGGCGTACGTGACGTAGTGCGACAAGCTGCCGAGCGCGCGCACCCCGCGGCGGAGCGTGAAGTCGCCACGCAAGCGTGCCCCGCTGACGCACGTGTTCATGCGCTCGTACTCGGTATCGTTGTCCTCCAACTCGGTCGTGGGTACCTGGTTGTAGGCCAAGCTCGCAAATTCTCCGGCGCGCGCGAGCTTCACGTTTGCGGCCAGCGGGAACAGCCGACGGTAGTGGCGCCCTTCGAGCGTCAGCGCGACGTCTTCGGGCGTGTAGCTCGCGCTGGCATACAGGCCGTAGCCGGGGTCGGAGCGCGGCGCGTCGGCAGGCTCCGTCAGGTGCTGATACGCGAGCTCGCCGTACAGCGACAGATCGGGCAGCACGCGCGCTAGCTCCACGGATTGACTCAACGTGAGCATGCGTTGAGCGCTGCGCAGCAAGTCTTCGCTCAGCGGCGCGGCCCGAAACAGCGCTGAGCCTTGCGTGCCGAGCTTCCAGCGCTCACCGGAGAATTCGACTTGGCCGGCCGTGATCCGATCCGGCGCGTAGCCGCAGGTGGGGCTGGCCTGGCAGTCGGCGTTGAGCGGCGCAAAATCAGTGCGGATCGCCCGCGGCATGCCAGCTTCGGTCAGCGTGCCGAGCGAGTCGCGGCTGCTCGGTACGCCCAAATAACGGCCGCTGGCCTCGTCGATCCGCAGCGGATTCAGCTCGCCGCCGAGCGCGGTGAGCTTGAGCCCGACCGGGCCGCGCGAGCTCACCGTGACGCGCGCGCCGCGAATCGTGGTGTCGCTGCCCAGCTCGTCGCGTTTGCGCACGCTGAGCACGATGCCGCGACCGAGCTGCGCGCTGGCGTCGCCGAGCGTCGCTTCGAGGCCGGGCCGCGAGTAGGTGAGGTAGTACTTCGACGGGTAGACCCAATCGATGAAGCGATTGGACAGCTCAAGCCCGGCTTCATCCAGCTTGCTGCGGAAGTAGCCGGGTGCGTTGGCGGGCCGCGCTTCGTTGGTCAGATCGAGCGCCACCTGCGTCGCGTTCGGCGACGCGTAGAACCACACGTTGTCTACGCGCACACCCAGGCTCACGCTGCCGGCAGTGGCTTGTGCGCTGAGGCGGTTGTAAATCAGCCCGAAGCCGTCGTTGGCGCGGGTCGGGACTTGGCTCGGCTTGGAGTCACGGTTGTCGAAGTTGTAGTAGAGGCTGCTGCTCTCGTTCACCTCGACCAACACCGGCGTGCCAACGACGCTGCCCGGCTCGAGCGCGAGCGCACGCGACGGGACCAGCGCGGCCCACAGTGGAAGGGCAAGCGCGAACGGCAACCCACGCATTGCTCAGCGCGCCGCGGAGCGCGCTTTGAGCTCCGACTCGATGTACGGCCACATGACGCTGCCCTGATCGCCCACGTATTTGCGCAGGATCTTCATCGTCCGTGGATCGACTACCATGTTCAACGGCGCCAGAGCGGTCGAAGCGTAGGGTCCGAGGTACAGGTATGGATCGGCGACCATCGGAAAATTTGTGTGAAAATTGGCGATCCAGCGCTCCAAGTCGTCGACGCTGGCGGGGTGCTTTTGGCCGTCTTCGAACAGGGAGCTCAGGATCACCAGGCCTTGCGGGCCGAGCTCGGTCGCGCGCGCTGGCAGATTGCCGTGCTCGGCCACGCATGCGCTGCACCAGATCGCGGCGGTGTTGAGCAGCAAGAGCGAGACGCCTTTGGTACCGGCGGGATCGTAGTAATCCGAGAACGCGATCGTTTCGCGGTGGGCTGCTGACGGCGCGACTCGATCAGGCGCACGGTAACCGACGAAGCAGGCGTTCTTCACCACGTCGCCAGTCTCGGTGCCGACGCCGTCGGCCGGGTAGTCCGGCGCGGCGCACCCGGGCCCACTGGCCAACAGCTCTTCGGGCACTTCGGGCGCGTTGCTGCCGCAGCCCAGCGTCAGCGACGCCGCCAAGCCGGCCGCGGCGAAGCGCGCGAACATCAGCGCTTCTCCCGAATGCCGATCGCGGTCAGCAGTGGGAGCCCGTCCGGAAATTCGAGTGCCGCGCCGTCGTCACTGACCTGGCCTTCGCCGATTTTTTGCCAACCGCCGTAGGGCGCCCAAGCTTCCAACACGTCCACGCCGAGGATGAACAGCTCGAGCGGCGTACCGGGCGCAAGCTTGGTGGTGTTTTTCAAACTGAGCGCGGGGCTCGGACAAATGACGGTTTCCACCGGCGAAAGCGCCCAACCGGCGACGAAGTCTTGGTTGAGCTGCGTCACGGCTTGCTCGGGCAACTGCACGGCGCGGAAGCCTTGCTGGGCCTCTTCTTCGTAGGTCAGGGTGTCGACCTCAACGTGAGCGCTAGCGGCGAGCTCGAGCGTGACGCCGCCGGAGGTGATCGACGTGCCCGGGGTGAACGCGGCTGCGTCGGCAAAATCCGGTAAGCGCGCGGTCATCAACGTTCCGAGCTCGTTGTCGCCGGCCGCGATCGGCAACGCCAGCTTGCCCCACGTCAGGCCATCGCCGAACTTGCAGGCCGGCGCGTTCAATTCTTGCGCAACGCTCTCGGCAAGCTGGCCATTGTCGCCGACGCGCGCGTTGATGCAGATGTCCTTACCGCAGACTTGCACCAAGCCGGCCGAGGTCGGTTCACCTTGCTCGTCAACCACTTGTCCCGAGACGAGACCGACGAGCACCGGCGTGGCGTCGGTCTTCTGGCCCGGTCCGGTGGGACAGCTGACTGGTGTCGAGCCGGCTTTGCCGCCGTTGCTCGAGCCGCCCGAGGCCGGCTCGCCAGCAGCGCCAGCGTCGTTGGTAACCGGGCTAGCCGGATCGCTGGCGCATGCAGCCGCAACGACCAGAGACGAAGCGCACACCAAGCAAGGCAGAAGGCGAGTCACGCTCCTGCAGTATGCCCCGAAACGCCCAGCCTGCCGATCTTGCGAGTTTGCCTAGAAACTGACGCCTAGGAACAAGCGCAGCGCTTGAGCCAGGTTCGTGTCGATCGAGGGTTCGCGGCTGCCGTAGCCGAGGCCGCCCATCGGGAAGAGCACGGCGTACTCGAGCTTGGCGAAGAAGCCGCCCATGCGACCCGGATCGTCGTTCAGCGAGCCGTCCTTGCTCTGGAAGTACAGCTGCCCGTTGACCTCGACGCCCAAGTCACGGGCGTGACCGGGGGTCTGCATGAACTGGCTGGCACGCGACCAGGTAGCCGCGATGCCGCCGCCGATCTTCTGCCCGTTCGGATCGCGCAAGAAGTCGTACTTCACGCTCGGGCGTAGGTAGTAGGTGCCCTGTACGCGCGTCAAAAGGTTGCGGTACAGGATCAAGTCGAGCGCGTAGCTCGGGTGGAAGCGGAACGTCGAGATCGTCTTGTCGCCGTGCTGATCCTGCACGCCGGAGCCAGGCGTCAGGCTATCGACGTCGGCGTCGCCCGAAGCCCAGCCGGTCTTGAAACCGAGGTGCAGCTTGTTCTCGGCCAGCGACTGCTCCAGCTCGGTCGCGAAGCCCCAGCTGCGCATCTTGTAGTTCTTCTGTAGCGCCGACGGATCTTCGGCCGTCGTTGCGGTGCTGTCGATCGAACCCTGCACCGTCGCAATTTCGGTCTCAAAGCGGAAGCCGCGGTACAAGAGCTGCACCCACAGATCCGGCATCCACAGGTTGGCGCCGCGTCGCGCGAACGCGATGCCCTGTTGGGCGCCCAGCTTACAGTCGAGGGCTGCGCCACCCTTATCGCAAGTGCCGTCCGCGCCGCTGGCGTCGCTGGCCAGCATCTGGTGCCGGTACTGCACCTGCAGGCCGCCGTTCAGCACCACGTCGCCCTTGTTGAGCGCGGCGCGCGTCAGCTCGGGCGCCTTCTTGCGCAAGATGCTGAAGGTGTACTGGTTGACATCGTCGAGCTGCGCGACGTCGAAAGGTTGACCGCGCTCGAGCGACAAGTTGTCGCTGGTTGGACCTTCGTTCACGAAGTCGATCGCAGCGGAAGCGTACAGGTCGAGCGATTTGACGCCGCTGATGATCTGCGCGCGATCGATCGTCGATTGGTAGTCGTCGTCGTGGCCGTCGCCGGCGTTGTAGACCATGCCGAGACCCCAGTGGTTCGGCATCCGACCGAAGCGCAGCTGACCGACCGGCGTGACCCATTCGGCCCACACGCGCTTGACGATGATGCTGTCTTTGATGCTGTTGCGACCGCCGTTGGGCGCGGCCGTGTTGTCGTCCAAAGCACCGAGCGGCGCGTAGCCGCTGCGCTGCGTGACCGCGCCGTTGTCGACTGCGTAACCGCTGGGCGTCGACCCGAGCACCAGATTGTCGAGCAGATCGATCTGCGAGATGACGCGCAGGTTGTCGGAGACGTGGAACTCCGGATCGAGCCGGAAACGCAGGTTCGCGCCGGCGTTGGTATTGTCGTCACAATCCATCGTGCCGCTGCCCGAGTCGTTCGGGCAGGCGTTGGAGCCGACAGCGCTGCCGGCAGTCGCGCCAACCGTGTAGCGATGGTCGATCGGCCGCGGAAACAGCGCCGACGCGGCTGGATCCCGGCGACCCAGGTGGAATTTGTAAAACAGCTCGCCGCGCGCGCGGAAGCTGCCGTGCCACTCCAAGATCGCTCGAGTGTGCGTCCACCAGTCTTCGGCGAAGACGGCGTTGCTGCCGTTGGCCTTGGCAGCGCCTGGACGCTCGGCGCCCTGACGTTTGAGCGTGGCAGCGTCTTCTGAAGGTTCCGGCCAAACCGGCAGCGGATTCAGGCCGGGCTGCGCTTGTGGCAGTGAGCCAGCCGGCTCTGCTGCGACATCGGGTTCTTCGCTGGCATCGACCGCGGGAGCCGGAGCTTCACCAGCGGGAGGCGGAGTAGCAGGGGCCGGCGCGGCCGCAGGAGGCGCGGTCGCAGCCGGCGCGGTCGCTGGCTTGGGCTCAGCGGGTTTGGTCTCTTGCGGGGGACTCTTCGCGGCTTCCGGTGCAGGCTTCTTGACTGCTTCCGGTGCAGGCTTCTTCGCTTCGGGCGCGGGCTGCGCCAACGAAGAAAGCGAGTAAAAAGAGACGGTGGCGCTGAAGGCCGAAAGCAGTAAAACGGAGCGTTTTCGCATTGATACTCCGCCTTAGACCGAAGCGGCGGCAGTCCCTTTCGCACCGACCCGGAAGACTGTCAACCTCAGCCTTTTTTAAAGGCTGTCATCACGTCGGTGGCGTAGCGCTCGGCGTCCGCTTGAGCCTCCGCCACCGCCGCGGGTACTGGCGCATCCACGCTGGTTTGCGGCAGGGCCGGCACGTCATGGGCGGTCTCCGGGAGGCGGGGCGTGCCCGCTTCGGGCGCTTGCTCGAGCGCCATCGATAGCGTCTTGGCTGCGCGTGAAAGGTCGGCCTGGGCTGTCCAGCCGCTCGACTCGGGCAGGCCCAGGGCGCTGCGGAAAGCGTCGCCCAGGATTCGCGCGTTCGCGTAGCGGAGGTCGCGGTTCTTGGCTAGTGCGCGTGCGAAGACCAAGTCGAGCGCGGCGGGCGCCCCCGCGACGAGGCGCGTGACCGGCGGCGCCGCTTCGTCGAGCTGCGCGGCCCTGACGGCGAGCTCGGTGCGGTCCGGCGAATCGAAGGGCGTCACGCCAGTCAGCATCTCGAACATGACGATCGCGGCGGCGTACAGATCAGCACGTGGATCGAGCGGCTGCCCCATCACCTGCTCGGGCGCCATGTACGCGCCCGTGCCTGGCGCCATCCCGCCGCTCTGTTTCGCCAGCTCCGCGGGTAGCCGCGCGATGCCGAAATCGGTGAGCTTCGCGATGTCGTCGGTGCGAATCAACACGTTGGCGCTCTTGACGTCGCGATGAACGATGCCGAGCGCGTGCAGGCTCTCGAGCGCGCCGAGCAGCTGCGCCAGGTAGTGCCAAGCCTGCGTGAACGGCAGCCTTGGCAGCGGCCCGTTTTGCGCAGCGGCGCGCTGCATCAGCTCCGCCAGCGACTCGCCCTGCACCAGCTCCATGGCAATGCACAGCTCGTGGTCGTGCTCGAACAGGCCGAAGTAATGGACGATGTTCGGGTGCGCCAGCTTGGCCAGTACCTCGGCTTCGTGGCGGAAGAGCCGCTCGGCGCGGGGCCGGCCACGGATCAGCGGGTGCAGCACTTTGAGTGCGATCGGATGCGGCGGCGTCGCGGCAAACCGGCCGGCGGGATTGTAGTAAAGCCAGCCTCGATAGACGACGCCCATGCCGCCCTCGCCGATCGAGTGCCCTAGGACGCACTTACCTAAGTCGCCGAGCTCGATCTCGCTGCCAGCGCCAATGCGCTGACGCGGCTTCGGCACCGCCAGCCCGCACTGCGGGCAAAACCGCGCTTCAGGCACCAGCACGCTCGCACATCCGACACAGACCGCCACAGGTCGCGGAGCCTAGCGCAACGGCGTGTACGACATCAGCGGAAAACCGGAGGAGGGAAGTGTGCGCCGGATCGGTCTAGAAAGGCCTGGACACCCAAACCGCGCAGCGAAGGCGGAGCCGCAGCGGAGCGGACAAGACCGCGAACCGCGCAGCGAAGGCGGAGCCGCAGCGGAGCGGACGAGACCGCGAACCGCGCAGCGAAGGCGGAGCCGCAGCGGAGCGGACGAGACCAACGACTTAAAGCGATTGCAGTTCTTCGCGCAGTTTGAAAGCATGGCTTCCGCTTGGGCTCGTTTGTGCCCCGCACGTTCCCTCGGAACTTCAGGAGAACTTCGTTGAAGAGCCTCTCGATCCTTAGCCGCCGTCCGCTTGGTTTGCGTCTCGCGCTGCCGCTACTCACCGCAGTTGCCGCTGGCATGGGGTCGCTGCTCGTCAGCGGCCACGCCTTGGCGCAGCAAACGGTCGACCACGGCATCAGCGTGCAACGGTTCCAGGCCGCGCCCGGCCCCCGCAACTACTTCAGCATGCGTGGCGCGCGCACCGACGGCGAGAAGGTGTGGAGCGCCGGCCTGGTGGTGAACTACGCCAACCAACCGCTCACCGTGCGCAGCTGTCTGAACGTCGACAACTGCAGCGACAAGGGCGCGATCCAGCAAGACGTCAAAGTGGTCGAGAACATGATAACGGGCGACTTTCTCGGCTCGTTCACGTTCATTCCGCGCGTTCAGCTTGGCCTGCGCATTCCGGTGACTTGGCTCAAGGGCGTTGGCATCACGCCGGACGGTCACGACGAGCCCAAGGGCGTTAACGCAGTCGGCATGGGTGACGCAGAGGTCGAAGGCAAGTTTCGGCTCTACGGCGATCTGAAGGCGCCGTTCGTGATCGGCGGGACGGTGTTCCTTACGGCGCCGCTTGGGCAAGCCACCGCCAAAAACAAGTTCATCGGTGACAAGCTGCCGACGGTGGGCGCCCGGGCGATCTTCGACGGTGAGACGCAGGGCTTCTCGTTCGGCGGCAACCTGGCAGGCGTCTACCGCAAGCCGGTCGTGATCGGCAGCACCCATCTCGGCTCGGAGTTCCGCTACGCGGCCGGCGCTGGCTACCGCGTGAGCCCGGTATTCAAGGTGATGGGCGAGGCGTTTGGTACGACGCGCTTCAGCACCAAGGCCGGTGAGAACACAATGGAGGGCCTGGTTGGCATCCAGATCGTTCCGCTCGGCTCACCGCTGCAGTTCACGCTCGGCGGCGGCACCGGCATCGTGCAAGGTGTGGGCGTGCCGCGCGTGCGCGCGCTGTTCGGCGTCGTGTACTTCGCCGAAGGCAAGGACATCGACGGCGACGGCATCGAAGGCGCGGCCGATCAATGCCCGACCGAGCCGGAAGACAAAGACGGTTACGAGGACGGCGACGGCTGCCCGGATCGCGACAACGATTTGGACACGATCCCGGACAAGGACGACAAGTGCCCGGGCCAAGCTGAAGATCAAGACGGCTTCGAAGACAGCGACGGTTGCCCAGAAGCCGACAACGACAAGGACGGCATCCCGGACACCGGTGACCGTTGTCCGAACGAGGCCGAGACCAAGAACGGCTTCAAGGACGACGACGGTTGCCCGGACGAAGCCGACACTGACAACGACGGCGTGCCGGACTCGCGCGACAAGTGCGTGAGTGAAGCCGAAGACACCGACGGCTACGAGGACACCGATGGTTGCCCGGATCCGGACAACGACAACGACGGCATCCTCGACGCGGACGACGAATGCGTGGACGAAGCCGAGACCAAGAACGGCTTCCAAGACGAAGACGGTTGCCCGGACGAGGATCCGAAGAAGGGCGGCAAGAAGCGGTGATCTCCGAAATTCGTGGCGAGCGCGCAGAGTGGCTGCGGCGCTCGCTGCTGCTTGGGCTGATCGGGTGGTGTTCGATGCTTGGCGCTTGCGCGGCAGGCGGAGCTGGCGCCGGTACGAGCGCCAGCTCGTCTGGGGCCTCACATCCGCTGCTCGGGGCACCTGCTCCCGCGTTCGAGCTGCACGGGGTCGCGGGCGGTGCGGACCAGTCGCTCAAGGAGTACGCCGGCAAGGTGGTGATCGTCGACTTTTGGGCGACCTGGTGTCAGCCGTGTAAGCAATCGTTCCCGGCTTACCAGAAGCTCGTGACCAAGATGGGCCTTGACCTCGTGGTCCTGGGTATCAGTCAAGACGACGACGACAAGTACATCGGCGCGTTCCTTTCTGAGACGGGCGCAAAATTCCCGGTCGTATGGGACGACGGTAAATCGGTCGCTAAAGCCTACGATCCGCCGACGATGCCGACCGCGTTCGTGGTCGACAAGAGCGGGATCATCCGTTTCGTTCACGTGGGTTACCGCCCAGGAGATGAGGCAACGCTCGAAGAAGAAGTGCGCTCGCTCCTGCACTAATCCGGATGTAGGCGTGAGGAGTTATGAGTCCGCGGCTAGGCGAGCTACGACGACAAGCGCCAGCGCGCACCTGGCTTCAAGACGTGAATCACCCACACGGGTGGTTGGTTTTGATCGATGTGGGCGGGCATGAGCGGCGCCCCCACCGAAATGCGGGGTGCTCCGTAATGCTGCTTGCGAAAAGGAAGGCGTGAGACAGATGATCAGTACACTCAGTGCTGACGATGCTTCTCCCTCGACGAGCCGCGCTCGCTAGTTTGGTTCTGTTGTTCGCGGCTCCCGTTCTGGCGAAGCCCGCCCTCGACGAGCTGATCGGCCAGCTCAAGGATGGCAAGGACTTTCGCGTCCGTGTTCAAGCCGCGCTGCAACTGGGCAAGACGATGGACCCGGCGGCGTTGGCGCCGTTGGTCGGAGCGCTCGACGACGACAACGCGTCGGTGCGCGCGGCGGCCGTGGCGGCGCTCGAATCGCTCGGCGACATGCGCGCGATCGGTCCGCTCAAGGAACACCGGCTCGACCGCTCTGAAGCGGTGCGCAAGCAAATCAAGTCGTCGCTAGCTGAGCTGGAAGCGCAAGGTCTCGACGCGCCGAAGCCCAAGGTGCTGGTCAGGCTCGGCATCATGAAGAACGGCAGCGGCGTGAAGTCGAAGCGCATCGAGACCGACTTGGCGTTCGCGTCGCGGCAAAAGCTCGGCGAATTGCCCGGCGTCAAAGTGCTGGTCGAGGGCGACGACGGCGCAGGCCGCAAGACGCCGGTCGTGATGGTTACCGGTAGCGTCGAGACGTTGAAGGCCTCGCGTGAGGGCAGCGCGATCATCTACACCGCGAGGGTCGAGTACGTGCTCCACACCATGCCGGAGCAATCGATCGCGGCCAAGGTCTCGGGCAGCGCTAGCGCCCAGGCCAGCGAGCAAGATGCCAACGATCAGGTCAAGAGCGCACAGCTGCGCAAAGACGTGCTCGAAGCGGCGATCGCCAGTGCGCTGCGCCGCGCTCCGCCCGCGCTGCTCGCCGCCGCGCGCCTCTGATCACGGCCGCCGAGACGAGACAACAGGAAGGCGGCTCATCATTGGTCTCATTTCAGCTGGCGGCCACGCCCGCTGATCCTGGCTTCTGGCTTCGTTTTCGCTCCGGTCCGGTGCTCACGTACCCACGTACGCTCAACGAGAGGCGACCGGAAAGGTCGCTTGGTGCTCGCGAAAGCCTCGCCAGAACCCAGGCTTGGCGAGCGGGCAGCTGGCAAATGAGACCAATGCTCAGCCGCCTTCCTGTTGTCCCCGCTCGCTCGGGCAAGATGCGATGAATCATCAGCCGCCTTCCTGTTGTTTCCGCGGGTTCGCTCTGGCATGTGCGGTGTCCCATGCCGCGCGTGTTGTTCGTTTCTAAGCCGATTGCGCCGCCATTTCACGACGGCACGAAGTGCCTAGTGCGCGACGTGGCCGCCGAGCTGCGCGTCTTCTCGCCGGTGGTGATGACGACGCGCGAAGCGTTGACGCTGCTGCCGGCCGGCGTGACTGGCCGCGCGGTGTACGGCAAGAGCGGTAGCTTTGCGCCGGCGCTCGCCGACAACGCACGCGCCGCTCTGAGCCTGCTCACGGGTCCGCGTGACGACCTGTGGCACTTCGTGTTCGCGCCCAACGCCCGCACCGGACAGGTGGCTCGGGCGCTGCGCGCGCTGCGGCGGCTGCCGATCGTGCAAACGGTGGCTTCGCCGCCACGGCGCTTCGCAGACCTCGGGCGGCTGCTGTTCGGCGATCAGATCGTGGTGCAGAGCCGCGCTACGGCGGACGGCTTGTCGGCCGCTGCGCGGGCCGAAGGCTTTGCCTTGCCCCCGGTGTCGGTGATTCCGCCGCCGGTGCCGCGCTTGCTGCAGCCGAGCCCAGAAAGTGTGCAGCAAGCACGCGCGGAGCTCGGGCTCTCGCCGCAAGATCGGCTGATCCTCTACCCCGGTGATCTGGAGGTGAGCTCGGGCGCCGAGGTGACGCGCAGTTTGGTGGAGCCGCTGTGTGAGCGGATGCCGGAGGCGGTTGTGGTGTTCGCGTATCGGAACAAGACACCCCAAGCCGCTGCCCGGGCGCAGAGATTGAAGCAGGTGCTTCAAACGCCGCGCGTGCGCATTACCGATCGCGTTGCGAATATGCACGCTTTGCTGGCCGCGGCCGCCGTAGTCATTTTTCCGGTCGACGACCTGTGGGGCAAGGTGGACCAACCCATCGTTTTGCTCGAAGCGCTCGCGCTCGGAGTGCCTTGCATCGTGCTCGATCACGGACCGCTGCGAGACGTCGAGGGCGCGATGAAAATCGGTACTATTGACACCGGCGCCTGGGTCGAAGGCGTCGTCGCACTCGCACCCGCGAGCGCGTTGCGCGAACGCGTGGTCGCCGAAGGACGCGCGGCGGCTTCACACGTCTATGCCTCGGGAGTTGTTGCGCGAGCTTACGAAGCCATTTACCTTCGAGCCTTGGAACGACACCGCCGCTAGTCGCGCGGCGTCTTAGGTTTTCATGATGGCTCGCTCTGAATCGTCGACTCCCCCCGCTGCACCATCAGGGGAGGCGGTGCTTTGGACGGACGGTGCGGCGCGCGGCAATCCAGGTCCTGCTGGGATTGGCGCCATCCTCAAGTCGCCGAGCGGTGAGGTGCTCTACACGGGCAGCGAGTTCCTGGGCCACACCACCAATAACGTCGCCGAGTACAAAGCGGTGCTGCTGGGACTAGCCGGGGCGCTGGCTCAGGGCATTCATCGCGTGGAAGTGCGGGCCGACTCGGAGCTTCTGATCAAGCAGCTCAAGGGCGAGTACCGGGTGAAGAGCCCGGGGCTGCGCCCGCTGTTCGAGGAGGCGCGCCGGCTGATCTCCCGCTTCAGTAGCGTCAAGCTGACGCACATCCGTCGTGAGCTGAATGGGGAGGCGGATCGGCTGGCGAACCAGGGGATCGACCGGGTCGGACGGGGCTAAGCAGCCGCGCTTTCGGGGTCGTGCTAAATGCCGGCGCCTATCATGTCGACCCGTACGGCTGCGGAGCTTCGCAGCGCCTTCTTAGGTTTCTTCGCTCGCAACGGCCACGAAGTGGTGCAGAGCGGCTCTGTCGTGCCGCCCAACGACCCGACGTTGATGTTCGCCAACGCCGGCATGGTCCAGTTCAAGGATCTGTTCACCGGTCGTGAGAAGCGCGCCTACAAGCGCGCGACCAGCAGCCAGAAGTGCATCCGCATCTCCGGCAAGCACAACGATCTCGAAGCGGTCGGCCCGTCGCCGCGCCACCACACCTTCTTCGAGATGCTGGGCAACTTCAGCTTCGGCGACTACTTCAAGGAAGAAGCCATCGTCTTTGCTTGGGATTTCTTGACCAAGGAGCTCGACCTGCCGAAGGACCGGCTGGTGATGAGCTACTTCAAAGGCGAAGACGGCATCCCGGAAGATACGTTTGCACGCGACTTGTGGAAGAAGCTGACCGGCTTCGGCGACGCGCAGGTGCGCGGACTGGGCATGGCCGACAACTTCTGGTCGATGGGCGACACGGGGCCCTGCGGACCGTGCAGCGAGATCTATTTCTTCAACGGCAACGGCGTTGACCCCGGCCAATTCGGCCAAGAGCAGTCACCCGAAGGCGTTGGCTACTGCGAAATTTGGAACCTGGTGTTCATGCAGTTCGAGCGCAGCCTGAAAGACGGCGTGGCCAAGCTCGACGCCTTGCCGGCGCCCAGCATCGACACCGGCGGCGGCCTGGAACGTATGTGCGTCGCCGCCCAGGGCAAGCTGAGCAACTACGACACTGATCTATTGCGCTCGCTGGTCGAAAAAGCCTCCGAAATCTCGCGCAAGAACTACGGCGCGACGATGGCGCCCGACGACGTCAGCATGCGCGTGATCGCCGACCACGCGCGCACGACCGCGATCATGATCGCCGACGGCGTGATGCCGGATCGCACGGGGCGCGAATATGTGCTGCGGCGTGTGATGCGCCGCGCGATTCGCCACGGCCACCGGCTCGGCATCGAGAAGCCGTTCCTGCACCAAGTCACGGGTAGCGTGATCGAGCTGATGGGTGCGCAGTACCCGGAGCTGCGCGAGCGCCAAGACCTGATCGCGTCCGTGGTGGAAGCGGAAGAAGTGCGCTTCCGGCAAACGATCGAGCGTGGGCTCAACCTGCTCGAAGATCGCTTCGTGGACATGGGCAAGGCGTCGCAAAGCACGCTGTCGGGCGCGATCGCGTTCCAGCTGTATGACACGTATGGCTTCCCGCTCGATTTGACGGAAGTGATCTGCACCGAGCGCGGCTTCGCCGTCGATCAGGCGGGTTACGATGCGGCGCTCGAAGAGGCACGTAAACGCTCGGAATTCGGCCCGATGGATCAGGCCATCGAGGGCGTTTACCGCGAGGCGTTGGCCCAGGTCGCTGACGGCGGCGTCAAGTTTAGTGGCTACGACAAGATCACCGATTCGGCGAACATCGTCGCGATCGTGAAGGGCGGCGCGTTGGTGCAGAGCGCGACGGCGGGCGACGAAGTCGACGTCGTGACCGCCGCGACGCCGTTTTACGGCTCCGCCGGCGGCCAAGTTGGCGACACGGGTGTGATCAGCACCGCGGCAGGGAGCGTCGTCGTCGAGGACACGCAGAAGCCGATTCAAGGCCTGATCGTGCACCGCGGTAAGGTCGAAAAAGGCAGCATCAAGGTCGGGGAAACTGCGCAGCTCGCCGTCGACGAGGTGCGCCGCAATCGGATCCGCCGCAACCATTCGGCGACGCACCTGCTCCACCTGGCGCTGCGCAAGGTGCTCGGGCCGCAAGCTCAGCAGAAGGGCTCGCTGGTTGGTCCGGAGCGGCTGCGCTTCGACTTTACCCACGGTAAGCCGCTCACTCCCCAAGAAATTAGCCAGATCGAAGACTTGGTTAACGAGCGCACGTTGGGCAACTACTCGGTACAAACCGAGGTACTCAGCATGGACGAAGCCCGCAAGCGCGGCGCGATGATGATCTTCGAAGAGAAGTATGGCGACGTCGTGCGCATGCTCACGATGGGCGACTCGATGGAGCTGTGCGGCGGCACGCACGCGCGCGCCACAGGCGATATTGGCCTGTTCAAGATCTTGGGCGAGGTCGGCGTGGCTGCGGGCGTGCGGCGAATTCAAGCCGTGACCGGCGACGGCGCGCTCGCACACTTGCGTGAGGTCGAAGACACCTTGAACCGCGCCGCGCACGCCGCCAAAGCCAGCGTGCAGGCTTTGCCCGACAAGATCGAGAAGCTTGTCAGCGGCGAAAAGAGCTTACTCAAGCAGATCGAAGACTTGCAGCGGAAGCTGATGAGCGGCGGTGGCGGCTTCGACGCGCTGCTCGGCCAGGCGCGTGACGTTGCCGGTATCAAAGTGTTGAGCGTCCGCACCGACGTCGTCGATCGCGCTCAACTGCGCGAGCTGGCCGAGAAACTACGCGACAAGCTCGGCGACAGCGTCGTCTTGGTCGCCTCCGAGCACGAGGGTAAAGCGCAGCTGGTGCTCACGGTCGCCAAGCAGCTCACGAGTCGTTTCAAGGCGGGCGAGCTGATCAAAGGCGTCGCGCAAATGGTCGGCGGCTCCGGCGGTGGTCGCCCCGACATGGCCCAAGCCGGCGGCACCGACCCGACGCGCTTGGACGAAGCCGTCGAGTCGCTCTACGCCGGCGTCGCCGCCGCCGCAGGCTAGGGGTGCCTACGTCGACGAACAGGCTCAAGCAACCAGTAGGAGTGGGAGCGAGACGCAGCCAAGCGTTCTCAAAATCCCCAAAAGTTCGGCTCCGGATGGAGCTCGATCCCAAAGCGCGCTTGGACGCCGTTGCGGATGCGCAACGAGAGTTGCGCGACCTCGGATGCGGTCGCGCCGGCATGCGCGACGATCGCCAAGGCATGCTTCGTGGACAGGCCCACGTTCCCGTCGCGCAGGCCCTTGCCGAAGCCGCTCTGCTCGATCAGCCAACCAGCGGCGAGTTTCACACGACCGTCCGGCTGCGGGTAGGTCGGTACGGCGACGTCGCCCGCGACGGCGCGCACGCGCTCGGCGTCGGCGCCCGTCACGATTGGATTCAAAAAGAACGACCCGCAGCTGCGACCGTTCGGATCGGCGGGGTCGAGTAGCATCGACTTCTCACGCCGCACCGACAGCACGCAGGTGCGCAGCTCGCCGAGCGTCGGTCGCGTAAGCTCACGACGCAAAAGCTCGCGCTGTAAATCCGGATAGCGCACTTCCGCCGGCGCGCGCTCGGGCAGCGCGAAACGCACCTCGGTCACCACGTAGCGCTCGGGCGCTTGCGACTTGAAGAAACTGTCGCGATACGTGAACGCGCAGTCCTTCGCCGACAGCTCGATCGCTTGCCGCGTCCGGCGGTCGATCGCGCGCACCGAAACGATCGTTTCGGCCACCTCTTGGCCGTATGCGCCGACGTTTTGGATCGGCGTCGCCCCAGCGCAGCCAGGGACGCCGCTCAGTCCTTCGAGGCCAGAAAGCCCGCGCGAAACGGCGTACTCGACCACGGCGTCCCACGGCTCACCCGCTTGCGCCGTGACCAGCGCGTCGCCGCGGGCCGTGGAGCAGGCGATGCCGCGCAGCGCGATCGCCACGACCAGCCCATCGAAACCACTGTCGGCTACCACCAGGTTGCTGCCGCCGCCCAGCACCCGCACCGAGAGCCCGCGCTGGTGCGCCCACTCGAGCGCCTGGACGACATCGCTTTCGGCGCGAGCCTCCACCAAGTAATGCGCCGTGCCGCCTACGCCGATCGTCGTGCGCGAGCCCAACGGGGCATGCTCTTTTAGCTCCAAGCCAGGCGAGCTTAGTGCCGCGCCAGATTTTTTCACAAGGAGAACGAGAGATCAGGGCACGGTCTACCCACGAACGCGCTTCAAATCCGGCGCTGTTTACGGGCGGGGCTAGCGCCCTTGGCGAGCCCAGGGCGCGCGGCGTCGGCAGGCGCGAGCACGTCGGAGCGGCGTGCGATGCGGCGCTGCAGGAGCGCATGCGCTTCGATCGAAAGCTCGACGTCGTCGATGCCTTCCTCGACGTAGCAATCCGCCAGCACGATCAGCCGCTCTACCGACGGCGCCTTGGTGTTGAGCAGCAGCACGACCTTGCCCTTGAGTCGGCACTTGCCGCCGGGATGAACGCCCCACAGCTGCTCGGAGCGGACGCTCAGTCCTCGGCGCGAAAGCACGCGCGAGAACTCCGAGATGAGCCGCTCGTTGTTATCCAAGTCGGGGCAATTCTAGCCCCCGAGGTCGGCCGGTGAGACACTAAATCGGCCGATGGGCCAAATGAGTATGGATTTCAGGGATTTGCGGGCAGGCGAAATTGCGTGCTATCTCCGTGCCTGTCGGTGTGCTGCCGGAGGAGAGAGCGATGTTCGCTCTCCAGGAGCCACCGTTGGCAAGAGTGAGTTGTTGGAACGGGGTCGGGCACATGCCCTGCCGACACGAAGACAACGCGCTCCCCCACTGAGAGCAAATCTTTTAATGACGTTCACTGAAGCCGCGGCGCAGGTATTGCGCCTCGTAGGCAAGCCCCTCCACTACAAAGAAATCACCGACGTCGCGATCGAGAAGAACTTACTGAGTCACGTGGGCAAGAGCCCCGACGTGACCATGGGTGCTCGCTTGGCAGCGCTGGTCAAGAAGGGCGACAAAGAGAATCCGCTCGTCCGCGTGCGCCCCGGCGTGTTCGCTCTGCGCGAGTGGGACCAGGCGATGATCGAGAAGGGCCTGCAAGATCGCACGCCCGCGCTCGAGAAGCTGGCGGGCCAAGAGGTCAATTTCGCGGACATCGCCCTCGAGCGCAAGAGCGGTTCCGATCACTCGTCGCCCTCGGGCGCGCCGGGTGGAGAAGACGAAGAACCGCTGGCAGCGCCCTCCGAGGAAGAGCGCGTGCGCGCCGACCTGGCCGCTCACGGTAGCGAGCTGTTCGCTTCCGAAGAAGACGACGACCTGCCGATCTTCGGCTCAGCCAGCGCCGCCCCGGCGCCGCAGGCCGCCGCCGCCGCCGACGATGGCGATGCCCGGCGTGGTGGTGGTCGTGGTCG
Source organism: Polyangiales bacterium (assembly GCA_038252755.1). Lineage (GTDB taxonomy): Bacteria > Myxococcota_A > Polyangia > Polyangiales > Polyangiaceae > PMG-095. Next base: position 3,628 of record JBBSAB010000083.1, on the reverse strand, counting down.
ACGTCGACGTGGCCGTGGCCGTGGCGGTGAAGAGCGCGGCGGCGATGATCTGCCGGCGTACACGGTGTCCGATGCACCCGCCGAGTTGTCACCCGAGGTAGCTCAAGAGGTCGAGGCGCGCGCGCTAGAGCGCGAAGAGCGCACGGCCGACGAGCGCTTCGACAACGAGCAGCCGGAGCCGCGCCCCGCGCCCGCCCGCGACGAACGTTTTGCCCGTGATCGCAGCGGCGGGCGTGATCGCAGCGGCGACCGCGGCGCTGACCGCGGCGACCGCGGTGCTGACCGTGGCGACCGTGGCGACCGTGGTGCTGACCGTGGCGACCGCGGTGCTGACCGTGGCGACCGCGGTGCTGACCGTGGCGACCGCAATGTCGATCGCCCCGGCGTTGAACGCAGCACGGCTTCGCTCGACGAGGTCGTTGGCAAGGACTTGGCCGACGCGGTCGAGTCGATTGTCGCTGGCTTCGATCGCAACCGAGGACCCGTCGCGGTGCAGACACTGGTCGACGCGGCCGCGCGCCGTGGTCGTTACGCCGGTGAGCTGTCGGTCGGCCAAGGCCTGATGCTCGGTGCCGCGCGCGCCGACAACCTGCGCCGCGGCGCCGAAGGCCGTCGGCCGCGTTTCCGCATCTCGGGCAATCGGCTAGCGCTGACCGAGTGGCAGATGGATCCCGAGCTCTTGCGCATCGAGCGCGAGGTCACGACTTTGGTCGACCGCTACCGCGATGTGTCGCGGCGTTCACTGCTGCGCTTGCTGCAGGACCTGCCGCAGCGCGGGTTAGGCGAGCTGGTGCTGCTGTTGCTCGAGCACTGTGGCTTCAGTGAGCTAACCAGCGTGCGCCGCCAAGGTGCGCACGGTGCCGAGATGCACTTCAGCGGCAAGCTGAAGAGCGCCAGCAGTGAAGTGCGCACAGCGATCGTCGTGCGTCGCGACGGTCGCGAGGTTGGGCGCGAGCGCGTGACCGAGCTGCGCGGATCGCTGCATCACTACGGCCCGGCTCACGCCGGCTGGATCATCACCACCGGACAGGTCTTGAGCGGCGCGCGCGAAGAGGCCAACGCGCCCGGCGCGGCGCCAGTGGCCGTGCTCGACGGTATGGGCCTGGCCGAGCTGTGCGAACGCTACTCGGTAGGTGTCGCCAAGCATCAGCTTTCGCTGCCGCTGCCGGACTTCGACGTCTTGGAAGGGCTGCGCTGACCGCGTGGCGCGCGCTACCTCGCTCGCGCTTCTGATGTGCGTGGCGGTGACGGGCTGTGTTCGCTCGGCGCCGCCTTCGCGTTTTCCCGACGCGCAAAGCTTGCTCGCGCGCTTGCACGAGCAGCAGAGCTGCAGCCGTGGCTTGTCCGGCGAGGGCAAGCTCGACTACTTCGGGAAAGAAGGACGAATTCGCGGCTCGGTGCTGTTCATGACGTCGAGCCCCGATCGCGTTCGGCTCGACGTCGTGAGCCCATTTGGCGCCACGATTTCGACGTTGACCTCGAACGGCAAAGATTTTTCACTCTACGATCTGCGCCAGAAGGTGTTCTTGCACGGCCCTGCCAACGCCTGCAACTTGGGCCAATTCACCCACGTGCCGATGCCACCACACGCGCTCGTGAGCTTGCTGCGTGGCGAGCCGCCGCTCTTGGCGCACGCGCCGGAACAGGCGACGCTAGCGTGGGAAGGCGGACGCTACGTGGTGCGCATCGCGAGCAAATACTCGGCCACCGAAGAGATCGCGATCTCGCCGAGCGACGCTGACTACGACAAGCCATACGCCAAGCAGCACGTCACGCTTTCGAGCGTCGAGGTGCGGCAACAGAACTACGTGCTGTACCGCGCCGAGCTCGAGCAGCATGACGTCGCGTCGACGGCGCCGCCGCGTTCGGATCCGGACGGCATCGACCCAGACCTTCCGCCGAGCGGTCCCGTGTGCCACGCCAGCGTGCCGCGCCGGCTGCACTTGGAGGTGCCGGCCGAGGAGCAAGATCTCGTGCTCAGCGTGAGCGAAACCGCCCACAATCCCCCGCTACAAACCGGGGTATTCGAGCAACGCCCACCGGGCGGGGTCGTGGTACGCTCGTCGCCCTGCCAGTGACCCGGCCGAAGACCACAGCTGTCGCCCGCAAGCCGTCGCCACGCAAGAGCCTGCCGTCGGCTCGCCCGTCATTGGAGCGACCGCAAGCGCGGTTTGCCGGCATTCCTAGCTTCCTGCGCCTGCCGGTCTACGACCAGGGCTTGCCGGCGGTGGACGTGTTGCTGTGCGGCGCGCCGTTTGATGGCGGCACCTCGTTTCGTCCTGGCGCGCGCTTCGGTCCGCGCGCGGTGCGCGAGGCGTCGGCGCTGTCACGGCCGTACTCGCAGGCGCTGGGCGTCGACATTTTCCGCGAGCTGGTCGTCGCGGACGGCGGCGACGTCGGCGCCTCGTCGCACGACGTCGAAGGGTCGCTCGACGCGATCGCCGAACGCGCGTGCGCGATCGCCGAGACCGGCGCGATTTGCGGCTTCATCGGCGGCGATCAGACTGTGACGCTCGGCGCGCTGCGCGGCCTCAAGCGCGCCAAGCACAAGTGGGTTGGACTTCTGCACATCGATTCGCACGTCAACGCTTCGCCGGCCACGGCCGACGGGCGCGATCTGCACCACGGCAGCGTGATCCGTCACGCCGCCCAGGAAGGCCTGATCCGCCCCGAGGCGACGATGCAGCTCGGCGTGCGCGGTCCCTACTCGACGGCCGATGATCTTGCGTTCGCGCTCGGCCACGGCTTCGAAGTCGTGAGCACCGACGATGTGCACTGGGATTTGCACGCGGTCGTCAGCCAAGTCCGGCGTTTGGCCGAAAAAGGCCCGCTTTACGTATCGGTCGACGTCAGCGTGCTCGACCCCGCCTACGCGCCTGGAACTGGCTTTCCGGTACCGGGCGGTTTGTCGACGTGGGAGCTGCAGCAGATTCTACGCGCGCTGGTCGGCGCCGAGATCGCCGGCTTCGACGTGGTCGAGATCGCGCCCGCCTACGATCCTTCCGGCATCACCGGCATCGTCGGCGTCACGCTCTTGCAAGAAATCCTGGCGGCGCTGGCCGACACCCGTCGCAGCGCTCGCCCGGCCAAGAGCACGCGCGCCCAAAACACCGCGCGTCACCGGAAGCGCATGTCGCCGTAGGCAGGCGCGAGCGAATCAACCTCAGGCGGGGAGCCGGGGAGGGCGAGAACGAACGCAAGTCTTGTTTGGGGGACCAAACAAAACTTCGGTTGCTCCGAGGGCCTAACCACAGGCGACGTGGGGTTGGCTCGATGCGTCGAGCTGGCCCGTTCGCCCACCAAAAAAATCTCCGCTTGGAGCCTCCCCGACTCCTCGGCTCCCTCTGATGATTCATCGCATCTTGCCCGAGCGAGCGGGGACAACAGGAAGGCGGGAAGACGGGAAGGCCGAGATTTAAGGTGGGTGGTACTGGCAACGGGACGCAGCGGGATCGCGATTGGGCCTCAGCGCCTGTTCGAACAACAGAAATCTTCCCGCCTTCCCGCCTTCCTCTGATGATTCATCGCATCTTGCCCGAGCGAGCGGGGACAACAGGAAGGCGGGAAGACGGGAAGGCCGAGATTTAGGGTGGGTGGTACTGGCAACTGGACGCAGGGGGATCGCGAT
>JBBSAB010000082.1:0-36971 GCA_038252755.1 Polyangiales bacterium | reverse complement strand
TACTAGCGAGCGCCTGCTTCGCTTCTCGCCTTTGGCTGCGGAGGCTCTCTTCAGCCCCGACAGCGCTAGCCAGCTCCCGCCCCTGGTCAGTCCCGATGGCCAGTTCTTGGTCAGCCTCGTACGCATCCCCGGTGACTTCATAGTGCCGGGGCATGCCGTCGTCTATCGAGTTGCACCCTTCGAAAACGTTTGGCCCATCCTGCCCGGCACGTTTGCCTGGCTAGCCGCGACGCCGGTGCTGGGGCGAATCCCGGCAACAGCGAGCTACTGGGAGCTCCTGAGCCCCATCGAACGCGTGCGGGTTCGAGTCAGCGTGCTTCGTAGCAAGGCCGCTGGTCCCAAGTGCCTGGCCGCTGCGCGCGAAGACGGCCAAGTCGACGCGCTCTGTTCTGCCGGCGTCGACCCACCCGAAGAACTGCAGGGCTTCGACGGCGGCCCAGCGCGGGGCCGCCAGCCGCATCTACTTCGGACCTTGCTCGAAACGGCGAGCCGCGGTTCCCCGACTGCGCGCAGTTTCGCAACCCTTCCGCCACCCTAAAGAGTGCCGGGGCCCAACGGGACAAGAACTGGACAAGGTCGCCTTCCTTCAGTGGTAATCCACGATTTCGACGTCGTATGCGTCACCTTCGTGCCAGCGCCGCGATGTCCGGGCGCCGCTTCAACCGTGCAACCTCAGCCTTGTCACGTTCCATCAGGCGGTGTTGCTCGGCTGTCCGCTTCCGGAAGGCGTCCTCGCCGGAGCCGCTGGGGCGGGGAAGCGGGAGCCTAGCCGCGTGGCCAGACGATACGACCGTCCACGTAGATCGCGGCCACCGTGTCTGGCTTCAGGGTCATCGTTCGTCCTCGCTGCGGCGAAAGCAGCGCCTCAGGCTGCAGCTCGCGAACCCGGTAGCAGACCAGGAAACCGTCCTCAATCCCCTCGAAGCTCATTCCGCCGAAACCCACACGCGCACACCCCGTCGTGTCATCAGCAAAGACGATCTGGTCGGTAGGAAGCGGCACCTTGCTGCCATCAGCGAAGACCACGCGAGTTCCCGGCGGTCCATTCTGGACGATAGGAAGCTTCGGGATGTGGTCCGGATCGCGCTCCAGCCGTGTTTCGACGACGAACTCGATCAGCAGTGGAAGCTCGCTCATGCTGGCCAGCTTACCGCAGGCTCGAGTGGATCGGTGGCGAAACGCGAGCAGTTCGAACCCATCGACTGAGGGGCCGCCAGGTCAACTCGCACGAAAGTTTCGGGACGGGGCTTCGGTTTCGTTCCGGCCGGTCGTAGCGCTCACGTGGGCGAAAAATTCAGGCTCGTGACGCGTAGCGACTTCGATGGCCTCGTGTGCGCAGTGCTGCTGAGAGACCTCGGGATTTTGGACGAGATCAAGTTCGTTCACCCGAAGGACATGCAGGACGGCAAGGTGGAGGTCACCGAACGCGACATCACGACGAACGTGCCCTACGTGCCGGGCGTACATTTGGCGTTCGATCACCACTTGAGCGAGACGAGTCGCATCAAGGAGCGGCCGAGCAACCACGTCATCGACCCGAGCGCGCCATCGGCTGCACGAGTGGTCTACGACTACTACGGTGGCCGAGCAAAGTTTCCCGGCATCAGCGAAGTCATGATGGCGGAGGTCGACAAGGCCGACGCCGCTCAGTTTTCTAAGGAAGAAATCTTAGAGCCGGGCGGGTGGGTGTTGCTCAACTACCTGATGGACCCACGCACCGGCTTGGGTCGCTTTCGAAACTTCACGATCTCGAACTACCAGCTGATGATGAACCTCATCGATGCTTGCCTCAAGCTCGACATCGAAGAGATTCTGAAGCTGCCTGACGTCAAAGAGCGCGTTGATCTGTACAATGCGCATCAAACTCAGGCTCGCGCTCAGCTCGTGGCCTGCTCGACGGTGCACCAAAATCTCGTGGTCCTCGATCTGCGCGATCAAGAGATCATTTACCCCGCCAATCGGTTTCTCATCTACGCGGTCTTTCCGCAGTGCAACATTTCGATGCACGTGCTTTGGGGACTGAAGCAGCAGAACGTCGTGTTTGCGATCGGTAAATCGATCCTCGATCGTGGCTCCAAGACCGTCGTCGGCGAGTTGGCCCTAAGCTATGGCGGAGGTGGCCACAACGCCGCCGGGACGTGCCAGATCGACACCGACAAAGCGGCCGGAGTGCAGGCGGAGCTGATCGCCAAGATCACCGCCGACGGCTGACCAAGATCGCTCGGTGCCGATGCCTTTCGTGGGCAGCTGTTGGCTCTGCGACACTGCTGACGCGCGACCGGCGGATCCCCGGCGTGCCTACCCCTGTCGTCCTTTCGCGTGGCACTCGCTAGTCGGCGGTCGCCAGGCTACCCGTGCACGATTCGCGGACGCAGCGCCGCAGCCAGCGATGGACCGGATCGGAATCGAGCCGCGGATGCCAGAGCATCGACACGGCAAATTTCGGCGTCGAGACCGGTAGTGGGAAGCTATGCATCCCAGCCCGTAGGCTGCCGGTGTGCCGTTCGGGAACGGTTGCGATGAGGTCCGAGGCGCGCGCGAGCGCCAGCGCGCTCGAGAAGCCACTGACGACGACGGCGCTCTCCCGCTCGAGCCCGAGCGCATGGAGAGCGTCGTCGATCGGCCCTCTCTCCAGCATCTGCCGCGACACCGTGACGTGTTGGCCTGCCGCGTAGCGAACGGCGGTGATCTTCGCCTTCGCCAGCGGATGCCGCGCTCGAACGACGCCGACCAGGCGATCTCGAAACAGCGCGTGGGAACGCAGGTCGGGTGACGTGGTGTTCTCCAGCACGCCCGTTTCGAGGTCGACGGCTCCGTCCCGGAGAGGGGCGCCGTCTTTGTCGGCCTTTTGCACGAACCGAAGGCGCACGCCCGGAGCCTCCGCGTGGACGCGGGCCAGGACGGCTGGCCCGAAGTTCTCGACGAATCCGTCGCTCGTCCGAAGCGTGAACGTTCGGACGAGGCGTTTGAGATCGGGTGCGGCTCGAGGCACGAGGGCTGCCTCGGCGTCGCGGAGCACCTGGCTCACTGGATCGCGGAGCTCGAGCGCCCGCGGCGTGGGGACCAAACCTCGTCCCGATCGGACCAAGAGCGGATCGCCCGTCGTCTCTCGCAAGCGGGCCAGCGCCCGGCTCATCGCAGACGGGCTGAGGCGCATCCGCCGCGCCGCGCGCACAACGCTGCCCTCCGTGAGCAGGGCGTCGAGCGTAACGAGCAGGTTGAGGTCCGGGCGCGACATGGCCGGAATCTAACATAGGGCTACGTCGGGACATGGCGCCAGATGCACGTCTTGCGTGCGTTTGCTGCGCCTTCCGCCATGCCAACTCACGACGTAGGTTTCTGACTTCTGAAGGAGAAACGATGTTCAATGATTCACTACAAGAGTTCACCGAAGCCGCCCGCTCGACGTGGGGACCGCTAACTTCCGCGCTCGTAGCCAGCTCTCGCCACCGGGTCGCGCGGCTCCTCGCGGCGCCCGCGAGCGAGCCTTGGCTAGCAGCGCTGCACACCGATGCCCCCGAATCACGAGAGCTGTACCGGGACAAGGCGGACGACTTCCTCCTGCTCGCCCACACCGAGCAGACCGGTGCTTACCGGCCCCCTCACGATCACGGCCGCGGCTGGGTGATTTACGCGGTCCAGCGAGGCGAAATGGAAATGACCACCTACCGCCGCGTGCACGATCTGCACGGAAACGCTCAGATCGTTAACCGAGAGTCCTTCGTCCTACGCGCCGGGGAAGTCCGCGTGTTCCTGCCAGGGGACATCCACGACACGCGCTGCACGGCGGGACCTCTCACCCTGCTTCGTTTCACGTCGCGAGACTTCAAAAAGGAGGACGTGACGCGGTACCCCGAGCCAAGAACGGACACCTCGCCGAGCGTGAGGGTCTCATGAGTAAGCTGGGCGCGGCTCTCGTCCCGAGCCGGCCTCTCGTAGTCCTGGCGACCTGCTGCCTCTCGCTCTTTCTCGTCACGATCGACCTCACCATCGTCAACGTCGCCCTGCCCTCGATCCGCCGCGAGCTGCACGCGAGCGTCGCGGGGCTGCAGTGGTCCGTTGACGGCTACACCGTGGTCGTCGCGAGCTTTCTCATGTTGTCCGGATCAACGGCCGACCGCTTCGGACGACGTCGGATGTTCCAGATCGGCCTTGCGGTCTTTAGCCTCGGGTCGCTTCTGTGCAGCCTCGCCCCTACCACGAACGCTCTCGTGGGCTTCCGCATGCTGCAAGCCGTGGGTGGCTCGATGCTCAACCCGATCGCTATGTCGATCATCGTGAACACCTTCGCCGACCCCAAGGAGCGTGCCCGGGCGCTCGGTGTCTGGGGAGCGATTTTCGGCGTGTCGATGGCGGCCGGACCGCTACTCGGCGGCGCTCTCGTCGACAGCATCGGCTGGCGGTCGATCTTCTGGGTCAACGTTCCTATCGGCTTGATCGCGATCGCGCTCACGGCGCGCTTCGTTCCCGAGTCCCGCGCCGACCGGCCGCGGCGCTTCGATCTCGTCGCGCAGGGTCTGATTATCATCGGGCTGCTCGCACTCACCTCGGCGGTCATCGACGGGCGCCGTGTGGGTTGGTCGTCGTGGCGCATCGCTGCGGGCTTCGGTGCTGCCCTTGGATGTGGCGTCGCGCTGGTTCTCTGGGAGTCACGCCAGGCCGAGCCGCTGCTGGACCTGCGCTGCTTTCGGAGCTGGCCTTTCACGGTGGCCACGGTGCTCGCGATGCTGTCGTTCGCCGCGTTTAGCAGCTTTCTATTTCTCAACGCGCTCTACCTCCAAGAGGCGCGAGGATTTCACGCGTCGGCCGCCGGGATCATGACGCTCCCGATCGCGCTGGGCCTCGTGGTTTGCTCGCCGCTGGCGGGACGCCTGGTCGGGGCCGGGCACGCGCGGCTCGCGATCGTCGTCGCCGGCGCGGCCATTTCCTGCGGAGCGTTGATGCTGACGGGGCTCGCGAACGATACCCCGCTGCCCGTGCTCCTCGTAGCCTACGCTTTCGTCGGCGTGGGCCTCGGGAGCATCGGCGCGCCCGTCAACATGATGGCCGTGACCGGCATGCCGCGATCGCAGGCGGGCCTGGCGGCTGCCGTCGCGTCGACGAGTCGCCAGGTGGGGGCTTCGCTCGGCGTCGCGCTCGCGGGGTCGCTCGGCGGTGGCGGCATCGAGTCCGCCCACGGCGCCAACCTGGCCGCGTCAACCCATCCGGTGTTCTGGCTAATTGCCGCCTTCGGTGTCGCCATCGTGGCGCTCGGAGTCGTCGCGACTGGCGCGGGCGCGCGGGCGAGCGCCGAGCGCGTCGCCTGGTCGGACTCTAAGTCTCCTCATCCATTTGGATGAGCCGGTCGGCGGATTACCAGCGCTCGCGGTACCGCGTAGCATGGCTCGAATGGCCGTTGTCGCGCGTTCGAATTTGGCTCCGTGGTGTCGTGCGGGTGCCCCGCTGTTGTTGGCTGCGCTCGCCTTGGGGCAGGCTTGTGGCTCCTCCGACAAGACCAAGACGGCTCGCCGTGAGCGGCCCGAAGACGGCGGAGCGGGCGGTGAAACGGGTAGCGCGCGGGCGGGTAGCGGAGCGCTGCCAGGTGACGGCGGCCAGCCTGCGACGCCGACGGCTGGCGCTGCTGGTGCCGGCGGCCAGCCTGCGACGCCGATGGCTGGCGCTGGTGCCGGCGGCGAGCCCGATGTGCCCAACGGGGGCGCTGGCGGTCAGGCAGGAATTTCAAACGCCGGGCCTAGGGGTTTTGCGAAAGCCAGACCTACCGCTGGTTGGTCAAGCCGACTTCGGGCGCATCGCTCGCGGTTTGTTCGAGGTCGTGGGTGAACGGCTGCCGAGCGCAATAACTCGCTGGCTCGGCCCGCTGACGCTCGGCATTCTGATGTATCGATTCTTCGTGGCCTGTCGCTTCGACGGTAATGCGCTCAAGTCCGACGGCCTGTTCCTGCTGCTGGTCCTGTTCTTCCTGTCCTCGTGGGTCATCACCTTCGGCCTGACGATGTATGCGGAGCTCCTTGATCGCGTGACGCCTCGAGCGAAAGGCTCCCGCCACGTGGTGGGTGCCTTGAGTTGTGTGGTGCTGGTCATAGTCGTCCGCATCGTGCTTCAGAAGACCGTTTTGCTCGGTGTACCCAACGAAGCGCTACCGGGCGCGCAGCTGGCAGGCGCAGGACTGCAAAAGTGGAACGTCGCTGGCGCAAACCTCGAGGGAGCCAATCTCTCGAGCGCCTCTCTCGGTAGCGCACATTTTCAGGAGGCTAACCTCGCGGGCGCGGACTTGCGCCATTCGGAGATCGAACGGACGAGCTTCGCGGCATCGAACCTGACTGATTCGCGCCTCGTGCTTGCGCACGGCAGGTTGACCAACTTCTGGTACGCAGAATTGACTGGTGCGGACTTGCGTGGCGCCCAGCTCCCTCAAGTCATCCTCCAGAATGCCAACCTCACAGGCGCCAAGGTGCAGCAACTCGAGGCCTCGGGCGCGATCGCCACCGGCGTCAACTTCAGCAAGGCCCGGCTAAACGGCGCGCAATTCGACAATGCGCAGCTCAATAGTGCTCGTTTCGTCGAGGCGGTCCTGTTCGGCGCCAACTTCACGAACGCTGACCTCTCCTCGTCGGACCTGACCGGCGCGCAGCTGTTCGGCGCTCAGCTCGACGGGGTGGAGCTGACCGACGCCATTCTGTCCGGAGCACACCTCAGCACCGTGAGTTTGCGCGGCGCATTTCTCCGAGGGACACGCTTGGACGTGGCTGAGTTGTGGCAAGCCGACCTCAGCAACTCGCGGCTCGTGTCAGTCAAGGCCGTCGCGGGCACTAATCTGAACGAGGCCATTTTCACCCGTTGTACTATCGATTTTCTAACCTTCGCGGCCACGAATCTTTACGCAGCAAGATTTTCTTACGCGAAGCTCACGCGTGGCAATTTCGCCAACACGAACTTACAAGACGCACATTTCGACCACGTCAAGGGTACCTCGCTCGACTTCTCCGGCGCGAACCTGTACGGCGCTGATCTTTCCGACGCTGACATCGATGGTGGCAACTTTTCGAATGCGAATCTGTCGGGTGCAACGCTTCGCGGCGCGACGCTGAAGAACGTGAACCTGACCGGAGCTAGTCTTTACGGCGTCCACGCGGATCGCGAGGGCCTTGGTGATGTTGACCTCAGCCAGGCGAAAAACGTGGCTTTCATCCCGTAGCGGCAGCATGAAAAATAGAACTCAATCCGTCAAAACCGGGTGCGCCGTCGTGGCCCTGGCGGCCCTCCTCTGTGCTTGCCAGCGAACGCAGCTTCCCGCGTGTCAGCAACTCACCAGTGCCATCGCCGGTGGCAGTAGCAAGGCAATGGTCGCCGCAACGAATCCTCGAGGCGCGGCTAGCGAGTTCAAAACAGCACTGCTAGCCGCTGCGCGGGAGGCGTCCGAGGTGAACCTGCGCACTACCCAGGCCCCCTACGGCATGGATCTCAACGGGCTTCGCGCCGCCTACGTCGTTGACCTGCAAAAGCTTTCCAGCGAGATCACAGTGACAGGACCCACTCGAGAGCGCAGGCAACTGATCACCGTCACTGCTCAAGCCATCGACGGCGTAAGCCTGCGCTGCTCCGGTGAACGCTGAGCTGATTGGTGGGAAGTTCGCGGTGGGCGTGCCGGACCGCTCGCACTACTGGCAGGAAGCATCGAGCTCTTGGATCGACCACCAACTTGCGCCGCTCGTCGTTTGGGTGATGCGCAAGAACTGCCCTGTCATCGGCGTAGGGAACTTGATGGTCGTCCCGCCGTCCTGGCCCATGCCGCTGACGATTGCCGCGGAGCCGGCGAGCGTCCCCGCCTCCGCCGATAGGCGCACTTCGTAACTGTGCGTGTAGTCGGTGCCGGCTGCGGTCGTGAGCAAGACCTGGGAGACCGTGACGCTCTTGCCGAAGTCGATTTGTAGCCACTCGGTGCCGGTGCGACCTACCCCAGTCGTGTAGCGCGTCACGTTGATCGGAGCGAGCATGCCGTCGATGGCTCGCGACGCCGGACCGCAGTAGTCCGGGTTGGGCATACCGGGACAAGGACCAGCTTCAACCGAGGCAGTCGCAGTCCACATTGCCTTCAGCGGAATAGGGTGCGCTGCGCAGCCGACTGCGCCACCGCCGGCCGCGCCACCAGCACCGGCGCCACCGTGGCCGCCGGCACCACCGCTGCCGCCCCCTCCCGTGCCGCCGCTCGGCATGGCACCTGCGGCAGAGCCACTTGTGCCGGCAGCAGCAACGGTGCCGGCCGCGCTGAAGGTTCCCGCCACCGAGAAAGAGCCACCCGTGATGGCGCCACCCAACCCAACGTTGCCGGTACCACCGGTGGCCTTGGTGCCGGCCGTGGGCGCCCGCGTTCCCGCGGACGCGGCGGTTCCGGCCACAGCCTTGGCGCCGCCGCGGTCGCCGGAGCCGCCCTGCCCGCTTTCCGGGTTTGAGAGTCCGTCATCCTGGTCGTAAGTGGCGCAACCGAGGGCGCACGCCAAAAGAACCGTCAGCGGAGCAGTGCGGCTGAGTGCCATTGATACCTAACCCGTACATGTACGGACCGACTCCAAACTACCGCCTAGGCGCCACCGGCATTCGAATCGCCCGCTGCTACGCAAACGCTGTCGCACAACCACGCAAACTTCGTCGAAGCGCGGTATCGGCGAAGCTGGTCAAAGCACAAGCTCACACGGCAGTAGCGCATGAACCTGATGCGGCACATCCAAGCTGGCGGCGATTGGTACGCCCGTTGCAACTCACGAACCAATGTCGCGAACACTTCTTCTTTCCTGCGCCGGCCTAGCTTGCACGCTCGGCTGCTCGAGCGACGGTACGGATGCGGGGCCGCAACTGCCGATTGGTGCTACTGCCGCCAATGGCGGTGGAGTGACCACTACTGGGGCGGGCATGAGCGGTGGCGGGAGCGGCGGGAGCGCGAGCATCTTCGCTGGTGCTGGTGGTCTCGGTGGCGTCTCATCCGCCGGCGGAAGCGCGGGTGCCGTGGCTACGGGAATGGCTGGCTTGAGCTCGGCTGGCATGAGCGGCTCGGCTGGTATGGGCGGCTCGGGTAGTATGAGCGGCTCGGCTGGTATGAGCGGTTCGACAGGCATGGCCGGCTCGACGGGCAACGGCGTCGGGCTTACGAAGGGCGTGCAGACCGCTCGCCCGATCGGCACGCTGTATGCCAAGCGTGGGTTCTGGGAGTATTTGCCCAAGGGCTACGGTGATGGCAACAAGCGCCCGCTACTCGTGTTCGAACCGGGCGTAGGCGAGAACGGAGACGGCACCGCTGGAGCCTTGAATATCATCAAGGATCGGCACGGCCCGCCAAATCTCATCGCGCAAGGCGACAAGAAGTGGCCGCCCGATCGACCGTTCGTCGTGCTCTCGCCGCAGCATCACGATGCCGGGAATAATCCCGAGCCACTCATCAACGAGATCTACGAATTTATCGCGTTCGCGGTGGGGCACTACGACGTGGATCCTACACGCGTGTACCTCACGGGGCTTAGCAGCGGAGCGACAGGCTGCTGGATCTATCTGGGCGCCTACCCTGGAGTGCAAGTGGCCGCAGCGGCCCTGATGTCAAGCGACTCCATTTATGCTTGGACGCGAAGTGCCGACCCTTGCGCCGTAGTGAACAAAGTCTGGGTTTGGGACTTCCACGGCCAGTCGGATCAAGCCATTCCGATCGACAAGGCCCTCGTAGGAATCCACAACTTTCAGGGTTGTCCGGCGCCCGCCAAGCCGCTGCAATTCACGTCCTATCCCAACACCGATCACGGGGGCACCTGGGACAAGACCTACGATCTCAACATGAACGCCGGCCCCAACCCCGACATCTATACGTGGCTGCTCAGCAAGAAGCTTTGAGCGCTTGTCGAGCTACTTCGGGACGATGATGTCGCAGGGAAAATTGAAGTCGATCTTAGTACTCTCCGGCTTCTGCCAGCTGGTGCAACCGGCCCCGACGAGCTCCAACTGATTGCCGGTGTTCATTCGCCACCCGTTATCGCTGGACTGTGGCACTACCTGCCCCTCGATCGAAACGGAAGCTTCCGCGAGCAGACGAAGATTGACTGAGATTTCCCCGCCCAAATCGAAGACACAACTCTTGACCCCCGAAATTGCGCTCGCGATCTGTTGGGTTAGCGCCGCTTGGTCGTTTGGATCTGGGTGATACACCACCGCGTTGCCACCGGCGGGTCCGTAGTTCCCGAGGACTTGCTTTCCGACTGTTGCGCAGCTCGGCGTGGTTCCGAGGCCAGCCCACTCGGCAAGCCAACCGGGTCTCGATGAGCAGGCGGTGCACACGTTGGCCGATGCGTTGCCTGCGAAAGGCGCTGCAACGGATTGACTCGCACCCGCGTTCGCAACCGCCTGCAAGGCCACGTCGGAGATCGCGCTCTGCTCGGATTTGAGGCCGAAGACGATGGTCTTGGTACCGGCGGTGGCGAGCCGCTGCACGCGCCCGACCAGCGCATCCGCAGGACACTGGGGGTCGCCATCGTCACAAAAATCGGGTTCTCCGTCGGTGACGAACAAGATGTACTTGCCGCCATCGGTGGGTTCTTTGGTCAAAAGGTCCTGAACCAAAGGCAAAACTTGGGTTACCGGCGTCTCGCCTTTGACCCCAGTGAGCTTCGTCAGTGGTTGGTAGACAGCGGAAATGGCAGCGGCGTTGTTCAGAGCCGGCGCGATTGCATCAAAGATTGGACACATGCCGCCCTGCTGCCCGCTGAAAGCTCCGAAGCCGAAGCGGATTTGCCCTTGCAGCTGGGCGATCACGCTCAGCACGCCAGTCTTGAGTGGAAGCCATGCAGTGAGCTGCGTGACGCTGTTCGGGACGAACATGCTGTCCGAGCGATCGACGAGCACGAACACCGTGGGGATCTTGGGTACGAAGTTCACTTCGACATGCTGACAGCCCGCGTCGGGCGTCTTGGCGCTGCCGCCGGTGCCACTGCTGACGTCGATGTTGATGGCCGGGGCACTGCTGTTGCCCGCACTTAAAGCGGAGCCGGTACCAGCCGCGCCAGCGCCGCGCCGGTCTGCGCCCGTCACATCGGCGCTGTCAGAGCGGCTTGCACTCGCGCTACACGCTTCCGAGCCCAAAAGCCCTAGAAAGACCACGGCCACGTAGGCAGATTGTCCTGCGTTCGAACGTCTCATTGTGTTTACCCTTCTTTGCTAGCGCCCGATGCGTGACGCTGAATTTTCGGTGGGCAGCGCAGCTTCGATGACTCGGGAAGGGCGGAGCGAAGACCGTTCGGCGGGACGCAGAAGCCGAGCGACGTGCTCGACGCCTTCGTCGTGATCAATGCTGCCCGCCAGGACGATGGCGTCGTCGGGTGGTTCGAGGTCGCGGATCTGCTCTTCGAGGATGCGATTGAACGAGGCGATGAACTCATGCTGACCGCGGCGCGCTTCGAGGCGCCGTTCGAGCTCGGCGCGCGCGACGTCGAGGTAGACGGTGTGCGCACAGGACACTCGAGCAAAAAGCTGCGCACGATAGCTGCGCTTCAAGGCTGAGCAGGCAAGCACGGCACCTCCGCGCGCCGCCCAGCCTGCGCTCTCGGCCGCAAGGCGCCGAAGCCACGGCTCGCGATCGACGTCGTTCAATGCAACGTCGGCAGCCAGCTTTATTTTGTTCGCAGGCGGATGAAAGTCGTCCGCGTCGAAGAATGGCAATCCCAGCCGCGCCGCCAATTTCCTGCCAAAGGTCGACTTACCGGCGCCCGTCACGCCCATCACTAGGATCAGCATGCGCTGTGTCCTGACTTCACGATAGCTCGAGCCCGCGGGTGAGCGCCTGCACTTGCCGATCGAACTCGATGCGCATGGCCCGCAATCGCCCATAGACGGTGCTCAAGTTCGCGTCAGTCACCGAGGAAATCTCAGGTGCTGTCATGCCTTCTACTTCGGACATCACGAACAGCGCGGCTCGGGCCTCGCCTAGGTTATCGAGCACCTGTCGCAGCACGGACGCGGCCTCGCGTTGCAGGAGTTTATCGAGCGGGTTTTCGCCAGGGACCACGATACTATCTGGATCGTCTACAGCGCTCCCGAGAGCGTGACCGGCTCCCTTGCGCTGGCGTGTCCGACGGTAGTTCCAGACAACGCGAATCAGGATGCTACACACCCAGGCCTTGACGTGAACTCCTTGGAACGTAGCGAGCTGGCGATGGACTGCAACAAACACCTCTTGCACGACATCGTCGACGGCGTTCCGGGGAATTCCGAACCGCTTGGCTCCAGACCAAACCGAGCGAAAGTTGTCTGCATAGACTTCATCGAACGTGGGTCGAACGAACTCAGCGGCATTCGTGACAGCAGCAGTCCCTGGCATGCGCGGTGACTTTGCAAGCGCAATGCCGCCCAACTGGTGGTCGCTTCCAGCCTGCTTGCTCGTACTAGGCCGATCGGATGTGACGTCGCTTGCGCTTGTCGTCGACGAATCTTGCGCGTTCGGATCGGCCGTTCGAGAGAATCGAAGGCTCGCATCGGCGGCACGGCATTTGCGTTGGGGACGACCATGCTCTCCACGCACGACATCAAGTTCAGTAGCCTTGGCCGACTCTCTTCACTCATGCCGTTGCTTGCGATGTGCAGCGCCTGCGCCTCGTCGGCCGACCCAGCACCGCCGTCGTTTAGCTTCGGTGACCACGCCAGCGCCGGCTCGAGCGGTGCCGCGGCGGGCGGGACAACCAGCGCGACCGGCATCACCGGCGGCACGTTTAGCAGCGCTGGCACCGGTACATTCGTATTTGGCGAGGCCGGTACGACTAGCAGTGGTGGGAACGCTAGCGGCGGCGGGCAAGCTGGTACCGCCGCGACCAGTGGCGGGGCTGCTGGAAGCGAGACTGGTGGCATGGGTGGAAGCACGACGGTCGGCTGCGGCAAGTCGACCGGTGTTGATCCATTGATCGATGACTTCGAGGACGGCGACAACGCGCTAAAACTGGTCGATGGGCGCAATGGCCCTTGGGAGACCTTCGACGACGGTACCGTCGGCGCGCTCTACAGTAGTAGGGCTCCGGTCGCGGGTAGTGGGCGCGGCGGCGGCTCCGGTTTCTGCACGAATATTTCGGGCTACAAGGCTTGGGGAGCCAACTTGGTCGCAACCATGAACTCACCCAAATGCGGCTACGACGCTTCGAGCTATGACGGCGTGTGTTTCTGGGCGAAAGGCAAAGTCACAGCGGGTGGGCCGTTCGTCTTTGCCGTCGGGACGAGCGACACCGTGCCCGACAGCTCGGGCGGGACGTGCACACAAAAGGGCCGCTGCAACTCTCACTACGAGGCCAACCCGGCACTCCAAGATACAGAGTACAAACAGTATTGCTACAAGTGGACCGAGCTCAAGTCTCCCAACATTCCAACGCCGCCAGCGTTCAAGAACTCCGCGATTGTGCAAATTGAATGGAAGTTTCCCGCCGCCAACACCAAGTCGACGGATGGCAGCGTCTGCATCGACGACGTTGCGTTCTGCAAGGGAGACGCATGCTCGGCCAAGTAGGCTAGGTGCCGAAATCAGCGAAGCTTGTATTTTTCGATCTTATAGAGCAGTGAACGCAGGGAAATTCCGATGCGCCGTGCCGCGCGAGTTCGATTGCCTTGCTCGGCGCGTAGCGCTTCGGCAATCGATTCGCGTTCGAGCTTGGAAATGGCAGCCTTCACGCCGCCTTCTTCCTCGTTCGGTTGGGCGACGTTGGCGCGAGTCAGCGTCTCTGGCAGATGCTCGGCCTTGATCGTGCCATCCTCGGTGACGAGCATGGCGTGCTCAATCGCGTTACGCAGCTCTCGCACGTTACCTGGCCATTTATACGATGCCAGCGCCACCGAGGCGTCTTGCGCGATGACCGGATCTGCCCAGCCGAAGTCAGCTCCGAAGCGTTTGGCGAACAGCTTCGCCAGTAGTACGACCTCGGACGGTCTTTCTCGCAAGGGCGGGACACGCACGACGACGACACCAAGACGATAGTACAAGTCCTCTCTAAACCGCCCCGCGGCAATCTCACTAGTGAGATCACGGTGAGTCGCCGAGATGACTCGGACATCTACCGGAGTTTCGACAGCGCTGCCCACGCGGACGATCGCGCGGTTTTCCAACATCGCCAGGAGCTTGGCTTGCACCGGCAGCGACAGCTCGCCCAGCTCGTCGAGGAACAAGGTACCGCCATTGGCCGCTTCGGCAAAACCCGTCTTACGCCGATCGGCGCCCGTAAAAGCTCCCCGCTCGTAACCGAACAGTTCGCTCTCCGCGAGCGACTCCTGCAAGGTCGCGCAGTTAACACGTACGAACGGTGCGGCAGCGCGCCGGCTCCAAGCATGGATTTGCTGAGCTACAATCTCCTTACCCGCGCCCGTCTCGCCGAGGACAAGGACCGTGGTATTTGCGCGCGCGATACGCCGGGCGAAACCGAACATGCGCGCCATACTGGCGTCGGCAACGACGATCCCGGGAAGGCCGTCGATCAGCTCCTCCGCGACCACCGGCCGCGGCCCGGCACGCTTCGACGAAGGTTCAGCGCCGCCTTTGTCGGAGCCAGCGGTGACGACTGCGACGACGATCTCGAGCCCGCCGACGCGAATCGTGTCACCGGCGCCGACGGAGCGGCTCGCTCCGCGCAACTCCTGGGAGTTCACGAACGTGCCGTTTCTGCTCCCCAAATCTTCGACCAACAGTTGCCCTGCCGACCAAAGCACCCGCGCGTGGCGACGTGAAATGCGGGCCTCGTCGACGGCAACCTGCGATTCTGTGCCGCGGCCAATCACGACGTCCGTCTCGTTCGGAACCTCGACCAGCTCCACGCGCTCATTCCTCTGAACGACGAGATAGGCCCGCGTGTTACCGGCAAAGTCGGATGGCTCGGTGCGATCCGTTTCGAGCGCGGTAGCCTCCTGATCCGTACTCATGTCGCGACCGACTTTTGTATCACGTTCTGCCGCCAAATTTCCTTTGGCTCGATCGTGGTCGCGGATCCGTGTTTCTCGGAGGGGAATCACGAGACCTCGAACTCCTGAATGCTCCACCAGTTCGCGCCGCCGGCGCCTCTTTGGCTGACGCGAACGTAGCGCGCCGAGCGCGGCTTGAATTGGATGTGATCGACGGGGTTGCCCGCACCTTTGGCGACCGGCTCGTAGGTGACGCCATCGACAGAAACTTCGATCGTGTAGCCGATCGCAGCGTCGCCACCGCCTGAAACGAGAAAGACGGAGCTAATGCAACCCACGCCGCCGAGGTCGACTTGAAACCATTCGCCGCCGACTTGCGCTTGCCCGGAGGACCAGCGGGTCGTGATCGAACCATCGATGGCTTCTTCGGTCGCTTCTCCCGGAGCGGTGGACGACGCGGTGACGGTCCAGTTTGCGCGATCGAGGGGGTCGATGGTTAGGCTGTCGCTACCCCTTTCTCCTGCACCGCCGCCGAAGCCCGCACCGCCTGTTCCGCGGTCCTCAGTCGTGGGCGTGCAGGCCAAGGGGTCCGCCGGCGGCACGCCATCGTCCGCGCCGTTGCAGCCAAGCCTCAGCTCGTGAATCGACCACCAGTTCAGGGAATGTTCAGTGGTCGTAATCTGGAGCGCCTGTAGCGGTACTGGATCGAAGTCGATCGTGAGAACCCCGTCCGTCGGCGCAAAGTCGGGCCACCCAAAGCTGGCGACGCGTGCGAAATCGACCGCGTCTTTCGACGCACGCACCTCGTAGCCGCGCGGATAGTCCTCCGCGCTGCCGGTGCTGTTGTCGAGCACGACCTTGTCGATGGTGACCCAGCCGCCAAAGTCGATCTCGTAGAACGCGCCCATCGTCTGTTCGGTGCCGCTCGACCAACGCGTACTGCCGATCCCATCGAGCGCGTACTCCGGCGGGTTGCCCTGCGCCGACGAGCTTGTCTTGATGTGCCAGTTCGCCGGGACGCACGAGGCAAGCACGGCATTGGGCGGCAGAGTCCAGCTCACGTCCGGGGTCGCCCCAGCCGCAGTTCCACCAGCGCCTGACGCGGCGCTCTGGGCTAGGGAGCCGCCGTTGCTTCCGCCCGTTCCGTCACCCGCGGCGCTGTTTGGTGAACCGGCTGTCTGCCCGCTAGCGACGCTGGCTCCGCCGCCGGCGAGGAGTTTGGGGTTGTGCCGGCCGCTACTCCCGCAGGCGCCATTCGCCACCGACCAGGCGACGGCCACACCGACCAGGTAGCGGCTTGTCATTGGTCTCATCTCAGCTGTTGACCTCGCCAGCCGATCCTGGTTTCTGGCTTCGTTTTCGCTGCGGTCCGGTGCTCACGTAGCCACCTACGCTCAAGGAGAGGCGACCGGAAGGGTCGCTTGGTCCTCGCGAAAGCCTCGCCAGAAACCAGGCTTGGCTGGCGGGCAGCTGTGAGGTGAGACCAATGGCCAGAAGGTAGCGGGCGGGTGGGCAGCGAACGGCGAATGAGCGACTCATGTCTGCTCAGCAGCAAGACATATGCCGGCGAGATCAGCGCCAAATCGGGCCGGGCGACCGTGCACTACGCAAAATTCGTCGACGTATGTGCAACGATTGTCGTTCGGGCTACGGAGCCTTCCAGTAGCAAGGCCCGAGCTCTTCTTGCGCGGTATTCAGCCCCTTGGCCCATTGATCGAGCGAGTACAAAGACGCGTCTCCGAACGTGCCGACGAAGAGGTCGTGCTTTCCCGCGCCCATGGCATCGGATGCGAACACGAGCAGGTCACCATCGACACCGATCGGAAACGGATCTGAGTAGTCGATCACGCCATTGCTGGGGAACGTGGCCTCTTGCTCGATCAGCGACAAATTGTCTGCCGATTTGCGAACTACGACATCCACGCGGTTTTCGAGGGCGCGCCAGCGCGTGTAGTACAGCCAAGTTTTGCCGAAGGACGCTCGAGTCTCTGCCACCGCTTTCGAAGCAACCAAGGTGGAAATCGAGCGAACCTCACCGCCAGTCTCGCCCTGGAGACGATTGAAGCACAAGATGTCGGCGTCCGGCACCGGGCCTGCTTGGTAGCAAATCGTGGCCTCGTCGTCCGAGATGACCGGCTTGACTTCCTCATTGCCCATGCTCTTGAAGCAAAAACTGCCGGCGGTCAGCGCGTCGCAAGTCGTAAGCGGTGGCGACCCCAGCATCCACTTGACCAAGTGGTTGTTGTGCTTGAGTACCAAGAACTCGCTGTGCGGTGCGAATTGTGGATCTTCGTCGGCGTCGGTGTTGTTCGTGACTCGCTCCGCAACCGGCGTTGGGCTGCTTAACGTCGCTAGATCAAGGATGAAAATTTCGAGAGCTTCCCGCTTGTATCCGGGACAAGCGCCATCGACCTTTGGCTGAGCGGCAACGACGACCTTGGCGCCATCGGGGCTGAAGGTGCCTGATCGGGGAGTGCAGATCCCGAATGCTTGGCCTAGCTCCGGGCTCACCGAGCCGCCCGGTAGCTCCACCACGTACATCTTGCTGTCGGCAGAGTCGTACGTGGAATAGCTGTGGAACACGAGTTTGCCCGCCGGCAACGTGGGCCGCTGGGCGTTGCCACCGCCGCCGATTCCGCCACTCGGCCCCCCACTGCTCGTGCCGGCGCCGCCGCCCGGCTGACTACCTGCCTGAGTCGAACCGCCGACATTTTCGTCTTTCAGCTGATAGTCGTGGTCCAGATCAAGAAGCGGCGCACAGGCCTGCAGAGCCACAGCAACGCTTGAGCCCAGCAGCAACCAATGCCAACGCATGAGCGTCAGAAGGCTCCGCGCCATAGCAAACGGTCGCCGGCAAACACCAATGCTGAGCGCTGGCTTTGCTGCCGTGGCTTTTCGGGCGCGCTCAACACGAGCACGAGACCCGTGCTCAATGCCGCGACGCCAGCCGCAAAACCGATCGTGCTCACGAGTGCATCCCGCTTGCCATCGTTAGCTGCATTCAAGCCTCGTGCCGAGCACGATGTGCCGTTGCACTCGTCGTTCACCACGCCCTTCTTGCCAATCGCGATCATTCCGGCGACTCCGCCAACGCCCAGTCCGACCACACCGACTCCACCCAAGACATACGGCAAAGCAGAGCCTGACGGCTGGCGCTGGTTCGTGCTCACCCCCGGGTGCGGCGACGAGGGCGCATCCGCCGCCAACTCCAGGACGAGGGTCTGGTGCTCGCCAGGTGCGAGGGTGATCCGCTTTACGGTCGCAGCGCCGGATGACGAACGCTGCTCAAGGATTTGATCACCAGGGTCCAGAGACAGCGCGACGCCAAGCGAATGCTGACTCAGGACGTTGCCGTTGAGCGTCAGCCGCGGTGGGGTTACCGATTGACCCCGTACCTCCACGCGCAGCGTGGGAATTTGTGGCAAGAGCACACCGCGTTGTTGTGCGGCCGCCGCACGGCGCTCCAACTGACGTTGACGGGCCTCTGCAGGGAGAGCATCGACGCGAGTCATGAAGTCCAAGTAGTGCTGCGCGGCCGTCGCGATTTTGCCCGCTCGCATTTCGCAAGTTGCTTCAGTAAAAAGCGCGCCCAGTTGGGGGTCGAGGCGATAGCTCTCGCTCAAGGAACGACATGCGACTACATAGTTCCCCGCGTTGAACGCTTCGATACCCCGTTGGTAGAGCGCCTCGGCAGAATCCGGCTCGCTCTGGCACAAGGCTCTGCTGGCCCACAGAAGTGAACCCACGGCCAGTGCACTGATGCGCACGCACCGCATAAGTGCCGACGTGTTGAGCTGGGACAAGCGTGGGCTGAAGATTAGCATTGGGCTACCATCTGAGGAAGGAAGGATCTCCGTCGGTGACAGCATTCGAACAGCCCGTCCTTCTCCTCGGGCTCCTTGGGCGGTACGCGCTCTTCGACGAGATCGCACGCGGCGGTATGGCGACGGTGCATCTAGCTCGTCTGCGCGGTCCGGTCGGGTTCTCCAAGACTGTCGCGATCAAGCGGATGCACGAGCAAGTCGCGCGCGATCCCAATTTCGTCGCTATGTTCTTGGACGAGGCTAGGCTCGCCGGTCGCATCCAACACCCCAATGTCGTTCCGGTCTTCGACGTCATCGCGGAGAACGGCGAGGCCTATCTGGTGATGGAATACGTGGATGGCGCGCCGCTCTCCAGCCTCCTTCGGACAGCGACAACGCTCGGCGTTGGGGTAGAGCCGACGCTCGCGGTCCACGTTCTGCGAGACGCGCTGTACGGGCTTCACGCCGCGCACGAAGCGACAGACCAGAAGGGGCTACCGCTCGAGCTCGTTCACCGAGATGTCTCACCTCACAATATTCTGGTCGGCGCAGACGGCGTGGCGCGGGTCTTGGACTTCGGCGTCGCCAAGGCGGTGGGCCGTTTGCAGGACACCGACAGCGGCCAAATCAAGGGCAAGGTCGCGTACATGGCGCCGGAACAGCTCACTGGTCGAAGCGTGGACCGGCGCGCGGACGTTTTTGCCGCCGGCGTCGTGCTCTGGGAGGCGCTTTCCGGCCGTCGGCTATTCGCAGCCGGCACTTCGGCAGAAACGATGTACCGAGTACTCGAAGACCCGGTGCCTCTGCTCAGCGACCACGTCGCCAACCTGCCGCGAGCCTTGGTCGACGCGGTAGTCGTTGCGCTGGCGAAAGAACCGTCGAATCGTTTTGCGAGCGCGCTCGACTTCGCACGCGAGCTCGAGCGGAGCGTCAGCCTCATCCCCAATCACGTGGTGGGCCAATGGGTTCGCGACACGGCCGGGCCCCACTTGGACGCTAGGCGCGCTCGCGTTCGCGCTATCGAAGCTGCCGAGCTACCCGCTGAAGGCGTGCAGCTTGCGTTGCCCGCGTCTCGGTCAGCGACGACGTCAGTCCCCTACGTGCACGCGGCTCCCGACGAAATCACGCGCGCCGAGACGCCGATGACGGTCGCGACCCGTGCCGATCGGGTGCAACGTCCGACGCTAGCTGTCGCCGCGGCGCTGACAGCTCTGGTGCTTGGAGCATTGTGGTTGCGCGGCAGCAACCGCGAGTCACGCCTTGAACCCGCCATTGTCCAAGCGCCCGCTGTGCGGCCCGCCCTCGACCCCAGCCCTCCGACTTCGGCTTCGAACCAAGCCGCTGCCCGCCCTTCATCGCTCGCTCCCCCGGCCGAGGCGACAAGCCTTCCCGCCATTCCGAGTGCCGCCCCAACCTCCAAAGCTAGCCCAGCCGTCAAACGCGCCCCTTCGCTTCCGCGCAAGAAACCTACGCAGCCGCGGAAGCCGGAAAGCTTGTTCTCCAGGGAGTAGTCGATTCGGTCCGCCGACAGTGCGCGTGGGCGTCTAAGCGGCCGAATTCTTCATTGGCGACAACTGAACCGTGCGCGAACGCGGGCGGCGGCGGCGCGCTGCGCGCACGTCCGCCGGACAGCTCAATCGACTCAAGTGACGATCGAACTCGATGCGCGCGTATCTCAACCGCGAATACACCGTAAAAACGCTTAGGCCAGTTGCCGCTGCGATCTCCAACGGCGTCATGCCCTCGATTTTCGCCATTGCCCACACGTGCGCGTGTGGTTGACTGAGCTTGCTCAGCATATTCTGGAAGATGCGGCTGGCCTCGCGTAGGCACACGGTATCCATTGGATCATCTGCGCTCACCAACTCGTCCGGGTCGACCACCACCGATGAAATGGCGTGAGCCGCACCCTTTCGCTGGCGCGAGCGGCGGTAGTTGCGCGTGACACGAAGCAGAATGCCAAAGACCCAGTTCTCGATCGAACACCGGCCAGCGAACTGCGCGAGCCGGCGGTGAACCGTGAGAAACACGTCTTGGACTACATCGTCGACCGAGCTATTCGAGACCCCCAATCGACGGGCCCCGCGCCAGACGAGACGAAACGTGGCCGCGTACACTTCGCCAAACGTCGGTGTGACGAAATCGATCGAAGCAAAGGTATCGGTGGCACCGGAGAGACAATCGGGCTCTTGAGCGTTCTGCATTTCACGTGAGTGAGTGGGAGACATTTGAAGCGGCGATGTGACCTAAACATCGACGCTCGACCGGAATTAGCAAGCCGCGTACCAACGCATGTCCGCCCGGAACCGGAAAGGAACCGTGCGCATCTCGACGCGTTGGCCCGACGAACGTTGCGTAGTGGAGTGACGTTCCTTGCGTGGTTCGACACGCTGCACCCGGCGGATACTCCGGTGACGAGCGCTGCGCGATTGGGCGACGAACGTTGCGTAGGTCGCACTCATGATTGGGAACTAGGGCGCAAGACGTTCCGGCACGCAGCTTGCTGAGCATGGGAGCAACATGCGCCGTCACCTCACCTCGATCGGACTACTCGTACTGGCACCCGTGATATCGCTCGCGCTGCCGCTCACTAGCTGCAGCGAGGACAACAGCGACCCCAATCCGACGTTGACGACGCTCGGCGGCTCGAGCGCGGGAGGAAATGCGGGAGCGGGCCTATCGGGCGGGAGCTCAGGGTCGTCGGCTGTGTTCGGAGCCAGCGGCACCGGCTTCGGCACGGGCGGTACCGGTTTCGGCACTAGCGGTACCGGCTTCGGCACCAACGGGGGCAGTGGCGGGCAAGGCGGCGTTGGCGTTACTGCTGCTGGCGGCGGCACTGCTGGCGGCGGCACTGCTGGCACCAGCACCGGAGGAGGTTCACCCGTGGGGCGCGTCTATATCATCCAGGGTTGCGATGACGCTGCCGCTGGTGGCGCTGGTGGCGCTGGTGGCGCTGGTGGTGCTGGTGGTGCTGGCGCCACGGGTGGTGACGGCGCTGCGGGTGGTGACGGCGCTGCGGGCAGTGATGCGAGCGCGCCTCCAGCACTCGGCACTTTCGCAAGCTTTTCTGTTTACGATTTCGACACGGACAAGCCCGTCCAAACCTGTCTGAACAAGGTTGACGCTTTCGAGATCACGGTGACAGGCGATGCGCCTCTCACCGTGGTCGCAAATATCGCCCCGGGAATCACGCCGGGCAGCGTAATTTTTACCTATGACGGCGTGCCTCAGGCGTCGCAGGACATCTTCCCCTACGGTTTGGGCTTTGACACGAACGGTGATTACCAAGAGCCGACGCCGAAGCTGGGCGCAGGCAAGCACGCCATCAACATCAGTGCCTACGCGTTGCCGGGTGGGATGGGCAACGTCATAGGCCAAGCTTCGATTGTGCTCACCGTCATTAACGGCTGAGCAAGTACGACGCTCGTTGTCTAGGGCTGGAAGATTCAGCCAGTTGG
Source organism: Polyangiales bacterium (assembly GCA_038252755.1). Taxonomy (GTDB): domain Bacteria; phylum Myxococcota_A; class Polyangia; order Polyangiales; family Polyangiaceae; genus PMG-095. Next base: position 14,812 of record JBBSAB010000082.1, on the reverse strand, counting down.
CCGGCGCCGACCATCCGGCGAGAATGCGGCTTGCGCGCGCGCAAGGCCGTAGAATGCTGGCTCTGCCGATGAAGAGTGATCCGTCGCCCGAAACTGGCCGGCGCTTCGGCGACTACCGAGTCGTCCGGCTGTTGGCGCGCGGCGGCATGGGGCGCGTGTTCGAAGCCGAGCATGTGCCGTCAGGTCGCGTGGTCGCGCTCAAGCTTCCGGATGCTTCGACGTCCAGCGACCCGACCGCCCTGCGACGCTTCCGAGCCGAGGGGCGGCTCTTGGATAGCGTTCGTCATCCCAACATCGTTCAGGTGTTCGAGGTTGGTTTCGAAGGCGACAGCCCGTTCATCGTCATGGAGCTTTTACGGGGCGAAACGCTGCGCGCAAAAATGGAGCGACAGGGCCCGCTGGCGCGCGGCGAAGTGGTGCAGCTGTTCATTCCGATCTGCGATGCGGTCGCTGCGCTGCACGACGCCGGCATCGTTCATCGCGATTTGAAGCTGTGCAACGTGATGTTGACAGAGCGAAGCGGCGATCTGGTGCCGATGATCCTGGACTTCGGCATCTCGAAGGATCTGGTGGCCGGAGGAACCCTGGGTCTCCAGACTCAATCCGGTGCGTTCGTCGGAACGCCACGCTACTTGTCACCCGAGCAGACGCTGAACCCGAAAGCTGCGAGCCCGCTCAGTGATCAATACGCGGTCGGGATCATGCTCTACGAATGCTTGACGGGGCAGAGTCCCTTCGCGGCTGAAGTTCCCTACGCGCTGATGCACGCCATTTTGACCGCACCCGTCGTCCCTCCCAGCCAGGTGGAGGCGGGCATCGATCAGGGCTTCGATGCGATCGTGCTCCGCGCCATGGATCGCGATCCGAAAGAGCGCTTTCCCAGCTTGCGCGCATTGGCCCGAGCGCTTCGCGAGCAGCTCACCGTGGCGGCGCGCACGAGCCAGCCGCCCGAGCGAACGACAGCCGGCAGAACGTTGGGGACGCCTCCCTCGAGCAAGCGCGCAGGTCCCCAGCTGGACCGCGCCACCGAAGAAAACACCACCGTCCGCTCTGGCACCCTGAACCGGGCTGGCGGTAGCACTCCATCGTCGAGTCGCGACTCGGCACCCCACAAGCCTGCAGCCCCCTCCCCTTTGCTTCCGGCGGAGCCGTTTCACGAGGTGATTCTGCTCGAGCCGCGCGTCGTGCTCGTGCGTCGTTCGGCGCGTCAGTTCGTGGACGACACCGAGGTGGCGGAGGAGCGACGACGGATCGGTACTGCGCTCGACCAACTGGGGCGCCAGCGCAAGCGACTCTTGGTGGATTCGACACGCGCTCCGCTGAGCACCGACGACCGCCTGGCGGCCGCGTTCATGGCGCTGCGCGAAGAGATTGGGCGTGATTTCGAGCGCACCGCCGTCGTGGTCGGCTCAAAAATCGGCATTTTACAGGCCAACCGCCTCAACCGCGAAACCACGGTCGACGGGGCGCTCGCAGCGTTCGAGAACGAGTCCCAAGCGCTCGCGTTCCTGAAGAAGTGAGCGTTGCTCGGCGCTCGTCAGTCGATGGCGAGCATCGCCGCCGTGACGGCAGCGATGTCGGTGGATTCGGTGCGGGCGATCAGACCGGTGGCCATGCCCAGCGCCCCGTCTGGCACGATGATGCTCGACGCAAGCAGAGCTACGCGGCGATCCAAGCTCACGGTCGATCGTTGGCGTTGGTCGGCGGATTCGTCTGCCAAGCGTGTGGCCTCGTGCCACGCCTCGTCGCGAGCCGTGCTGATCGAAAACGTCACCAAGTGCTCGTCGTTGCGACCTCCGACCCGGTCCAAAATGTTCAAAAGCGGTGAGAATCGATCGATGACCGTCTGCACGGGATCGAGCAAGGCCGCGAGGATGTCGTTGATCGCCTCGAAGTCTGGTTTGAGGGCGCTGATGTTGCCTCCGTCCGCCGCCGCGATCACCGCGAGGGGGAGGTCGTAGTTGATGTGCGCGTTCATGCCCACGAGAACGTGCTGAAGGATCATCGTATGCGGGCGAGCAGCGGCATCGAAGGCGACTTGCCAGGCCCGCGCCGGACCGCCAACGCCGCCCACCGGCACCGCCTCGAGCGCGGCCAGGTAGCGGTTGGCAAACTCGGTCACGAACCGTCCCATGCGAGCGCCGTCAGCGAAGCTGCCCTTCTGGATACCGGCCAGCACGCGAGCGGTCGTGGCGCGATAAACCGCAGGAAAGAACACGAGTGGGCTGCCGCGACGACTATCGATGACACCCCTCAGCTTGACCAAAACGTCGTCGATGTCCGTCGCTTGCATGCGGCTCCTACCTCCTCGGGCGCAGCCTACACGGCTAGCGTCCACGTTGCTCTCGAGAAATTCTCTCGGAAAGCAACAGGCGGCTCATTCGACAGCAACGTATTAGTTAATGCAGCCGGCAGAGCTCGCTCAAAGAGCGGGTCGGTTGGCCCAGATCCAAGGCTCCTCCCGAAGTGGATTCGGAAACGCTAGGCACGAGGCGGACACCCTTGCCCGCGCGGGGCGTTCACGGGGTCGTGCCTTGGTCGCGTCAACGGCTCGAGCCGCTCCTGGGCGACGCGACCACAAGACGGATGGCTACAGCTATGGTCTTTTTACGAGCGCGAGCGAACTTTGGGGAGCGATCACCCCAGATCCACTGCTCCACTTCGAAACGTACATTCGCGTCCCTTACGGCTCGCTCGAGACCGTGCAGGCAAAGTTCCCTGGCTAGCGCAACGCCGCATGGCGGATCAAGGAGTGCGTCGGTTGGCCCAAATCCACGGATACAGCTCTTTCTCTGTACGCCACACGCGCTCGAAGGTGTGGGCGTGGTCTACGTCGTCGTATTGCGTGTAGTAGATGATGCCGCCCAGCACTTTGAGCTTGTCGACCATGGTGAGCGAACCGACCACGTTGTCCTCGGTGTCGAGCGTGCTGTGAAAGACCCACAACGGAAGGTCGAGCAGCTTTTTCGCGCGACTCGGGTCGGTGAAGCCGGCGAGCGGAACGGCGGCGGCCCACAATTGGGGCCAGCGCCACGCAATATCCCACGTACCGAGACCTCCCATCGACTCACCAGTGAGGTAGACGCGCGTCGGGTCCACGCTCAGCTCGTCCAGCGTGGCATCCACGAGCTCCTTGACCAGGCTCGCCGCGAGCGATGGTTCGTCGTGTGACGGGTAATAGCCGAGGGTGAAGTCCAAACCGGCGCGCGGCGCTTGCGCGGTAGCGCCGTACCAGTGACCCCACTCCTGATCGGCGGGCTCGGCGGGGCACTGCGGCACCAGGATGATGGCTGGAAATTCGTGCCGAAAATTGGGCGAGACAATCGACCTTTCGCCATGAAACAGGCTCGAACCGAACGTCATTGGGCCGTTGTCGCTGCCGCGCGCGTCGCGGTCGTGAAGAAATACGAGCAGCGGATACCGCACCTCCGCGTCGTAGTCGGGAGGCACGAACAAGCGATACGGCAGCGTGACGCCGAGCGTGCTCGTGAGCTCTTTCGGTTGCATCACCTGCTCGAGATGCTCTGCCACCCAGCCGGCATTTTCCGCCTCGCTGAGCGGCTGGAAATCCGGCGCGACGCCGCGTTCGTGGTACGAGATGGTCTGCGTCGTCTCGGCCAGCAGCGCGCCGAGCGCACCCTCTTCTGCGAACGCCTTGGCGCTGACGATGTAGTCGCCTGCCGCTGGTTCCCAACGCCCGGTGCCAAAGCCGTTCTCGTTCAGCAGGAACGGCGGATAGTTATCGACCCGCACGCTATCGCCAATCGTAAATTCCACGCTCTTGGTGCCCTCCGGCGCGTTCGCGCTGAGCGTGATCCACGAAGGCAGTTCCACGCGCTCCAATTGCCCGAGCGTCGGATCTTGCCCGGGCACGGGTATTCCAAACAGCACGTTGAAAACCGATAGCGTCATGGGTGCTACGGCAGCCCCGCCAGCGCCCGCCGCGGAGCCCTTGCCGCCACTCGCAGGCTCACCCGCGGTTGCAACGCCAGCCGGCGTGCCCCCCGCCGCGCTCCCTCCCGAGCCTGCAGAGCCGGTCGAGTTCTTCTCGCTTTGGCCGCCTTGTCCGCCTGCGCTCGCGCGTCGCCCGGGGTGCTGAGCTGCGTCAGCACAACCAATCAGCAGCAGGACAATGAGAAGGCTATACGGGCTCATTCGAGGGTGCAGTGGTAGTTTACGCAGGCGGCTTGGGTGGCGGTGGAACAGATTGCGCAGTCGACGGCGTTGCAGCCGTCGGGGCGGCGCAGCTTCTTGGCACGCTGCGAGGGGCGGCCGGATCGAAGTAGCAAGGATCGGCGGCGAGGCTCGCCGGCCCCGGAAAATGCCAGCGTCCATGTTGTTGTGGGCTGTCGTGCAGCTGGCACTGATCGCATCCGGCGTGGCGGGCGCAACGTATCGTGAGCCGCAACTGGGTCTCGATGCATTAATGATCAGTGCAGCTGTTTGTCCGCTCCAAAGTTGTAACGTGGTCGGTTGTGCTCGCGACCTTTGGTTGCGCGGGCGAGGCGCCCTTGGGCGAGCAAACGGAGGCGATCGTTGGCGGACAGGAGACGGCGACCTGCTCTTGGCCCACGACCGTGCACTTCGTCGCCGACTTGGGCAAAGCGCAGGCCAACTGCACCGCGACGCTGATTCACCCAAAAATGATTTCGCTCGCCGCGCATTGCGTCGACGAGGGAACGCCGAAAGAAGTATTTTTCGGCGACAGTACAAATCACAGCGGGCCCGGTCGCAAGGTGGCGATCGAGAGTTGTAAGGCAAAGGGTTCGGTAGACACGGGCGAGGACTTTGCATACTGCATCCTCAAAGAGCCAGTGAATGACGTCTCGATCATTCCGGTCCTGTATGGCTGCGAGCTCGACTACTTGAAGCAGGGCGCGCAGGCGGTGCTCGTTGGTTTCGGCAACATCGACGACGACAGCCCCTCTCCGAAGGGCCACAAGCGGTGGGTGAGAGCGCCCGTTGGCAAGGTCGGACGCACGACAGTGGACGTGGGCGATGCCGGTCATTCCAACTGCTTCGGCGACTCAGGTGGACCCGCCTTCTTGCAGTTGCCCGATGGCAGTTGGCGCGTGTTTGGCGCCACCAGCACCAGTGATGTCATCAATGGCGTCGCCTGCACGCGTCAGGGCACCTGGGCGCTAACGCCGGCGTTCGTCCCGTGGATCGAAGAAACTTCGGGGCTCGACGTCACGCCCTGCTTCGACGCCGATGGCACGTGGAACCCGGGACCAGCTTGCGACAAAGTCCCGTTGAAGCCGGAAGTGTCGACCGGAACTTGGGATCAGATGTGTCGACAAACCGAGGAGCTGAGCGGACCGCTCTCGAGCTGTGGTGAGGCGCGTCCGTCGGCTGGCGGAGGCGCGGGAGGCGGAGGCGGCGCAGGCCAAGGCGGCGGAGGTGCCGGCGGCGCGAGTGGGAGCGCGGGTGCAGGTGGCATCGGCGGTATTGCTGGCGGCGGTGGCGATGCTGGCGGCGGCGGTGTTGCCGGCATCGGCGGTGTTGCCGGCATCGGCGGCGCTGCCGGCATCGGCGGCGCTGCCGGCGGCGGTGGCCAGGCTGGCAGCGCGGGCCTGGCCGGCAGCGCGGGGTCGGCAGGCTCAGCGCCCACGACTACCGGTGGCTCAGCGCCAATCGCAACCCCGACGACCATCACCACCGACACCGGTGATTGCTCCTGTCATCTGCCGCGTCAAGGCTCGAGCTCGAGCTCAAGCTCAAGCTCGCTGCTGGCGCTACTCGCCGTTGGCGTCGCTCTGCTCCGACGCCGCTCCGCCAAAGCGATGCCTGGAGACGATTCTGAGCTTGGTCGCTTGCGGCGACAACTACGTCAGTGGCAGTTGCAGCTGAGCGGCGTTCGGATTCGCTCCTGAGGCGGCGGCGGCTCAGCCGCGTTCAACGCGATTGCGGCCGCGTGCTTTGGCTTGATACAGGGCCGCGTCCGCGCGTTCGAGCGTTGAATCGAAGTCGTCGGTGATCACGCTCACGCCGGCGGAAATGCTGACCTGGCCGACGCCGGGAATATCCAGCCGCGCCACCGCCTCGCGGGCTCGCTCGCAGAGCGCCGCGGCGCCGGCGAGGTCGGCACCGACGAGCGCGACGAACTCCTCGCCGCCCCAACGAGCCACCAGGTCGGAATCGCACGCTTGGTGGGCGAGCGTCGTCGCCACCGCGCGCAGCACCTCGTCGCCCTTCGCGTGCCCAAAGCGGTCGTTCACGCTCTTGAAATGGTCGATGTCGAACAGCGCAACGCTCGTCAGGCAACCGCGCCGCCGCACGTCCTTGGCGCGCGCCAGCGCGGCGCGTCGATTCGGGATGCCGGTCAGCGTGTCGGTCGCGATCTCGCGCTCACGCTCGGCCATGGTGTCGCGCTCGGTGGTGATATCGCGCCAGACCACCAGGTGCCGCCGCTCACGGCCGCTCGCAATCGCCGTTGTCGAACGGCGGAGCCAACGACGCACTGGGCGAACCAGCAAGAGCTCAGCGGTTCGCGTTTCGTGATCAGCCAATGCTGGACCAAGGTCGTCCGCCTGTGCAGGGTCATCGAGCAAGTGGCGGACGTGGTCGGTCAAGAAGGTCAGATCCTTGCCCGCGAGCTCGGTGTCGGGCAAGGCGAGCAGCTTGCGGTAGGCGTCGTTGACGAGCAGCAGCTTCCACTCGGCATCCAGCAACGCCACACCGTCACCGATGCTCGAGAACGTCGCTTCCATCAGCTCTTTGGCGCGAGACAGCTCGGCCTGCAGGCGATTGGACTCGGTGACGTCGCGAGCCACGAGCGCCCAGCCGAGCGCACGGCTCTGGTCGTCTCGCACGCGGGACGCGCTGACCGCGACCTCGACCAGCGTGCCGTCCTTGCGCACGCGCAGCGTCTCAAAACGAAACGAGTCGATGAACTGCTCGTCCTCCCCCAACACTTCCTCGAGCTCGTCCGTCCGGCCTGGCGGAATTAGTATTTCACCTTGGCGACCGATCATCTCGGACGACGTGTAGCCAAACAGGCGCTGCGCGCCGGCGTTCCAGCTCTGAATGACCCCGTGAACGTCGACGCCGACGATCGAATCGCTACTGTTTTCCACGAGCGCCGCCAACCAACCCGACGATTGGCCCGTCTCGCGCTGAGGAACGCCCTGCAAATGCGGGCTGAACAAGCTGTGCCGGCGCTGATCGTCCGAGCTGACGCCAGGGTGGGGCAATGTGAGTACGGGAAGGCTCGAGGTCGTCAGGGTTTCTCGGTGCCATGAACGACGCGAACCGGGGTCTCCTTTAGGCGACCCTCCGCCTGAGTTTGTCTGGCGACGAACCAACCAGGTTTCGAAAACTGAACTCGTGGCGCGACTCGCCAGGTTCGGTCTGATTCAGTCGTCCGCCTCTACCCTGACGCCAATCTTGCTCGCCTCTACGCAGCGGGAGCGGGAGGCGGAGATCTTTCGCAAAACTCGTCGATGGCGTCGCCCAACAGGCGCTTTCGATAGCCGCGCAGCGCGTCCGAGAGGCGTACTGGGCGGCTCTGTTGTAGCTTGCCCTTGAGCTCGCGGAGAACCCGAGCCGGCAAGACAAGCTCGGGGGAGACCTCCAGCGCTTCGCAAATTTCAGCGCGGAGCAGCCCCAGCCAAGCCTCGCAACGAGTCTCGGCAAATGTCGCGTAAGGCAGGGGCTCGATCGGAACGAAATCGGTGGTCGTGGTTTGGAGCGCGCTCGCCACCAGACCCTGCGTGAGCTGCTTGCCATGCCGCTTCAGGAAACCGGGCCCTACACCTTTGATGCGACCGAGCGCGTCGGGGCTTTCTGGCATGCGGGCTGCCACTGCGAGCAGCGTCTTCGTGTCTGGCGCATTCAGCCGGTCTTCACCCGAAAGCTGGTTGTGCCAATCGATCAGGAAACGTAGACCAGCTTGACTGCGTGGCCCGAGTTGCCACGCGTTTCGAAACGATTCCAGGTTGAGCGGCGGCGGCGGCTCACGCGGTGGTTGAAGCGTTTCTTGGGAAGCCTCGAAAACCAGCGCGAGTCGGTCTTTTGCCTGGGCGCGCTGGGTGAGAATCTCGGTCAGCGCCGGCAAGTGATCCACATCGCTGGCGGCATAGCGAAGCTGCGACTCGTGCAGCGGGCGCCCCAACCAATCGTCGGCCTGGTGCGCTTTGTCTCCGCGGATGCCCAGCAATGTGTAGCGCAAGTACGCGAGGGAAACGTTGTTCTCTGCGCAGACCAAGGCGTAGGCGATCTGCGTATCGAAGAGGCGCTCGGGGGCGCGGACGTGCAGCCGCTGTTCGATCAGCTCGAGGTCTTGCAGGCCGGCGTGGAAGATCCACTCGACCTCCGGCCTCGCCAAGGCCTTGCCGAGCACCTCCAGTTGCCCGAGCTTCAAGGTGTCGACCAGGAAGATTTCGGTGCCGGAGGAGATCTGGAGCAGGCACAGCCGGGTCGAACCACGCCCCGACTCGAACTCGGTATCGAGGTACAGACGAGGGCACGAAAAGAGGGCCTGCGACGCCTGCTCGAGTCCCTGCTGCGTGTCGACGAAAACGTAGGGCGGGTGGCTCACGCAGGAGCACCTAACAGATCCGAACCGCAAGGCCCACCCGTCACATCAGAACGGCCGCCGTTCGCTGAACCGCTTCAGTCGTGACTGCATGACTGGCGAGAGCTGTAGGCGCCTTGGGCTGGGCGCGGGTGCTGAGCGTGGCGGCCACCATCCGCTCGAACAGCGCCTCGAGCTGCTGTTGCACGGTGGGGGACTCGAGCACGCCGAGCGCGCGCGCAATGGCTTCGAAGGTCGCAAGCCCCCCCAGTTTGGGTTCGTGGCGCAGTCGGTAGCGAGTCGGTGGCCCAGGGGCGAGCACGACACACTCTGCCTCTGCAACACCTGGGATCCGTCGAGACGCACGGCTCGCCTGCCGCCAGTTGCCATCTGGAACGAGCAGCGTCACCGGTCGCGGATCTTGGGCAAGCAGCCCAGGCGTCAGCCGCTTCGCGTCCTCGCGAGGGAAGAGCAGCATCACGCGTCGGTCCGGCGCGTGCTCCGCGCTCAAATCGAGGGCCGCACCCTGCTCTCCGTGCACGCACAATCTGGATCCCTTAAGGGCGAGCAGCGCGAGCGGCCCGGTCGCGGTCGTCTTCGACACCTCACGGTGATGCATGATCACGACCACGCGAGTCAGGAGCTCGAGCCGTGGGAGCTCCGCACACAGGCACAGCTCGCAGTGCATGCGACACACGTCGCAGCGACGAGCACGTTTCGAGCGCTGACCCATGAATCGCCTCACTGTAGCCAATTTGCCGGCAAGATGCCCGGCCCCGGCCAGCGCGGCCGGATTGGCGGTTGCGGCGGTATTCCGCGTGCTAGAAGCCCGCAATGAGCGCGATCCTTTCGGCCGCGAGACAGAACGTGAGCGACACGCTCAGGATCGCGATGGATCATGCCGGCGAGCGCGCCGCGCTGTTGGTTGCTGACGATCGCTGCGAGCTCTCTCGCTTGCTGGCTGCCGCCTACGCTGAGTGCTTGCCCCAGGCGCGCGTGATTTCGTTCGACCAAGTGGCGCCCGAAGCCGTCAAAGCAGCGTGCGTTGAGCTGAGCGAGGGCGACCTGGCAGTACTGATTCAGTCGTCGGTATTTCGGCTGCCGGAGTACCGAACGCGCGTGGAGCTGTTTCGAAAAAACGTCAAGGTCATCGAGCATTCCAACCTCGAGCGGATTGAGCCATACGAGCTCGAGCACTACGTGGCCGCTCTAGCCTACGACCCGCAGTACTACCGGGGCGTCGGCCACGCCTTGAAAGCGCGGATGGACGTCGCGCGCTCAGCTCGCGTCGAAAGCCAGGGCGAGACCTTGCGCTTCGATTCGCTGCTCGAACTCGCAAAGCTCAATATCGGCGATTTTGTGGGACTGAAGAATACAGGCAGCCAGTTTCCGATCGGAGAAGTGTTCACCGAAGCCCGCGATTTGGAGGCCGTCAGTGGTCGCGTCAACATTTACGGTTTCGCCGACACATCGTTCCGCCTCAACGTGCCCGCGGCACCGATCACGATGGTGGTCGAACGAGGCCGAGTCGTCGACGCGCTCAACTCGACCAGCGAGTTTGACCGGGTTCTAAGCGCGATCCGAGCCGACGAAGGCGAAGTGTGGCTGCGTGAACTCGGTTTCGGGATGAATCGAGCCTTCTCGCGCGACCGTCGTGTCTCCGACGTGGGCGCATTCGAGCGCGTTTGCGGCGTCCACCTCTCGCTGGGAGCGCGCCACGGCGTCTACAAGAAGCCACACCTCAACCCGCGCGAGGTGCGCTACCACGTCGATACGTTCGTCGTTACCGATCGAGTTCTGCTCGACGACGACGTCGTGTTCGCTGACGGCGCGTGGCAAGTGCACCCGGTCAGCGTGGCCTGATTGCCCAAGCCCGCTTTCTGGGCCTACGCGTGATGCACAGCTTGCTTCAGGCGCTTTGGAACAAAATCACCCTGAGCCGGTTTGCACCCGCCGTTGACGCTCCAAGCAGCTGGGTCGGGTCCTTGGCGGCGGCCCACCTTGCGTGCGCCCGTCTCGCTGCCCGCTGACCGGATCCGCTCAAGTAGCCAGCTGACAGCCCAGGCGGTACTGACTGGATTGAGCTAAACCCGCGAAGACAGGTCAGTCGTGGACTACTTCGAGAACGACAGCTGACAGCTTTGTGCGCAAAAGCGCACGAATTGCGGCCCATCGAAGCCTGTTGGCGGCACTGACATATTGAGGACGACCGCGAGCCGGACCTCGTAGGTGACGCGCATGAAAAATCAAGTCGTAGGGCTGCTCCTGTTCGGAGGCGCGTTAAGCGTCGCCGGCTGTACGTCTGCCAACACTGGCCAGAATCCGTCGACGTCGACTGCGGGTGCCGGAGGCACGGGAGGGATCAGCGGAGGCGCCGGTACTTCTGCGACCGGCGGGGACGGACCGACTACATGTCGCACCGGCGGCTCGCTCGCCCCGGCACGCATCTCGCTACTCAATGATAAGGAGTACGCGAACGTCATCAAAGATGCGTTCGGGGTCGACTTCACGCCCGAGAATAAGGCGAACGAAACGGGCGACTACCCGCTGAACGAATCCGCCCAAATAGGCAGCGTCAACGTCCTCAAGCAGTATTACCGCGCGGCTGATCAGGTTGCCGGAAAGCTGAAGCCCTGCGGCGACGCAGCAGTGGCGGCAGCCTGTGTCGAGTCTTTCTTGCGGACCAAGCTGCCGCGCGCGTGGAAACGCCCGGTCACCGACGCCGAGATCTCGGGCCTGATGAAGGTCTTCAACGGCGGTCTGCCTGACGGCGCCCCGCGGGCGCTCACTCTGGTGATGGAAGCAGCTCTCGGTAGCGGCGCCTTCCTCTATCGCACGGAGATCGGTGCCGACGCGTCGGGCACGACCGGCTCGGTGCCGATGAACCCTTATGAGCTGGCCAGCGCGTTGAGCTTCGCCATGTTCCAATCCGTGCCGGACGACCAACTCTGGGCCAAGGCCGTGGACGGCTCGCTCACTCAGCCGGCTGTGTTGAGCGCCGAGGTCGATCGGCTGCTGGCCCTGGCGCCCTCGCGCGACAACCTGACCAAGAAGGTCAGTTACTACCTCAACGTCGAGAAGATCGTGGGTACGAGCAAGGTCTTTCCGGAGTTCACCCCCACGCTCAAGAGCAGCCTGCATGACAGCGCGACCATGTTCCTGAAGGACCTGGTCTGGAACGGCTCGCTGAGTGATCTCTTCACCTCGAACAAGTACTACGCCAACGCAGAGATCGCGAAGGTCTACGGTCTGCCTCCCGTGCAGGGGAGTGGCCTGGTCGAGGTGCAGCTACCCCCGGAGCGCAACGCTGGCATCCTGACGCATCCAGACCTGCTCGCGAGCACGAACACTCATACCGAAAGCGACGACATCGTCTTCCGTGGACGGTGGATTTACCTGAATCTGGTGTGCGGCGTCACGCTCGGCTCACCGCCTACCAACGCGGGCGACGTTTTCGCGACCCTGAAGGGTACCGAGCGCGTGAAAGCGCAGCAACGCAACGCGATGCCAGCATGCGGAGCGTGCCACAATTTCTTCGATCCCTTCGGATTCGTGAGCGAGGGCTTCGACGCCATGGGGCGCTACCGCACGATCGATCCCGGTGACAATATGCCGGTGTTTACGCAAGCCACCATCTTCGGTCAGGGACCTGACATCGATGGTGACGTCTCGAGCCTCAAGGACCTCGCGGACAAGCTAAAGAGCGGGCGGCGCGTGGCCGATTGCGCCGTCGCGCAGCTGTCCAAGTTCACGCTCGACCACGATCCCAAAACGGAAAACTCCTGCGCGATTCAGCAAATCCGAGACAACTTCGCCGCCAGCGGCAAATTCGTCGATTTGTTCAAATCCATCGTTACTTCTCCCGCCTTCGCGACCCGCGACCTGGACACTCAGTAAGGAATCGTTGAATGACACGCAACATTGGACGACGCGGTCTTTTGGGAGGCCTGGCCGCAACCGGTGCAGCCGCCACGTTTCTGAGGCCAATCATGGGCCAAGCGCAGACCGGCAAGGCGCCTCAGCGCCTGCTGATGATTCACCGCCCTTGCGGCTCGGCGATGAACGCGAAGGACAACCCCGGAGCGCCCTCGTTCTGGTGGCCGACGTCGGGGGCTTCCGGCGGCACTGACTGGATCAGCGCGCCGGGTGGTTTGATCGATTCGTTCAAAGCCGTCCGGGGCAAGATGGTGGTTATGAAGGGCGTCCATTGCCCGCGCGTGCCGGGCTGGCACGGCGACAAGCACGGCGCGGGCATACTGGCGATGACGTCGCCGTCACCCAAGGATCCAGGGAGCCTCGATGCCTGGCCGGTGATCCCTGGCAAGGAAGCAGAGGCCAAGAGCAACACCGAGGGTAAGTTCTTTACCGCGACGGATCGCTCGATCGATCAGTTGCTCCTCAACACGATTCCGACCCTCAAGTCACTCGCGGCGATTCCTTCGATCAGCCTGACGCCGGACCTGATCTCGGCGCAAACCGACGCCTATTGCATCCGCGTGGTTTCCTACTCCAAGGACAATCCAAACGCAGCAATCCCTACCCCGCTCCACCCGATCGCAGACCCCGCGATCGCGTTCAAGAACCTTTTCGGCAACACGATGATGGGCCAAAGCGACGCGGCGCTTGCGCGCGGCTTGGCGCAAGACAAAAGCGTGATCGACTTCATCAACGGCGACTTGAACAGTCTGCGGCCCCGCTTGCCCAAGCTGGCCAAAGACAAGGTGGACTCTCACCTCGCCGCCATTCGCCAGCTCGAGATGCAGCTGACCTCGGGTGGCAGCGGCCGAGTGTGTACGCAGCCGACGCTGGTGCCCGTCGACAGTACGATCCCGGCCGGAACCGCCGGCGATGGCGACACCAACTCTGCCAATGACGCGCGCTACCACCAAGCTGCGTTGGAGCAGTTCAAGATCATCAAGACTGCGTTTCAGTGCGATCTGACCCGCGTAGCGACTTTTACGTGGGGTTGGGGCAACTCGGGCATCCGCTTCAAGCAGGTCATCACTAACCTCTTCCCTGATGCCGTGATGGATGACGTCGAGGGCTACCACGCCGTTTCTCACAACACCGGCACCAATCCGCATCAGGGTCAGTTCTGGGTCGACAAATACCACTGCCAGATGACGGCCAATTTGCTGGCTGAGCTCGACGCGACGCCCGACGACGTGAACGGCGGCAGTCTGCTCGACAACACCCTGGTGGTGTTTTGGAACGAAGCCAGCGTGGGCGTCGTACACGGCTGGGAAGACATGCCGGTGCTGCTGTTCGGCGGTAAGTTCGTAAACCTGCAAGGCGGCCGCTACTTCGATTTTGGCGGCCAGGTTGGCGGCAAGGGGCGCTTCATGAGCGATTTCTGGACGCAGCTCTCGCAACAGTGGGCCGACGCCGACGGCGTCAAAGGCACCGGCTACGCGCCACTCGCCAAATACGGCGCCGACCAATGGAACACCGGCGGCATGACCGAGCTGTTCGGCTGAGACGTAAAGCTCCGTATTAATTGGCTTTCGCGCGAGCTCGCCGGCGGGCCAAGTAGAAAAGCGTGCGAAGACGGCATCGTTTTTCGGTGCTCGGCCGTCTTCGCCGCATGACGAGCTCAATCGCAAACAAGAAAGTCGTTGTGGTCGGTGGCAGCCGGGGCCTGGGCCTCGGCATGGTGGAAGCGCTGGTCGCGCAAGGGGCGCGCGTCAGCGTTGTAGCGCGAGGCTCGACCGCGCTCGCGTGACGAGGCGACTCGCCGTCGAAGCCATTGAAGGCGACGCGACCGATGCGTCGCTGGCCGAACGCGTGATATCCGGCGCGCGCCCCGAGGCACTCGGTCGAGGAGATCGCCGCGATGCTGGAGCTCTCGGTGCCGGCCGTCAAAGCTTCACTGCAGACGGGGCGCAAACGACTGACGGCGCTCGCGAGTGAGGGTCCGCTCGAGGGCCAGGCGCGGCGCGTGTCACCAACGCTAGGTCGCTTCGTCGCGCTCTTCAACGCGCGCGACTGGGCCGCCGTGCGCGCGTTGCTGGCGGCCGACGTCGAGCTCGAGCTCGTGTCTCACGCGCAACGCCGCGGGCACAAGCGTGTCGAGCTACTTCTCGAACTATGCCGCGCTGAACGCGTCGATGCCCACGCAGCCGGCAAGGTCAAGGTTGGTTTTCACAACGCTCTCACCAAGACGGGAATGCTGAGATTTAGGGTGGGTGGTACTGGCAACTGGACGCAGCGGGATCGCGATTGGGCCTCAGGCGCCTGTTCGAACAACAGAAATCTTCCCGCCTTCCCGCCTTCCTGTTCGCTCGTGCTCGAATCGCG
>JBBSAB010000081.1:0-37037 GCA_038252755.1 Polyangiales bacterium | reverse complement strand
GCCCGCGCCAGGACCCTGGGCCAACCCTGGAGAACTTTGCCGAAGCCGTGGCATTTTCGGGCAGGGTACGGGCACGGGCACGTCTACGGCGAGACCAGCAATTCAGCTTGTCATTGGTCTCATTTCAGCTGGCGGCCACGCCCGCCGATCCTGGGTTCTGGCTTCGTTTTCGCTCCGGTCCGGTGCTCACGTACCCACGTACGTTCAACGAGAGGCGACCGGAAAGGTCGCTTGGTCCTCGCGAAAGCCTCGCCAGAAGCCAGGCTTGGCGAGCGGGCAGCTGGCAAATGAGACCAATGCTCAGGTTGACGCGGGCGGCGCCCCAACGAACACCTCAGGGCACCGCGTGCGCCTCGTACAAGTCGAGATGCCCGCTGCGGTTAGAGGCGAAGACAGCGTAGTCGAGGTTTTCCGACACCCACAGATCCTGCTCCTGAGCAGGTGAGTTGAGGTCGACGATTGGCACGGAGTTTGCGAACGGCGACATGAGCGAGGGCCGCGCCGACCAAAATAGGTCGCCGCCGCCTTGACCGGGCGATCGCGCCGAGGAGATAAAAATCTGCGTGCCATCCGCGCGCAGCAAGCCCTCGTCCCACGTCTCGGAGCTCACTTCGGAGAGTGGCGTGGCTGCGCCCCAGGGCATGTCCACGGTCGGGCGAACTGCCGCAAAAAGATCGGTATCACCGCGCCCCCCGCTGCGCCAGGAGCTGAAGGTGATGAGCAAGCGTGAGCTGGGCTGAGGATACGAATCGCGACCGGGCGTGGACAACTCCTCCACGAGAACCGGTGCGGACCAAGGCGCGTCACGGCCAGCTCGCACGGATTTCCAAATGTCGGTGTTGCTGAGGTCGTCGTTGCCAGCGGCGCGCGTGCTTTCGAACCAAATCTCTAGACCATCCGGCGCTACGCCGGGAGTTGCGTCGAGGAAGTCCGAGCTTAGCTCGGCTACCGGGGCCGGAGCTCCCCAGGCGTCGAGGCGACTGCGCCGAGTCGAAGTGTAGATGTCCTTCGCGCCCGCACGAGCCGCGCTGAAGAACATCTCGAGCTGATCGGACGTCAGCGTGGGATCGTCATGCTCTTCGGCAGCCACCAATTCCGCGATCAGCGTGGGCGCGCCGAAATGCGGGGGCTCCGCTTCGCGAGCGGCTCCCGCAGCGTTCGGGTTCGCCGCCGCCCCGCCCAGGTTCATCGCGCTCGTGCCGCCCTGCGAGGCTGCGCCGGCACTACCCGCGGCGCCCGAAGCCGCAATCACATCGAGCGGGGCCGGGCCGCAGCTCTGCAGTAGCGCCGCGACGCCCAGCGACCCCAAGCTCCAATGCATCACAGCCACGCTCCGAGCGTTAGCGTAGCCAGAAGTCCTGGGCGAACGAGCCGCGCGACTTCATGCCCGACGAATCTAACGCTGGGGTAGGGGGCGGCGAATAGCGCACGCAGCTCTAGATCGGCGCGCCAATGTTGATGATACACGAACGTCGCTCCGCCACCGACACTCGCCAACAAGGCCCATTGGCTGTCAGTGCTGGGTTGATACGGGGGCTTGGCTTGGGCAGCCGCCACCGCGCGGTAGGCGCCCAGTCCGACGTCAAAACTCGGATACACGGGTCCCAGCGGCGCTACCGTGTACGCGATTTCGCTGAGCACCAACAGTTGCTCGATCGACACCGCGCCGATCGAGCGCTCTACGACTGGGCGCGTGCCCCAGCCGCTGGCGACCGCCCGCAGGGCAAGCTTCGGTGTAGGTGACCAGCGCACGCACGCAGTTGGCAATATCGCTGGTGCGGGGCCAGCCCAACTGCTGAGAACGCTAGCTCCAGCGGAGCCGCTCCAGGTCGACCGTTCGAGGTGGCGCGCGACCGGTCGCTGCGTCTTGGCAACGGTCGCTGGAGCCGGGGCTGGAGTAACCGCCTCACGCGTTTCGCGACGTGGCAACAAGGTGGCGCGTAGAACCTCGACCGTCCGACGCGCGATCACTTCTGGGGACAGCGGGGCAGCTCCATCCCCGCCGAGCTCAGCCAATTCAACCCGCGTCACCATCGGGCGCTCCCCGAGTCTATCCACCACCCACAACTCACTGGCCGTGCTGGGTTCCCCGAAGGAGATGCTGACGATAGCTAAAGCTTCCGGCGTAGCTTCAGCGAGCCGCACCAGCGACTCCCGCGTGACGAGTGAATCGAACGCGACCTCCTTCACTTGAAACCCGTCGGCGATCAGCTCGCCGCGCGCTAAATTGAGCGTCTCACTGAGCTCTCGACTGGCGAAGCTGCTGCGTACAAGCACGATCGGCAGCTCTCGCGTCGCGGTTGCCAGCGCGGTATAAGGGCGCAGGAGCGCGAGCAAGAAGAAGAACCACCCCCGCATCTGCCGCGCTCGGCTCAGGGCTTCTCGCTCAGGGTTCGAGCCGCCTGGGCATACGAGCCCGCCGGAAAACGCCGCAAGTATTCATGCGCTGCGACCAAGCTGTCGTCTCTACGGCCGGCGTTTTGCATCAGCAGCATCTTACGCCCCAGCGCCTCGGACGCATAAGTGCCGCCTGACGCCTCCGCCAAATACCGCTCGTACCAGCTGGCGGCTTGCGTCGCGGCGCCACTCGCCTCTTCCAGCCTGCCGAGCAAGAACGCGGCATCGCGTGCGCGGGTGGAGCCAGAGAACCTTTGCCTTTGAGCCAATAGTGCCCGGCGGGCGAGGGTATTCTGCCGTCGGAAGCGCGCCGCGTCCGCCAAAGCCGCCACGTCGTCGCTCGCGCTCGTGCGCAGCACTTGGTCGATGCCGCGGCTCGCAGCATCCTCCAAAATGGCGTCGAACTTTCCGGCGGCGAGCTGGGCGCTCCAACTCAACTGCGGACGCGAGCTCATCTTCGCTGAAGCTTCCGGCGTCGGCTGTGCGGGCTCGATTTTCTCCGGTGTGACCCCGGCGATTGGAGCGTTCACCGTCGGCGCTGGTTGGTCGATGTCGCGAATGACAACTTCCCGCTCTCGCAGGCGGATGAACAGCTGCTGTCCAGCGCGCAAGCGGATGGCTTCGTCTGACAGCGGTCCGCTGACTTCAACACTGCCGTGGTCCAGCTTGACGCGAAGCTGAGCGGACTCGGGATTCCACTCAGCCGCAAAGCTGGTGCCCGTCACCTGGATCAGAAACGGGCCCGCGTTCACCGACCAATCTGCCTGCGGAAGATGTCGCACGTTCAACGCCAACGTGCCGCTCGCCAAGCTCAAGTGAGCACCGTGTTCGCTGAGCGCGCGCACTCGCAGCTTAGCTCCCGGCTGCATCGAAATCTCGCTACCGTCGGAGAACCTGAGCAGGCGTGTTCGCTCGCTCACCGGGACATCGCCTGACGCGGTCGAGCGTGTGCCGTCCAATTCATAGGTGAGCGCCGCGGAACTGCGCAAAGCCAACCGCCCCACTCCGAAACCAAGCGCCAAGATCGCTGCGGTGACGAGCAGCGCCCTGGGCAGCGTCAGGTGCAGCCGCCAGCTTCCGCGGTTCAGCGCGCCTTGCATCCTGCGCCAGCCAGCGCTCTGCTGCGCGGCGGAAAGATTTCCCAGCTGCGTGCGAGCCAGCTCGCTGAGCTGTTCGGTGGCGGGGCTAAGTCTTTCCACGCGTTCGGTGCTATTCGGCAAGGGCACCTCTTGACTGGCGATAGTACGCCTTCAACCCTGGATCAGAGTCCACCAGCTCCGCCACGCGCGCGCTAGCGACGGTCAGCCGCCGCTTCACCGTGGCCGCGGAAATGCCGAGCACCTCGGTCATCTCCTGCACCGTCAAGCGCTCCAGGTGTCGCAAGCCGAACAGCAAGCGCTCCTGACTTTCCAGGCGATCGAGCACGCCGTAAAACCTGCGCAGCAAGTCTCGGTGCTCCGGATCAGCCGCCGGCGCCGGAGGGTCGGGCAGCTCGCCGCTGGGCGAGAGGCGCAAGAAACGGCGCACCCGCCGCTTACGTAGCTCCCATTTCAAGATCCGGATTGCCACGGAGTAAACGAAGCTGCGCAGCGCGTTCGGATCATTGATGGTGTGCGCGCGCGAGTAAACGCGCAAAAATACCTCTTGCATCACGTCTTCGGCGTCGCCAGCGGGGCCTAACGAGCGCTCCAGAAGACCAAAGACCATCGGAGCGTACAGTTCCCAGACCTGCTGCGTAGCCCACGGCTCCTTGGCCACCACTCCGCGCACCAGGCGTGCGTTGTCAGTCGGGGGTGAAGCCGGTGGAACCAGCCGCACGACGGGTTTGGCTAATGCGCTCATCAGGTCATTGGCTCGCTTTGAACCATGCGCGATGCAGTAGCGAATAGGCGGATTTGTGGCTCACCTGCGGATGAAGGATAGCTCAGGCTCAGGCCGGCCCGCGCCAATCGTGGCCCAGGCGGCCACTACCGTTCGCCTGCGGTCTTTGTGGCTGAACATGGGGCAGTTTGCCGACTGGCCCGACATTTGCTGACGCCGCGCCTCTTGCAGTAGCTACGGGTGCAGCCATCGAGGCCTGGATGGTCGGCATCCGAACCAGCCGCACCGTGTTGGCTCGCTAGCGACATTCGGCTCAAGAATGTCGAGCGAGGCTAGGGGAATTTAAATTCCCACGCGAGCCAGCTAGTTCGGGACGCAGATCGCCGGCAGCTCGCTGCTGAAGACCGACAAATCCAGACACATCCACTTGTCGGGGCAGATACCGGGATCTTCCACGCAACCGGTGCGCGTGCAGACTCCCGACGTCGAGCCGGGGTTCACCGCGCAATAGTTCACGTCGCAGTGGCAGTCGGAATTGGTGTCACAGGCGTCACCGAACGCGGAAGCCTGGCTGCACGCAGGCGCGCCCGCGTCGCCACCAGCGGTCCCGGGGTCACTGGCGCCACCGGGACCGTTTGAAGTGGTCCCCGCGGCCCCGCCGCTCGGGTTCATGACGCAGAAGCCGTTTTGATCGATGGTTTGATCTTCGTCGCAGGGCCGCACGGAGCAACCCAAATACAGCGCGACAAGGCCGACGATGCAACGGTTCATACGTCCTCCCAGGGAGCCGAGCGGGCCCGAGCCGATGCCAGCGCACCGTTTCGTATCAAGGCGACGGCGCGCACATCCGAAGTGAGGAGGTCGGGCGGGACATAGGCGATTGAGGTTGCCAAGCTCGCGACGACGCGCAGCGCGATGCCGGCATTCGGCACAGCACGCGGCGGTGGGGCTCCGCCGCGGATCTTGCGATCGATCCAGTACCGGGCAACCGCCGCCGGCGAAAGTCCCAGTACCGTTTGGTCGAAGAGCGTCCGCTCGGCGGTTTGGGGGACTAGATTGAAGGGCACAATCGGGTCGCCATTGGCCCAATGGCGTTTAGTCGCCCGGAAGATCGCTTCGATCTCGGACGGCAGCAGCGACGCGTGGTTGTTGGCGTGGACGATCACCGCCAAATCGCCGGAACCTGCGAGCGCGGGAGCCGAGGCGCCTACCGTGAGAATGGACACGCCAAGCTGGATGAAGCGCCGTCGTGGGTATCCGTGCTGCTGTGCCATCAGAACGCCACCACCAAGCGTGTGGCGAGGAAGCTGAGGTACTGCTGACTCAGATCACGACCGAGGTCGTCGAAGTCGAACTGCTTCGCGTACGAGTATTGGAGCTTGAGTTGCGCGGACTCGGTGAAGTGAATGTTCAGACCGACCGACGGAGTGAGGATACCCTGCGACACCGGATACATATTGCGATCCAGCTCGGCGTACAGGTACGGCTCGAGACCGGCGAAACCTGTGTCGTACGCCAGCAGCGCATAGGTTCCCCAAAAAATCCGGCTCGGGAAGAAGGCGCCAGGGTACCAGCCAACCTCGTGTTTGCCTTTATCGTAAACTCGCCGATTGAGAGCGACTTCGGTCCTGAAACGCAGCCGCTGCGCATCGAGCGAGAAGTCACCGCTGACTCCTAGCTCCTTGTAAGCGGCAACCTCGTCGTGGGTGAATTTGAGCGGACTGAAGCTGACGGTTCGGGCTTGTTTGTCGCTGTAGCCACCGTAGAAGCCCGACGCGCCGAGCGTCATGCTAAGGGGTGTAGTTCGGCTGAGCGCCAGCCTTCCACCGAGCATCTTGTCCTCGGTAAGATCGAGTTGGCCCGGCGTACGGCCGTTGGACACGTAGGCGTGGTACTCGACCTGCCAAGCTCCGGCATTCAGCGTTCCGTTGACGTCGACGCCCAGCTGGCGCGCTGGAAACGCTTCGGAAACGACGAACTGAGGAACGCTGAGCGAAATCAACGTGGGCGTGCCGTGATCGACATTCCAGATGCCGTAGGGCGTGAACCAATAGCCGGCGCGCACACGGAGCCAATCGGCGCCAGAGTACTCAATTTGTGCCCGTTCGATGATGATGGCGCCCCAGCGGGTTTGGGCAAATCCGCCGCTGGCGCTATTGACGTCGAAGACCTGGTTGTTGGTGCGTTGGAAGGCTCGGCCTGGCTGCGCCTCGGTGAACTCGCCGTGCGGATAGGCGGTAAAGCGAATTTCTGTCAGCGCGCGCCAGCGCTCGGTTGGACGGGCGTCGAGGTAGAGGTTCAGGTTCCCGAGCACGAACGTCGACGACGTTGACTCGATCACGGTATTTAAGCCCGAGCTGGTCGGAAACCACGATTTTTGTAGGCCAAAATCGAGGAAGCCGTAGAGGCGCAAGCGCTCCTCGGTTTGAGCTAGCTCGGCGGCCGTTTGCGCTTCCACGCTCGACTTGCTGTCGGCCTCGGCCTGCAGCGCGGCAAGCGAGGCGGCTTGGATCTCGCTGACAGCTTTCTGGCGCGCTAGCTCTTCCCGCAAGGCCCGCAGCTCTGCGCGGTCGATATCTTGCGGCGACGGAGTGCTGCCCGCGGCTGCCTCGGCAGGCGGCAAGGGCGCCTGGGCGAGGGCGACCGAGCTCATCGCCAAGGACACGGCCCACGCACAGCAAGCCAGTTGCCGCGGCCGGTGACCAAGGGCCCTGCGGGTTCTCGGATCGGACAACGTCACTTCTAGATAGTTGAAGCGGCCGCGAACATGAAGACTTTAGCTCGGGCCCGAGTGCGGGGCCGCGTCCAAGGGCGACCCCAGCCGAGCCGCCTAGGCCGCCGCTCTCGCACACACGAGGCGAAAGCCCGGTGTGATGATGTAGGTAACAGTGGCCTCTGCGGCCGCACGCTCAGGTTGACGCATCGTGGAAGTATCTGGTAGCCGCCTCGCCACAGGGCCGAAGCGCCGTGCTTTCCAAGCGCTTCGCTGAGGCGGGGAACGGCGGCCGCAAGGATTTTCCGCAGAAGCACGCGGCCCTCGTTTACACTCAGCAGCATGCGCACTCTGCTCGCCGGGACGGTCGTGGGTCTTTCGCTGTTGAGCCTGTTGAGCGCCTGCGGCGACGCACACCCTAGCAGCACGGTGCAGGGCAGAGGCGCGACCGGCGGAGGCGCGTCGGGCGGAGGCGCGTCGGGTGGTAGCGGGCACAAGGGCGACGCTGGCAGTCAAGGCTCGCTAGACCTTGGCGGCGGCAACGGACCGCTGGGCAGCGGCGGCGGAGCAGGCGTCGGAGGGGTTGAAGGCTGCGCAGCCAGCACGCAGGAGGCCGCGCTCGCGCCTGTCTACCTGGTCTTCTTGCTCGACGAATCCGGCAGCATGGGTGACAAGCAAGAGAGTCGGCAACAAAAGTGGGATCCGGTCACCTCGGCTCTGCAGGCCTTCTTTGCAGATCCTCAGTCTCAAGGGCTCACCGCTTCGCTCAGCATCTTTCCCCTCGATCAGAATAAAACGATGGGTGCCTCAAACGACGCCCTGAAGCCGAGCTGTACTGCCGCCGACTACGCGCCTCCGATCGTGCCGCCAACCGCGCTTCCCGAAGGTAAGCTATTTTCAGACGCGATCGCTGCAATCACTCCACCGAATGAAAATGGAACGCCTACTTTGCCGGCGCTCACCGGGACTATCGACTATGCCAAGGGGCTGTTGCAGCAAGACCCGCTACGCAAGGTGGCGATCGTGCTGGTAACCGACGGCGAGCCCAGCCAGTGCGACGGGAACAGCGTGGCGAACATTGCGTTAGCCGCTGGCACGGTCAAGGCTGAGATCCCCACGTACGTGATCGGTGTCGGTAATTTGGATTCGCTGAACGCGATCGCCATCGGTGGCGGCACCGAGAAGGCTTTCATCGTGGCGGTCAACGACCCGGCCAAGACCCGTACGGATTTCCTGAGTGCGGTGAACATGATCCGTGGCAGGTCGATTTCCTGCGAGGTCCCGCTCCCGTCCCCACCCTTGGGCAAGAAGCTCGATGCGAACAAGGTAAACGTGCAGCTATCCGGCAATGGTCAGCCCACCAATCTAAAGTACGGCGCTGACTGCACTGGCGACGCGGCTTGGCACTACGACGATCCCATGAAGCCGACCAAGGTTTTGCTCTGCGAAAGTGCCTGCTCAGCTGTGAAAAACGAAGCTGCGGGCCGGCTCGACGTGGTGTTCGGCTGCGTGGATCGCTCGGTAAACTGAGCGCTCCTCGGCTAACGCTGCCAGGGCCTTGCGAGGGCGCGCGGGGCCTGCTCGGGCCGAGCCCCCGACGAAAATAATTTGAGCAAAGTGGGACAAATCGCAGCCGTTCTGCGAACTCACTAGGCACTAGGAAAATGATGCGCAGTTTCGACTCGAAAGTAACGTGGCTTGGGTTGGCGGCGCTGGCGCTGGCATCTGCTGAGGTGACTGGTTGCGAAAGCAGCGATTCTACTCCTCAAGTGGCGACGGGCGGCGGCGCGGCCACCACGGCCGGCAGCGGCGGCACCAGCGGCGCCGGCAGCGGTAGCGGCGGCACCAGCGCGCTGGTCGCAGGCTCAACTAGCACTGGCGGTTCGCTCGGGGGCGGTGGCATGGGGGTGGCGGGCAGCGGCACCAGCGGCAGTGAGAGTGGCGGCATGAGTGGCGGCGCAGGTAGCGCAGGCAGCGCAGGCCAGGGTGGCGGCTCGACCGGACCTTTGCGAAGCGCGGGCTGCGGCAAGACCAGCCCGGCGCAGGGTGAGGCAAAGCTCACGGTGCAGGGCAAGGCGGGCGTCTACTTCATCAGCACCCCCAGCGACTACGACGCGCAGAAGCCGTATCCACTGGTGTTCGGCTTCCACGGCCGCAACCTCACGTACAAAGATTGCCTGAACGCCAACTGCGCCGGCTTGCGCGCCGCGGCGGGCGACGAGGCGGTGCTGGTTTACATGAGCTCGATCGGCACGGGCTGGGAGGGCGACGGCGAGCGCGAGGTCAACGTCGAGTTCTTTCAAACGATGCTCCAGAAAATGAAAGCCGAGTATTGCCTGGACGAGAACCGCGTGTTCGTGACGGGCTCGAGCTCGGGCGCGCAGTTCACCAACATCTTGGCGTGTCGCTTCGGTGACGTGCTGCGCGGCGCAGCGCCGGTGGCGGGCGCCACACTCGAAAAGGACAACTGCAAGGGCAGCGTGGCGGCAATGGTCATCCACGGCGTCGACGACTACCATGTGACGTTCGCAGCCGGACAGGGCACGCGCGACACGTTCTTGATGCGCAATGGCTGCAGCATGAACACGGACAAGCCACTCGGCCCGCTGCACGACAGCGTCGTACAGAAGCGCGAGAGCCATGACTGCACTGCGTACCAGGGCTGCAAAGCGCCGTACCCGGTCACCTGGTGCGAGCACAGCGAGGGCGGCTACGACGGCAGCACGCACGGCTGGCCGCTCTTCGCGGGGGGCACGGTCTGGGACTTCTTCAAGGCTTTGCCGCCGGACGGCAATTGATCACTACCAGCCGCGTGTAGGGGTTGATGCGCGTGCGTGCCATCTACACCCCCTAGGGTAGTCAACGGTGGGCAGGGGCATTGGCTAGCAGATAGACGCGGCGTTCCACGGAGCAATCACAATGGTTTTGGACCCGTCGCCCTCAAGACCGCTGAGCGTCGTGGTGTGTTGACGCAGCCGCCACTGCGCCTGGGTTTTTGCCTTCGACGAGGTCGTCCGACCGATCACGCGCTTCCTACAGCGCCGCTACCTTCTCAGCTCACAGTGAGGACCACCATGCGAGAGCGTCGTTTCCTGTTCCCGCTTTGGGGCCTATGCATTTTCGTTTGGGCACCGTCCGCTTTCGCCCAGGATCCGCCCGACATCGGCAAGTTGGCTGGGCTCGTGCGCTGGGGCGGAGTGATTTCTCTGTCGTAGTCATCGCCGGCAGCGTGCTGCTGCTGCGTATCGTCGGCGGGATTGCTACGCGCTTCGGGACGCGTTTCACGTCGCGCCGCTTGCTCGTGCAGGCCATCTTGCCGCCGTCGCCGCTATTTCGCGAGCGCGAACCGACGCTAGCTCGCGGTACTCGCTCGGCATGATTCGCTCACAGCATTTTGGCCTTGTCGGGGCCGCAACAGCCAGCGGAGTGGATCCGGCTAGGCGTCGTGTGGTTCAGCACCGTCTGCTCGACCCGAGAGCGCAGTCCAACCGCCAACGTCCTCGGTGAGCGAGCTTGCTGCAGCTGGCCCCCAAACGCCGGGTTGGTAGAGCTTGAGCGCCGTCGGTGTATGGACCACAGGATCGACGATTGCCCAGGCGGCTTCGACAGCGTCTTCGCGGGCGAAGAGCGTTGGATCGCCCGCCATCGCATCACCGAGCAGCCGCTCGTAGGCGCCCGCTTCGTCAACGGTAGCGCGGTTCAGGAGCGTCAGCTCGCTCGGCTCGCCGATCATACGTTCGCCCGCCTTTTTTACCTGGACGCCGAGCGCGATCTCGAGATCAGGGGTCAGTTGCAGACGAATGAAGTTGCTCGAGCGGGGCACGAGCCGCGCGAGCGGGGGACGCTCGAAATTGACGACCACCTCGGTGCGGGTGAGAGGCAGGCACTTGCCGGCACGAATGAAGAACGGCACACCGTGCCAACGCCATGAGTCGATCCTTAGCCGAAGCGCTGCAAACGTTTCGACTTGGGAGTCGGCGGCAACGCCCGGTTCTTCGCGGTAGCCCTCGAACTGCCCGCGCACCACGTTTTGAGGCTCCAGCGGGGCAATTTGCCTGAAGACCTTGACGAGCTCGTCGCGCGCGGACTCGACGTAGGTCGTCGCTGGCGGCTCCATGGCGAGCATACCGACAACCTGCAGCATGTGATTTTGAACGACATCACGGATCGCCCCCGCCTCCTCGTAGAAGGCGCCGCGACCCTGAACCCCGAAGCTCTCCGCCATCGTGATCTGCACGCTCTTGACGTAGTGGCGGTTCCAGATCGGCTCTAGAAACGTGTTTGCGAAGCGAAAGAAACGCAAGTTTTGGACCGTCTCCTTGCCCAAGTAGTGGTCGATGCGAAAGATCGCGGATTCGTCAAATGCACCGTGCAGCGTTGCGTTAAGCGCTTTGGCGGAGTCCAGATCACGCCCGAACGGCTTTTCGACGACGACGCGCGCGTTGTCGGCGGCCCCCGACGCTTTGAGGTGCGAGACGACGACTCCGAACAGGCTCGGCGGTATAGCCAGGTAGTGGAGCGGTCGCTTGGCGTCGCCCAGCGCCTGGCGCAAGGCCTCGAAGGTAGCCGCGTCGTTATAGTCGCCATCGACGTAGCGCAAGAGCTCGCAAAGCTGCTGCAGCGCCGCGTCGTCTTTAACCAGGGCGTGCTCGGCGACGCTTTTGCGAGCGCGAGCGCGAAGCTCTTCGAGGCCCCAGCCCTGCTTCGCGACTCCGATAATAGGCACTGCGAGCCGCTCGCGGTGCACCATCGCGTGCAGCGCCGGGAACACTTTCTTGTAAGCGAGATCGCCCGTTGCACCGAAGAACACCAAGGCGTCAGAACGCGCGGCTATGATCGAAACAATCACCGAAGCTCTCGACTTGGGCGACACCTTTGGGTTGGTCACGGGGCGCCTGCCTTGTCGATCGGCCGGGTGGGACTCGCGTGGCACAAGGCGCGATCAGCCGCCCTTGATCACCAGCTTGTCGTCTACGACGGTGGCGCCGCCCTCGAACGCATCTTGCGTCGCCGCCATGCGCTCTACCTGCGAGCTTACCTGGCCAGTCAGGGTGGCGGTGCCGTTACTGACGCTGACCTTAACCTGGCTCTCATCAACGAACGGGCTCCACAGGAATTCGTCACGAATATCTTCGGCGATGGCGGAGTCCGAGCGCGCTGGCTTCGCGGGAGCGTAGTACCAAGCCTCCCATAGCGGGGCGTACGGAAAGTAGTACGGATTGTAAACGTAGACTAGCTCGCTACGCCGCACCACGATGTCGTTGTCGATGTCCTTGACCCCGACGGTGTTGGCCGCGATGTCGGTGGCCTGAGCGCGTTCGAACGGCGTATCGACGCTTCCGCTCAGCGTGACCTTGCCTGCTTGGACCTTAGCGTCGAGCGCATAGAAATTGGTGTACGGATTCCACAAAAGGCCGCTTCGGACGCTCCTCTGCAAGACTCCGTCGCTCACGAGCTTGTGCGGCTTGATCGCCAGGTCGTTCTTCACGCTGACGACACCGAACGTATGCCTGGCTAAGTCTTCGGCCGCCATCTTTCCCCCAACGCTCCCAACGCTACCACTCAGCGTCGCGGTGCCGCTCGTCACGCTCACCTTCAGGTCCGCAGCGCTGACGCGCGGATCGTAAGCGGCGGCGTCGTGAACGGCTTTTGAAATGTCCCCGTCGGACTTGGCACCTAGCTTATTCTTCATCAGCTGGCCCTGTTGCGCAGCAGCGCTCACGCGCAATCCCGCTGAGTCGACTTGGCTCGCGCCGAGAACCCAGGCATCGATCCCGGCGCGCCTCATTTCGGCAGCGCTGGCGACCTCACCCGTCAGCTTGACGCGGCCTTGATGCACGTCGACGTTGATCAGCCCGTCGTTGATCAAGGCGTCCCAGCGCAACGAACTCTTGATGTCGGCGGCGACTTCGGCATCGCTGCGGCCGACGCCCAGCTGGACCTGAATGTCGTTTTGCACGCTGCGAGCGCCCAGCACTCCCTCAGCGACACGCTCTGCCATGAGGCGTTCTTGATAAGATTGCACCTTGCCCGTGAGCGTTACCGCGCCCGCGCTGGCCTGC
The DNA here is from genome assembly GCA_038252755.1 of Polyangiales bacterium. Lineage (GTDB taxonomy): Bacteria > Myxococcota_A > Polyangia > Polyangiales > Polyangiaceae > PMG-095. The sequence continues at coordinate 24,044 of JBBSAB010000081.1, read as the reverse complement.
GTGTGAAGCTCGTAGGCATCCGTAACGGGATTGACGAGGAGCGCATTTTGCACGTCTTTTGCGACGTCGGCGTCCGGGCGCCCCTTGAGCAGCAGCTCGATGCGGTCGCTCACGGCGCGGACACCCTTCACGGCTTCGGCCACGCGCACGGCGCGCCGCTTGGTCAAAATGTCTTTGGTGGTGCCGGTAAGCTCAACCACGCCATCGGTGCTAGCGACACGCAGAGTTGCGGGATCAACGCCCGGGTCGTGCTCGAGGCTGACTCGAACTGCCGCTGCTACGTCAGCGTCCGTCGGCCGGATCGGGTTAGACGCCGCCGGCGGATTGACCGGAGTTGCCATTGACTGGACTTCATTGGAGCGGGCCTTGTGGCAGGCAGTCGCTGCTCCTAGCGCGAGCAACGCTCCGAGCGGTAAAAGTCGACCTTTCAAACGTGACATGGAACCTCCTATCTCTGTGGTGTTCGTGACTGGTCTCGCGACGGATTGAGCATGCATCGCCCGTGCCTCGCCGCGCGGGGGCGAGATGCCCGCAAACATCTACGCTTGGAATCGTGCTTGGATCCCCGACAACGAGGCCGCTCGCGGTTCAATACCTCCGACGCGGTAAGAGAATTCCCAAGCGCTGCGACAGAATCGTTAGGGGCCACCATGCCATCACCCTCGCATGTCATCTGTGCAAGACCAGCGGAAGGTTCACCTCGCGCGAAACGCGATCACCCTGATGGTACGTGTGGCGCTGGCCGTGGTGTTCGCGATGTTGTTCGCACCAGTACTCTTTGCCGTCGGTCGCGACGCGTGTCTCGACGCAGCGTGGGCAGGGCGGCTCGATCCTGGGAGCTTCCGAGATCGCCGTCGGCCTCACGATCAGCACTGGGCACGGTGCGAGGCGAACGACCCCCTCCGCCACCGAGCCGATCAGAAGGCGCGCGAGCCCGCGCCGACCGTGGGTACCGACGACCACGAGATCAGCCTGCAAATCCGCCGCGATCTGGGCGATTTCTTCGGCCGGCGACGCGCACCGAACATGCACGACCACGCGAGCCAAACTATCGGCCGGGAGCGCAGAAGTTCGCGCGTACTGCGCGATGCGCTCGTCGACGTAGCGGCGTAGCTCTTTTCCGGCTTCGGTTCGAGCTCCATCCGTCGCGCCGTCGGCAGGGCCGACCAGCGCGATGTGGACGACGTGTACGACGGTTTGCGGACGTTCCGCCGCGAGTTCGAACGCGCGGTCGAGTGCCAGCTCCGAGGTCGACGAGAAGTCGACGCCGACGACGATTACTTGGGAGTTTTGTACAGTTGTCATGCATCCTCACTTCCACATTGAGCGCAAATCGCCGGCAAAACACGGTTGCATTCCCGCTATACGATTGCGTGATGGTTCGTTCACTCACGGCGGTCTTCTCCAACACGAGCGCCGCGCCGCGCAGTCCGACTACCCGCCCCCAGCCATACCGAGACGCTGTGCGACAGCACCAATAGCGGAGCTGGCCTCCGTCTCGCTGAGCCGCCCGTCGTGGTTCAGATCGGTCATCTGAAACACCGGCTGAGTCGAAGCGTTGATAGCCTTTTGAAACTCATCGGCGCTTAGGAACTGATCCCCGTTCGTGTCGGCTGAAGCGAATGTGGCATGACCGAGACTGCGCGCGCCCTTCAGGCTCACCTCGGCCAGCTCGGCCCCGTCGATCTCCTTGTTGTTGTTGGTATCCGCGAGCCGAAAAGCGTCGTCCACAGCGGTGCCGGCCGCCGCTCGGGCGTCTAGCAATTTCAGTGACTTGTCGTAGGCGCTGTCGAGAATTTGCGCGAGCGAACTGAAAGCCCTGGTCGTCCCCGCTGCCTGTTTGGCCTGCAATAGCAGCGAAGCCGCGGCGGGATACCGCTGCGCCAGCTCAGCGCGTTCTTGTCGGCCTTCCTCCGGTGTGATGGTGCCGTCGCCGTTCTGATCGGCGCGGAAGAAGAAACCTCCAATCAGGAAATTCGCGGCCGAGGTGGCCTCGTTTCGCGACAGCTTGCCGTTGCCATCTGCGTCGAACAGATCCATGGCTCGACGCGCCATCGTGTCGACCTGCGGGCTCGCCTGACACGAGCCCACGCCAGTCACTGCGAGGCTAGCCGGCGCTGAGGCCGGCACTACCGCCGGTGCCGCAGCGCTCGGCACCGAGACGGGTTCAGCAGCTGGCGCGGTGGCCGGTTCGTCCTGTTTCGGCTGTTCATGGCAGCTCAACAGCCCAAACAAGCTCACACCAACCCAAACATTATATTTCATCATGACTTCGTAACTCCGGAATATAGTTTGATGTCAAACTGCCTCGGCCGTTTCGTCACGGGTGAGGCATACCATCGCAGTCGGGGCTGCTACTCGGTCTTCTCGGCGATCTGCACGTTGCGATCGAGCTGCCATTCCTGCTCACTACTACCGGTGGCGTCTTTTTCGCCGCGCGACTTGATCCAGACCTGTTCGGAAGGGACCCCATGGCCCTTCAGGTAGTCGGCGGCGGCCTGCGCTCGTCGCTCTCCGAGCGCGAAATTGTAGCTGTCGCTACCGCGAGGGTCGGCGTGACCAACGACCGCGATGCTTTGCCCCTTCATGTTGCCATCCAGCATGCAGCGGGCCAATCCCTCGAGGATGCCCTCCCCGCGCGGACGTAGAGCCGCTTGGTCGAAGTCGAATTGAGGAGCTTCTGCGGGCTCGTTCGGCAAATCGCAGCGCTTCCGCAAGCTCTCGCTGACTTCGATCGAGGCTTGGCTCGACGTGCTGGACGTTGCTGCTTGCGGCGGCGGGGCAGTCGGGGTCGCAGTGACGGCCGGCTTGGAGTCGTGGGAACACCCGAGGCTTAGAAATAGCCCAATAGCAGCGCAAAAAGCCAAGCGTTGGGTCGCGTTGGCGGCCAAAAACATCGATTTCATGTGAGCCTTTCTTGCGCGTCGGCGCTCGACGGAATGCCCAGTCGTGCGATGCGCTAAGCGGTGGCCTGCAGCATCCATGCCGGGGGTCGTGACGTGAAGCGAGTTCTCGCGCGGCCCCTACCTTGCAGGCAGAGGCAACGTGATCAAACGCCGTGTCGCCGCGCCGATCGCGTCGAGTACTCATTCGCAACGTCACCGCTTCGTCCGCGCGCTCAGCTGGTGTGCTGTGACGCTGGTAGGCCTCGAGGTGATTTACGTCCTGGGTATGACGGCTTTCCTCGACAAACGGCTGCGGTCCGCGGCCGGCGACGGCGGCCTCGACGTGCGAGCGATCTCGTTGCGATCGTGGTATCCCGGAGATCTTCGTGCGCGAAGCGTCAGCTTGATTGACGAGAGGCTTGGACTCAAGCTGACAACTGGAATCGCTGCCGCGCGCTTCGATTTGTTGAGCTTGCTGCGCGGCTCCTTGCGCCTGAAATGGCTCCGCCTCGAAGGCGTCGCTCTGCAGGTCCAGTCTTTGGATCGCGTCGCGGATTTCGCGCAGCGCGACGCCCCGCTCGAGCCCGTAGGCTCGGTTCATCCGCCGTTGATGATACGTGGCGGCATGTTCGCCGGCGCGTCGACGAGCACAGGGAAAGGCATGCGAATCGACCGTGTCCACGCCACCCTGCAAAGAGTCCAGCTCGAAAGCACGCGGCTGAACGGCACGACTACGTTGACCCTGGAGACCGTTCACGTCGCTGCCGCCCAAGTCAGTTTCGTTGGCAAAGCGAAATGTCGGGGGCTTTCGTGGACCCGTACCGGCGACGCGAGGGAGCTCGCCCGCGCCTCAGCGGAGCTTGATTTCCGCTGGCGACCCGCTTCGGGCACCCATGCGCGGACAAATCTCGAAAGACTGGACATGACCGGCTCAGCGCGCGGCACCGTCGCCGAGATCGCCCGCCTGCTCGAATGGCCGCCAGCGTGGCTTTCCACTCGCGGCGGCCGAATGACCGCCAATTGGCAGGTCGAACACGGTGCGCTGCTGCCGCAGAGCCACTTCGACTTCAAAGCGGACGACGCGCAAGGAACCGCAGCTCCGCTGACCTGGTCGACGCCAGATGGCCTGGACTTGTCGCTCGAAGTCGTCAATGCGAAATCACCGCGACTCGAGCTGCAGCTCAGCTCGCGAGCGGCATACGCCCACATCTCACGCAGCTCGCAAGCCGCCGACGCCGAGGGAGCGACCTTCGGCATGCAGCTCGACGCCACGCTCGAGCGCAGCGGGGAGTCGGGCAAATTCAGCCTCGCCACCGGTAGGCTGGTCGCCCGAAACGTCGAACTGGGCGCCGGGACGCTAGATCCAAAGACGCCGCAGCTTGGCTTTTCGCTCGACCTGTCAGCCGGTAGCTGGTCCACCGTCGACGGCCTTCGGGCGGCCGGAGAGCTTCACGGCGCCGGGGCTGACGCCGGTTTGGTGGTCGATCTGATAACGACCGAGCCTTCGGTCAGGCTCATGTTCGCGGAGCTGCGCCAACAACCGTTCCACGTCAGCTCGCGACTAGAAGTCCGTGACGCGATGCTTGCGTTCGAGCACATCGCGTTCGAAGCGTCGTCGATCTCCGCTCACGGTGGGCTCTTTTTGACTGATTTGCCAGCTCGCGGCGCATTCGTGGTCGAGCGCGGCGCGTTCCGAATCGGTTTGCGGCTAGCGCAAGGTTTGGTCGAGACCCGCTTCTCGCCGCCGCGCGGTTGGCTCGACGGCTCGCTCGCGTCGCTTGGTCCGTGACCAGCGCACAAGGCGAAAATGTTGAAGCTACGCGCCATGGCAGACCGATTGCGAGCAGGACTGTGGTTTCTACCGACGCTGATCGTGCTCGGGTTCACGATCCTCGCAGCGGTCATGATAGAGTTCGAGCAGGTCGGCGACCGAGACCATCTCATCGCCCGATTCCCACGCTTATTTGGCGCGGGGGCAGACGCGTCGCGTGGTCTACTGTCGACGATCGCGGGCTCGATGATCACCGTCGCGGGCGTCAGCTTCTCAATCACCGTGGTCGCGCTAGCGCTAGCGGCGAGCCAGTACACCTCGCGGATCGTCGGCAACTTCATGCGAGATCGCGCAAACCAGGCCGTCCTGGGCGTGTTTCTTGGCATTTTTGCCTATTGCTTGGTCGTCTTGCGGACGATTCGCAGCGGCGACGACAAACTCTATGTTCCATCCCTGGCCGTCCTGGTGGGAATGCTGTTGACGTTCGTGGCGATTGGATTTCTGATCTTTTTCATCCATCACATCGCGGCGTCCATACAGGCTGCGAATATCGTCGCACTCACATCTGCGGAGACCGTGCTCGCCGTCGACCGATTGTTCCCGGCTGCCGTGGGGGAACCGGTCGAAAACGATCACCAACAGCTGCAACGACTCACCGCCACGATCGAGCGTTGGCACGTCGTGCCCGCGGTTGAAACCGGCTACATCCAAGACGTTGACCCAGAAATGTTGCTGACCGTCGCGCGCGAAACCGAGACCGTTCTGCGGATGGATCGAGGGATCGGCGACTTCGTGATCGCCGGCTCGCCGTTGCTTGCGGCCGCCGACCGCGCGCTGAGCGACCAAGACGTCGCTCGCCTGTGCACGGCCTACGGCATCGGAAAGCAACGAACGCTGCGACAAGATGCGGCGTACGGAGTCCGCCAGCTGGTGGACATGGCTTTGCGGGCTTTGTCGCCTGGTATCAACGATACGACGACCGCAATTCATTGCATCGATTACCTCGGCGCGATCCTGGCGCGGCTGATCGAACGCCAAATGGAACCACCGTTTCGCTCGGACGGCGCCGCGCTGCGCGTGATTACCCGCGGCGCGACGTTCGAAAAGTTCGTCGACGAAGCCTTCGACCAGATCCGTCACAGCGGGTCCGACAACGTGGTGGTCTTGATGCGAATGCTTGGCGTGCTCTCCGTGCTGTCGGAGCGCGCGGAGACGCGACCGCGACGGGAAACGCTCGCTCGCCACGTTGAGCGGATCGCCGCGGCTGGGGAAAAACACCTCGACACGGTTTTCGAAGGTGAACGGCTCCGCGACGCCGTGGCTGCCGTCTACACGACGCTCAAGTCAACGAACGAAAACTAAGAGTGTACCGAGGCCCAGGTACCAATCGCTGCGAGTGCACCGGTTCGCTCGAGGCGCCGACGAATCCCCATCACCGGGAGCGTAGCTAAGCTAGGGTCGCCGCGCACAGGCACCACACCCAGACCGCCGTGGTTCGGAGCGGTAGTTGCACGCCGAGTAGCCTCGGCGCCCCAGCTGCGTGTTCGGGCCTTGCCATCGGCGGAGCTGACTTCAGCGGTGAACACGGCGCCGTCGACCAGCACATTCGCAGTGTCCAAAGGCTTACTGCAATGCGCACGCCGACTCTTTCATTGTGACGCCCGATCGCAGCACAATTCCCAGTAACCTGGCGAGCGACCCGGCGTCGTCACCTCACCGCTGGCGTCGTGGAAGCAGACAAAGCCTCGAGCCACGAGCGTGTCCACCACCTGCTCCGCCTCCAGCTCGGAGCATGCGAGGTCGGAGACCAGCGCGTCGCGCAACTGAGTCTTGCCCTCCAGGTAGCCCTCAAGGTTGTCGAGACTGCCGGATTCGCGCTCTTTGAGCCGCGCCGTCACGACGAGCAAGTCGATAGATTCTGGGTAGAAGGACATGCCCTGGGAAGGGTGCGACGTTCGTGCCATCACGAAGCGAGCGCCTACGCAACGCTGCGTGTCGCGCTGCGCCTCAACGGGGTAGCATGCCTCGCCACCCAGGTGACGGGTTCGCGCCGATTCAGCGTGGACCGCAGTGTCGTTCGATCAAAGGGTTCCAACAGCAACGAATAGCGTTGGGGATGGTTGGGCCGAACGAATAGCCATGGGTGCAAAGCGTCAGGAGTCTCGACGGGTATATGTTTGGACATGAAACGACTTGGATGCGATGCTTGAGGTTCACCGGAAGTGTGGCGAGTGCACACGGAGTGACATGAAGCTAATCATCGAGAGCTCAAGGGCCGTCGCAGAGGTCGACTGGTCCGACTTCGCGCTCATGCGCGATAACGTTCAGCACTATCTTGAAAGCGCCCCCGGCACGCAGCGTTACCCCAACATTCACGCCTTCGAACAAGCGGTGGACAACGGTTCCAGTAACGTCGACGCTCTGCAACTCCGTAGCGAGGTGCAAAAAGCGTGGGACGGACTGAGGGGCCTGGGACTGCGCGAAAGCGCGGTTAGCCTGCGGACCCACGCCATTCTCATGGGCTGCGACCCGCCGCCAATTCGCGGTAGCGTCATCGCCACGCAGGCCGTGTGGGAGCTACCGGTCCGGGCGGTGGACAACGAGTCGCTGCAGAACGCCGTAAAGTCGTTCGTCGCCGCCGTCCTGGATGTGACGGACTACGCAGAAGAGGGTGAGCGCTTGCGGATCGTGCTCGACCCGCAAGTGGAATAAACCTGTGCGCGCTTCGCGCACCCAGCATCGAGCCCGCGCTGTGCCAACATTGCGCCCCTTATCGCCGCCCGTGTTTGTCCTGCAAAGGGCTTGCGAAGCTCGGCGGGGCGGCAACGAGCGTGACTGATGCTGGCGTGCGTCCTCGCAGGCATCGTGCTGCAGCCGAAGCGTCGTCAGCGTGAGACGATGTCGACGCGGCGGTCCTCCGCCCAAGAGGCCTCGTTCGTTCCCGTAGCCTCGAACTCGCCCCTGGAGGTCGTGACCATGCGCTCGCTCGGAACGCCCTTGATCGTCAAAAAGGTTTTGACGGTGTCGGCGCGGCTGCCGCCGAGCACCATGTTGTAGTCCGAGTCACCGCGAGGATCGGCGTGGCCAATCAGACGCATCTCCTTGCCGGCGAGGGGTCCGCTCACGAAACATTTGGCGAGCTGCCCCAGCACCGGGCGCTCATCTTGATCGAGCGCCGCGGAGTCGAACGCGAAGTGCGCGTCCGCATCCGAGATGCCGCACGCCTTCTGAATGTCTGCGGCAATGCGCACCATGCCCGCTTGCGGCGACTTTTGTGGGTTGGCCACCATACGCGGAGCGGGCGCGGGAGGCGCCGCGGTCCGAACCGGAGTGGCGTCTCGCGCACAACCGGTGGAAAGCAGCAAGCAAGCGGCGATGGATATCGGATATCTCATGGGACGTCCCTTCGACTGTAGGGTTGCAAAAGCAGGGCGTGTTGCTAGATGTGTGCCATGTCTGCCGCAATTAGTTTGTTCTCAAAGTAATGACCATCTGGGGCGCGACGGCGCTCCGGACTCCCAGGCTAAGTGAGGCAGCATGGTCACCGTGTGGCATCGTGCGCAGCCCGCACTCGTCGCCAGCGACTTGGGATCAAGACGGAGCGGAGGGCCGGTTGTGTGGCGGCGCGGCCCCGCACCGATCTGATCACGCGATATCCCCCTCGCCGCATCCGCGCGCATCAGCAGCTGGCAGGTCATTTGGGGATTTGCTCGGCGCGCCGAAGACCAGGTAAGGAGTGGCACGTCGAGTGCATGAAAGCAGCTACGTCGACTCGCAACATCAACGTAGGAGTAGTAGAATGACAACGACTGCGTCAGTATCAGAGAATAGGGATCCCGTCTGCGGCATGGCGGTGGACTCCAAGAACGCGCCGCATGCAGAGCGGGACGGGCAGACGTTCTACTTTTGCTGTGAGCAGTGCCGCAGCACCTTTCTAAAGGCTGCTCGAGACGGGATCCCGATGCGCAAGGCCGGCGACGGCTGTTGCGATTGACGCGCGGCCCCATTCTTAGGCCGCGCGAACGCGCTCGCCGGCAGCTCAAGTCCTAGAGAAATCTCCGGAAGTGCGAAACCAGCCAACCCAGCGCGACGAGGTACCACGGACGCCCCGAACTACTGGGCAACAGCTCGATTGAGTCGCTCAGATCTCTTTCGAAAGAACCGCTGACATCGGCGGCCAACGCGGCGTCGTCGACCAGCACATTCGCTTCGAGATTGAAGCGCCACGAGAGAGAATCGAGGTTGTGACTGCCGATGACGACGGTGTTCCGATCGAGAACCATCGTCTTGGCGTGCAGCACCGCGCGCGCGTACATGAAGACGTGGATGCCGTCGCGAACGAGCTGGTCGACGACGCTTTGCATAGCGAGGCTCACCAGCCACACGTCGGGAATACCCGGGACGATCAGCCGTACGCGCACGCCACGTCGGTGGGCTTTGCGCAACGCGCGCAGGAAGCGCGGGCCGGGCAAAAAATAGGGATTGGCGATGTCGATACTGGCGCGCGCCCGCGCAATCGCCAACAGGTAGGTGCGACGAATGCGACGGTTGGGTCGCAAGGCAATCGTGTTGGCGATGATAGATGTTCGGGTTGGCGACTCGGGCCTGGCCGGAACGCCTGCGAGCGGTCCCGCACGTCTCAGCTGAGCCCACGTATCGCAGACCAAAGCTCGCAGGCGCAGCGCCGCCGGACCGCGAATTTCCAGCGCGTCGTCGCGCCAATTTGCTCCGCCTGCGGCAAGCGGCAACCATGGAAGTGCGAGGTTGAGTCCGCCGCAGAATCCGACCTCCCCATCGACCACGAGCAGCTTACGGTGGTCTCTAAAGAATAGACGCGCGACGCTGAACCCGCGGCGCCAAGGGGCGACAGGGCCGATCTCCGATACGTGGCCACCGGCTTCGACCAACTTGGTCCAAAAGCTGCGGAAGAGCCCCAGGCTGCCAACGCCGTCGTAGGTGACGAAGACGCGCACACCATCGAGCGCGCGTGCGACGAGTCGATCTCGGAACTGTCTGCCAACGGCGTCGTCCCCGACCCAATACATCTCGAGCAAGATCTCGCGCTCGGCTTGGTCGATAGCGTCGAGCATTGCCGGGAAAGTGGCTTCGCCGTCACGCAGATGGCGGATGCTGTCGGAGTCGATGGTGTGAAAGCCCGCCATGGCCAGTGCCTTTCGTCGGTTCTTCCTATGCCGGGGTCGGGGTAGAGGCAGCGGGCACGAGCAGCAACGAGCAAGGCAGGTCCGCTAACAGCCGTTCGGGAACGTTTCCCAGCGGCACCGCTGCTGCGCGCGCGACGCCACCCCCTCCGTGGCTGCAAACGATCACCAAATCACATTGGTCTTGCTGGGCTTGATGCAGGATCGTTCGAACTGGCCCGGAGCCCGTCACGACCGTCAATACTTTTCCGTGGTGGCGTAGCGCCTGAGCGACTTGCTCTAGGTAGGGGATCAAACTCTCAGCGGTCGTATCACCCTCGGGAACGGCCAAGAGGGTGATGGCTGTGCCAAACCGCAGCAGGCTCACGCAGTAGGGCAATAGTGCCTCGGCCTCACTCGAGCCATCGAGGCCGACCAAGGCTCGTCTGAACGTCGGGTAGCGACGACTCGGCTCGGCCTCGGCTCGAACGATCAGGACCGGATATTCACTCGCGAGCGCTAAGCTCCTGGCGACCGCCATCTCGCTCACGACAACGAACAGATCGGCACGGGCCACGCGAGCAATGTCTATGATCTGCTCGGGCGACGTCGCGATCGCGGCTTCGCCTCCGGCGAGGAACGTGCGTTGAACCATCTCGAGGTAAGGGGCAAGCGCGCTGCCGGCGTCCGAGACAAGGCAAAACGAGAGCTCGGCCGCGAGCGTCTTGGCAACGTCTGCCCCGGCGATGAGCGCGGCCTCTGCGTCGGGGGAACCGTCGCTCACCGCCAGGACGCTCTGCGGCCAGCTGGTGACCTGGGTGGGCACGAATGATTTGTGCTCGGCTAATACCGCTCCCAAGCGTTCTTGGATCAGGGCCGGTGCGCCCAGTCGACGACGGAACCTGGAAAAAACGTAGTACAGCGCAGGGACTAGTATTAGGTACGCCCAAGCTCCTTCCGTGAAGCGCTCGATGAAGATCAGCGCAGCAGCAGCCGAGGTGATGAACGCGGCCAGGGCGGTACCGAGCACCGAGAGCACACTGGCATGGCCAGTCCGTTGCTCTCGCCAAAGCCGCTTCACGGCGGCCCACCCAGTGAGCCCGAGCAGGACGAAGACGCCGGCCGCGTAGAGCGTCAGGTAGGTGTCTTCATGCGTTCCGAAGGCGACGAAGCAAATCGCGACCAGCAGCGCTTGCGCCATGACCGGCCGATCGGCAACGTCGAAACGGTTGCGTTGGCCGAACGCTGCCGGCACGTAGTGGCGATGGCGCAAACCCAACGAAAGATTTTGCAGGCCTTGCGCGCTGGCAGCCGCCGCTGACAAAAGCACGACGATGCCGACCAATGTGCCGACGTACGCCACGGGTGCGGGCAACAGTCGGTCCATCGTCTGCGTGAACACCGACACGTCGTCACGCATCGGATCCGAAAGCTCGAAGATCGCCGGGCCGACGATCACCATCGTGACGAGCGTGGTCGTCATGACGATCAGCAGGCTGCCGAATGCCCTGCGCGCCCGTACCTCGGGCGAACCGTCGTAGGCCGCGACCAAATTCGCGAAGACTTCGATGCCCGTCATCAGTGCCAGTAGCCTGACGTAGCCACCGAAAGTTGCGTGTAGATGGGCGCCTATGAAAGCGTCGCTCGTCAGCGACGGCAACCTCAATCCATCACGAGCGACGACGGCGATCACCAAGATCCAAAGCAGCGCCAAGACGGCCGCCGTTGCCGGTCCAAACACCGCCGCAGCTAGCCGAGGCCCGCGATTGACGACAAATCCAACTACGGCGGTGAGCGCGACGGCGAGACCGGCTCGTTGCCAGTAGCCCAGGCCGGACGCGCGATCTGCCACGAAAGTGACGAGCGCTGCGATGCTGACCAGAAACGTGAGCGTGTACTCGATGGCGGTGATGCTGGCGTTGACCTTCACGGCCCAACCGCCGAACTCCTCTTCGCAGAGGCCGCTGCCACCACTGCCGTCGGTGATCCAGCGCATCACGTGCCGGTACATCAGGCTGACGACGATGACGGTCGCGACCACCATCCAAATCGGGGTTCCGAATGAGGCGGTGCCCGCGCCGGTCAGTACCAGCAGCCTCAAAAAAGGACCGAATACATAGAGCGGCGAGCTGGCTGGATCGCCACCACCGGCGAGCGCTCCCTGCACTGCGCCGCCGAGTCGATGAGAAACATGCGCCATCAGCCGCGAAGCTCCCGGATCGCGCGGCGTGTCTCGATGCCAGTGGCCTGAGGCCGGAAGTAGCTCATGGCGCGACACCTTACCCGTTCACGGCCACGAGCAAGCGCTGAACACGAGCTTTCAGGGGCCGTTCAGCGAGCGTGTTGGGCGGACTTCGTCGAGCGGCGTTCCGCCGACGGCTTTCGCGCCGAAATCCAGAGTCCTGATCGGAAACGGAATTGTCATGCCGTGCGCATCCAGGGCACTTTTGACGGCGATCATCGCTTCGGAGCGTGCTTGCAAGTACGCAAGCTGTTTGGATTCGGACAGCCAAATTCTGATCTGAAAGTCAATCGAGCTGTCGCCGAACTGTTCGAAGAACAGCTCCACCGCACGCGCCGTATCGCGGTGCGGTACGTTTTCGACCGCTTCGATGACAACGCGCCGAACTGCGATCATATCGTCGCAATATGCCACGCCGACGCGCAGGTCCATCCGGCGTTGAGGGGTTCGCGTGTAGTTCACGATCGCATTTTGAAAAACCTGCTTATTGGGAATTAGAATCGTCAGCCCATCCAGTGTCTCGACCTCGGTGGCGCGCAGCTCGACCCGCAGCACACGGCATTGTCGTCCCGCTAACTCGACCAGATCGCCCACTTCGAACGGTCGGTTGAGCGTCATCATGAAACCAGACATGAAATTGGCGGCAATGTCCTGAAAGGCGAAGCCCAGCGCCAGGCCAACCACGCCGACGCCGGCCAGCATCGATGTCACGGCTTTGTCGAGGTTGAGCAGGCTCAGGGCCCACATCACGCCCAGCACGACGATAACAACGCGCAACACCGACGCCAATAGGCGGCTAACGGGAGGGTTGCTGGTGGCGCGGTGAAACACGCGCTCGGCTGCTCGCGGCAGCCAACGTGAGGCAAAAAGCGCGACCACCACCGCTACCGCGGCTAAGACGAGATTGGGTAACATCACGATCACGGTCTCGGCCCAGCCCTGCAGCTTGCCGAAAAGCTTCGTGATCGCGCTCGTCACCTCGAGTGGGCTCCGATGGGACATATTCCGCGATACCAGGTGCCACCCGGCGCGGCAAACCCGGGACCCGTCACGCTGCGGGTGCTACTCTCTCAACATGCGTACGCGACTCCGTGCGGTCTTCACGTTGGCCACGGCCGTTCTCCTAAGCTCCGCCAGTGGCGTGCTCGCGCAAAAGCCGCCGCCGTCGTCACTCAAGAAGCCGGGGTCGGTCGTGCGCGTCATTCACTCGCATCACCGGATCAAAAGTTGTGCGCTCAGTCCAGCGGCTTCTTCCTGTCTCGAAAAGCGAAGCCCAGCGCGGGCGGCGACCGAGCTCACGCTGACCCCCTTGCCGGCTGGCCTTGTCAGCAAACCAACCGAGCCTCGCGGCCAACGGGAACTGGTGCTTCCAAACGCAACCGGTTCTTCGTCCGCTGAAACGCGGCTCGAGCCAGGGCGGTGGCAACTCAGCTGGCAAGATCAGTCGGCCGCCGTGCGCGTGGAGGAAGCGCGGCCAATCTCCGTGCATTTGACGACCATTTCCGGCCGCTGCGTAGTCGTGCCAAGCGGGTGTCAGCTTCAACCCGATTTCGTACACCGCGAGCTGGCGATCCCCGCCGACGTACGGGCCGCCGAAGCTCGCTAGTCAACCGATTGCGCAGAGCGCCGCGCGTAGACCCGCGTAGACTCAGCGTGGCGCTGAGGGCCGTTCCGCTGAACAGCACGCTGTCGAACCTACTGAGCAGCGCCGGCGTGCGCACTGCTGCCCCATCACTTACCAAGGCTGCAAGGCGCCGTACCCAGTGACGTGGTGCGAGCACAGCGAGGGCGGCTACGACGGCAGCACGCACGGCTGGCCACTCTTCGCGGGGGCCACGGTCTGGGACTTCTTCAAGGCTTTGCCGCCGGACGGCAATTGATCACTACCAGCCGCGTGTAGGGGTTGATGCGCGTGCGTGCCATCTACACCCCCTAGGGTAATCAAGGGTGGGCGTGACCATCGGTAAACAACGAAGTTCAAACGCCGCATTCGGCGGAGCATACAAAGTTCGAGCGACAGCAACATTCGAGATTGGCAAACAGCCTTCCGCGTCAACCTACACTCGCCAGAGCTCGCGCCAATGAGCTGGACGCTCTCGTGCAGTGCTGTATCGTTTCCCGATGCTCGACCGGACCTTTCGCAGCCGCAGTCCGGGCGCGACTTGCTGCCGGGCGCTGGCTGCGCTGAGCGCGCTCTCGGCGTTGCTCGCCTGCGAAGCACGGATTACTGGGCCAAGCTCGGCTGCTGGACCTATCGGCGGCCCGAGCGACCCTGCTAGCGACCCCGCGGCACCGGGCGTGGTTAGCGCGCGGCCCGTCGGTGCCGACGGTCTGCCGTCCTACCGAACTTCCCCCGGCGCGCGCCTGCTGACACGGCGTGAGTACTCTCACAGCATCGAGTCGCTGTTGGGCGTCAAGGTCGACCCCAACCTGGTGCCGTTGGAGCAGCAAGTGGCAGGTCACGGGCAGATTGCGGCGGCGCAGGGCGTCGGGCTTGACGACGTCGACGCGTACTACTCCCTCGGCCTTCAGGTCGCGCAAACGGTCGTCGCGCGCGACGGCATGGGATGCAGCTTCGATGATCGGGTTTGCGCCGCGAAATTCGTCGACGATCTGCTGGTGCGTGCGTTTCGGGAGCCGCTCAGTGCCGAAGCACGGGCTCGCTATCTGGCTATCCTCGACGCTCCGGCCGCCGGCTCCGCAACGCGGGCCCGCTTGGTGACCCTGGTTGGCGCTGCGCTCTCTTCTCCTGACTTTCTGTATCGCAAAGAGATCGGCAGCGGCTCGCCAACAGCCGGCGGGGTCACCAAGCTGTCCGACTATGAGATTGCAACTCGACTGAGCTACCTCGTTGGGGAGACGGGACCGGACCAGCCGCTGCTGGACGCGGCCGCTTCCGGCGCTCTGCAATCGCCCGCGGGGCGGCTCGCCCAGCTCGAGCGTCTCCTGGTCGCCTCAGACGCGCGCCTCGGCATGCGTGGATTCGTGTTCGATTGGCTCGGCTTGTCTGAAGGCAAGCTCGAGAACAAGGATCCTGAAGTGCTCAAGGCGACTCCGCCGAACTACGCGGCGGATGCGCTCGAAAGCCTCGGTTTGTTGGTCGATGACGTGCTCTTCGACAACGAACGTGATTTTCTCCGCTTGTTGGATGTGGAGCGTTTCGTAGCCAATCAAAGCATGGCCGGTTTTCTGGGGATCGACGGGGCAAGCGCTAGTGGTTTTGGACCGCTCGCCCTCAAGACCGCCGAGCGTCGTGGCATCTTGACGCATCCCGCGGTGCTCGCGGCGCACACGAAGGAGAGTGGTGCGTCGCCGTTCCCGATCGGAAAGTTCATCTATGAGCGTTTGCTCTGCGAAGTGATCGGGAAGCCACCGCAAGTCCCCAGCGTCGATGCGACGCCGATGCAGGGAGTGACCTTGCGCCAGAAGCTGGAGGGCATGACCGCGGGGGCACCGTGCAACACGTGCCACTCGCGGATTGGCCCCCCAGGCTTTGCTTTCCTGCCCTACGATCCGGTCGGTCGGTACCAACCCAACGACGGGCTCGGCCGACCCTACGACACCGCCGGTGTGGTCCCGGTCGGCGATGACAATGTTGCATTCCAGAACGCGCCCGAGCTCGTGATGAAGCTCGCCGGTCACCCGAACACGGCGCGTTGCGTTGCGCGACGGATGTTCCGCTGGACGTTTGGGCGCTTCGAAGGCGAGTCGGACAAGGCATTCATGGACAGCTTCCAAACCAGCACCGTGACCCAGGGAGCAGCCGTGACTAAAGTCCTCAAGGCCCTGGTTGGCTCCGAAGATTTTGCCCAAGTCCGAGCAGGTGCGCCATGAACCTACCGCGCCGACGAGTCTTGGGTGCGGGTCTTGCGGCCGCCGCCTGTGGCGCCTTGCCGTCGCTGCTGACCCCGCGCAGTTCCAGCGCTGCGACCGAGCGTCCGAAACGCGTGGTGATCATCTTCACCCCCAACGGGCCACAGCACGAAGTCGGGCCGACAAAAGGCACGGAAACGGCATTCACTCTGCACCCGTGGTGGAGCCCGCTGCAGCGTCACATTGCCGACGGCTTGTTCTTCCGCGGCGTTCACGTGCCCGGGGTGCCGTTCGGCAAGGTGGACGAGTACGGCCACCAATCGGGAACCGCGGGTGCCCTCACCGCGCGCTGCACCGAGGGCACCAGCACCGGCACCGGGCCATCACTCGACCAGTACCTCGGTCAGCAGCTGTTTCAGCGTGGGGTGGTCACGCCGAAGCGGTCGCTGCTGTGGGGCTTGTACGACAATGCCGACGGCCCTTTCTACGAAGCCGCCGCACAACCGGTAGCGCCGGTGAGCAACCCGTACACCGCCCTCGCGGCTCTTGCTCCCAGTTTTGGCTCGAGCAACGGCATGGCGATGGTCGATGAGGCTCTGAACCGAAAGCGCTTCATTCTCGACCATATCCGCGATGACTGCTCGCGCCTGCGCGGCCGCCTTGGCGCCGAGGGGCGCGCGATGTTGGATTTTCACTGTTCGAACATCGAGACCCTGGAAAAAAGCCTCTCCGTCGCGATGACTGCACCCGCCCTCGAATGCAAGATGCCGACGGGGCCCATCGCCGAGCTGCCGGAGAAAACCAACTTTAGCCAACGAGAAACGCGCGACGTCGCGATGGCATCGTTCACGAAGCTCATCCCGCTCTCGTTCATCTGCGACGTCACTCGGGTGATCGCCGTCTCCTTTGCTCCCGGGGCTGCGCGCTTCTCGATCCCGGAGAAGTACGGCGTGGCGTCGTCGGGCACAGTCGACTCCGGCGATTCAGGTCCGCAAATGCACGCCTGGACGCATCAAGGTCGTGACAACCCTGGCACACTGCCGTCCTTGCAGGCCTTCTACCAGTGGTTCTCCACCCACGTGGCCAACATCATCGATGAGCTGAAGAACAACAAGGACGCCGACGGTGTTCCGCTCTTGGACTCGACCTTGGTGCTCTGGACCTCCGAGTTTGGTGCCGGCATGCCGCACACCAATACGAACATCCCGGTCATGCTCTTTGGTAACAGCGGCGGCCAATTTAAGACCGGGCGGCACTTCGAAGCAGCAGGAGACACCAAGGCGCGAGCGATGGTCATGCATAACCTATTCGTCTCGATCATTCGTCACGCGGGGCTGAGCGACATTGACACCTTCGGCAACGCCGGCTCCGGGCCGCTGGATTGGCTGAAGGGCTGACCCAACAGGGTTCGGGGTGAGCGCGTGCTTGCCGAATGTCGGCCTCAGGCCGATGTGCCTTTTCATAACCGGGGAAAGCGTCTCCCGCAAAAGATCCACCCGATCGCGAGCAAGACGAACAAGCCCGGTGGCTTCGAACCAGAGCCGCCGTAGCTGCAGCTGCCACTTTGATCCGCTCTAGGGCTGGCGGCCGTGGGTTGGTTGACGCTGCCGCCCGCACTGGGAGCTCCGGCGACCTGGGGTGTGCCACCAACGTTGCCAACTGGAGCGCCGCCGGCAGCGCTCGGGTTGCCGCCAACAACGGCGCCCCCACCCGTTGCCAACACTCCACCCGCCCCAGCGCTTGACGCACCTCCGGCACCTCCCGCACCTCCTGCGCTGGTGCCGCCTACGCCAATGACCACATCGCTGGTGGCGATGCCAGTCGCGCCCCAGAAGACCAAGTATCCGCTGGCGCCTTTCTCGAGCGTCAACTCGTTCAAGACTCTGCCTGCGTCTGGCACCAGCTCCACGCCGGAAAGATTGTGGCCGCCGTGCTCCTGCACTCCGCCTTGCTTTCGCCACTTGGCAAGATCGCTTGCCAGGTTGAAGAGGACTGGATCATTGGCGGGAATGTTCTCAACGTAGTCAGGCAAGCTTACGCTCACGTCTGCGGACCCGTCGGCATAGGTCAGTGTGAACTTGAGAGCAGAGGCGCCTTCAGCGCTGGTCAGAAAGACGAACAGCTTGCTGTAGCTGGCTGAGGGGATTGGAATCGTGAAGCTGCCGGCGCCAGCAACGAAACGCGTTTGTTGGCTCGCTGGATCGGCGTCGTTGGCGAAGTGCAGCACCACCTCGGGATGGCGCGCGTCGCTGGGAAATTTTCCATCGTCTGGCAAGGCCTTGGTGCCGTCCTGTCCGTTTTGGAACGCCGACGCGGCCGCCGTCATGTATCCCGCTGAGAGCGGATTCGTCCCGCCCTGGTCGATTCCCACCGTCCAGGGCACCACTTTGCCTTGCGTGAGCGTGGTGACGGAACGGGCCGTGAGGACACCATCGGCAAGCGGGACTTGAACGACCTGCTCGGCGTGAGCAACGTTGGCGATGCCGAGCAGCGACAGCAGCGTCATCGCGGCAGCTAGCTTCAATGGTGTGCGGCACTCGCCACGAAGGAGGTTGCTATCCACGCGGCGGCGAGGTGGGGCAGGCATGAAGGCTATGTCGTTAGACAACGCGTCAGTAGCTCACCCAATCTTCAGATTGTGGAGCCAGGCTTGTAAATAGTTATGACGAGTTGTCGCAATAGGTTTTTTGATCCGTTTGCGCAGTATGCTCCCGCCTAGCTAGTACGGCGTCCTCTCGCCGTCGCGTCTCAGCAGAGTTGGTCTACTCGCTGGTTTGAAAGGTCCCGGGCATGACATTCGCTACCAAGTGCACTTCCTCCGCATGGCTCCTGGGGTCGTGGCTACTGGCCGCAGTGCCGGCCAGTGCACATATGAAGCTGCTCTATCCGCCGGTGAATGCGCCGCAAAACGACCAGGGCCTGCCGCTCGACATCAAGGACTTGGGCGCTGAATACGGCCACGGCCCCTGCGGTGGCAGCAAGTTGAAGACCAACGCGGTGACCACGTTCAAACCGGGGGCGAAAGTCGTGGTCAAGTGGGTCGAAGCCTGGCGGCACGATGGCCACTATCGGATCGCCGTGGCAAAAGACCCTTCAGAGCTGGAGGATCCGCCGCTGATCGATGGTGGGGATTCGGCGCCGGTTCAGTCGGGTACGCCAATTTTGATGGATGGCATTCACGAACACCGCGCCGCCGACATCGAGGATTACCACGAGTACGAGCAAGAGGTGACACTGCCTAGCTTCGAATGTGAACGATGCACACTGCAACTCTTGCAATTCATGGCCGCTCACACGCCAGAATCATTCATGTGGCAATGTGCAGACATCACGCTCAGCAACTCGGCTCCAGGTGATGGGGTCGTTCCGACGGCGCCGAGCACTGCAGGTGTCGGTGTCGGTGGCGGTGGCGGTGGCGTGGGCGTGGGCGTTGCCGGGGCGGGCGGCGGCGGCGGCGGCGGCCCCGCTCTCGTCGCAGGGGGATCCGCAGCGGGAGGCGGGCCGACAATGGGAACCGGTGACGCCGATATTGCGCCGGGCGGCGGGGGGCTCACGACGATTGGTGGCACCCGCGCGAGCGAGACCACAGGCCAAGCCGCGCCCACGAGTCAAGGCAGCTGCACGGCGTCGGGCCCACGCTGCACAGGTACCCTTTTGTCCGCGCGCTTGGCGCTGTTGATGGGCGCAATCGTATTCGGTGCGGTCGTTCGTCGCACACGACGCCTGCGCGCAACGAGCCTCGGCTAGGTTCCCGGCGCCCGCTCAATGGCTCGGCAGTCGCGCGATCCACGTTCGGAGTAGCTGCACCCCGGCTTCGTCGACGAGTTCGGTGCCGCCAGGCGGCATTTGCGCCGGATCACCGCGCAGCTGCATGCGCCGAATCAGCTCGCTCTGATCGGGGCTGCCCCCCAAGATGCGATACTGGAGCTGCGATTCTGGAACATCCGTCAGTCGGTTCACGTAGTAGCGAAACGTGTCGGTCGTCTCGACGCTCGTTAGCGAATCGATGGTGAGCCAAGTCCGCACGTCGTGCCGCTCGCCAGCCACGCTGCCCGCGCGGTGGCAGTGCCCGCAGTTGGCGTGCAAATAACCGAGCGCCGCACGATCCGTCTCGTCGCCCGGCACCACGATCGGTGCGACGGGTGGCACGCTCAGTAGCCCTTCGGCGATCAAGCTGTCGAGCGTCAAGCCTGCCCCAGCATGACTCAACTGAACCGCCCCGGGCCCGACCTGTCGCTCGCGCTTGTTCGTGTGACAGGAATCGCAGGCTTGGCGGCTTGGTACGTCGTGCAGCGTGCCCAGGGCGTTGTTCGAGCCGTCTGGCGTCGCTAGTGCTTCCGTTTGGGCTTCGCTCCAAACGTAGGCGACACTCGCCCAATCGAAGCGGCCGTCACCAAACTTCCACAGCAGGCGCGTTTCGACGCGGATCGCGTCTGGAGCTCTCGTGCCGTCCGCGAGGCGATCACTCCGGAACTCCTTCCAAAACTTCGTGCCAACCGGAAAGACCCAATTGTCCATGTCGCTCGTGTCAATCTGGGTACCAGGCGGCAGGTACAGCCAGCGCGATTTCGTCGACCCATCCGACCAGAGGGCAAACTGCGGTGAGAAAAAACGGACTCCCGCAGCCAGCGTCCCCGTGACGATGTCGGCGTACAGGCCCGTCGTGGAGAGAAGCGGCGGGTAGTCGGTTAAGCCAAGCGGCGGCTCGGGGGCGCCGGCTGCGCCGCCAGCGGCCATGGAACCGCCATGGTTCGGTGGGCTCAGTGTTCCTGCTGCGCCTGCCAGAGCCGCCATATCCACAGCGCCTCCCGCGCCTGGCCCCACGCCGCCCACGCTCGGGCTGCCAGCACCGGTACCGGTCAGGACGACGGGAGCAGGCATAGGTTCCGTACCTGAGCACGCGATGAGCGTGCTAGCGGCTAGCGCAAACGCGACTCCAACTCGGTTGTGAAAGCAGGCTGCCAGGGACATGGGCGGGCTCTACTTCTGTCGAAGCCTATACAAACTGTCGGGTCCGCTACCCGAGCTATAGCTCAGCACCAACAGCTCACCCTTCGCGTCCTGTCCGAAAGCAACCGGGGCACCTTTGGGCCCGTCCCAAACGGTGCGCTGGTCGCAGACCTTCGTGCCGTCGTAGGTGAGCGCGAAGATGTCGCCGCGATCAAAATCGCCGAACACGTAGCGGCCCTGCATATCCTTCATCTCATTGCCACGGTAGACGTAGCCGCCCACCACCGCGCCGCGCTCGCCGTTCCCCTTCACGGTCGAATACGCGAACAGCGCACCCTCTTGGTTGTCGGCTGGCCAATGGAAGTTGCTCGGACCCGTGCCGGTCTTGACGTAGTTGACTTCCTCGTTGTTGGCGCCGACGTCACCGATGAATAGGTCGCCGTTACCGATATCGAAGCTGAATCGCCAGGGGTTTCGGAAACCCTTGTGCAAGACGCGCGGATCGCCATCTTGAATATTGCCGGGCGGCGGCGTCTGTGGATTCTCGACGTCGACGCGCAGCATGGCGGAAAGGACGGCGGTCTTGTCTTGGCCGTATTTGGGCCCGTCGTTGCCCTCGCCGTCGCCCGAGCTCAAGTACAGGTACCCGTCAGGCCCGAAAGCGATCATCGAGCCGAAGTGTCGATTGGCGCCGTTGGGGTGCTGGACGCTGAGAAAGGGCTTGGGGTTCGCTACGTCCAGGGTGTCACCGTCGAGCACGAACTCGGCCACGTTCAGGCTCGAGTGAGTCGTCGCGCCGTTTTGCCCGTCGCCATCGGTGTACGACAGGTAGACGCGCTTTTCTCCACCGACGCCGAAGCGCGGGTGAAAGGCCATGCTCATCAGCCCCCGTTCCTGCCGCCCGTCGCGCGACGGTGGGTTGTTTACCTGCACCGTCGCGATCGTCTTTTTCGTACCGTTCACCACCAAGTTGACCGCTCCGCCCTGCTCCAGGACGAACAAGCGCGAGGCGTCGTTGGGGTCGGAGGTCACGAAGGTTGGATCGGTCAGTCCTCCGACCACCTCGACGAGCGCTAGGTCGGGGGCCGCGCTGCCGCACGACCGGTAGTCGCCTGAAAAACTCGGCCGCACTGGACTCATGCCACCCGAGCCGCCACTCCCACCGGTGCCAGCCGAGCCCGCGACGGCAGGCGAGCTAGCGGTGCCACCGCTACCACTCGTCCCAGTGGCGCTGGGTGATCCGCCGATTGGGTTCGACGTGCCCGCTACACCCGCAGGTATGCTGCCCCCGCTGCCTCCGGTGCCCGCGCCGCTGACGCTTGCGCCCCCGGAAGCAACGGCGGGCACTGACTGCTTGCTCTGCCCGCAGCTGCTGAGCACGAATGCCGGAGACAACAGGAACGACAGCGGCACCCAGAATCGCCTGCTCAAGGTCCGGGAGCGTCGAGTCGTGATTGGGAGCTCATGTCGGCGAGGTTGTTCACGCATGAAGCCTATGTCGGTGACTCACTCGCTCGTAGCTCAACAAATTTTGAAATTCTGAGTTTGGGTTACGATCGGTAACACCGATTCTCCGCCGATCATTTTTTTGATCCGTTTGAGTGACAGCGCGTTGCTTGGCTCAAGTGGCGCGCTATCGCGTGTCGTGTGCTCCTCCGAGCGCTTCGAAAGGTCCTGATCATGAGATACGTCGCCAAGTCGGGTCGGGCAGTCTGGCTTGTGGGTTGGTGCCTGGTCGTCGCTTGCGGTGGCGACAAGGCAACGGTCGGCGCGCCTGGCGCCGCCAGCTCCGGAGCTTCTAGCGGTGCGACAGTGACTAGCGGCGCCGGCGCTCCTCAGGGCATCGGGGGCGTCGGCTTAGCCGGCAACGCGAGCATTGGTGGCAGCTCAGCGGTGAGCGGCAGCTCAGCGGTGAGCGGCAGCGCAGCGGTGAGCGGCAGCGCAGCTGTGAATGGAGGTGCCGGCGCTGGGGGTATGCTTGGCGGTGCAGGTGCGGCTGGCGCGGCCACCATGCAACCTATCGACGGGCTCCCGCTCAACCTAGCTCTCAACAAGCGCGTGGTTGGACCTCCGGAAATGTCGGCTTTGGTCGACGGCAAGTACTCGACGGCAGTCGACGGAGCGAGCTTCTACGTGGACCTCGGGGCGCCAACCGAGGTGGACCAGCTCGTTTGGTTCCGGCCGAATGTGTTCGCCGGCAATGTGCCCGCGCCGATCTCCGTTTCGGACGATGCGCAGAATTGGACGGAGGTATCCAAGGGCCGAGAACCGGAAGAATATCAGAACGAATACCCGTACGAGCTCGACCTGCCTAAGACGCTGACGACGAGGTACATCAAGTGGGACTTTCAGGGCGGACGCTATTCGGAGGTCGAGGTCTACAATCGTCACTCGACGACGCGAAATCTCGCTCTCTACAAAGAGGTCACGACCGAGCGCGGAGCCCCAGAATGTGGCGACGCGCCGTTCCACGTGATGGGACCCAACTGTGTCACTGACGGACAAAGCTGGACGAGTACCGGCGCTCCCGCCGGAGGTTACATCACGGTCGATCTGGGTGAGCCGATGCCGATCAACCGCATGCGCCTCGTCTCCAACCACCACTCTCCGTTTCAGAACTGGCAGGCGTCCGTAAGTCTCGACGGGCAAACCTTCACGAAGATCCTCGAAGTTCATCCGCCATTCAAGGAGACCGAAGACGTTTGGTCCGATCGCTTATTTGCGACCACCACGACGAGGTACGTGAAGTGGGCGCCGCTCGAAAGCAACACTTGGGACGTGAAAGAGATCGCGATCCATGGTCCGGGGGTGCAGTAGCGATGGTTCGCAATGCCTCACTCCCACGTCGCGCCGCATGCAACTTTTCGCCTCTCAACGGCGGGCGGTCAGCAACTCACATTTCTGAGCCATCACTCCGTCGGGTTACGTCTGAGCTGGGCATGCCCCCAACGGACCGGCGCCCTGGAGTCGCGATGGCCCCGCTGCTCCTTGTCTTTGCCCTCAGCCAGGGCTGCAATGGGCGGATTGGCGGCAGCGGCCCCGACACTGGTTCAAACGGCTCGCTTCCCGCGATCCCAAACAGCGGGACGGGCGGAGTACCCTTCACCACATCGGGGGTAGTCGATGCCTCAGCCGTACAGCTATCCGACTCGTCGGCACTACGGCGTCTCACTCGCACCGAGTACGACAACACGCTCGAAGATCTGCTGGGCGACCACACGCGCCCTGGCTCTCTCAAATTGCCG
>JBBSAB010000080.1:0-37529 GCA_038252755.1 Polyangiales bacterium | reverse complement strand
TTGGCGATCGACCGCGAACAGCGCTTCGCCAACGTGCGCGCGCTGTGGGGCGCCTTCCTGGCGGTGTTCCAGCTCGAGCTACCGAGCCTTGGCAACCGCGAGTCGCTATGGGCGGCCGCCAAAGGCGCAGTGCAAAAGCTCGTTCGGGGCAGCCAGCCCGCTCCGCCCGTCGAGCCCGCGGACTCGGCGATGACCTCGAACGAGCCGTCATTCGCGCGCGAAGCCCTAGCCCGCAGCGTTTTTCGAACTGTGACGCCTACGGATGAAGCCGTGCCCGAAACCACGCTCGAGCTCGGCGATGAGGACCTGATGCCCGCCGGCCCGCCGCCGAGAAAGCCCTCAGCCCCGCCCACCGTCGAGAAAACGCTCAGCATGAGCGATGCCGACATCGTGTTCGAGCCATCCCCAAAGAAGTGACCGTTGGCATGCGCCGCCAAAAGCAGCCGGCATGCCGCGTCACGTGACAGCGGGGCTGCCACTTCGCAGCATCATTGCAGAAGCTTCTGTTGCGGCGTTGGGTACAGCCTGAAGTGAGCGTGGTACTCTAGTCGCGCAATGTCAGAGCGTGATCCTTCTCCGCGTGAGTTGTCGAGCCCAGCGGATCGAACGTTGCTCGGCGTTGCGCCGCCCAAGCTCGACGGTTCCACGGACGGGCCGCGCAGCCCGGTGTTCGTACGCTCCGGCACGTCGGTAGCCGACATTGAGCCGCCCCCCTTGCCACGGATGGCTCTACCGAGCCGCCCGCCGCGCGCCATGCCCGAAGCGTCGGGCGTCTCCGAGGCGCCGTCGGCTTTCACCGAGCGCGGGGGTGTCGTGGCGTGGGTCGTCGCGATGCTCAAGCTCCCGACGCGCGTTCGGGGAACCGAGGTCGCCCTGTGGATGGTGGTGGTGCCGGCGTTCGCGGCCGCGGCATTGTTGCTGGTGCTCGTCGGCTCGCTGCTCAGCGGCTCGAGCGCGAAATCCACGACGCAAAGCCTGGCGTCGCTCACGGGCGCGCCCGCCCCCGACCCGGCCGCGCCCGCCGCCGATGCCGCGCCACCCAAGACCGACAAGCTGGCGGCGGGTGCGCTGGCGAGCCTGGCGGGCAAATCACCCGAGTCGCTCAGCTCGCGTGAGCTGCTGAGCTTGGCCGAGAGCCGCGCCAACACGGAGCGCGACGCAGCCAGGGCGCTGCGGCAAAAGGTCGAAGGCACGCCTGCGCTCGGCCGCGATAAGTCCGTGCAGGGCGAGCTGCTGCGGCTCGCGAGCGACACCGAGACCGCGCGTGACGCGTTGGCGGCGATGGCCACGCTCGAAGCGCCGATCGGCGCGGATCTGTTGTACGAGGTGTGGACCGGAACGTCGCAGCGCACCGACACGACCGAGCTGGCGCGCACGCTGGTGTACAGCACCGACGTGCGGCCGAAGGCGTCGCCTGCGCTTGCGGTGGCGCTCGAGCTGCGCGTGGCCGAACGCTGCGAGCAGTACCAGACGGCGCTGCCCAAGGCGCTCAAAGACGGCGACCGCCGCGCGCTGCACCTGCTCACGAAGCTGAGCGGCAAGCGCGGCTGCGGCGCAAAAAAGACCGAAGATTGCTTCGCGTGCCTGCGCGACAAAGCCGACGAGTTGACGGCGACGATCAACGCCGTGAAGGTCCGCCGGGCGCCGGTTTACCTGGCGCCGCTGCCGTAGCTCAAGCCGCCAACCCGCGCTCCAAATCACGCTGCGGACGGCGGAGCCTTCAGGGCTTGGGGTTTTTGGTCGACCGCCAGCTTGCCGCCGCCACGGGGCGTGTCGTCAGGCTCGATCGCCGGGGTGCCGCCGCTCGTGGCTCTCGCCCCTGCCGTGCCGGTTCCCCAGGCCCGAGACTCTCTGGCATTGCAATCGAGCGAGGTCGCATCTACGCCGAATCGGCTTGGAGAATGCATGACTGACTTTCTCGCTTCGATGCCTACTGCTTACAGGCGCGCGTTTGGCGCGGCCGAGGTGGCGGAGCACGAACGAATCGTGGCGCGCCGCGGGACGGCGCTGGCGCACGCCGAGCTGTGTCGGGCTGGCGGCGGCTCGCTGGTGTGCGTGGTGGCTGACAATCGTCCGGGGCTGCTCGCGTTGGTCACCGACGCGCTGCTCGTGCAGGGCTTCGGCGTTCAAAGCGCGCAGGCCTACGGCCGCCGCTGTGCGGGCGACGCCACCGAGCGCATCGCCTTTTTGGAGCTGCATCGCAGCGCGCGCGGCGTCGCGAGCGAGCGCATCGAAGCGTCCGAGCTGGAGTCGTTTCTGCAGACGCTCAACGAGCTGATCTCCGAAGATATTCGCGCTAGCGCACGCCCCAGCGCGGCGCCGGTCCGCAGCGTCCCTGCAGCGCGCGCCTACTTCGAGCTCGAGGCGCTGCGTCGCGACGAGTACGTGCTGCTGGTCGAGGCTCCCGATTCGCAGGGTCTGCTGCACGCCATCACCAGCGCGCTGTTCGCCCAAGGCGTGCGCATCCTCACTTGCCAGATCGCGACCGACGCGGGGCGGGCACGTGACCGCTTTGAGCTGGCGACCGTCGATGGCCAACGGCTGACCGCCGTCGACCTGTGCGACATTCAGCTGAGCGTGCTCGGCTCGCTGCCGCGTTGAGGCGGCAGCGAGGCCTGAGGTGATGCGCGAGCTCAGGTGATGTTCGCGAGCGGTCCGGAGCAGAACTTCGGGTTGCCGTAAGTCTGACGCGCATCGCCGAACAGGTTCAAGATCGAGACCAACAAGTTGTTGTGCGAGAGCACATCTGGGTCCGAACCGTCGTATTTCGTCTTGTGCGTGTAACGGAGCCAGCGGCCGCCACGCAGGCCACCGCCGCCACCGGCCAGCATGAACGGCATGTCGAGGTTGCTGTGGGTTGGCGGCTGGGCCAGCTCGGAACCGAAGAACACCACGCTTTCGTCGAGCAAGGTGTGGCCGTCTGCGCCCATCACGACGCCGTCCATCTGTTGCAACAGGTGCAGGTGCATCTCGGAGTACCAGGTGCAGATCTTCTCGCACTCGGGGGCTTTGAAGCCACCGTCGTGCTGGTAGAAATGGTGGTGCTCGGTTAGGTTCAGCCACGGGAACGTGTGCTTGGCCTCGGTGTCGGTCCATTGGAACGTGCCGACGCCGGTCAAATCACACGCTAGTGCCATCACCATCATGTCCATCATGTAGGTGCCAACGAGCGGGATCTTGCTGTCCGTGGCGATGTCCTTGTTCGCGCCCGTGTCGGCGCCCACGGCGCCGCAATCGGCGCCGCACATGGCGGTGCCCGGATTGTAACCGGCCGTGTCGACCATCGTCGGAACCTTGCAGGCGGCCGAGCCATTTGCGACCGCCGACAAACTCATCTCCAGCTCGCGCACCTTGTCGAGGTGCTGCTGCAGCACCGCGCGGTCGTGCGTGCCGAGGCGCGGCACCAGCGACGAGTATTGGCCCAGCACGTGGTCCAGGATCGATTTCTTGCGCTCGACCGCCGCCGCGGCAGCAGGATCCGTCGTCGGCATCAGGCTGCCAAACAGGTCCTTGAATATCTGCACGGGGTCGAGGCGCGGCGCGATTGGGCTGGCCTTGATGTTGTCCTCGAAGTTCGCGCAGCTGATCGGCGAGAGCAAGCCGTGCGCCTTGCCGGTTCCCCAGCGCACCGCCATCTGCAAGCTGGCAATCTTCTTTTGACCGGCCGAGATCTTGGTCGCTAGGGTTTGATCGAGCGACGGAGTCGTGGCGTACGAGTTGGTGCCGGGTAGGCCGCCATTGGGCGGCGCGTCGAGCTGGGCGTTGCCGGTCATCCACGCGATGATCCCGGCCTGGTGCTGCTCGCCCTTCTTGCTCAACATGTCGAGGCCGTCGATAATCAGCAGCTTCTTCTTGTCCATCATCGGCTTCAACGGCGCCAAGATTGGGCTCAGGATCGGCGCGGTCTCTGTGCCGGTTGGCCGCCACTTGTTCACGCCCTTGCCGTCGTCGACGACGGTACCGCCCGGCGTGTACACCCCCAGGAAGCGCTTGGCCGGGTTGCCGGCGGCTTGGGCGCGCGCCGGTGTGCCCCCCATGATCTCGAGATACGGGAGCGCGATCGCGACCGTTCCGGCTCCTCGGAGTACGGCGCGGCGATTCAAACGAAAGTTTGCCATGACTTGGATCAGTCCTTTGCGGGCAAGTAGAGGAAGGAGTCGGTCTGGGTGAGAGCGACCAAAAGTTGTTTGATGTTGCCGCCGCTGGCTTTGAAGGCGTTGCTGAGCGCCTTGTTCGTACAGTCGTCGCTGGCGTTGAGCGTCTTGCCGTAACCGAACTCCTGCCAGTGCTGCGCGAAGCAATCGCGGGCAGCGTCGGTAGCGGCTAGCGATTTCACCAGCTCGACTGGGCCGTTGATCGGCATGCCGCCGGGCACGTTGCCAGTAGCGTCGATCATCACGTCGTTCTCTTTATCGCGCCACTGGCCGATTGGATCGTAGTTTTCGAGCGCGAAGCCGGCCGGGTCGATTAGCGCGTGACAGCCGGCGCAGATGGCTTGCGCGCGGTGCTTGGTGAAGCGATCACGCGCCGTCGGGCCCGAGACGCCCTCGGGGATCTTGACCTGCGCCAAGATCGCCGGATCGGTCGGCAGGGCGATGTTCGAGCACATCATCTTGTTGATGATGAACGAGCCGCGCAAAACAGGGTTGCTCTCGTTCGAGGTGATGGTGCCGGTCAGGATGCCGCCCTGCGTGAGCAGGCCAAGGCGCTTGGTCGGATCCGGCAGGTTCACCTTGCGGAACTCCGGGCCGGTGACGCCAGGCATGCCGTAGAAGGCCGCTAGCTGATCGTTGACGTACGTGTACGGCGCCGTGAGCGCCGACGCCCACGTGCCGGGGCTGTCAGCATCGAAGATTTGATGCTCGAGGAACGTCTGCGTCTCTTCGCGGAGCGCGGCCGCGAACGGCTGCGTGTAGACCGGGAATTTGGCCTTGTCGCGCGCCAGGTTGGTCAGCCCGCTGATTGGCAGCAGGTTGTCGAAGAAGAAGCGCACGACTGGTCGCGCTTGGGGTGCGTCGACCAAGCGTTGGGCTTGGGCCTTCACGCCCGCTGGCGTGGCCAGGTCGCCTTTCATGGCTGCCATGCGCAGCGCGTCGTCCGGAATCGTGCCCCAGAACATGAACGAGAGGCGCGCGGCCATTTCGTCCGCTGTCGGGCGGCGTAGCTCGGGATGATCCGCCGCTGGAGCACCGAGCTCGATCCGGTACAGGTACTCGGGAGCTTGCAGCACGTCTTCGATCACGGCGGCGATGCCGGATGCGAATGTCGCCTTGGCTTTCACGGCCGTGAACAAGCCAAAGAAGCTATCCACCTCAGCCGCGGGCACGGCCCGGTGGTACGCCTTCGAAACGATGCTCGCGATGACCGTCTTGGCGCAAGCGTCGTCTGGGGTGGCGCCACCGGCGCAGGCGTTGAGCTTGGTGAGCGCTGCCGGCGTCGCGGTGGCGCGCGCTGCGATATCCGCCGCGACCGTGTTGTACTTGCTCGCCAGCTCGCTCGAGACACTCAGCAGATCGGCATCGTTGCCGAACACGTTACCGGTGCGGGCGATCGTTTCGCTGGGCAACCCGGCGCCTGGGTCGGTCGTGTCGCCGAGTAGGTCGCGCGCGACGTTGCTGTACTCGAAGCGCGTCAGCCGACGCACCTCGGCAACGCCCGGGTTCACGCCTGGGCAGACCGGCACGACGACGGTGCCGCCACCGGTGGTGTTGCCGTTACCAGCAGTGCCGTTGCTACTGCCGCCGGAGGTGCCGTTGGGGTTGCCGCCGGGGCCGTCCCCCGAAACCGCCGAGCAACCGCCAAGCCACGCCGCCATGACCGGACCCAACAGTCCGAGCCACGCCGCCGTACGGCGTGGAAGGACACTCATCCTCGAAGCTGACATCGTGGCTCCTTCACTCTTTCGCCTCTGCTGACCCCGCACGTTCTCGAACGACGACGCGGGCAACGGGCGGCTCATCTCTTAGTGAGTGTGAGGTGGGTTAGGATTCCATGCCTCCTTTTTCGTGGAGAGAAGCGCGCGAAAACGCCACAGCCTTGCAGGCTCGACTGAATCTACCGGCGCTCGAGGTGTGTCTAGGTAGGCCTGGCCTGGTTTCCTCAGGGCTGGCCGCCCGCTGGCGGCCTCTAATCGTTGTGAGCTCGGTTACCTGCGCACTCCTGCCTACCTAGCTGGTTACGCACCAGGCAGATCAGCAGTAACTACGGCTTCGGGTCACTGCGGGCTTCAAGCGTTACGGCTTCGAACAGGCCGCTTGCGCAGCCTCGCAGTCGACAAGCCCGGGCACGCCGAGGTAGTCGCGGTAGCAGCTGACGATGTCGTTGGCCCCGTTCAGGTCGGTGAAGCAGGCGGCGTAGATGTCGAGCAAGTCGTCGCGCGTGGCGCCGACGCAAACCGCGAACGGCGGCGTGCCGGCCTGACAATCCGGGTCGAGAAATGCGTCGACCGTGCAGCCGTTGCCCGGAGCGCTGGGTGCGTCCGCGGTGCAACCGCTCGAGACAAAGCCTTCGGTGGCCATGCCGTCCTTGCACACGACGGTTTGGAGTGAGCCGTCGAGGTCGCAGAACTGCGCGGTGCCGGCGTCGACGCACGTCACCGCCGTTCCGGGACAGACGAGCGCTGCGCCGCCGGTGCCGGCGGGCGCGCCTGATGTTCCGGCTTCAGCTCCGACTCCGCCGGTGGCGGCGCTGCCGCCGGCGCTGCCGCCGGACGCATCGACCTGCGCGGTACCGCCAGCGTTCATGCTCGGGACAGTCTTGTGGGTCTTGCCGCAAGCCGCCGCGCCGAGCAGGGCGACTACGACGAAGAAAGGTGACCCCAGGACCCGATTCAGCATGCCGCTCGCACTGGTATATAACATGAGTCTCTTCGGGTAAGGTTTTGGACGGGGCATGAAGCAGATAGCTGACCGTGTGCGTGCACTACCGCCGAGCCAGCGGCGGCGTTTTCTCCAATTGCTCGGCGCGACGCTGGCGGCGCCGTTCGTACCGGCTGCCGTGCGCTTTGCCGCGCGTGAGCTGGCGGTGAGCGAGGCATACGCGCAGCAAATGGAGACAGCGACGCTGTTTCTCGAGTTCGACTTTCGCGACATGGTGGATCTGATGCACGTGATGGTGCCGCCCGGCATCGCGAAGTATCCAAACCGTTCGGTCGGGGTGAACGGCGAAGAGCTGTCAATGTTCGCCCCGCAATCCGAGCTGAAATCCTATCCAAACAACGTATTTCTGACGAACGACTCGCTCGAGCTAGCGCCGCACATCGACAGCGTGGCGATGCTCGACACCGGTGAGGCCGGCATCGGCAATATCCACGGTCACGAGGGCGGCAACGGCATGCGCTCACCGGGGAGGTTGATGGACGGTGGCGTGTCGGGACGGCCCGCCATGTACTTGATCGACGCGCCGGTCGAAGGCGCCAACGGTCCCGGAAGCGAAAAACTCTACTCGTATTCGCCCACGCCAGCGTCGTTCCACAACTACTACCAAAAGAAGCTCGGTGCTCGGGTCAGCAACGGCTTCGCCTTCAAGGGCATCAGTCGATTCAGCTCCTCCGTGTATCATTACGGCGCGGGGCTGCCCGACGCCGAGCTGACGCGGCTACGGCTAAAAACCGAGCTGTTCGAACAGTACGGGGACGGATTCTACGCGACTCCCGAAGCGAGCCAACTGCTCAAGGATATCCGGGCTCGCGTCGACCTACCGTATCGGAAGGCGAGCGGCCCCGGCTACGATAATCTTACCGATCGCTTCGGCGCGCTCGCCGCGCGCAACGTCACGCAGCTGCCGCTCACTCCGCAAGAAATCGCGCGGTGGAGCAGCGGTGTGCCGCCCCAGAAATGCGCGGAAGGCAACATCAAGGTCTTCGACTGCTCAACGGACGATACTCAAGATCGCACTAGCGCCGTCTTTTCCAAGGCGCAAATCTGGGAACAGTTCGCTTATTCGTCGAAGCTGTTCCGCGCCGGTCGCGTCAGCAGCATTGCGCTCGAGTTCGACTTCATGGATGTCGTGGGTGACGGCTCGCGCCCCGAGTCGGTGCAGCGTACCTACGCGCAGCAAGCGGCGCGACCGCTGGCGCGCTTGATCGAAGACTTGAAGGCGGCTGGCCTCTACGATCGCACGCTAATCGCGATCTACACGCTCGACGGCAGCCGCCGCCCCGCCGCCAACTCGTTCAGCAACGACGGTAAGGGCACGATCCTGCTCGCTGGCGGCAAAGTCCGCGGCGGCTACTACGGCGACATCACGATCACGAAGGACTTGCCGACCGGCGGCCACGAATACGCGTTCCGCGCGCCGGAGCCAGCCACCGGCGAGCTGCTGGCCCCCGTCACGAACTGGGGCGACAAGAGCAAGCGCACCCCGAGCGGCTCGATTTGGCGCACGGTTGCCAAGGCGATGGGCATTCCCGAGTCCGAATATGTCGGCAAGTTCGACCCAGCGATCGACACCGCATTGCCGCTGGATTTCATGCTTAAAAGCTGAAGATTCCGCTGCGCTGACGGCGTGCTAAAGCACGGCCGCCGTGCCCGACCTGACCCCAGCACCCCCGACCAAACAGCGGTCGCGGATCCGGTTTCCGCCGGAGCTACCGATCTCGGCGCGCGTCGGCGACATCGTGGCGGCGCTCGAGCGACACCAGGTGGCGATCGTGGTTGGCGCGACCGGGTCCGGCAAGACGACGCAGCTGCCCAAGATCGCGCTCGAGATGGGGCGCGGCGGCAAAAAGCAGATCGGCGTGACGCAGCCCCGCCGCATTGCGGCGACCAGCGTCGCGGCGCGCGTCGCCAAAGAGCTGGAGTGCGAGCTGGGCCAAGAGGTCGGCTACCAGATCCGTTTCGAGGATCGAACTTGTCGCAACACGTGGGTCAAGTTCATGACCGACGGCATTCTGCTGGCCGAGATCCAGGGCGACCGCACGCTTTCCAAGTACGACACGCTGATCATCGACGAAGCGCACGAGCGCAGCTTGACGATCGATTTCGTACTCGGTTGGCTGAAGCGCATCTTGCCCGACCGTCCGGATCTGAAAGTCATCGTCAGCTCGGCGACGATCGAAGCTGATCGGTTCTCGGAGTTCTTCGGCGGCGCGCCGGTGATTCAGGTCGAGGGCCGCACGTTTCCAGTCGAGGTGCTGTACGAGCCGCCAGCCGACGACGTGGACTTGCCTGACGCCGTGGCGGATGCGGTCGAAAACGTCACGTCACTCGACCCGCGCGGCGACATCTTGGTGTTTCTGCCCGGCGAGCGCGAGATCCGCGAGACCGAGCAGGCCCTGCTCGCGCGCAAGCTGCGCCACACCACGATTCAGCCGTTGTATTCGCGGCTGTCGGCGGCCGAGCAAGCCAAGGTATTTGCCACCATTTCCGGGCGCCGCGTGATCCTGGCCACCAACGTCGCCGAAACGTCGCTGACGATTCCGGGCATCGTGTACGTCGTCGACACGGGTGTGGCGCGGCTGTCGCGGTACGACCCGCGCACCGGCACGACGCGCTTGCAGGTCGAAGCCATTTCGCAGGCCAGCGCCGACCAACGCAAGGGCCGCTGCGGCCGCGTGCGCGACGGCATCTGCGTGCGCTTGTACGACGAGCAGAGCTTCGCGTCGCGGCCGGCGTTCACCGATCCGGAGATAAAGCGCACCGGCTTGGCCGGCGTCATCTTGCGGATGAAGTCGCTCGGCTTGGGCGAGGTCGAAGATTTTTCGTTCCTGGATCCGCCGCACTCGCGCTCGATCAGCGAGGGCTACCGCGTACTGCAAGAGCTGAGCGCGCTCGATGACGAGCGAGCGTTGACGCCGCTCGGTCGGCAATTGGCGCGGTTTCCGGTCGATCCGCGGATCGCGCGGATGATCTTGGCCGGCGCCGAGCACGGCTGCCTGGCGGACATCTTGGTGCTGGCGGCTGGGCTCAACATTCAGGATCCGCGCGAGCGACCGCGCGGGCTGGAGCAGAAGGCCGACCAGCTGCAGCAACGCTTCCGCGATGAGCGCTCAGACTTTTCCGGCATCCTCAAGCTATGGGCGTTCGTGCGCGAGCAAGACAGCCGCGGAACTTCGCAGCTGCGCCGCGCGTGCAAAGAGAATTTTCTGTCGTTTTTGCGCATTCGCGAGTGGCGTGAGGTGCACCGCCAGCTCGAGGACACCGTAAAGGAGCTGCGTATCGGTACCGAGGGTCGCGCGTCTAGCACGGTGCGTGGCCCGAAAGCGCCAGCTGCAGCCGGCGAGTACGGCGCCGCGATTCACTTAGCGCTGATGACCGGCTTGTTGTCGCGGATCGGTCAGTGGAGCGCCGAGCACCGCGTGTATCTGGGCGCGCGGCAGACCAAGTTCATGCTGCATCCGTCGTCGGGCTTGGCCAAGAAGCCGCCCGCCTGGGTGATGGTGTTCGAGCTGGTCGAAACTAGCCAGCTGTTCGCGCGTACCGCCGCCAAGATCGAACCGGAGTGGTTGGACAAGGTCGGCGGGCACCTGTTGAAGCGTAGCTACTCCGACCCGCACTGGTCGGAAAAGTCCGCGCGCGCCTCGGTGCGCGAGCATGCAACGCTGTTCGGGCTGCCGGTGTTGCGCGACCACAGCGTCGACTACGCGACACTTGCGCCGAGCCGCGCGCGCTTGATGTTCATCGAGCATGCGCTGGTGCGCGGCGAGTACAAGAGCCGCGGCGGCTTCCAGGCCAAGAACAAGCAGTTGCTGGAAGAAGTCGCGCGGCTTCGCGACAAGGCCCGCCAGAGCGACATGCTGGCCGACGAAGAGCTATTGCTCTCGTTCTTCGATCGGCGCGTGCCGGACACGGTCGTCAACGGCAAGACGTTCGAGGACTGGCGTGAAACCGCGGAGGCGAGCGATAGCGATCTGTTGCGGCTGTCGCTATCGGACGTGGTTGCGGCAGACCAACAGCTGCTGCCCGAACACTACCCTGACAGCTTGACGTTTCACGGCGTGGCGCTGGCTGCGAGCTATCGGTTCGATCCGTCGGCGGACGACGACGGCGTCACGCTGACGGTGCCGCTGGCGTTCTTGCCGCAGCTCGGCCAAGGCGAGCTCGACGGAACGATTCCGGCTTGGCACGAGCGCAAGATCAGGGCGCTGCTCGACGAGTTGCCGCGCGCGCTGCGGCGCGAGCTGGGTTCGATACCCGAGCTTGCGCGCAAGGTTGCGCAACAGGTCCTCGGTCGCGAGCAGCCACTGGGCGAGGCGCTGAGCCAAGCCGTGTTCGTGCTGACCGGCGTAGACGTCCCGGCGGAAGCCTTTCGCCCTGACGCGATACCGGCCTACTTGCGCTTCAATTGCCGGGTAGTCGGCGAGCGTGGTCAGCTGATCGCTCAGAGTCGTGACGTCGTGGCGTTGCTGGAGCAGCACACGGCGAGCGCACGCGATGCGGTGCGACGCGCGCCGGCTTCCCCTGAATGGGAGCGTTCGGAGCTCACGGTTTGGGACTTCGGTGATCTGCCCAGCTTCGTCACGCGCACGGTGCTGGGGGCCGAGCTGCGGTCGTACCCGGCGCTGGTCGACTGCCAGACGTCGGTCGCACTGCGGCTGTTCGAGGCGCAGGCCGCGGCCGATGCCGCGCACCAGGGCGGCGTGCGACGGCTGCTGCAGCTTGCCGGCAAGAGCCAACTCGTCGCGCTCGGCAAGCGGGTGCCGCCGCCGTTCGCGCGTCGACCGGGCTTGCCCCCGCCGCGCGCCGAGACCGAAGCATTCCGCGAGCTCGTGCTGACGCGCGTCGTCAGCGAGGCGTTTGGGTTGTTCGACGACGCCGAGCTGCCGCGCTCGAAAGCGGCGTTCGATCGGCTTTTGGCGGCTGGCTTGCCGCGGCTCACTCCGGTTTTCGAGCTGATTACACGCGCGATCGCCAACACGTCGGGCGAGTTGGACAAGACGCTGCGCGCCTTGGAAGGCGCGGCCAAACAGCCGAGCGGCACCGCGGCGGTCGCCGACATCAAGGCGCAGCTCGAGCAGCTGTTCGCACTCGACACGCTGCAGCACGTCGAGGTAGAGCGGCTCGAGCATTTTCCCCGCTACTTGCGGGCCGCTCAGGCGCGGCTCACTCGCGCGATCAACGACCCGCGCAAAGACGCCAGCAAGGCCGAGCCGTTCGCGCCGGTCTGGCAAAGCTTCATGGCCAAGCGCGCGATCGTGCGCGACCAAACTGGCGTGCGCCGCCTGCACTTCGCGCTCGAAGAACTACGCGTTGCGCTGTTCGCGCCCGAGCTCAAGCCCGCTCAGCCGATCACGGTTTCGGCCGCGGCGTCAGCGCTGGCCGCGTTGCGTTAGTCATTGCTCGTACCGTGAGATCGTCAATGAGACCAATGACGAGCCGCCTTCCTGTTGTCCCCGCTCGCTCGGGCAAGATGCGATGAATGATCAGGCCGCGCGTCCTGCTAACCGCGGCGCTGGGCGTTGCTCAGCGCGGCAATGGCTGCGCGCAAACCACGACTTCGAGATCGGATTCGTCGGCCGGCGCTTGCATACCGGCGTGACACGCCTTCTTGGCGGCGGCCGCGGCGGCAACGGGGGCGGCGTCGGTCGGGGTCTTGGCGGCCTGGGCATGCCCTGCACCCCAATCCGCCAGCCAAAGCGTCATCGAGATTGCGACCGTTCCCAAGCTTGCGTTGGCCATTTTGACTGACTCCTGACGCAAGAGTGTCACCCAAGGTTCACCTAAGTCACGAAACGGGGGACATTTTCATCAAAATGTCACAATCGCTGACGGCGGATTGTGTCGCGGACCGACCGAGGCGGCCGAGAAAGTCCTTAAAACGCGGCAATTTCGAGCGCGACCCGTGTAGGCAAAGCTGCGTGCGACTCGGGTTGCTGCCCGTCTTGCCAAACTCCTGCTGCAATTGTGACGCGCACGGGGTACCGAACGAGCCGCCCCAGTGTCCACGAGTCGAAACCAGTTGTCTCCGTCATCCTCAAGCCTGCGCGGCATCGTCGACGCGCTGCTGCAAGGGTCGCTCGTCGAGTTGTTCCAGGCTTACGGTGTTGCTGTCGCGCCGTTGCCCCGCGATGCGCGCGGCGAGCCCGAGCGTTACCCGGAGCTGTCAGCCGTGATCGGCTTTACGACGAGCAGCGACGGCAAATGCGCCGGCGCGACTGGCAAGTTGAGTTTGTCGCTACCGACCGAGGTCTTCGACTTGATGCAGCGCGACGTCTCGCTCCACGGGCGACACGCCGATTGGGCTCGCGAGCTCGTCAATCAGTTGATGGGGCGATTCAAGAATCGGCTCTTGCCCTACGGTGCGCGGCTGCAACCCGGTCTGCCAAGCTCGATCGGCAGAGAGGCCTTGGAGGCCCAGCTCGGCAGGTCGGCGAGCTTGCGTACCTATCGCGCACGCACGCGGCGCGGCGACGTCGTGGCCACGCTGGACGGCATGCTCAAGGAATCCGAGCTGTCCTACGTGGGCGGAACGAACGAGTTGGCCGAAGGCGAGCTGATCCTGTTCTAAGCGCGGGTTCCCGAGCCTAAAGCTGGGCCAGCTGCGGACGTTGGGTAAGCATGAGCAGCTCGTTGCTCGTCGTTCTGACAGATAGCTTGGAAGACGGTGGTCGCAAGGCGGCGATCGCGTTCGGCGTCGCGCTCGCGGCGCTCTCCAACGGCACGACCGTGCACGTTTTCCTTTCGCT
Organism: Polyangiales bacterium; assembly: GCA_038252755.1. Taxonomy (GTDB): domain Bacteria; phylum Myxococcota_A; class Polyangia; order Polyangiales; family Polyangiaceae; genus PMG-095. Next base: position 23,905 of record JBBSAB010000080.1, on the reverse strand, counting down.
CGAATCGGCCAGGCTCGGCACGCCCACCGGCGCCGACGGTATCAACCCCCGAGGATTCTCGGAGTCGCTCGCCGAGTACATTCGCCATTTCTTCGAGATGGGCGGACATCTCGAGGTCTGCTCGTCGTGCTTCGAGGAGTACTGCCGGCATCTGCCCAAGGACGAGCGCGGTCGGCCTGAGTTGCACCTGGGAACGAGTATTCACAGTCTCGGTATCGTGGCGGAACGAGCTGGTTCGATGCCGGTCGTCACGTTCTGAGCGCCGTGCGGGCGGCAGGTGGCGCTTGCGAACGGTGGCGGGGCGCGCGCGGATTGCCCCATGTCGTCGAAGCTGAAATGCGTTTCGTGCCCGAGCCGCAGCCGCTGCCAACGAGCTACTACGTGCAGGGAGCACCCCCCGGCTGAGCCGCGCGAAGCGGCACGACGCGCCTACGCCAGCGAGTTTCGCGCACCGCTGCCCGAGGCGAGCTTCGACGCTGCCGGCGACAACCCTTATTATCGCCCCGACCAAGCGCGCTGAGCTACGCTCGGCGCTCTCGCCGGCCGATGTCGCGCGGAAGAGGAGCCTGGCAGCTTGGACAGAACAGCGGTTTTCGTGGACGCGGGTTACTTGTTCGCTTCCGGCTCGCGGTTGATCGCGGGCGACAAGCTCGCTCGCTCGCAATTGCACCTCGATCACGAGGCCGTGCTGAGCCTGCTGACGGCACTGGTCAAAGAGCTGACGGGTCTGCCGCTGCTGCGCGTCTACTGGTACGACGGCGCTTCGACTGGGCCGAACCCGGCACACGTCGCACTTGCTTACCGACCGAACCTGAAGCTGCGGCTGGGTCAGGTGACCGCTCAAGGCCAGCAAGGCGTAGATGGGCTAATCGTCGATGACCTGGTGACACTGGCGCAGAATCGCGCGCTGGCCGACGCCGTGCTCTTGACCGGCGACGACGACATCCGCCCCGGCGTCGAGCAAGCGCAAGCGTTCGGCGTGCGCGTTCACCTGCTTGGCATCGCGCCAGGGCGTGACAACCAAGCCGCCGCGCTGGTGCAGGCCGCCGATCGCGTTCGCGAGCTGTCCGAGGCCGAAGTGCGTGGCTTTTTGAGCGTTGCGCTTAAGACAGCCAATCATGGCTCCTCGGCCTGAGTTCAGACCTTGATCGACAATCCGCGGGCCAAGTAGCCCGAGCCAGCTCGTTCGCGGCTACTTCACGACTACCGGCTCGAAGCAACGAATGTTGGTCTCGATCCGGAAGTTCGATTGATCGGTGTGGCGCTCGGCGTGGAAAATGTCCATTTGATACGTGCCGCCGGCGTGGATGCCCAGGTCGGCCGCCTGCGCGTCGAAGTCAATCGTGGCGGAGATCGGCATGTGCATGCCGCCTAGGTCGAGCGCCAGCTTGCCGTTGACGAAGATCCACAGGTCGTCGTCGCCGCGGAACGTGAATTTTTGCCCGGCGACGTAGCCGAACTTCACGTGACCTTCGGTGGTGAAGTGAAAGTTGTGGCTCTGGCCGGCGGTGTTGCCGAAGCCCATGCTGTCGAGCGGAAAGAACGCGGTGCTGTCGTAGGCCAGCGCGCCGTTGCCGTCGTCGACCAGCGTGACGTTGACCTTGAAGGTTTGGTTGACCGCGGCGTCGTCGCGGTACCATTGATCGAAGCTGGTTTGGCTGGTGATGACGACCGCCGGGTTCCAGCCGTTCCATTCGTCGCACTTGTCGAACGAGAGGTTGGCCCAGTCGCCCTTGACGACGCGCTTCTTGGTGCCGATTCCGGACACGAATACCGGCTTGGTGTCGGGGCCCAGGGCGGGGGCGACCATGCCGCAGCCGATGTCGTTCAGGCCTTGGTACGCCTCGAAGTCGGGGTGTGTCGCCGCTTGAAAGTCGCGGATCGTCAGCTCCAAGACCGCGTCGCACTTTTCGTCGGGCACGTCAGTGGGGACGACGCCGAGATCTGGACCGCCGCCAGTGCCGCTGCCGAGCGTTGGTTGGCCGGTCGAGGCGCTGCCGGCGCCGACCTGTGCGCCTTTGCTACTGCCATGGTCGCTACCGGGGTCTCCGCCGCTGGCCGAGCAGCCCCAACTGAGCGCTGCGACGAGGATGCTGGAGGCGACACCGGAAAAGGGCGCAAAAGGCAGCCTACGCATGCTTCAAAACTTAGCATGGAACCGGTGCCACACAAGAGCCATCGGCTCTGCCGTCCCGGCCTCGGTTCGCAACCTACGGGATTCGAACGGGAATGCTCAGTTCACGACGGTGCGCGGCACGCGCGAGCCTTCGGTGCAGATCAAGGGCGAGCCGTCGCGCAACTTTACGAATTTATCGTCAGCTACTTCGCTAGCGATTGCCGAAAGAGCTGCCAGAAGCCAGGCATTGAAAGCGGCTCTTGCGCCGCGTGACCCTTGCCGGGGGTGAGGCACAGCTCGACCGGGAAACGGCCGCAGCCGGCGCACGCGTGACACACGGACTCGTCGGGAGCCGCCGGTGAGCCGGCAGTCATCGTCCACGCTTTGTCGGTGCAGCCGTTGGCGTTGAGCCAGTGATTGACGGCTATCTCCACGCTGTCGCCGTCTTTGTCTTCGTCGTAAAACGGGTTGGTGTGGTCGCTGAGGTCGCTGACCATGAACGCGCTCAAGCCGTCGCCTGTACAGGCCGCGGCGCCGTTCAGGAACGATGGCTTGAAGGCGCCGGCGATCGTGCCGATGCCGCACAGCACGTCGCCGCGCTGGCAGGCGAGCAGTTGCGTCAACCACGCGCCGCTACTGAAACCAACCGAGAACACGTGCGCCTGATCGATGCAGAAATCGTTCTCGGTCTGCGCGAGCAGCGCGTCGAACAGCGGCAGATTTCGCCCGCGAAATTTGTCGCTTCGGCCGCGGCTATCCGTCTGCCTTTCGAATGCTGGCACCTACGACGAGCGAGTCGGCGCGCGGCCTGCTAAAAAAACTCGGGATCTTGGCGTGCGCTTGGGCGTTCGGCTGCGCTGATCAGGGCGCTAGCGGCGTGCCCGGCGGCGCCGCTGGGGCGGCCTTGAACGCCGGCGCGGGAGCCGCGGGCCTGGGTTCAACTAGCGCCGGCGCGAACACGGTGGGCGGCGGTGGGGACGGGGCTTCGGTGGGCGGATTCGCAACCGCTGGAGCGCCGAGCGGCGGCGCCGCGGCCGGCGCGGTTCCGGGTGGTGTCGCTGGGTCGACGGTGTGCGGCGCGGCCGCGATGCCGGAGCCGGAGCCAGCTGTTTCGGCGACGCCGACGGCCAGCGCTGGCGTGGATGCCGGCGCCAAGACCTCGCTCAAGTCCGGTAACTACGACGACTCGGCGACGAACGTGCTCGCGGTTTCGAGCGCGGCCGGCGTGAAGCCGAGCCAGCGCAACGCCACGGCGCTGTGGCAAACGACCGAACCGGGCGCCTGGCTCGAGTACACGGTCGAGGCGGCCAAGCCTGGCTCTTACGGCGTCGTGGTGATGTATTACGCGGCGCAGCCGGGCGGCATCGTGACCACCAGCGTGGACGGCGTGAACGTCGGTGTCTCGCGCTTCACGTCGCGGGAAAGCGCTGGCGAATACGGTGGTGTGCCCAACTGCTGCGCGCGCGGTCACGGCGTACTCGCGACGCTCGGCGTCGGCGTGCATCACGTTCGCATCGCTGTGAGCCCACGCTCGACGCCGCTCGAGATCTACGGTTTGCAGCTCAACTTTGCCGGGCAAGAGCTGACCCACGGCGGCCAGGTGCACGCCGTGTCGGCGACGGCGGCCGTGACGACGTTACCGGTCGACGGCGTGAGCGATTTTTACCGCATGAACTACGACGCCGTGAAGCAGGCGTGGCCGTGTCAAAAGTCGTTCTGCCGGGTCGAGTACCTGGTCGCACCGGACGCGCCCGGGCGCTACGCGGTGTCGCTCCACTACGAGAAGATCGACAATCAATGCATGGGCTTGGGGCTGCAGCTTGAAGACGACTCGAAGGCGGTTTTTCGCCTCGAGCAGAACGCGAGCGTTACGGCGGCGGTGTCGCTGGATCTGCCTTGCGGAGTAAGCCGCATCAGCATCCGTGACCCCAACTATGTCGACGGCGAGTTTTGCAGCTTCGGTGCGCTGTTCGGCAGTGTCGAGCTGACACCTATCCGGTAGGCGTGGCTCCGATGTAGGCGGCGCAGCGCCGCTTCAGCATTGCTTCGCTGCTTCAATCTTTGTCGCCGCGCGCCGGTCGCGCGTCTGCTCTGTAGCCGCACATGTTGTCGAAGCTCTGCCCCGTCTCGCTTTCGCTCATGCTGTGCGCGGCTTGCACCGGCTACGTCGAAGGCGAGGTACCAGGGCTTTCGTCGGCAACGCCGGCTGCTGGCGGTTCGACGCCGGGCGGCTCGAGCCCGGCGCCGAACGCCACGCCCGCCGCGATCGCCCAGTCGGGGTGCAGCGCGCCAGACGGGCGAGGCAGCGCGCGCGAGAGCGTCCGGCGGCTGACCCGGGGCGAGCTGGTCGCTGGCCTCGGTGACTTGTTGGGCGCGGAGCTGCTCGCGCAGGCTGCAGGCGCGCTGGCGCAGCTTCCCGACGAACCGGTGTTGCGCACCAGCAAGGACCTTCAGCCGCTACATTCGCAGCCGTTCTTCGACGGCTATCAAGACGTTGTCGACGCGTTGGCTTCGGCGGTCGCGGCGTCGCCGGCCGAGCGTGCGCGGCTCGGTGGCGCTTGCTTTGCGCAAGATCCGCTGGCGGCCGATTGTGCCTCGAGTTTCGTGCAGAGCTTCGGTCGGCGCGCGTACCGGCGGCCGCTCAGCGACGCCGAGCGTACGGGGCTGGTCGGTTCGCTGAGCGTGTTTGCGCGCGAAGCAGCTCCGGCGTCAGACCAAGTGTATGGGCTGATGTCACAGCTGTTGCAAGCGCCCGATATGCTGTTTCACCTCGAGAGCGGCGTGGCCGATGCGCCGTCGCGGATTCGGCTCACCGACCACGAAGTGGCGTCGCGGATCGCGTACTCGGTACTGGGTGGACCGCCCGACACCGAGCTGGGAGCGGCTGCCGATGCCGGGCAACTGACGACCTTGCCGGCGGTCAAGCAGCAGGTCGCGCGCCTCTTGCAAACGCCGCAGGCGCAGGCGCGCTTCGCCGAGTTCTTCTACGGCTGGCTTAACATGTCCGACATCTCGCGGCCGTCACTGGCGGTCGGAACTTGGGCGGGCATCGACGTCAGCGGGATGGATCAGGAGCTGCGCACGGAGTTGCAAGACTTCCTGCGCTTCAAAGTCTGGGAAAAACCGGGCGATTTTCGCAGCTTGATGACTGACGCGGCGGTCTTTCCGCGCTCGCCACGGTTAGCTGCGGTGTACGGCGTGAGCCCGGTTGCGGTCGGCGCGGCGCCGGCGCAGAGTCCCACGCATCCGGGCCTCGTGCTGCACGCTGGCATGATCGCCACCAGCTCGATTCGCACCAGCATCATCCGTCGCGGCGTGTTCGTGCTGCGGCGCCTGCTGTGTGATCCGATCGAGACACCGCCGACCGAAGTCATCAACATGCGTGAAGAGCAGGTTAAGGGCATCGACCCGACCTCCTTGCCGAACTACGAGTTCGTGCGCCGCGAGACCAGCGCAGCCACGTGCCAAACCTGCCACCGGAAAATCAACCCAGTGGGTTATGTGTTCGAGAACTTCGATCAACTGGGTCGCGTGCGCAGCGTGGAAGCGGCGCTTGACGCCTCAGGCACGGTCGCGGCCGAGCACGCTTTGCCGGAGGGGCCGTTCTCGCTGCCGCTCGACCCGCAAGCGCCGATCCCGCTCAGCGACGCCAAGGCGTTGACCGAGGTGCTGGCGAACAGTGACCAGGCGCGGGCATGCATGGCGGCGAACCTGCTGCTGCACGTCGAACGGCGGCAGTTGGAGGACAGCGATTGTGGCGGCGCGGACGTGTTCGAACGGCTGAAAAACGGGGATTCGCTGGCCAACGCGTTGGTGGCCGCGGTCGCTAATGACGACATCTTCTGGCGGAGGCCACCGTGAATTACGACCAGAAAACCCGGCGACAATTCTTGCGCGGTCTGGGCGGCGTGACGCTGGCGTTGCCGTTCCTGCCGTCGCTGTTGCCGCGCGAAGTGGCCGCCGCGACGCCGACGGTGCCGGTGCGTTACCTGCAGATCATCGATCATTACGGCGCTGCGATCGGCGCCTGGCACATCAATCCGTCTGGCGTCGCGCAGTCGGTCGAGAAGTCGATGAACCCGATCGTGGTACCGAACCTGCAAATGACCGACGGCGTGTACCACTACCCGCTCGCCGACGTGTCGGGCTCGCTCTCGCCCACGTTCGGTCCCGAGTTCGATGCGTTTCGGAAGAAGATGGCGATCATCCAAGGCATGGATTGCTTGGACATGTATTACAACGGTAAAGATCGCCTCGATTCGCACAGCCCGACGATTCCGACGACGGCGGCTGGCTACAAAAAGGAGATCGAGAACAACACGCAGAAGAATCTAAATTTTGCGTATTCGATCGACGCGGTATTGGCTGAGTCGCGGGTCATTTACCCGACGCCACCTACCGCCGAGCAGCTGATTGTCGCGCCGTTTCACAAGCAATCCGACCCGTACTACGAGTTTGGCTCGTTCACGTGGACGAGCAAAGGTGGCAGTGCGCAGCGGGTACCGGCCGAGATGGACATGAAGAAGGTTTACGATCGGCTGTTCGCGCAGCACAAGCCGCAAGCAGCCGAGCCGAGCGGGCCGCCGCGGCGCAAGCTCGCGACCGATCTGGTGATCGAGCAGTACCGCGCGGCGAGCAACGGGCGACGCATCGCGGCTGCCGACCGGATTCGGCTCGACAACTACATGACGTTCCTGAGCGAGGCCGCGCGACGCCTCGGCCTGCCGAGCGCGCCCGCGCTCGATTGTGGCGGCGTGCAATCGCCCGCTGCGAAAACCGGCGAGGAATACGAAGCCAGCGCCGCCGACATGATCGTGGCCGCGCTCGCCTGCGGCGCCACGCGTGTCGCTAGCTGGACGATCATGCACCACTACTCCGACATCGACTTCTCGAACAACGACGATCACGCCGCCGGTCACGAGAGCAGCCACCTGCCGAGCAGTATTCAGGCTCAGCATAACCGCTTCTCTGCGCTGCGCTTGGCCGACATCTTGGCCAAGCTCGACGCTTTGACCGAGGCTGACGGCCGCACTTTGCTCGACAACACGATCGTCTACTACGCCAACGAAGATTCGCTCGGTGGGCACACCCACTATGAGCTGCCGATTGTTTTGGCTGGCGGTGGCGACAAGCTGCGCATGGGGCAGCACTTCGATTTTCGACCGCGACCGCTGGTTCCGGCCGAGTTCAACGTCGCCGCCGGCACGTTTCAACAGCAGCTCGGGCGCCCGCTCAACAGCTTGCTCGTCACGCTGCTGCAAGCCATGGGTCTAACACCGCAGGATTATCAGAAATTCGGCCAGGTCGGCTTCGGCGAATACGATCGGCACTTCGCCGGTCACGCCGCGCACTACGCGCCGTTCAAGACTGACGCTGCTAAAAACCAGCCGTTGCCGTACTTAACTCTTGTCTGAGAAAAACTGGCGCAGCGCAATCACCAGCTCGGTCTGCATCGCGCCCATCAGGCTTTCCAGCTGCGAGCCAGTTAGCTCCAGGCGTGTGCCGAGGGTGGAGCGCATCTGATCGATGACCTCGGTTTGCGCAGTCACGATCCAGCGTTGCACGGAGCGAGCGCTGACGTTGTAGCTGGTGGCGATTTGCAGCACCGGCACGCCTTCCAGGAAATGCAGGCGGAGCACGGTGCGGGTGCGTTTGCTGAGCCCGCGTAGCGCTTCGTCGAGCGCAGCCCCGAACAGAGCCGCGTGGGTCTGCTTCAGGTACAGCAGCTCTTGATCGATCGGCCCGGTCAACATGGCCCAGTTCGGAGGCGCTGGGCTCGCCTCCGCGCGGTGTAAATCGACGGCTAAGCGGGCGGCGGCGACGCGCAGCCAGGCGTTGAGCGGCCCGCGCCCGGTGTACGAGGCGATCCGCGGCGGTTGTTCGGTGTCTCCGACCAGCACGCGGATGCGCAGGCGTTGCGCCAGCTCTTCGGCGTCGCGCACCCGGGGCACCGAGCCGAACGGTGCCAACGCGATGCGGCGGATGAAATGGGTGTCGAGCGCGGCGACGGCGGCTGGGTCACCCAGCGTGCAACCACACGCCAAGTACAGGTCGGTCAGGGACGCAGTGGTCAGCGCGGCTTTCCAATCGCCGTCGCGCGGCAGGCGCTGGCCGATGTAGCGCATGAACGCCGCCGTATCGACGGCGACCTCGGCCCAAGCGGTGCGGCACTCGCCGACCGCGCTTTCCAGCTGGGCTTCGAGCGCGGAATCCTCGTCGGTGCTGACTGGTTCGGCTTCGGCGGATGAGGCGGCGCCGGAGGTCATGCCCAACAAGAGCGCTGCGGTGAGCGGCGAGCGTGGCATTCGGCTCTACATCAAATACAATAGTTTGCGTCTGGATGGATTGCCTAAGCGACGACCGCGTGCTCGGCTTCGTGCGGGGAGAGCTCCCTGGCGCGGAGCGCGAGGCTGTCGAGACGCACCTGGACACCTGCCAGTCGTGCTTTCGGCTAGTCGGGACTGCGATGCGCATGGGCGGCGATGAGCAGAAGCTGGCTGGCGTGCCGCATGCTGAGGAGCTGGCAGACGCCGAGGACGACACCGCCAGCCTGATGCCGTCGGCGATCGCCGATGGTCGGTACGTGGTGCGCGATTTGCTCGGGCAAGGCGGGGCGGGCGCCGTGTACCGGGCGTTCGACTCGCAGCTGGGGCGGCAGATCGCGCTCAAGATCGTGCGCGCGCCGAAGCTGGCGGCCGACGCGGCTGAGTCGATGCAAGCGCGGTTACTGCGCGAGGCGCGGGCGATGGCGCGCGTGTCGCATCCGAACGTCGTCGCGGTGTACGACGTCGGTTCGATCGACGATCGCGTGTTCGTGGTGATGGAACTGGTCGAAGGCCGCACGCTGGCGTCGTGGCAGACCGAGAAAGCGCACAGCTGGCGCGAGGTGATCGAGACGTTCAGCGCAGCGGGCGTTGGGCTGGCGGCCGCGCATCGCGTCGGGCTGGCGCATCGCGATTTCAAGCCGCTCAACGTGCTGGTCGGCATCGACGGCCGCGTGCGCGTGACCGATTTTGGCTTGGCGCGCCCGGTCGCGCAGGCCGACTCCGGCGAGGGCACGCCGAGCGGCGACTCGCTGCCGGAGGGCCACCAAGACTGGACCTTGACGATGACCGGTGGCTTGGTCGGGACCCCGCGTTACATGGCGCCCGAACAGTTCCGCGCCGGTCCGGCTGACGCGCGCTCTGACCAATTTAGCTTCTGCGTGGCGCTGTTCACGGCGCTCTACGATCAACATCCGTTCTTCGCGAAAGGCTGCAAGAAGCCGCCACTTCCGGAGCTGGCGACGCTGGTGATGGCCGGTCAAGTCGTGACCCCACCGGAGATCCCGGATCTGCCGCCGGGCGTGCTGAGCGTGCTGCGGCGCGGGCTGCGTGTCGACCCAGCCGAGCGCTACCCCAACATGGATCTCTTGATCTTGGATTTGTCGCGGCAGATCGAGCCGAGCAAGAATGGCCGTGCGCGCACGCTGCGCTTGGCGCTGCTCGGGCTCGGCGGCGTGAGCCTGCTGGGAATCGTGTTTGCGATTAACGGCGCTGAGCGTCGGGATCACTTCGAGCATCGGCCTCGTCTGCCGCCGTTAGCGTCGTCCGAGCTCGCAGCTGCTCCTGTGCCCGCGAGCTCGAGTCCGAGCTTGAGCGCGAACCCGCAAAGTGAACCCGCGTCTGCGCCCTCCGCAGCCGCGCCGGCAGCGCGCCCGTCGCGCATCCGCTCACCGTCAAAGCCGCCGCCCAAGCCTGCAGCCCCAGCCCGCACGGCTCCGTCGAACCCGAACGGCTTGAAGAACCCGTTCTGAGCGTTCAGAAGCTGCCGACCACGCTCAGCTGCGCGCCGTCGGCCCAACTCGCCCGCGCCTCTGTCACCGCGGGTCGCGATAACACCAAGTAGCCGGCAGCGCCGAGCGAAACCGCACCGACAGCCAGGCCGATATCGGCGATCAGAAACTTGGTTTTCATCCGTCGCACCTGACTCGGTGAACAGGCGGGTGAACAGCTGCGCTCGAGGTCGGATTGCTGGTTTCTGCCGAGGGCTGCCAGCGTGCCAAACGTCGCGAGTCCGGCGATGCCGACGGCGCCGAGGACGTACGCGGCTGGCGGAACGGGCCGCGTGCCGGCGGCGCTCGGCGCCTTTTCCCGCGCTGGTGGCGGTGCCGGCGGAGGCGCGGCGGCGCGCTCTGTGGTTGACGCGGCGGCCGCGTTCACGCAGCCGCGCATTTCGGCGATGTGCACGGCGACTTCTTCGCGGTCCGCGGCGCTTTCCGGCGCTTGGCGGTAGCGCTCGTAGTAGTCGAGCGCGGCTTGGCAATGCACGGGGCCCAGCTGGCGCTCGGCTTGGGCCAGGTTGAACAGGAACGCGGGCGCTGGGTAGGCAGCGTAGGCTTTTTCGAACGCGGCGATCGCTCCCGCGTAGTCGGTTTGGCCGTACAGCGCCGAGCCGTCGGCGTAGAGCTTTCGTGCCAGCTCTTTTTGGTTAGGTGCTGCGGCGGGTGCATCGGGTGGTGCCGCGCTGTCTTGCGCGTGACTGGGGTGGCCGAGCAACAGCCACGAACCAGCGTACAGAATTGAACAGAGCCTTCGCATGCTGGCCTCAAGGCACAGGCAGGAGATTCCACGACTGGCTGGAGAGGCTACCGGTGCATGGATAGAGCACCACGCGCGTCACGTCGAGCTGACCGTAGTGCGCTTGACCGGTCTCTTCGACGCACAAGCTTGACTGAATCACGGGCGAGAATCGCCAGCGCACGGCGCTGCCCAATAGCTGCTCGAAGCGCAGGTGAAACAGCAGCGAAGGGTCGTAGCTGGGCGCGCGGGGGTCGTGCGGCACTGAGTAGAGCGGCGACCCGACCTCGGCTTGGTCCTTGATGCCCAGCACACGTTCGGCGTCCGTGCCGTGATGGCTGGTGAAGCGATACACGTCGCTGCACACGTGCTCGAGATGCCACACGTCGTCGGTGGCCGGCTCGAGCGCGTCGACGGCGCCGCAATCGTGAGTGACGGCCCAGTAAACGTGGTCTTCTAGCTCGGGCCAGTCCGGCGTGATCAAGCAGGCCTGTTCGGGAGCTTCGCGGTGCAGCAGGTAGTCGCCGGTCTCTGGCAAGTCGGCCGGCGGCGCACCGCCAGCGGCGGCGTCGAACACGGCGTATTTGGGATCGCAGAAGAACTGATTCGGGGCGTTGCCGCCCATGCCGGCGGTGCTACCGGCCGTCGCGGCGCTGCCCGCCATCGCGATGCCAGCTTGCGCGGCGGAGCCACCGAGCGCGTCTCCGCCGGTGGCGTTGCCGTTCGTGCCGCCGTCGCCACCACGGCCCGCGCCGGCCGCGCCACTGAGCGCGGTGTCGCCCGCGCCAGCTTGGCCGAACTCCGCCGACAGGTACCCGAAATCGCCCAAGCTGCAGCCCGCCGTGACCAGCGCGACGAACGCGAGCGAGCGCGTGCTGCTACGCGAACCCAACATGTGTCCCGTCCGGCAAAGCGGTTGCAACAGATGTTAGCGCGCAAACGCCGTCCGCTACATCCCGCGTTCCACCTACTGTTTCAGTATGTGGGTTTCGGTGGGCGTCGCGGGGCCGCTGCCGGCTGGGCTTTGAGCCATTTTGCTAGGGGCCCGCGCCACCTGCGCCGTCGTCGAAGCGGCTAAGCGCGCTGCCCGGCACGATTTCGCACGGCACAAGCCCGATTCACCCGGTAGCTGCCAGCCGACGCTGATGTGGTCGAGGTTCACGCCTTCCTTGTGCAGCATTTCGAGGTTCATGTTTCTTCAGTCTCCTCGGCGCAAACGACGCAGACACAGCAGCGCGGCAAGGCCGGGCGCCCACAGCCCTCCGCGCGAAGTTGAATTCGACGAGCTCGCTAGCACGCAGCCGCAGCCCGCTGGATCCGCTGGCGTCGGCGTGCCGTTCGTCCCTGCGACAGCCGCTCCCGCGGCACCGCCCGTCACCGTCGTCGGCATCGCGCCACCGCCCGGCAACATTGTCACCACGCCGCCCGCCATCGTCACCGCGCCCGCACTGCTCGCTCCACCCGCAGCGGTCGCCGTACCCCCACTCGCGGCCCCGCCCGCACTCGCACCCGCACCCGCCGCTCCCCCCGCGCCGCCCACCACCTCGGTCGTGCCGGGCGGATTCAGCTCCACGACCAGCGGGTGGTCCGGTACCTGCAACGTGAGCTCAGTCGGGTTCTGGAACGTCGCCACCGCTTCGGCACCGGCCAACGGCCGAAACGTTCGTGCGCGCTCGATCGGCGCTTTCAAGCTCAGCGTCACCTGCTGTTCAGCGATCGCGATGTCCTTCTCAGTCTGGTTGTCGTAGCTGACGGCTTCATTCCAAATCACCAGGTAAAATCCGCCGTTGCGCTTCTGCAGCAGCAGGTGGTGAATGTCGGCGGTCTTGTAGTCATGATCGTCGACCAGCGACGCGCCCTGGCTCGTCAACGTGAAGTCGAGTGAGCCCGCGCTGAACGCCGCACCCTGATCGCTCAACAAGCCGATCAGGTTCTTCAGCGCCACCGCGTGTGGCTTGAGCGCACCGTCGATCGTGAGCATGCCCTGGTGCTGCTTGACCGGATCTTGGGTGGTGGGTTCGTCGAGCAGCTCGTAAATGAAGGCTTTGCGCACGCCGTTGTTGAACAGCTCGAGCATCACGCGCGTCGCGTAGCGCGCGGCCGCGGCTTCGGAGACGCCCGGATCCCAACCGCCGCCGGCCGTCGGCGTGACTTGCGTTGTGGACCAGCCGGTTTCGGTAGTGATCAGCGGCTTGGTCGACGCGATCGTGCGCGCCATCATCAACAGGCCGCTCGCCTCCTTGCCGTCGCGCCCCTTGTACAAACCGTCGGTCGGCGCCGTGCCTTTGTACGGCACTTCACCGGTTGAGGGCGGCCAGTGGTGGAAGTTGCCGTAGTCCGCCCACTGGTCTAAATCGCCGACCGACGAATAGGCCGGGAACCAATCGATGCCGGGCGTCGCCACCTTCACGTCCGCCAGCAGCGGCTCGGCGCGCACGGCGGCGTACAAGTCTTGCTGGTACGGCTTCAACGACGCCATCGGCGCGAAGCCCTTGTACGACTCGGGCTCGTTGTGCGGCTCGTTCGGCCCTTCGAGCGTGTCGATGTACGGCGCCATGCCCTTCGCCCAGTCGACGAGCGCCGGAAACTGCTTCGGCCGGGTGATGAACGTGCCTTTGACGCCCACCGCCCCGACGGCGCGGATTCGCTGATTGAACGGCTCGTCGTCGAGCAAGATTCCGTCGCGGATGTTGCGGATGCCGATCTCTTTCAGCCGCGGCACCACCACAGTGTCGAAGTTGTCGATGTAGTTCGAATACAGAAAGTGGACGTTCGTGCCGATCGCCGCCACGAAGTCGTCAGCTGGCTTGGCGGTCTCGGCGCCCGCCGCCGTCGTCAAAAAGCTCGTGGCAAGACCGAGCGCGAGAGCAACCGGGAGGCCTGAGCGGGATAAGCGAGCCATTGGGTCACTTGCTAGGACCAGGGCACGCGGTCAGAGCGACACAAAGAGTTGCAAATGACAGGTTTTTCGTGGTTTTGGAGCGCCAACGGACGAATTGCGGAAGGCGCGCCGGCCGCCAACGCGGACGCGCGTGGCTGCCACGCCGCAGCCCACCTCGCAGAAACTCACGTGGCGTCCCCCGGCCAATCCGTACGACCTCCACGCTGAACGCGTCTCGGGCCACACGCTTTCTGGTCTGTCGCACGCGCAACCAGTCTGACAGCAGCCCGAAGCGCCCGCACAAGGTGACCCCGTGCCGCCACGTTAGTTTCTGCAAGAAGGCTGCGGGGTGGCAGCTATACTCGGCGGTGGTGACGCTGCGGCCGTATCAACGTGAGGCGATTGACGCTGTGCTGGCGGCGCGACGCGGTGGCACGAAGCGGATGGTGGTGTGCTTACCGACCGGAGCGGGCAAGACCGTAATTTTCTCCGAGTTGGCGCGGTTGGCGCAGCGGCAGGTGTTGGTGCTGGCGCATCGCGAGGAGCTGTTGTTTCAGGCGCGCGAAAAGCTGCAAGCGGCGCTCGGCGGGGAGCCGGTCGTGGCGATTGAGCGAGGCGCGGACCGCGCAGCCGACGACGCCAAGGTGCTGGTGTGCTCGATTCGGTCGCTGCATGAGGAGCGTCTCGCCAGCGTGATGCGTGGGCGCAACCTGGGCCTGGTTATCTACGACGAATGTCACCACGCGGCGGCCGACGACAACCTGCGTGTGTTGCGGCAGCTGGGCGCGTTCGATGCGAATTGGACGGGTACCTTGCTCGGTTTCACGGCGACCACGGCGCGCGGCGACGGCAAAGGCCTCGACACGGTGTTCGAGCGCATCGCCTATTCGCGTTCGCTGCCGGAATTGATCAACGACGGATTCTTGTCGAAGATCCGCGGCTTCCGCGTCACGACCAGTGCCGATTTGACGCGACTTTCATCGACTGGACTTGATTTTCGCGAGGACGAGCTGGCCGAGGCGGTCGACATCGAAGAGCGCAATGCGCTGGTGGCGCGCTCGATCCAGGAGCTGGCGCGCGACCGGCGCACGATCGCGTTTTGCGTCACCGTCAATCACGCCCGCAATCTTTGCCAAGCCTTGAACCTGCTCGGGGTTCCGGCCGGCATCGTGCACGGCGCGATGAAAGCCGACGTGCGCGCGAAAGCGCTGGCCGACTTTCGCGCCGGCGTTGTGCAGGTGATGTGCAACGTGGCGGTGTTGACCGAAGGCTTCGACGATCCGGGTGTGTCGTGTATCGCAATGGCGCGCCCGACCCGCTCCGAAGGCCTGTACGCGCAATGCGTCGGTCGCGGCACGCGTCTTCATCCCGATAAAAAAGATTGTTTGATCTTGGATTTCGTCGATGTTTCACAGCTCAGCCTGTGCGGCTTGCCGTCGCTGTTCGGGGTGCCACGCGAGCTCGATTTACAGGGCGAAGACGTCAACGTGGCCCGCAATGCTTGGCAGCAGATCTTGCTCGACCATCCGGGCTTCGAGCTGGAGGCTGGCAGCTTCACGTTGCCGGAAATTCAAGAGCGCGCCGAAAGCTTCGACCCGCTCACGCTCGAGGCTAACCCGGAGGTGCGAGCCATCTCGGGCAACGCGTGGTTCTCGCTCGGGCGCCACGGGCTCGGCCTGCATTTCGAACGTCGCCCTGGCGTGCCGAGTGAAGTGACGATTCTTTCGCGCGCGGCGCGCGGCAAGCGCTGGGAAGTCTGCATCGACGGTCGAGTGCAGGAACGCTTTTCGAGCATCGAGGCGGCGGTCGAAGCCGTCGACTACGAAATCGCTAGAAAAGGGCCGCAAACAGCGGCTTCGGCGCTCGACCAGGCGCCGTGGCGGCGGGCGCGGGGCGAAGCGTTGCGGCTGGCAGTTTGGGAACGCGTCGTCGGTCGTCCGCGGGCTTAGGCGCCGATCTCGCGCTTGAGCCCGATCAGCGTAAACAGTTCCATGCGCGAGGCGGCGTCCTTCAAGAAGATGCCGTGCAGGTTGCTGGTCGTGGTCCACGAGCCGGGCTTTTTTACGCCGCGGTAGCACATGCAAAAATGCTGGCACTGCAAGATCACCGCCACGCCTTGCGGTTTCAGGTGCGTCTGAATCGCGTTGCAGATCTGCGCGGTCAGCTTTTCCTGCACTTGCAGGCGCTTGGCGAAGACGTCGACGACGCGCGCCACTTTGCTCAAGCCGACGACGCGGCCGTCGGGAATGTACGCGACGTGCGCCTTGCCGACGAACGGCACCATGTGATGCTCGCAGTGGCTGAACAGCTCGATGTCGCTGACCAGCACGAGCTGATCGTAGCCTTCGACTTCTTCGAACGTCTTTGCCAGGTACTCGGCGGGGTCCTGCGTGTAGCCGGAGAAATGCTCGCCCCACGCGCGCACGACGCGCGCTGGCGTGTCGAGCAAGCCTTCCCGCTTCACGTCTTCGCCCAGGAAGCGCAGCATGCCGCGCACGTTGTCTTCCGCTTCGGCAATTGCTTCGGGCGTGCGCACCGGCACGGGATTGGACGCTTTGACCTTCGACTTCTCGCTCTGCTTCCGCTTGGCCATCACCTTGGACCATGGGTCAGCCAGGGCTCGCCAGCAATCCGAACCATCTCGCCGCTACTAGAAACGGCTTCGGCGTCGTGCAGACTTGTCTGATGCCGGTGGGCGTGGTCGCCAGCGCCACGTCGTCGAGCCAGAAGTCGACGGTCGCCGCCGCACCAGAAATGTCACCGACCGGAGACCTGCGTGGTCGCCGGGTCGCCGTCCAGCGCTTCGTTCGGTCGCCCCGGCAGGAACCGCGGCGTTGACGCCTGGTATCGCGCGTACGGAAGCCCCAGCTCGCGGAGCAGGCTGCGTTCCTCGAAATGCACGCCGATGACGATGTACAGGCTCATGCCGGTCGAGAGCAGCAAGTGTCCGACACTCATGTGCGGGGTCGCCCAGAACGCGAGGAAGAGCGAGCTCATCATCGGGTGGCGAACGTAGCGATAAACCAACGGCGTGACGAAGCCCGTGCGTTCGATGCTGCGCTTGCGCAGGCCGTAAAATGCCTGCTTCAAGCCGAACAAGTCGAAATGGTCGATCATGAAGCTGCTCAGTGGCACCCCCAGCCAACCGATCGCACCCACTGCCCACAACGCCGTTGCCAAGGCCGAGCTCTGGACGTGCCAGACGACGCCGCTCAGCGGTTGCCAGAACCAAATCAGCGCGGCCAGCGCTGCGGTCGAGGCTGCTACGTACGTCGCTCGCTCTAGCGCGGCCGGCACGACGCGGGTCAACACGCGTTTGAAGCCAGCTCGAGCCATGATCGAATGTTGCAGGCCGAACAGCAGCACCAGACCGACGTCGATGACCAGCGCGAGCACCGGCTCCGCGCCGTGGCCGCTGTCGACGGTCTTGGGTACGAACACTCCGTCACTAAACGCGGCAAAGTAGCAGTAGACGCCCAAGAACCCCAGATACGACACGACGCTGTAGAAAAGTCCGAACATGGATGGCTCCTGCTGTGTTTCTGCGCACGCCCCACTCGACGCCGCGGTAGGAGCCTGGTGCCGGCTGTGGGTAGTGGCCACTTCGAAAATCGAAGTAGCCTTGTCATGGCACTACGGAAAACGTAGTGATGCCTGAATGCTGGTTACGGAGGCTACGTGAAGTACGGACAATTCTGCCCGATCGCCAAGGCGTCGGAAATCTTGGGCGAACGCTGGATGCTGTTGGTGATCCGCGAGCTGCTCAGCGGTGCGACCAGCTATACCGAGCTGCAGCGTGGGCTCGGGCGTATCTCGCCCAGCGTCCTTTCGTCGCGGGTCAAGGCTTTGGTCGAGCACGGCATCGTCGAGCGGGTCGAAGCCGAGTCCGCGCCGCGCTATCGCTTGACGCGAGCCGGGGTCGAGCTCGCGCCGATCCTCGAAAGCGTCGGCGGTTGGGGCTCGCGCTGGGTCCGAAGCCGCATGACCCGCGATGAGCTGGACGTGGAGTTGCTGATGCTGCACGTCCAGCGTGGCTTCGACACCAGCGCGTTTCCGCAAGCTCACGCCGTCGTGAGCTTCGTGTTCAGCGATTTGCACGGCGCGTTGCGGCGCTGGTGGCTGCTGCTCGACGACGGGAAAATCGAGCTATGCGCGCAGCACCCGGGTCGGACGGAAGACGTGACGCTGACTTGCACGTTGCGCACGTTGTCTGAAATTTTCGTCGGTAACACCCCGCTGAAGGCAGCGCTGAACGCTGAGCGCCTGCAGGTGGAGGGGCCGCAAAAGCTAGTTCGCCACATGCACCGCTGGTTGGTGCTATCGCCGTTCGCTCAGGTGCCGGTGGCCCCGAGCCTGGCTTGAGCGCGCTTACTTTACGAGCTCGGCCTTGAAGCGCTTGCCCTTGATCCGGCCTTGATTCAGGCTGTCGAGCGCTTTTTTGCTGACGTTTTTCGCGACCGCGACGTAGGCAAAGCGCTCGTGGATTTCGATCTTGCCGATCTGATCGCCAGCGAGGCCGCCCGCCTCGCCGGTCAAGGCGCCGAGGATGTCACCGGGACGCAGCTTGTCCTTGCGACCACCGGACAGGCGAACGGTTTCCATCTTGGCGTCGCGGTTGGGCTTCGGCGCCGTGGCTGCTGCCGGCGGCGCCTTGTCGCGCGCGACCGGAATCAGCGCGCTGCCCGTGAACATCTCAATCGCTTCGAGCCGCGGCTGCTCGGCGCGCGAGCACAGCGAAACCGCCAGGCCGACGTTGCCAGCGCGCCCGGTGCGGCCGATGCGATGCACGTACACCTCGGGCTGGTTTGGTAGATCGAAATTGACGACCAAATCCAACTTCTCGAGGTCAATGCCGCGCGCCGCGACATCGGTCGCGATCAGCACGCGCGTGCTGCCGTTGCGAAACTTCGCCAGCACCAGATCACGCTCGCGTTGCTCGAGGTCGCCGTGCAGGCTTTCGACGCTGGTGCCCATGCTCGACAGCGATTTCGCGATCGCCGCTACCGTGATCTTCTGGTTGGCGAACACCAACGCCGAGTCGTTCGGGTATTGCGCGAAGATCCAGCTCAGGGCGGCCAGCTTCTGCTCGTCACCGACGTGCACCACCAGCTCCTTGGTCTGCGGAGCATCCTCGCCAGAGTCGTCGTCGATGCGGACGTGAAGCGGTTCTTTCTGATACTTGGAACTGAGCTCGCGAATCGAAGCGGGGAACGTGGCCGAGAACAAAACCGTCTGGCGCTTGGGCGGCAGCGCTTTGAGGATCTTGGCGACGTCTTCCTGAAAGCCCATGTCGAGCATGCGGTCGGCTTCGTCGAGCACTACCGTCGCGACGCGGTGCACCTTCAGCGTGCGCCGTTGTAGGTGGTCCAAGATTCGGCCTGGCGTGCCTACGACCAGGTGCACACCCTTCTCCAACACGCGCGTCTGATCACGCACCGCCTCGCCACCGGCCAGCACGACTACGGTGAGCCCCGCCAAATTTCGACCCAGCTTCCTCAGCTCACGCCCCACCTGCGCGCTCAGCTCGCGCGTCGGGCACACGACGACGCCGACGATCTCTCGCTTGGCCAAATCGAGCGCGTTCAAGATCGGCAGCGCATACGCCGCCGTCTTGCCGCTACCCGTCTTGGACTGCCCGACCAAATCCTGGCCCGCCAGCAATGGCGGAATGGCTTGGGCTTGGATTGGCGTGAGCTGCTCGAAGCCTAGATCAGCGACGACTGCGAGCAGCTCCGGCAAGAGCGGAAGTGAAGCAAAATCAGTCGAGGCCTCGGTCATGGCGGCAGCCGTACATCGATGCAGGCTGGAACGCTACCGAGCGCCACCGAACGCCACCTATTCGGGCAAGCCGCCGGAGCTCAGTCGGCGAGCGCCGTGAAACCGCCCTGAACGTCAGGGCGTGTGTTTGCTCAGCGTGCCCAAGAAATCCTTCTTGCCGACGTTGACGCCGTTGTGGCGCAGGAGCGCGTAGACGTGCGTAGCGTGAAAGTAGAAGTTGGGTAGCGCGTGCTCCAAGAAGTAGTCGGCGCCGAGCATGTACTGACCCTCCCAGCGCGGCTGCGTGATGTGCCGGGTGGCGGCGCCTTCGAAATCGGCGGCCGTGAAACCGTCCAGGTAGCTGAGCACGCTCATCACACGCGCGCGCAGCTCGTCCAGGCTTTGCTCAGTGTCGGCGTGCTTGGGCGCGTCTTTGCCGGCCAACCGCGCAGCTGCGAGCTTGGCCGTGTCGCACGCCGTCTGTACTTGGCGTGAAAGCGCGAACTGATCTGGCGACAACCGGACACCGAGCAGGATGTTGGGATCGAACGACTTGGCAGTGGCGTGAGCCTGGGCGGCCTCGAGCCATTTCTCGAGTTGCCCGAGCGTCTTTTTCATCTGGCCGATGGTTTCGAAGTACATGCGCGCACCCTAAACGCCGAGCCGTCTGCGGGCTACGCTTTCCAGCGTTTCCAGCGTTTCCAGCGATTCTGGCGTTTCTAATCGGCCCCGACTAAGACACCGCCTGGGAAGCGAGTGGACTGGGTACAGAGGACGCTGGCGACAGCGCGCCGGTCGAATGTCGCAGGGTCACCGTAAAATTAAGTTTCAGTCCTTTCAGTAGCGGGTCGACGGACTTCGGGCAGTCTGGTTTGGCCACCTGTTTGGGGCCTGGTGGTCGATGTCGGGCTTCGTCACCAGGAGCCGTTGTCCGTCGTGCTAAGGGAGGTCCGGTAAATGTGTGGCATCGCAGCCCTGTTCTCTTCTGAGCCCGCCCTGCTGGGTGAGCTGGCTCGAAAGATGGCGACCGCGGTTCGCCATCGCGGTCCGGATGGCGAAGGGTTCGTAACGTTCTCGGCTCGCGATTTCGCGGCGACAGCGCTTGGCGGTCCGGATACGTCGACCGCCGTCTACGCGGCGCAGCTGGCGTACGCGCCCGAGCAGCATGCCGAATCGATCCGCGATGCCGTGGTTGCGCTCGGACACCGGCGCCTGTCGATCATCGACGTGGGCGCGACCGGCCACCAGCCAATGTGCACGAGTGATCGGCGCTATTGGATCGTCTTCAACGGCGAGATCTACAACCACGTCGAGCTGCGGGCGGAGCTCGAGAAGCTCGGCTACGCGTTCGTATCGCACAGCGACACCGAGGTGATCCTCAACGCCTACCGTGAGTGGGGCGAGCGGTGTCTCGACCGATTCAACGGCATGTTCGCGTTCGTGCTCGTCGACCGAACCACCAGGCGGGTTTTCGTCGCGCGCGACAGATTCGGTGTGAAGCCGCTTTACGTCTGGCGATCTCCGCAGGGGTTCGTGGCGATCGGCTCGGAGATCAAGCAATTTTCGACGTTGCCTGGCTGGTATCCCCAAGCCAACGGGCAGCGTGCCTATGAGTTTCTCAACTGGGGATGGCTCGATCACACGGAACAGACGCTCTTCGACGGTGTCAGTCAGCTGCGAGGCGGCGAGTGTATCCACTGCTCGCTCGACGAGCTGCTCGCGAGTCTGCCAATCAAGCGCTGGTACGAGCTTTCGTCGCGCAGCTTCCAGGGCAGTCCAGAAGACGCGACGGATGAGTTCCGCGAGCTGTTCACCGACGCGGTTCGGTTGCGGCTCCGCGCTGATGTGCCGGTCGGTTCGTGCTTGTCCGGAGGCATCGATTCTTCCTCGATCGTCTGCGTAGCCAATCAGCTACTTCGAACCGCCAGCGCGACCTGCAAGCAGAACACGTTTTCGGCCTGCTCGAAGGTCAAGCGCTACGACGAGCGCCACTTCATCGATGTCGTCGTCGCCAACACCGGCGTGCGCGGTCACTACGTCTATCCTGACCTCGACGCGCTGTTCGAGACCGTCGACGACATGACTTGGCATCAGGATGAACCGTTCGGTTCGACGAGCATCTACGCGCAATGGCACGTGTTCAAGCTAGCGGCTGATGCAAATGTCAGGGTCCTGCTCGACGGGCAAGGCGCAGACGAGTTGCTGGCCGGCTACTACACGTTCTTTGCGCCTCATCTTGCCGGGCTGCTCGTCAACGGGCGTTGGGGCGCGCTGCTGCAAGAGCTGCGCGCGGTTAAACGACTGCACGGGGTCGGCTTTTTCGGCGCCACCGAGTACATGGCGAACGCCTTGCTGCCAGACACGCTGCGCCAGCCGCTCCGAAAATTCGCCGGCAAATCATCCTCCGCACCCAGCTGGTTCGACAAAGACCGGTTTGCCAGTGACGAGCGTGACCCGGCGCTGACCGGTCGCTACCGCACGACGTCGGTGAATCAGATGGCGCAGTCGTTGCTGACCGACACCAGCGTACCGAAATTACTGCACTGGGCGGATCGCAGCTCGATGGCTCACTCGGTCGAATCGAGATTGCCGTTCCTAGACTTCAGGCTCGTTGAGTTCTTGATGGGGTTGCCGCCCGAAGCAAAGTTGTGGAAGGGCACCACGAAGAAAGTGCTGCGCGAGGCGATGCGAGGAACCCTGCCTGAACCGATTCGCACGCGGATGGACAAGATGGGTTTCGTGACGCCCGAGGAAACGTGGATTCGGCAGGATGCGACAGCGCGATTTCGCGCCGAGCTGGGTCGAGCCGTCGATGCGTCGCAAGGCATGCTCAAGCCGGCCGCACTCCGTCACTTCGACGCGGTGATCTCCGGTGCAAAACCGTTCGACTTTCGCATCTGGCGCATGATCTCGTTTGGCGCCTGGCTGCGGCGGTTCGACGTGCGCGTGTCAGCGTAGCCGACGGAGTTTTGGCTGCCAAACTGCGGCGTGAATCGCAGAAGCTTTCGTGGCGTCGCGGTCGCCACTTCGTCCGGCTCGAGATTTTTACAGGGAGACGGGGAGATTGGGAGTCGTGCGAGGAAGAACGCGTTTTTTGGTTCGGAGGACCGAAACAAAAAATATTTCCTTGGAGGTGAGCACATGCACTGTGCGGCTTAGGTGCGCGGAGGCGATGGCAGCGCGCCATAGTCGTCTTGGCTAAAACGGTTCTGTGGTGGTGGCGATTCCGAAGCTGCGCGCGCGCGGCGACGTTGACGCAGTGCGTGCGCGTCGATTTCTCTGAATTCAGAGACTCGGAGTGAAGATGTCGTGCAGTTGTTCCATTCGCATTTCCGCGAATCGAATTCACGACTTGCAGCCTGGATTTGCCGGCAACCGCTGTGTACGCTGAGTGAATGCGAGCGCGACTTCTGCTGGTGGCCGCCGTGTGTCCAATCGTGTTTGGTTGCTCCACCTCGGACGGTGCGGGCGGCGCTGGTGCGGGCGCCGCGGGTCAAGCCGCGACGACCGGCGGCAGCTCGATCGGCACGTCCGGGAGTAGCGGCGCGACGTCAGTCGCGGGCAGCGTCAACGATGCCGGCGCGAACACGACCGGCGGTGCCGTCAATACCGGTGGTACGAACAGCGCTGGCACGACGAGCAATGCCGGTGGCGGTGGCACTGCCAGCGGTGGCGGTGGTGGAGGCACCCCGAGCGGCGGCGGCAGTAATGCCGGCGCGGGCGGCGGCGGTGGCGTCGCCGCCTCGGGCTGCGCTGGCGTGACCAACGCCAAGTTTTGCGAGGACTGGGACAAGCTGCCGATCGGCAAGCCGACCGGTGACTACTCGGTCAGCAACGGCGTGATCGTCGATGCGACGAAGGCGTTCAGCGGAACGCAATCACTCCACTTCCAAAAAATGGCCAAGCCTGCCAGTGGCACGCCGAACATCAGCTTCACCAAACAGTTTCCGTTGCCCAGCAACGACATGCACGGTCGCGTGATGGTGTTCATGGCTCAGACGCCGAAGACCACGTCACACTGGAACTTCATCACCAGCTCCAACAGCGGCAACACCGAGTGGTCGATCGGCGGGCAGTATGGGAAATTCGAGCTGGTGTGCGATCCGCCCGACAACGGCCTCGACTCGAAGAGCGCATTCCCGGAGGCCAAGTGGGTCTGCATGCAGTGGGAGTTCAAGTATCCGGGCAACGACAACACCACCTTCGTCACCAAGATTGACGGCGCGTCGGTCGATCAAGGTGAGTTCACCGGCGCCAACTCCAAGGGTGAAAAGTGGAAGGCCGGAGCCTGGAAAAACCTCAAGCTCGGCTGGGAAATCTTCGGCAGCTCGGACATCGACGTCGAGTTCTGGGTCGACGACCTGGCGTTCGGCGAGCAGCCGATCGCGTGCCCAGCCAAGTAGGCGAAAGTAGCCGGGGCCCACCTTCGCCGCGGCTAAGGCGGGGTTTTGGTTGCGGCCACCAAGAGCAGTCTGCTGAAAGGAGACGACCGATACCCAGGGCCGAAGCCCGCAACCGATACCGAGATATCCGGCTCCGCACCGAGTCCGAGAAAGGCCCCGCGCGAGCGCGGCCCAGCCTCTGGCTTGCCCG
>JBBSAB010000079.1:0-38026 GCA_038252755.1 Polyangiales bacterium | reverse complement strand
GGCGGATTGAAGTTCGGGACCGGGACCTCGCGCGCCAGCTCAGGCGTTGCAGCAGCTCCGTCGCTCTCAATCTCGCCGAAGGTATGTACAGCCGCGGAAAGAATCGCGCGGCGCGGTACCACAACGCGCTGGGGTCAGCGCGCGAAACGCTCGCCTGCTTGGAAGTCGCCGTCGTGTGTAGCTACGTGCAACACGACCCCAGCTTGCACGACCAGCTCGACCGCATCGTCGCCACACTCGTCAAGCTCGTCGGCAGCTAGCCGGCCGCACCACGCACCGTCACGGGTCACTGACGTTGTCGCAAATGCGACAGCGTCAGTTTCAACAATATTCGACCCGAAATCATTGCGGAAATCGTGTCGCACTTGCGACACCGAAACGCGCCGCGCAACCCCTATCCAGCTCAACAAACCCAGAGGCGGGAAGGATTTAGTGGTTTCGAGCAGGGCGCGAAGCGCGCGAACCCCAGATCTTCTCTTCTTCCTTCTGAACTTCCCGCCTTCCCGCCTTCCTGTTGATTCCCTGCCCCGGCTGCCGCCGTGGGCGGACATTCTTCGACCGGGGCCGGTCGGGCGCTCGTGGTACACCTCGGCGCGGATGAAGCTGGTTCACGCCGCCGATCTGCACCTCGACAGCGCGCTAGCCGGGCTGACCCGCTACGAGTCCGCGCCCGCCGACGAGATCCGCGGCGCGACCCGGCGCGCTTTCACTAATTTGGTCAGTCTGTGTTTGGAAGAACGCGCGGCGCTGTTGGTGATCTCCGGCGATTTGTTCGACGGCGACTGGCGCGACATCTCGACCGGCTTGTTCTTTGCCGCGCAGCTGAACAAGCTGTGTGAAGCAGGCGTGCAGGTGGTGTGGATCCGCGGCAACCACGACGCCGTGAGCCAAATTCGCCGCAGCGTGCGCCTGCCCGAGGCGGTGATCGAGCTGCTGGCCGAGCGGGCTGAGACGCGCGTCTTCGATCGCTTGGGCGTCGCCGTGCATGGGCGCAGCTTCGCCAAACGCGACGTGACCGAAGACTTGGCGGCGACGTACCCGGATCGCGTCCCGGGCGCCCTGAACGTCGGCCTGTTGCACACAGCACTCGAAGGTCGTACCGGTCACGATCGCTACGCGCCGTGCCGGGTCGAAACGCTCGTCAATCGCGGCTACGAATACTGGGCGCTCGGCCATGTGCATCAGCGTGAGGTTGTGCACGTCGAGCCGTACGTGGTGTTTCCCGGAAATTTGCAGGGCCGACACGCCCGCGAATTGGGCGAAAAGGGCGCCGCGCTGGTTACTTTCGAGGGCGACCGCATCACCGCGGTCGAGCACCGCGCGCTCGATGTCGTGCGCTGGGCCGAGGTTGCGGTGAACGCCGCGGCTGCGCAAACTTTCGACGACGTGATCGGCGCCGCGCAGCTCGAGCTATCGCGCGCTGCTGCCGCCGCGCAGGGACGCCTGCTGGCGTTTCGAGTCAAAGTGACCGGAGCGACGCCGCTCGACGCGCAGCTGCGCGCCGGGCGCGACAAGCTCACCGAAGAGCTGTGCAGCTTGTCGTACGGCGTCGGCGGTGCGGGCGCGTGGCTCGAAAAGCTGGTTGTTACAACCGAGCCGGTGGCGCAGAGCGCAACGCTGGGCGACGACGCGTTGGCTGAAATCGACCGCGCGCTCGGAGATTTACTGGGCGAGGCCGCGGCCGAAACCCTTAGCGAGTACCTCGGCGATTTGAGTAAGAAACTGCCCGCGGAGGTGCTGGCCGAAGTGCCGGAGCTGCGTACCCTGTCGCCGGAAGTGGCCGCCGAGCTGGCCATCGACGTGCGGAGCTTGTTGCGCGAGCGGCTAGCGACTGGGCAGGACGGCGCATGAGGTTTCGTCGGCTTTCTCTCGACGCCTACGGCCCATTCACGGCCACCACGCTCGACATGGCGGGAGCGGTCGGCAATGGCCTGCACCTGATCTACGGCCCGAATGAAGCCGGCAAGAGCAGTGCGCTGCGCGCGATTCGTGATCTTTTGTTCGGCATGCCGCAGCAGACTCAAGACGCGCACCTGCACGC
Source organism: Polyangiales bacterium (assembly GCA_038252755.1). GTDB lineage: Bacteria > Myxococcota_A > Polyangia > Polyangiales > Polyangiaceae > PMG-095. The sequence goes on along the minus strand of JBBSAB010000079.1, from coordinate 35,985 downwards.
CGCGCCTGCGCTGCGCCTGTCGGCCTTGATCGAGCGCGACGGCGAAGAGCTGGCGTTCGCGCGCAGGAAGAAGCGCAAAGACTCGTTGGTCAACCTCGACGACCAGCCGATCGACGAAGCCAAGCTGGCGCGGTTTCTGAACGGCCTCGACGCCGCGACCTTCGACCGGTTGTTCGGGCTCGACCACGCGCGGCTCCAGCTGGGCGGCGAAGAGATGCTCGCCGGGCGAGGCGACGTCGGCGAGGCGCTGTTCGACGCCGGCGCTTCGGGTCGCTCGGTGCATCGGGTCAAGCTGGCGCTGCTCGCCGAAGCCGAAGAGCTGTACAAAGATCGCGGTAAAACTCCGGAGCTGAATCGGCTGCTCGCCGTGTACGCGGAGCAAAAAAAACGCGCCAAAGACAGCGTTCATTCGCCCGAAAAGTACGACGAACAGCAGGAAGGCGTGCGCGAAAAGCGCCGCGAGGCCGAGGCGCGCCGCGGCGAGCTTTCCCGGCTGCGCGCCGAGAAGGAGCACGCGGTGCGGATCCGCAACGTGCTCTCCAGCGTCATCGAGCGTGATCGCAAGTCGGCGCAGCGCGCGGCGCTCGGTGACGTTCCGAACCTGCGCCGTGATGTGAGTGAGCAGCGCGAACGCTTGACGTTACTGCTGCAGGAGGCCGAGCGTGACGTGCAGCGGCTGTCGCAAAAAGTCGCCGAAGAGCAGGGCAAGCTCGGGCGCTTGCCAGAGCCGAGCCCGTTGCTTGGGATGGAAGAAGGCGCCGTGCGCGCTGTCGAGCGCAAGATTGGCGCCGCACAAAATTCGTTGATCGATTTGCCGAAGCGGCAAGCCGAGGCGCGTACGTTGCGCGACGCGATCCAGGCCAAGTTGCCGCGCGTCGGGCTCGGGACGGACATCGAAGGCGTGCTCGGGCGCAGCCTGCCGGTGGCTGAGCAAGCGCGTCTGGCGGCGCTGGGGCGCGAGTATCAGGGCTTGGAGCTGAAGGTCGAAAACGCTGAGCGCGAGCTGCCCGACGCGCGCGCCAAGGTCGAAGCGTTGATGAACATCATCAGCCTGGGCCAAGCCGCGCGCCGCATCGAGCAAAGCGCGCTCCCGCCGCCCGAGCTGGTCGAGCGCTTCGACGGTGAGCTGGCGCAAGCCGAAGAGCGGGTCGAGGCACAGCGGGTGCGCCTGGCAGCCGGCGAAACCGATCGGGCGGCGCTTTCGCACCAGCTGGAGCTGTTGCGCGGCCGCGAAGGCGTGCCGAGCGCGGCGTTACTGGCCGAGGCGCGCGTCCAGCGCGATCTGCGGCTGCGCGAAGCTCAGGAGCTGGCTGCGGATCCCAAGCGCAAGGCGCTCGAGCTGTGCCTGCCGCTGGCGGCGTTGGCGCAGTCCAGCGCGTACGCCGACACCCTCGGCGATCGGCTGCGCAGCGAAGCGCAGCGCGTCGCCGAGGTCGAAGCGGTCGAGCAACAGCTGGCCAAGCTGGAGCGCGAACGCGCCCAAATGCTCGCCGATCGTGAGGCGGCCGAAAGCCAGCTGCGCGAGGTCGGCGTGCGTTGGGAGAACGCGGCGCGTGGGCTTGGTAGCTCGGAGCTGCTGCCGAGCGAGGCGCGTCGCGTGCTTCAGGACGAGCGCGAAGGGTGGAAAGAGGTAGCGCGCCAGCAGCAAGAGCTAGCGCGCGCGCAAGCGGCGCTCGGGGCGGCCGAACTACGCGCGACCGAAGCTGGGCGTCGTCTAGGCGTTTGGCGCGAAGAGTGGCAGGTGGCGGTGGCACCGCTCGGCCTGGCCGCCAACGCGCGGCCTGAGCAAGCCTTGCGGCTGCTTGAAGCGCTGGCCGATCTGTCCAGCCAGCGCGAACAGCTCGGGCTGATCGAACGGCGTATCATTGGCATTGAGCGCGATATCACGGCCTTTGCGGCCGAAGTTCGGCTGCTGACCGAGAGTTTTGCGCCGGAGCTGTCGGCGCTGCCGGCGCCCGAGGCGGCTTCGCGCCTGCTCGAATTGCATCGGCGCGCTTCCGAGCTTGCGCGTCAGCGCGGCAGTATCGACGGCGAGCTGGGCCGTGCCAGGCGCGAGCTCGGTGAAGCCGACGCGCGCCGGAACCAACACGCGCAAGCCTTGGCCGAGCTGTGCCGCGAGGCGGGCGCGGTCGATGCGGCCTCCTTGCTCGAGCTCGAACAAAAAGTCGAACGGGCGCGGGCACTGGAGTGCGAGGTCGAGGAGCTGGGGGCGCGACTCGCCGAAGTCTGCGAGGGCGATGACGTCGACGCGCTGGTCGAAGAAGCGCGCCGCAGCGACAAGGGCGCGGTCGCCGCACGCCTGGCCGAGCTTGACGATTTGATCGCGCTGCGCGAAGACGAAACCCGCGAGGCGGAGCGCGAGGTCACGCGGCTTGAGCTCGGGTTGCGCACGTACGAGGGCCGCGACGGTGCGGACGCCGCACAGGAGCTTTCGGCGACGGTCGCGCGTTTGGCTGAACTTTCGTCGGCTTGGGTGCGGCGGCGGGTGGCCGGCGCGGTCCTCGAACGCGTCGTCGAGCAGTACCGCGACAAGCACCAAGGGCCGGTCTTGTCGCGCGCTAGCGAGCTATTCCGACGCCTGACCTTGGGTCGATTCTCGGCCTTGCGCGTCGGGCTCGAAGAGACGCGGCTCGAATGTGTGGAAGCGATCGACGGCAAGGGGCTCGAGGTCGAGCAGCTGTCGACCGGGACGCGCATGCAGTTGTTTTTGGCGCTCAAGCTGGCGAGCCTCGAGCAGTACGTGAAGACGGCTCCACCGCTGCCGCTGGTGCTTGACGACGTGCTGGTCGAATGGGACGACGAGCGCTCGCGCGTAGCGCTCAGCGTCTTGGCCGAGTTCTCCGAGCGGCTGCAGATCCTGCTCTTCACGCACCATGGTCGCGATGTGACGGCCGCCGAAGCCCTCGGTGACGGTCGCATCTTCACCCACCACTTGGTCCCGCGAGCTGCACTGCCTTCGAACGCAGGAGGCGGCTAGGCACCCGCCGATCCACTCGGAACCCACGCCCTGCCGACCCACCAACCCACCAAGAAGGAAGCCGCGAGGACGAGCCGACGTAGTTGACGGGCGACTCGGATGGGTCGAAACTTAGGCGATGTTCAGGGATCTGTTGGTTGTGCTGCCCGCGACCCTACTGGGCACACTGCTGATGGTTGGCCCGGTCACGGCGCGCGCGGAGGTCCCCGACGGGGATGGTGACGGTGTGGCGGATGGCGTCGATGCCTGTCCCAAAGAGCCTGGGATAAAGAGCTCGGACCCCAAGACGTCCGGGTGCGCCGCAAAAGTCGGCGCACTCGCGCTGAAGAGCTCGGCGGAAGTAACCTTCAGTGGTTACCAATCGCTGCCGGGCAATCGCGGGATAGTGTTCGTCGAGCTGAGCGATGCGGTTGCGGTGGAAGTGAGCCGTGTCGGCCAAGTCATCGAGTACCGGCTGGTCGGCGCTAGGGTGCCGCTAAAAAACAACAAGAATCCGCTGCTCTTGCGCGACTTTAAGTCCAGCGCGATGAGCGCGGTCCTGGTGCCTGAGGCGCGCGGCAAGGGGCGGCACAAGAGCAAGCAGCAGGCGGTGCGGCTGGTTATCGAGCTGCGCGGAGACGCGTCGCCCGCATATCGCATGGTGCAGCGCGGCCGAGGAGCCGTGCTCGAGGTCGACTTGCCGGCTTTTTCGGGGAAGTAGCCGTAGCCACGTTCTCGGCCGACCAGCGCTAACCCGCCGATGGCGACAACCGGCCAAAGCCTTCAAGGTCCACGCCAGCGACGACCGACACCGCAAACAATAGCTCGCGTTCTGGCAGGGCGATGAGCGTGTGAGACGAATCGCTCGCCATCTCCTGCAAATCACCCGGCAGGTAGACGCGCCCGCTGGGGTCGTCACGGTAGCCGCCGTCCAGCACCAGTACGCGCTCCAAGCCGAGGTGCCGATGCAGCGGAAAGCGCGCTCCGGCCTGCAGGCGCACCAAGCCATTGTCCGCGCTCGCCACGCGCGGCCCGCCGTCGAGGTGGAGCAGTTGCGTGCCTGGGACCTGCGAAGCTACCCAAGCACCAGGCTTCGCGGCACGCTCGAAAATGCCGGCTAAATCGGTGTCGTTCAGATCGAACAGGTCGGCGAGCTTTCCGAACAGCGGCGCGAACCGCAAGCGCGGCCGCGCCACCGTCGCCAGCAACCGTTCACGCAGCAGCTGCGGCGGCGCCTTGGCCGGCGGCGTGAGCTGGGTCAGCGCTTCGCGCAACGCGGCCTCGTCTCTGTCTCCGTCGCCAAGCCCGGCTTCGCGCAGCAGCTCGGGCAGGTCCGGTTGGTTTCGCTTGGTCATCGCAGCTCCACCACCGAGTCGGAGAGCGCGCCGCGTAACGCCAAGAGCGCGGCGGCGACGCGCGATTTTACGGTGCCGAGCGGCACACCGACGCGCTCCGAAATTTCGCTCGATGACAAGCCTTCGAAGTAGCCGAGCAACAGCACTTCACGTTGCTCCGGCGGCAGCGCCACCAGCACCTTGCGGATCCGCGTCTGGTCAGCGCCGGCGGTGGTGTCGCGACTCGGGTCGCCCAGCTCGGCCAGCCATGCGTCGTCGTGCGCGTTGGACTGCTTGGAGACGCGCGCCGACTTCTGCACGTCGAGCGAGCGGCTGCGCGTGCGCAGCAAGAGCCACGACTTGACGCTGCCGCGCGCCTGGTCGTAGTCGGCCGAATGCCGCCAGGCTTCCAAAAAGACGTCGTGAATCACGTCTTCGGCCTCCGCCCCGCGGCCGACGATGCGCTGCGCCAGCGCCAGCATGGGCCCCGAATAGCGGTCGTACAGCTGGGCCAGGGCGACGCTGTCGCCACGCGCCATCGCGTGGACGATGGCGATGTCCTCCGCGGCGCCTTCTGGGGCATTCGGCAGGGAAGCCAAGAGTAGGGCAAGCTACCAAGCTTGCGCTCGTTTCGCCAGCGCCCGGCTTGCGCTAGGAGGGCGTTCAAGCCTTGTCTACAAATTCCCCCAACCTGCCAGAAGAAGTCGAGCTCGAGCTTGGGCTCGATGAAGCGATGGAAGCGGACGCGCTTCGCCAACGAGTGGCCAAAAAGCTCGGCGTTTCACCGGAGTCGCTGCCTGAGCCAAGCATCCTGCGGCGTTCGGTCGACGCGCGGCGCGGCTCGGTGCGTTTCCATCTCATCGTTGGGCTTCGGCCAGGGGTGGCCGAAGCGTTGGGCGGTGCCGCCCCGCGTGAAGCGACGGTCGCGGGTCCTCCGGTCGTGGTCGTCGGCGACGGCCCCGCGGGCCTGTTCTGTGCGTACGAGCTGGCGCGCCACGGTCTAGCGGTGGTCGTCGTCGATCGCGGCAAGACCGTGCAGCCGCGCCGCCATGACCTGAAAGCCTTGAATCAAGGCGGCACCATCAACAGCGACAGCAACTACTGCTTCGGCGAAGGCGGCGCGGGCACGTACAGCGACGGCAAGCTGTACACGCGCGCGCACAAGCGCGGCAGCGTGCGCGACGTGATCGAGCTGCTCGCGCTGCACGGCGCGCCCGAAGCCATCTTGATCGATGCGCGTCCGCACATTGGCTCCAATCGCTTGCCGAAAGTCGTGACTGCGCTGCGTGAAAAGCTCGGCAGTGTCGGCGTGCTGTTCGAATTCGGCGCGCGCGTGGTCGGCCTGCTGCAAAACGCCGGGCGGGTTTCGGGCGTGCGCCTGGCCGACGGCCGCGAGCTTGCAGCGTGCGCGGTCGTGATGGCCACCGGCCATTCGGCGCGCGACGTGTTCGTGATGTTGGCCGAGGCGGGCGTGAAGCTCGAGGCCAAGGCGTTCGCGCTCGGCGTGCGCATCGAGCACCCGCAGGCGCTGATCAACCGCATTCAGTACGGGCGTTTCGCTGACCACCCCAAGCTGCCCAACGCCTCGTACCGGGTGGCCGAGACGGTCGAGGGTCGCGGCGTGTTCTCGTTCTGTATGTGCCCGGGCGGTTTCGTCGTGCCGGCATCGACCGAGCCGGGCGAGCTGGTCGTCAACGGCATGAGCCTGTCGCGCCGTGATTCGCCGTTCGCCAACTCGGGCCTCGTCATCGGCATCGAACCCGCCGACGTGGAGCGAGCTGGGTTTCACGGCGTGCTCGGCGGCATCGAGCTGCAGCGGCGCATTGAGCAGGCGGCGTTCGCGGCCAGCAGCGGTGCGCTCTCGGCGCCGGCCACCCGCGTCACCGATTTCCTCGCCCGTCGCCCGTCCAGCACCGTGCCCGAAACCAGCTACATCCCCGGGCTCACGCCGACCGACGTCGCCCCGATCTTGGACAGTGCCGGGCTGCCCCTGGCCGACCGGCTACGTGTTGCCCTAGGTGGCTTCGATCGCAAGCTGCGCGGCTACCGGACCGAGGAAGCGGTGCTGATCGGCGTGGAATCTCGCACCAGTTCACCTGTCAGGGTCCCACGCGACCCAGAGACGCTCGAGGCACCGGGTTTTTCCGGCCTGTATCCTTGCGGTGAGGGTGCAGGTTTCGCCGGCGGTATCGTGAGTGCTGCGCTCGACGGCCAGCGCGTGGCCCGCGCGATCGCCGCGGTTGTGACTGGCTCATGACACAGCCGCTTGTGCTGGTCTGTGCCGGTTAGAGTGTGCCCCCTCGAAGGCTTGAACTGGGTCACAGGCCGGCGTAGGTAGTCCGAGTGGATAGCTACAGGCCCGAATCCGATCGCGACCCCCAAGAGACCCAGGAATGGATCGACTCGCTCGACTCGGTAGTCGAGGCAGAGGGTAGGGAACGCGCACAGTTCATCCTCAACCGCGTGGTCGAGACTGCCCGCGCGCGCGGCCTCGATCCGGTGCTGCCGGTCAGTAGTGACTACGTCAACACGATCAGCCCCGAGGAAGAGCCCGAGTTCCCCGGCGACGACGCGATGGAAGAGCGCATTCGGCGCATCGTGCGTTGGAACGCCGCGGTGATGGTCCACAAGACCAACAAGACCTTCGACGGCTTGGGTGGCCACATCTCGAGCTACGCCTCCAGCGCCACTTTGTACGAGGTCGGCTTCAACCACTTCTTCCGTGGCAAAGACAACGGCACCGCTGGCGATCAGATCTATTTCCAGGGCCACGCTTCGCCCGGCATCTACTCGCGCTCGTTCCTCGAAGGTCGCCTCAGCCTCGACCAGATGGATCACTTCCGGCGCGAAGTGGAGCGCGGCAAAGGTCTGTCGTCGTACCCGCACCCGCGCCTGATGCCCGACTACTGGGAGTTCCCGACGGTCAGCATGGGCCTCGGCCCGATCGGCTCGATCTATCAAGCGCGCTTCAACCGCTACCTCGACCAGCGCGGCCTCTCCGACACTTCAAAGTCGCGGGTTTGGTGCTTCATCGGTGACGGCGAATCCGACGAGCCCGAGACGCTCGGCGCGCTCAGCATTGCCTCCCGCGATCAGCTCGATAACCTCACGTTCGTGCTCAACTGCAACCTGCAGCGGCTCGACGGACCGGTGCGCGGTAACGGCAAAATCCTCCAAGATCTCGAAGGCGTTTTCCGCGGCGCTGGCTGGAACGTCGTCAAGGTCGTCTGGGCTGAGAACTGGGACAAGCTGTTCGCGCGCGACGTCGAAGGCGTGCTGCGCAAGCACCTCAACGCCGTCGTCGACGGCCAGTGGCAGCGCCTGACCGTCGCGTCGGGTGAGACCGTGCGCAAGGAATTCTTCGCGCTCGATCCGCGCATGCTCGAGCTGGTCAAAGACCTAACCGATCAAGAGGTCGGTCGCCTGCAGCGCGGCGGCCACTCCAGTCGCAAGGTCTACGCCGCTTACCAGCGCGCCACCTCGACCAACAACGGCAAGCCCACGGTCGTGCTCGCGCACACCGTCAAAGGTTGGATGCTCGGCGAAGGCTTCGAAGGCTCGAACGTTACCCATCAAAAAAAGAAGATGGATAACAACGAGCTGAAGGCATTCCGCGACGTCCTGGAGCTCCCGGTCTCCGACGAGCAGATGGAGAAGCTGCCGCCGTTCTATCACCCGGGCATGAAGAGCCCCGAGGTCGAGTACGTGCTCGAGCGTCGGCGTGAGCTCGGCGGGTTCATTCCCAAGCGTCGCAATCAAGTCGACGTGAAGCTCGAAATTCCGGGCGAAGAAGTCTTCGGCGAGTTCTTCAAGGGCATGGCCAAGGGCGAGGCGTCGACCACGATGGTCTTCTCGCGCCTGTTGGCGAAGCTTTTGCGCGACAAGAAGCTCGGCAAGCGCATCGTGCCGATCGTCCCCGACGAAGCGCGCACCTTCGGTATGGACGCCTTGTTCAGCCAGGTCGGCATCTACGCACCCAAGGGCCAGCTCTACACGCCGATCGACAAGGGCAAGCTGCTCTACTACCGCGAGGCGACCGACGGTCAGGTGCTCGAAGAGGGCATTACCGAAGCCGGCTCGATGGCGTCGTTCATCGCGGCGGCGACGTCGTACGCGACGCACGGCCAGCCGATGATCCCGTTTTACATCTTCTATTCGATGTTCGGGTTCCAGCGCACCGGCGACCAGTTCTGGGCCGCTGGCGATCAAATGGCGCGCGGCTTCATTCTCGGCGCCACTGCCGGCCGCACTACCCTGAACGGTGAGGGCCTGCAGCACGAAGACGGTCACAGTCATCACATCGCGATGACGGTGCCCAACTGCATCGCCTACGATATCTCGTTTGCGTACGAGCTGGCAGCCGTCATCGAAGACGGCATGCACCGCATGTACGACAAAGACGAGGCCATCTACTACTACATCACGCTGCAGAACGAAGACTACGCGATGCCGCCGATGCCCGAAGGCGCCAAAGAAGGCATCCTCAAGGGCATCTACAAGTTCAAGAACGCCGAGCAGAAGCTCGGCAACCACGTGCAGCTCTTCGGCTCGTCGTGCATCATGCAGCAGGTGATGAAAGCCCAGGAAATGCTGAAAGAATTCGGCGTTTCCTCCGACATCTGGGGCGTCACCAGCTATCAGCAGCTGCGCAACGACGCGGTCTCGTGCGAACGCTGGAACCGCCTACACCCCGAAGCCGAAGCGCGCGTGCCGTACCTCACGCAAACGCTCAAAGGCGTCGAAGGTCCGTTCATCGCCGCGAGCGACTACATTAAGCACACGCCCGATTCGGTCGCGCGCTTCATCCCCGGCACCTTCGTACCGCTCGGCACCGACGGCTTCGGCATGAGCGACACGCGCCAAGCCTTGCGCCGCCACTTCGAGGTCGACGCCGAAAACGTCGTGCTCGGCGCGCTCTACGGCCTGCGCCTCGACGGCAAAATGAAGCCGGCCGAAGTCGGCGCCGCGATCAAAAAGCTCGGCATCGATCCCGAAAAGCTCGAACCGATGAAGGTGTGAGTCTGCGGGGCTGCCAAGCCGCAGCCCACCTCGCAGAAACTTCCGTAGCGTCCTCAGGCCGCGCTTTCTCGTTCGGCAAGGAAGCCGTTGGGGGGCTCCGGGCGTAAAAGGCGGGAAGGACTTCGGCGATGGCGCTAGACAAGCTGTGACGCGGGCGGTGACGCTGGTCGTCATGGCTTTGTGCGCCCTGTTTGTCGTGCTGATCGTGCTCGTTTTCGTCGGGGCGGTGGTGCTCGCGGCGTTGGATCGCTGCAAAGGCCGCGGGCCGGAGCCGACGCAGCCGAAGAGCGGCCCGGTGCCGGGCGGCGGCTTCGTGTGGATCGCGGCCGGCGGCAGCGAGTCGTGCGCTCAAACCAAGACCGGCGAGCTGTGGTGCTGGGGAGCCGGGCACGCGCCAGTGCGTCAAACTGGACCCGCGAACGGCGCTGGTGCCCCGTACCAACAATTCGCGGTCCACGAACTCGGCCGCTGCGGCATCGACGGCGCGCATGTGCTGCATTGCGACCGCATTAGCAGCGCCCCTGTGATCGGTTGGATTACCTTGCCAAAGGCGCGCAAGGTCGTGCTCGGCAAACGGCACGGCTGCGTGATCCGCGACGATTCGAGCTTGTGGTGCTTCGGCCCGAACGACGCGCATCAGGTGGACGCGACGACGTCGGCTTGGGTCGACCAACCAGTCAGGGTGAGTGGGGCCGTGAAAGACGTCGCGCTCGGCATTCGCCACACTTGCGCGCTGCTCGACTCGGGTAAGGTGCAGTGTTGGGGCAACAACGATGACCGCCAAACGGGACCTGTCGTGCAGGACGAGTTGCCGCAAGAAGTGCTGTTGCCGGGGCCCGCGACACAAGTGGCCGTCGGCGACACGCAGAGCTGCGCGCTGTTGAACGACGGCAGCGTTTTTTGCTGGGGGCGCGATCCGGTCGACGCCAGCAAAATCTACGGGCCACGAACCAGCCCGATGCGCCTCGTGCTCGAGGCCAAGGCGACCCAGCTCGCCAGCAGCGAGCGCACTGGCTGCGCCATGATCGGCAATCGCACCCTCAAATGCTGGGGCGACAGCTACCGCTGCGCTCTCCGCGACTACTACTGCTTCCCTTCAGAAGACCCGCCGTTTCGGCAGTTGGGGGCGCCGGCGCCAGCCACGCAACTCGTCGTCGCCGACGAGCACAGCTGCGTGCTGCTCGAGTCAGGCGACATCGCCTGCGCTGGCTCCCAAGACAAGAAGCAACTCGGCAACGTACTGCCGTTCGTTTCGGCGACCCATTACTCGCATCACGCGGAGTCGTGCAACACCGAAGTGTGGGAAGAACCGCCCGGTTGGCCCGATCTATTGCCGATCATCTGGTGACGCGCCGCGTATGCTTCGCCGAAGCCCCCTTTCGGCGCGCCGATCTGTGTCGCACTTGCGACACGCTTTGCTCAATGAATTCGCGGCACCGATTCGTTGGCATGACGTTGTCGCACTTGCGACACCGTCGTCCGCGGCCGCTGACCTTGTCGCAAGTGCGACAGCGTCATGCCATTCGAGATCGCCCGCGGAATCATTGGGAAATGTGTGTCGCACTTGCGACACTCTAAGCGCGTAGCGAGAGCCTCCGCCCTAGCGGACAGGATTGTTGTCGCCTCGGCGTTCGTCAAAGCGACAGCTGCCTTGACGTTACCAAAGAGCTTTGAGGATCCTCGCGTGGATCGAGGGGAGGGCGAGCTGCTCGACTTGGCCGCGCGTGAAAAATGCTGCGCGTTTGCCGGGCGCCTTGGCCAATTTGCATTCGACGATGCTGAGCGCGATGCGAAAGCGCGTGATGGTGTGACGGGTTTCGCGCAGCGTTGCGCCGGCCGCGGCGGCGACGCCGATTTCCGACAGTGCCCGCAGCGCGCCGACCGGCGCCTTTTCGGTGCGAGACAGCTCCACGAAGGGCAAAACCCAAAGACCTGCCCAGCGCGCTGCATCGGCCGGCAGTTGTCGCAGCAGCACCGCGTCGCCGCGCCGCACGTACGCGGCCGCTGTCGCAACCTCGGTCGGTGCCTTGCGCTTGGCGAGTTGGGGCAGCTCGCGCTCCAGTCCCTGGGCGAGCGCCTGGCATTGCTTGGCGACCGGGCACTCCGGGCAACGCGGCGACGTCGGCGTACAAATCGTGGCGCCCAGCTCCATCAAGCTTTGGTTGAATTCGGACGGCTGGTCCGCCGGCAGCAGCTCGCGCGCCAGGCCCCACAGCTTCTGCTTCAACGGCGCCTTGGCCGGATCGCCCTTCAGCGCGAACAAGCGGCACAAGACGCGCACCACGTTGCCGTCGACAATCGGCTCCGGCAGTCCGAACGCAATGCTGGCGATCGCGCCGGCCGAATACGGGCCGATCCCGGGCAGCGCCAAGAGTGCCTCCACGTCGCGCGGGAGCCTACCGGCGTGCCGCTCCGCGACCGCGCGTGCTCCAGCGAGCAGTCGCCGTGCGCGGGAGTAGTAGCCAAGCCCCTGCCAAGCATGGAGCACGTCGGCGTCCTCGGCAGCCGCCAGCGCCTTCACGCTCGGAAAACGCGCCATCCAGCGCTCGTAGTAACCGAGCACGGTTTTGACTTGGGTCTGCTGCAGCATCACCTCGCTGACCCAAATCGCGTACGGATCCCGCGTCCTCCGCCAGGGCAAGTCGCGCTTCCGACTTTCGTACCAATCCACCAAAAGCCCCGAAAGCGGAACGTCTTGTTTTGTAAGCGGTTTTCGTGACAGACTCGAAGCTTACCCGATCCTCGGCGATGCCAGCGCCCCTCATCGTCTCACTCGACTCCATTCGCACCGACGGATGGTTCGAACGCATTGGTGAGGGCATTGGCAGCTTTCAGGCGCTGTGCGACATCGTGGGCCCGCGTTTCTTCGCGTTCGCGATGATCACCGGCGCTCGCATCACGTCGCTGACCGTCGATCGCCGCAACCCGGACAACACGCTGGTCGACTTCGTGGTCGGCCCGGAAAACGCCGAGGTCACCGAGGCCGACGCCCAGCGGCTCAGCCTGTCCGACTTTCGCAAGCGGCTGGTTTCGGCCCTGATCACGGAAGAGCCGATTTCCGATCCGCCCAAGCGCGTGACCGATCTCGAAGCGGTCCAGCTGCACGTCGGTGTGCGCTACCTGCTGCTCGCGCCGCTCTACGGCTACGCGATGCGTGAGCTCACGGTCGACCCCGACGGCTCGCGTGTGCGTCTGCTCCACGACGGTATCGAAGAGTCGTACCTGCTGAGCGCCTTCCGCGCCCGCATGCGCGCCCACGTTCGCGAAGAGCTAGAGCGCGTCACGCGTCCGCAAGCCCGCGGTGCGATCGAGCTGTCGCGCGTGGGCGAGGCCGAGCAAGCCGCCGAACGCGGCGACCACGTGCGCATCTTGGAGCTGCTCGGCGCCTGGCCGGCACCGCTGGCGATCTTCCTGCGTACACCCGAAGGGCAGATGCTCAACGTGGAGACGCGCGGCTTGATCGCGCGCGCGCTCGGGTTGCTCGGCAGCGCCTGCATCGTGCTCGGCGAAATCGGCAAGGGCGAAGAGGTGCTGCGGCTCGGCGTGCAGTACGCCGGCGACGGGCCGATGGCCTCCGACGTCTATTTCAGGCTCGGCGCAGCCATGTTGAGCGATGGCCGCGCCGGAGAGTCGATCGGTCCGCTGCGCCGCGCCGCCAACCTCGGCTCGCCCGGCGACAAGGTTTGGCCGCTATTGGCGCAGGCGCTGCTCGCGCGGGGCCGCTTCATCGCGGCCTACGCCGCGACGCTCGAAGCCCGCTCGGCCGGCGCCACCGCCGAAGCCGTGGCGCAAGTCACTGAAGCGGTCCGCGAAGTGCTCGGGCCAGCCTTCGGCAAGTTCGAGCAGCTGACCGAACGCCGCGGTTAGCGGCCCAAGAGCCGGTCAAGCCGTCGGGCCAGGGCCTGGTAGCCGTCCAAAAGGACGCCCCCACCCGCAGCGGCGTTCGCAGGGCTATGCCCCGGTTTTTATTGGCCATTTGCACTCTTTGCGGCACTTTGCCCTGCTCACATTGACAGGCCTCGTCGCACGGCACTACAACGCCCCCGGAGCCCGGTGATTTCCGCGATTTCGCGCTAAGTCCTGGGCCGGAAGAACAAGTCGATGCTCGAGCTGTACGCCCCGATGTTCATCATGTTCGCCATCGTCGCGGTGATCTGCACCGTGATGTTCGCTGGCGGGCATTTCGTCGGTCCCAAGAACCCGACGCCCGAAAAAATGATGCCCTTCGAGTGCGGCAACGACACGCCGGGCGCTCGCGACGTGAAGATGAACGTGAAGTTCTATCTGACCGCGATCTTGTTCGTCGTTTTCGATGTCGAAGTGGTCTTCATGTATCCCTGGGCGGCCTTGTTCAAGGGGCTGGGCTGGTTCGGCTTCCTCAGCATGTTGTCGTTCATCGTTTCGCTGATTATCGCGCTTGCGTACTGCTGGAAAAAAGGAGCCCTCGAATGGGAGAGCTGAAAGGAACCGCGACCTCGATCCTCGAACCGGGTCAGACGTCGGGGTTCGCGACCACGAAGTTCGAGTCATTGTTGGCGTGGGCTCAGAAGTATTCGCTGTTCATGAACCCGTTCGTGACCGCGTGCTGCGGCATGGAGTTCATGGCCGTCTCCAGCCCGCGCTACGACTTCTCGCGCTTCGGCTCGGAAGCGCCGCGCTTCTCGCCGCGGCAGAGCGATTTGCTGTGGGTCGTCGGCACGATCGTCCAGCGCCAAGCGCCGATTTTGAAGCGTATTTACGAGCAAATGGCCGAGCCCAAGTGGGTTTTGGCGTTTGGAACCTGCGCCTCCAGCGGTGGTTTCTACGACAACTACGCGTGCGTCGCGGGTCTCGACAAGATCATCCCGTGCGACGTGTACGTGCCCGGCTGTCCACCGCGCCCGGAAGCCGTGCTCGACGGTCTGATGCTGCTGCAGGACAAGATCCAGCGCGGCGACCGCACGCCTGGCATCGTCAAGCCGCGCATCGATCCGGTGCAGGAGCCGAATACGGCGCTCGTGCAACTTCGTCGCTCTCGCTCCTCTCGTCCGCCGGCGACCTGACATCATGAGCAAAGCACTCATCGAGCTGGTTAAGAAAAATTTCCCCGACGCCGTGCTGGAGAGCCATTCCCAGCTCGGTGACGACACGCTGGTGCTCGCTCCGGGACGCTGGAAAGAAGTCGCAAGCTTCCTGAAAGACAACCCGCAGAGCGACATGACCATGCTCACGGATCTGACCGCGGTCGATTACCCGGATCGCGATCCGCGCTTCGAGATCGTCGCGCACCTGTACTCGCTGAGCCGTGGTCATCGCTTGCGCCTCAAGGCCAAGGTCGGTGATCGCGAGGGCGAGACGGTCGAGATCGACACGCTCACCGAGCTGTGGGCGAGCGCTAATTGGATGGAGCGCGAGTGCTTCGACATGTTCGGTGTCAAATTCCTCGGCCACCCCGATTTGCGCCGCATCCTCACGTACCCCGAGTTCGAAGGGTACCCGCTGCGCAAGGATTATCCGGCCGACCGAATTCAGCCGCTGGTGCAGTACCGCGACGAGCCGAACATCGACAAGGTGGCGCCTTTCGGCGTCGACGAGGGCATGTCCTTCGGTCGCCAAACCCACGCGCGTCCCTCTGACGACGACTCACGGATGAACTGAGCGATGGAACCCCTCGATCAAGATCTGGACGCCTCCGAGCTCGAGCTGCCGACCGAGCCGATGCTGCTCAACGTCGGCCCGGCTCACCCGGCCATGCACGGCACCGTGCGCATCGTGATGGAGCTTTCGGGCGAAATCATCGAGCGCTGTGACGTGCAGGTCGGCTACCTGCACCGCGGGTTCGAGAAGATGTGTGAGCGCGGCACCTGGACCCAGGTGTTCCCGTACGTCGACCGCTGCAACTACGTCTCGCCGATGCTCAACAACGTCGGCTTCGCGCTGGCGTGCGAGAAGATGCTCGGCATCACGGTGCCGGACCGCTGCCAGTACTACCGCATGATCTTGGGCGAGCTGGCCCGGATGTCGGACCACCTCACGTGCGACGGCGCGATGGCCATGGAACTCGGCGCTTTTACGCCGTTCCTGTGGATGATCAAGGGCCGCGAGATGGTCTGGGAGATCATGGAGGAAGAGACCGGCGCCCGGCTCACGCACAGCTTCGGCCGCGTGGGTGGCATGGCCGCTCCGCCGACCGAGGGCTTCAAAGAGCACACGCGCGCGGTCGTGAAGCACATCCTTACGATCGTCGATGAAGTCGAGCGCTTGCTGCTCGGTAACCGCATCTTCCTCGACCGGCTTGAGAACGTTGGCGTGATTAGCGCCGACGATGCGATCTCGCTCGGCTGGACGGGCCCGTGCCTACGCGCCACCGGCGTGCCGTACGACGTGCGCAAGGCTCACCCGTACATGAAGTACGGCGAGGTCGACTTCGACGTGCCGGTCGGCAGCGCCAGCGATTCGTTCGATCGCTTCATGGTGCGGCTGGCCGAGATGCGCCAGAGCGCGCGCATCATCGAGCAGTGCATCGAGCGCATGGCCGACACAGGCCCGGTCAACGTCGACGACCCGCGCGTCATCCTCCCGCCCAAAGAGGAGGTCTACAACACGATCGAGGGCACGATTCAGCACTTCAAGATCGTGATGGAAGGCCTTAAATTGCCGGCCGGCGAGGTGTACTCATACACCGAAGGCGGCAACGGTGAGCTCGGCTTCTACCTGGTGAGTGACGGCAGCGGCACGCCGCATCGCGTGCGCATCCGTCCGCCCTGTTTCTTGATCACCGCCGGCCTCGAGCGCGTGATCACCGGTCAAATGATGGCCGACGTCGTGCCGAGCTTCGGCTCACTGAACATGATCGGTGGAGAGTGCGACCGCTAAGCGGCCGCTTGAAACGCCATGCCTAGCTTCAAACTAGACGACAAAGACATCGCCTTTGAGCCCGGTGACACGATCATCCGGGCCGCCCATCGCGCTGGCGTCGACGTGCCGCATTATTGCTGGCACCCGGGCCTGAGCGTCGCTGCCAACTGCCGCATGTGCCTGGTGGAGCTGATGCCTCCGCCCGGTCGCCCGGCAATGATGCTCGACGTCTTGGAGTGGGATGCCCTGCACCAGACGTACGTGCCGCAGAAGAAGCCGAAGCTGCAGCCCGCCTGCCAGCAAGCGGCCGCCGACGGCATGGTGGTCAAGAGCCAAACCAGCGAGCACGCGGTCCGCGCGCGCTCGGCGGTCCAAGAGCTCTTGCTGCTCAACCACCCGGTCGATTGCCCGATCTGCGACCAGGCCGGCGAGTGCCGCCTGCAAGACTACTGGCTCGAGCACCAAGCTTCGAAGAAGCGCATGCGTGACGAGCCGATTCACAAGCCGAAGGGCGTCGTGTTCGGCCCGACGATCGTTTACGACGCCGAGCGCTGCATCATGTGCACGCGCTGCGTGCGCGTGTCGGCCGAGCTCGCCAAGGATCCGGTGCTCAGCATGCGCGAGCGCGGCAACCTGAATGAAATTACCGTCGCGCCCGGCCGCCAGCTCGATCACCAGTACACGCTGATGACCGAGTACGTGTGCCCGGTCGGCGCGCTCACCTCGAGCGACTTCCGCTTCAAGGCGCGCGTCTGGTTCCTGCGCTCGGCGCGCAGCACCTGCGTCGGCTGCGCCACCGGCTGCAGCTCGTTCACCGATTTCGATCCGCGCAACCAGAAGGTCTACCGTTACCGTCCGCGTGAGAACGCCGCGGTCAACAAGTACTGGATGTGCGACGAGGGCATGCTCGACTACCAGCGCATCCACCAGAACCGCGTGCTCGAAGCGCGGCTCAAGGGTGAGGGCGTCTCGGACGCGGTTGCGCTCGAGAAGGCTGCTGATTTGATCAAGCAAGCGTCGCCACAAAAGACGGCGATCTTGCTCAGCGCCGAGCACTCAAACGAGGACAACACCGCGCTCTTGGATCTGGGTAAGGCGCTTGGCGCCCTGCAGATTTATTACACTGGCCGTCCGCAAGGGCAGGGCGACGACATCCTGATGAGCGCCGACAAGAACCCGAACACCGCGGGCGTGCTTGCGCTGTCGGGCGGCAAAGCCAAGCCGTTCGTCGACTTGGTCGCTGCGCTCAAAGAAGGCAAAGTCGGCGCGCTGATCGCGCTCGGCTCCGCCATCGGTAATCCGAATGACTCCGCCGCACTGAAAGACGCGAAGAACTTCGTCGCGTTCTCGACGCACTACGGGCCAATCGCCGATCACGCCGGCGTGGTCTTGCCGGCCAGCAGCTGGGCCGAGGCCGACGGCACGTTCGTCAATCGCACCGGCTTGCGCCAAGAAAGCGACCGCGCGATCAATCCGCAAGGCGCCTCGCGCCCGGCTTTCCGCTGGGTGCAGGAGCTGGCCAAGCTCTTGAGCCTGACCTTGCCCTGGAAGAAGGCGTCGGAGCTCCGCGCCCTGAGCCAAGGCACCGAGACCTCCAGTCCGTCCCCGTCGGTTGCGCCGGGAGCCCAGTAAATGAACGACGTCGCGCTGTTTGCCATCAAGTTCGTCGCGCTCGGCTTTGCCGTCGCCATGTTCGCCATGAACCTGGCCGTCGTCTTGACCTGGGTCGATCGCCGCCAGGGCTCGATGATTCAGGATCGCGTCGGTCCGAATCGCGCCGTGGCCTGGATTCCGACGCCGATCGCGCAAGGTCTGGCGATGGGGCCGGCCATGCTGCTCGCGCTGGGCGTGCTCAGCTACACCTTCAAGTTCGAGGTCACCGGCGCCGCTCAAGAGCAGCGCGGAAACCTGTTCAGTCACCTCGCGGTGCTGCTGCTCTGGCTCACCGGCTGCGTGATCGCTTCGAAAGTGAAAGCGCGCGGCGCGCGTTCCAGCTTCGATCTGTGGATCCAGACACTCGGCGAGCCCCGTTACATCTTCTTCGGCGGGCTGGTCGCGCACGTTGGGCTGTTCTTCGCCGCGCTGATGCTGCGCGGCACCCCGCGCGGCGCCACGTTCAACTCGGTCACCTCCAGCGCGGGGCCGGCCTTGTTTGCTTTCGCTGCGGTGTCGGGCGCGCTGTACGCCGCCTTCACGATCCGTAAAGAAAAGCGCATCGGCTTGCGCCTGGCCGGCTTGCTGCATCCTGCGGCCGACGGCTTGAAGACGCTGTTCAAGGAAGACTTCATTCCGCCCAACGCCGATAAATTCCTGTTCAACCTGGCGCCGTTCATCTCGTTCTTCCCGGCCTTGGTTGTGCTGGCCTGCGTGCCGTTCGCGGACACGCTGTGCTTCGCCACCAACGCCGAAGGCAAGATCCAGCTGAGCCAGCTGGCCAGCATGGTGCCGCGCGTCGGCGTCTGCTCGGAAGGTGCGCTGAAGATTCAGGCCATCGACCTGAACATCGGCCTGCTCTACTTCCTGGCCGTCGGCGGCACCGGCATCGTCGGCGCTGCGCTGGCCGGTTGGGCCAGCGACAACAAGTACAGCTTGCTCGGCGGTCTGCGCGCTGCCGGCCAAATGGTCTCGTACGAGGTCACGATGGGCCTCACGCTGATCGGGATGATCATGGTCTACGGCACCCTGCAGGTAGACAAGATGATCCTGTGGCAGCAGGAAAACACCTGGGGCGTGTTCGCCCAGCCGCTGGCGTTCATCTTGTTCTTCGCAGCCGCAGTCGCCGAATCGAAGCGCATTCCGTTCGATATCCCAGAGGGCGAGAGCGAGATCGTCGCCGGTTACTTCACCGAGTACGCCGGGATGAAGTTCGCGATGTTCTTCTTCGCCGAGTACATCGCTGTCGTCACCGCCAGCGCGCTGATGGCAGCAGTGTTCTTCGGTGGCTGGAGTCTACCGTTCGTGTTTCGCGACGGTATCCACCTGTCAGTCGGCAACACGGCGATCTTCGATTCGCCGATGCCACATGGCGGCGTGGTCGCGCTCGGTGCCTTGGCCTTTATCCTGAAGACGATCGTGCTGTGCTGGTTGCAGCTGACGATTCGCTGGACGTTGCCGCGCTTCCGTTACGATCAACTGATGCGGCTCGGCTGGCGCAAGCTGTTGCCGGCGTCGCTGGTCAACATCCTGATCACCGGCTTCATCGTCATGGCCATCCGCACCGGCGGCCCTGCGCTGGAGAAGGTGATGGGATCGCTGACCAATTTCTGCAACCTGCTGCTCGTGGCCACTGGCCTCGGGCTCGTGGTTTGGTTCGCGGTGTTCATGTGTACGCCGCGGAAACGCAAACAACTTTTGGCGACGACCTCAGCGCAGTACGCGGCCGAAGCCGGCGGTACTCGCACCCTTCGGATGGGAGCATGACTTTGGACGCGAAAACCCTAGGTCCTCGTAAAGTGAGCGGCGTGACGGTGTCCCGTCCCGGTCGCAGCGCGGGCGTTCAGACGTACATCCCCGAGATCGCCAAGGGCTTGGCGATCACGATGAAGCACTTCTTCCAGAACACGAAGGACTTGGCGCTCGGTCAGCGCAACGACCCGGTGCTCGAGGCCGTCGAAGACGGCATCAACACGCTGAGCTATCCGGAGCAGCGCCGGCCGTACCCGACGCGCTTCCGTGGCTTGCACCGCCTCACGCACCGTGACGACGGCTCGCCGCGTTGCGTTGCTTGCCTGTGTTGCTCAACGGCTTGTCCGGCGCAGTGCATCCACATCGAAGCTGGCGAGTACCCGGAAGGTGATCCGAAGCGCGGCTACGAGCGCTTTCCGAAGCGCTTCGTGATCGACGAGCTGCGCTGCATCTTCTGTGGCTTCTGCGTGGAAGCGTGTCCGTGCGACGCGATTCGCATGGATACCGGCATGCACGCCGCCCCGTACGATTCGCGCGACCAGTTCATCTTCGAAAAAGACCTGATGATGAGCTTCCCCGGTCGCGACGGCTCGCACGTCACCGCCAACCCGCGCCACGAACCCGGCGAATCCAGCCACCCCGGCGTCGACCGCACCCACGGCCACTGAACGGATCTGCTCGCCTTCGTGAGTCTCCCTGATCTTACAGGGAGGACGGGAGGACGGGAGGTCCGCGAGGTTTGTTGGGCGCAGCCTCGAGCGGGCACGTGACGTCGCGGCGCGAAGACCGCGTCGCATCGTTCATTGAACGTTGCCACGCAGTGCCGCACTCTATCGAATCCCTTTGCAGCGGCTTGGCGCCAATTCTGGCCTCGCGGACCTCCCGTCCTCCCTGTGAAAAAATCTGGGAGCCACGCAGGGCCGTAAATCGGCTGCTATAGTGCGCCGCGGTGACTGATTACGAAGTTGTTATTGGGCTCGAAGTCCACGCGCAGCTACTGACGAAGACCAAGCTCTTCTGCGGTTGCAGCACGAATTTCGGGCAAGCCCCCAACACCAACATTTGCCCGGTGTGCTTGGGCTTGCCGGGTTCCTTGCCGGTGATCAACGGTCACGCGGTGGAACTGGCCGTCAAGGCCGCGCTCGCGCTCGACTGCACGATCCATCAAAGCAGCATCTTCGCGCGCAAGAACTACTTCTATCCGGATCTGCCCAAGGGCTATCAGATCAGCCAGTTCGAAGAGCCGTTCTCGACTCAAGGCTACCTCGACATCGAGGTCGACGGCGTCGCCAAGCGCGTCGGCATTACGCGCGCCCACATGGAAGAGGACGCCGGCAAGAACCTGCACGGCATGGGCGGCGACTCGGTCGTCGATCTGAACCGCGCCGGTACGCCGCTGGTCGAAATCGTCAGCGAACCTGATTTGCGCTCCAGCGCGGAAGCGGCCGCCTACATGCGCACGCTGCGCGATCTGCTGGTGTTCATGGGTGTGAACGACGGCAACCTGGAGGAGGGGAGCTTTCGCTGCGACGCGAACGTCTCGATCCGGCCACGCGGCACCGAGAAGTTCGGCACGCGCTGCGAGCTGAAGAACATCAACTCGTTCCGCAACGTGCAGCGCGCGATCGACGCCGAGGTCGTACGGCAGACGATCATCGCCGACGGCGGCGGAACGATCCGCCAGGAAACGCGCAGCTTCGACCCGGATACCGGCCAGACCGCGACTTTGCGCTCCAAAGAAGACGCGCACGACTACCGCTATTTCCCCGAGCCGGATCTACCGCCGCTGGTGATCAGCGCCGCGCTGTTGAGCAAGGCGAAGAGCGAGCTGCCCGAGTCGCCGCCGGCGTTGCGGGCACGCTGGATGAGCGAGCTCGGCCTGAACCTCGCCACTGCGGTCACGCTCAGCGCGCACCCGGCGTACGTGCGCTTCTTCGAAACGGCGCGAAAGGGCTTCAAAGACGCGGTGAAGGCCGCAAATTTCGTGGCCAACGACGTGCTGCGCGGCGCCAAGACCCACGGCCTCGACGCCACCTTTACGGTCACGGCTGAAAGCGTCCACGAGCTGCTCAGTTTGATCGATTCCGGGCAGATCAGCAGCAAGCAGGCCAAGGAAGTCTTCGCCGCCATGCAGGCTGAACCCGCGAAATCCCCGACGGATATCGTGAAAGAGAAGGGCCTGAAGGTCGTCTCCGACGCCGGCGCGATCGAGAGCGCAGTGAAGAAGGTCGTGGCAGGCTTTCCGGACCAAGTGGCAAGCGTCAAAGCAGGCAAGATGGGCGTGATCGGATTTTTGGTCGGGCAAGTCATGAAAGAGATGAAGGGCTCCGGCGATCCCAAGCTCGTGAACGAGGTCTTGAACAAGATCCTCGCGGAGTCCTGATGGGCGCGCCGTTACCGATCCGTGAACCGAAGCCGCCGTGGCTGAAGGTGCGCGCGCCCGGCGGCGAAAACTACGCGCGCATCAAGCAGACGCTGCGCAGCCTCGATCTGAACACGGTGTGCGAAGAAGCGCGCTGCCCGAACGTGGGCGAGTGCTGGAGCGCTGGCACCGCGACGATCATGGTGCTCGGCCACACGTGCACGCGCGGCTGCCGCTTTTGCGCGGTCACGACCGGGCAACCCGGCGGCGCGGTCGACCCGCGCGAGCCGGTGCACGTCGCCCGCGCGATCGCCAAGCTTCAGTTGCGCTACGTCGTGCTCACGATGGTCGATCGCGACGACTTGCTCGACGGCGGTGCCGCGCACGTCGGCCAGACGATTTCCGAGCTGCGCCAGCGCTGCCCAGAGCTGTTGATTGAGGCTTTGGTCGGCGATTTCGGTGGGCGCAAGCGTGATCTCGACACGTTATTCGAATCGGCACCGGATGTGTTCGCGCACAACATCGAGGTGTCGCGCCGGCTCACGCCGAAGATTCGCGATCAGCGCTGCGACTACGATCTGTCGCTCGACGTGCTCCGTTACGCCAAAGAGCGAGCCAGCGGCCGCTACGTAAAGAGCTCGATCATGGTCGGCATTGGCGAGACCGACGATGAGGTCTTCGAGACGATGGCCGACCTCCGCAAAGCCGGCGTCGACATCGTGACGCTCGGCCAATACCTGCGGCCGACACCGAAGCACGCTCCGGTCGAGCGCTTCGTGGAGCCTGCGACGTTCGCTGCTTACGAGCGTGGAGCCAACGCGCTCGGCTTCGCTTTCGTCGCCTCCGGCCCACTCGTCCGGTCGAGCTACCACGCAGCCGAAGGCTTCGTCGCCGCACAGCTCACGCCGACCGCGGCCC
The DNA here is from genome assembly GCA_038252755.1 of Polyangiales bacterium. Classification (GTDB taxonomy): domain Bacteria; phylum Myxococcota_A; class Polyangia; order Polyangiales; family Polyangiaceae; genus PMG-095. The sequence continues at coordinate 13,154 of JBBSAB010000079.1, read as the reverse complement.
CCGAGCGCGCCTTGCCGGACCTGCCCGACGGCCAGCCGCTCATTCCCGCCTCATCCCTAGTCCGCCGCTAACCCAGCCGAGAGCGAGACAACAGGAAGGCGGGAAGGCGGGAAGATTTGGTTGTTCGAGCGGGCGACCGAGGCCCGTTCGCGAATCCTCGCGTCATCTCTCCTGGCTCGCCCACCCCAAAAATCTGATCTTCCCGCCTTCCCGCCTTCCTGTTGATTCATCTCGCCCTCGTTCGAGCACAAATCGCTCGCGAAATGGGACCAGGAGCACTAGCATCGCAACTGGTTCTACCACTAGGTCACCCAGCCCATGTCGGTCCCGGACGAAAGCCTCCTCGGCAAGGTTGCCACTCAGCTCAGCCGGCAGCCGTCATACGCTGCTGGTACCTCCAAAGCGTCGATTCTCAGCATCGCGGCCGCTTCCTACGGCTGGAAGTCGAACGGCGACGAGGTCACGCAACCGACCGGGTTCGACCCAGAGGCCGCTCGGCTCTTCGAGTCGGTGGTCGAGGCTGCGTTCTTGGTCGCCAACGCGGACGGTGAGTTTGACGCTGCCGAGCAGTCGGCGTTCCGACACGTCGTCGTGACCGCTTGCGGCGGCTTGGTCGTCGAACGCCAGGTTTCGGCGCTCTTGGCCGACCTCGGCGACCAACTGAGTGAAGACGGCATCGACAAGCGCTTGCAAATGATCGCCAAGAGCATCGCGCGCGAGGATCAAGCGCGCGAGGTCTTGCGCATCGCGGCGCTGCTAGCTCACGTCTCGGGTGGCGTCAGCGATGTCGAGCGCGACGTGCTGTACAAGCTCGCCAGCGAGCTGAAACTGGATTCAAACGCCGTTGATGCAGCCGTCAAGGAAGCCGGCAGCGTGATCGCCGAGTAGCTCGCTCCGCTCATGAATCCCAAAGTTCGCACGCAAAGCTCAGGCTCGCAGAGCGCCGAAATCGTCACCGCGCTTCGCCCGGATGGTACGCTCGACCCCGCCCACGATCCGGGGCTGACCGATCAGGAGGTCGAATACCTGTACCGGCAGATGGTGATGACTCGCCAGATGGACGAGCGCTTGGTGCAGCTGCAGCGCCAGGGGCGGATTGGCTTCCACGTCGGCTCGCTCGGTGAAGAGGCGGCGATCTTGGGCTCGGCCTTCGCGATGGCCAAGCAAGATTTCCTGTTCCCTTGCTACCGCGAGTTCGGTGCGGCGCTGATGCGCGGGCTGCCGCTGCAGATGTTCATCGACAACATGTTCGGCAACGCCAACGACACCGTGCTCGGGCGACAGATGCCGAACCACACCACGTGTCGTGCGGTCGGCTGGTGCTCGATCAGTTCGCCGGTTGGCACGCAAATCACGCAAGCCGTCGGGTTTGCGTGGGCGGCCAAGATCAAGAAAGAGAACGCGTCGGCGCTGGTGTATTTCGGCGACGGCGCCACGTCGTCGTCGGACTTCCACAGCGGCATGAATTTCGCAGGCGTGTTCAAGGTGCCGTGCGTGCTGCTGTGCCGCAACAACGGCTGGGCGATCAGCGTGCCGGTCGAGCGCCAGACCGCGACCAAGACGTTCGCCGAAAAGGCCGCCGCTTACGGTATTCCCGGCGTGCGCGTCGACGGCAACGATCTGTTCGCGGTGGTCAGCGTGACCAAGAAGGCGCGCGCACGCGGCGAGCGCGGGGAAGGGGCGACGCTGATCGAGGCCATCACCTACCGCATGGGTGGTCACTCGACGAGCGACGATCCGAAAGCCTACCGCGGTGCCGACGAGCTTGAGACCTGGGCGGCGCGTGATCCGCTCGAGCGTGTTCGTGATTACCTGACTAAGAAGGGCTTGTGGAGCGAACAGCAACAAGCCGCGCTGGTCGAAGAAATCGACGCGCGTTTCCGCGAAGCCGTTTCAATCGCCGAACGCACCCCCGTGCCACCGCTCGAGTCGATGTTCGAAGACGTCTACCAGACGGCTCCGTGGCACCTCGTCGAACAACGCCAACAACTCCTGGCGGGGCCGCGGGCTCCCAGCTCGCATTGAGGCGTCATGGCCGCTCGCGCCTTGCTTGAGTTTGCAGTTAGGAGTTTGGAGTTGGCAGTTCTCGCCACCTGGCATCCGGACGCCCGCTCGTGCTGCCAACTGCCAACTGCTAACTCCCAACCAGCAGCCCTCACGCTCCCAGACCCACGAAGCCCCCAGTCTCGCCCCGACGCTACGAGTTACCCGCATGCCCCAGATGAACATGGTCCAGTCGATCAACGACGCTCTCCGCGTAGCGATGCGCGCGGATGCGAACGTCGTCGTGCTCGGCGAAGATGTCGGGAAGGTGGGCGGCGTATTTCGCGTGACGCAAGGCTTGTTCGACGAGTTCGGCGACGAACGTGTCATCGATACCCCGCTGAGTGAGAACGGCATCGTCGGCTGCGCCGTGGGCATGAGCCTGTACGGCATGAAGCCGATCTGTGAAATCCAGTTCGCAGACTTCATTTGGCCGGCTTACGACCAGATCGTGAACGAGCTAGCCAAGTACCGCTACCGCTCGGGCGGCGACCATTCGTGCAAGATCGTCATCCGCACGCCGGTCGGCGGCGGCATCAAGGGCGGCCACTACCACTCGCAGCACCCCGAATCGGCCTTCATTCACGTGCCAGGCCTGAAGGTCGTGTGCCCGTCGAATCCGTACGATGCCAAGGGCCTATTGCTGGCGAGCCTGGCCGACCCGGATCCGATCATTTTCTTCGAGCCAAAGCGGCTTTACCGCGCCGCCAAGGGCGATGTCCCGGAAGGCGCGTACACCGTGCCGCTCGAAAGCGCACGTGTGGTGCGGCCTGGAACCAGCGTCACTGTGCTGGCTTACGGGGCCATGCTGTACGAAGCTTTGGACGCAGCGGCAAAGGCCGCTGAAAAAGGCGTCGAAGCCGAGGTCATCGACCTTCGCACCCTGTGGCCCGTGGACATGAACACCATCCTCGACAGCGTGAAACGTACCGGCCGGCTCGTGGTCGTCCACGAAGCGCCCCGGACGCTCGGCTTCGGTGCGGAGCTGGTGTCGCTGGTGGTGGAACGCGCCTTCTTTCACCTCGAGGCCGCCCCGGTGCGGGTGACCGGCTTCGATACGCCGTTCCCGTATGCTCTCGAGATGGAGTATATGCCGCTTTCCCACCGAATTTTGCCCGCCCTGCTCGACGTCGCTCGGGCCTGAGCGGGGCGCTCCGTTACGAGAAAGAGAGTCCTCTGATGTCGAAGTTCGAGTTCAAGCTGCCTGACATTGGTGAAGGCGTTGCCGAAGGGGAAATCGTCAACTGGCTCGTGAACGAGGGCGACAGCGTCAGCGAGAACCAGGAAATGGTCGAGGTGATGACCGACAAGGCCACCGTCACCATCGGCGCACCCAAGACCGGCAAGGTCGCCGAGCGTCGCTACAAAGTCGGCGACACCGTGCCGGTCGGCCACGTCTTGGTCGTGCTCGAGGTGAGCGGTGACGACGCGGCCGCTCCGGCTCCCGTCGCGAAAGCCGCTCCCGCGCCTGCCGCAGCGCCGGCCAAGGCCGACACCACCGTCGCCAGCGCCGTCGGCGACTTGCGCGAAACGCTGCCCGGCATGTCGAAGCCGGCGCCAGCTGCCAGCGACTACTACAGCGACAAGCCGTTGGCGGCTCCGGCGACGCGAAAGCTTGCGCGTGAGCTCGGCGTCGATTTGAAGACCGTTTCGCCGAGCGGTTCGGCCGGTCGCGTCACGCGTGAAGACGTGGAGCGCGCTTCTTCCGGCCCGCCTGCAGCTCCGGCCGCCACGCGTGGTGCCGCGCCCGCCGCCGCTGCGCCGTTGGCCGACGCGCCGCGCCCCGCCTCGCGCGAGACCGACGAGCGTGTGCCCGTGCGCGGTATGCGCAAGCGGATTTGGGAAAACATGGCGCGGTCCAAGCACACCGCCGCGCACTTTCATTACATCGACGAAGTCAACGTGGCGGAGCTGGTCGCCGTGCGCGATCGTTTCAAGCCGCACGCCGAGCGCTCGAGCGTGAAGCTGACGTTCTTGCCGTTCTTGGTGAAGGCCGTCGTCGCGGCGCTCAAGCGCCACCCGCGTCTGAACTCCGTCGTCGACGAAGCCGCCATGGAGCACGTGATTCGTCACACCTACGACATCGGCATCGCCATCTCCACCGATGCCGGACTGATGGTGTGCGCGCTGCGCGACGCCGATCGCCTGAGCATCGTCGAGATCGCAAAAGAGATTGAGCGACTGGGCGCCGCGGCCAAGGCCGGCAAGGTCCAGAAAGAGGACCTGGGCGGAACCTCGTTCACGATCTCTTCGCTCGGCAAGCTGGGCGGCTTGATGGCCCCGCCGATCATCAACTACCCCGAGGTCGCCATCATGGGTGTCCACGCGATCAAGCGAAAGCCGGTCGTCAAAGGCGACCAGATCGTGATCGGGGACGTGATGAACCTGTCGTTCTCCTTCGACCACCGCATCATCGATGGTGATGTAGGCGCGGGCTTCGCCCAGGAGATCATCGGCTACCTGGAGCAGCCCGATCGCCTGCTCGTCGAGATGAGCTGAGTCGGACCTCGAGCCGGTCAACCGGTTGGAGCTGGCTCCAAGTCGAGACGGGCCCGGTGAGCTGACGCTGGCCCAAGGCTGCCTACATTGGGCTACATGGGAAATCGTCCATCGTCGGGCGGGGTTGGCAACCCCGAGGATCCGAGTGCGCGGCTCGCCGAAGGGGCCTTTAAGGTGTAGTTTGTCATGGATGGTTTCGTGCCAGGTCGCACACGAATGAGAGCCGTACTTAGGAATTCCCTGCTGGCGCTAGTACTCGGCGCCGGGTCGGCAGCTCACGCCCAAGATGGCGCGTCGGAGCCCAGTCCGGCGCAGGTTCGGATCGCCGCTGAAGCGTTCGATCATGGACGTGAAGCGTATAAGGCTGAAGACTACGTCGAAGCCGCCGAGCAATTCGAAAAGGCCGACAGCAACGCTCCCAGCCCAGCTGCGCTCGAGCTTGCGATTCGTGCCCGCGACAAGGCGGGTGAGCTGGATCGCGCTGCGACGCTGATGTCGCTGGCGCTTCATCGTCACCCCGATGATGAGAACCTGCTGAAGATTGCCGCCGACCTGTCCAAGCGCGCCGCTGCGACGCTGTACGTGCTGACCGCCAACTGCGACGCGCCGTGCGATCTGACAGTGGGCGGCAAGATCGTCCACGGCGGGCCCGAAACACAGCGGCTACTCTACATTTCCCCGGGCACGCTGACGGTGCGTGCGGGGTGGGCCGACAACCGCAGCGACTCCAAGCAAGTGTCGGCGGTAGCCGGCGAAAAGGGCGAGGTTTCGTTCGTCGCGCCCGCCACCGCGGCCGGGCAAAGCATGGCAAAAGAGCCGGACGAGCCGGTCGCGGCCGCACCCACCGCTGCCCCCGGCGAGCAAAGGGACGAAGGCGCGGGCAAGAGCTCGGGCTGGTCGCCAACCGTCTTCTTCGTCGGCGCGGGCCTGACCGCCGTGCTCGGCGGCGTCACCGTGTGGAGCGGCATCGATACCGTCAACAACCCCGGCGCCCAGCGGGTCAAGGACGAGTGCGGCACCAAGGGCGAGGCGTGCCCGCTTTACCAAGAGGGCCTGAGCAAGCAGCGCCGGACGAACGTGCTAATCGGCGTCACGGCCGGCGTTGGCGTGGCGACGGTGTTGATTGGTGTTTTGGCCACCGACTGGAGCGGCGGCAAGAAGACCAGCGAAGAGAAAGCGGCCAGCCGCCTGCGCCCGCGTGTCGACGTTGCGCCGTGGGCGTCGCTCGACGGCGGCGGTCTGCAGGCAGTCGGAAGGTTCTGAGGCGCCGACGTGGCCGCCAAGCTCTTCGATCCAGGCGTGGGGCGCCAGCGCGTCGAACGCTATGAGCTGATGGGCGAGATCGCGTCCGGTGGCATGGCAACCGTGTACCTGGCGCGGCTACTCGGTATGGGCGGTTTTCAACGCTTCGTCGCGATGAAGCGGCTGCACCCGCACCTGGCCAGCGAAAACGAGTTCGTGGAGATGTTCTTGGATGAAGCGCGAATCGCCGCGCGTATCCACCATCCCAACGTCGTGCCCATCCTCGAGGTCGGCGCGAGCGCTGTCGGTTATTACCTGGTGATGGAGTACATCGAGGGCGACACGCTGGCTCGCCTTTTGGCGCGCGCCGCCAGCACCGGCAAGAAGCTGCCGGTGTCGATCGCGCTGCGTGTCGCGATCGACATGCTGTCGGGCCTGCACGCCGCGCACGAGCTGCACGACGATCACAACGAGCCCGTAAATCTGGTTCACCGCGACGTTTCCCCACAAAACGTGCTGGTCGGGCAAGACGGCATCGCACGCATTACCGATTTCGGCGTCGCGCGCGCGGCCAGTCGCCTCACGGCCACGCGCGTCGGCCAGCTCAAGGGCAAGATCGCCTACATGGCGCCAGAGCAAGCCGCTGGTGCCGAAGATTTGGATCGTCGCGCCGACGTATTCTCCTCGGGCATCGTGATCTGGGAAGCACTGGCGCAAAAGCGGCTGTTCAAGGCCGAGAACGAGGCGGCCACGCTGTCGCGCGTGATCACCGAGCCGGTGCCGCTGCTGTTTCAGATCGCGCCGCAAGTCAGCAAGGAAGTCAGCGGCGTGGTCATGCGCGCGCTCGATCGCGATCCCGACAAACGGTTCATGACGTGCGCCGCGTTCGCCGACGCGCTCGAAGCCGCCGCCGCGCTCAAAGACAAAGTCGCGAGTCCGCGCGAGCTCGCCGCCTACGTAAATGAAGTGATGGGGCAGGAGATCGCCCAGCAACGCGACAACGTGCGCACTTGGTTGGCGCATAGCGAACCGACCGGCGCTGCGACGATGGAGCTGCCGTCCGGCGTCATCCCTTCGTCGAGCGTATCGGCCGCCGCGATGTCGATCCCCGGTTTCGTCGAGGCATCGCGCAGCGGGCTCTCGGGCTCGTTGTCCACGGTGCAGCAACCGAAGCGTTCGCGCGCGCCGCTCGTGCTCGGAGCGCTGCTGTTGATCGGCCTGTTGGGCGCTGGTGGCTTCATGCTGACGCGCTCCGCTCGCTCGGTGAGCGCCGCCGCGCAGAACCCGGGAGCAGAGCCCAAACCGACTCCGGTCGCCGCTCCGGTACCGACCGCGCCTGACGCCGCGTCTAGCGCTGCCGCTTCGGCCGCGGCGGTGCTGCCGCCACCGACTCCGGCCAGCGCCCTTGGGATTGCACCGGCGCCCGGCGCGGGTCGGGTCGGAGGACCGCTCCCGGTCCGGCCGAAGAAGAAAAAGTCCTCGGATGACGTGGACTTGAGAAACCCCTACCGCTGAGCCACGCGCGCCGGTTCCGGCGTGCGTTGACAGAGCCCGGAGTGACTGCTAGTTGTCCGCCGCCCTAACCCGGCCCGGCGCTGAAGTAGTGCCGTATTTCCGCGGGGTTAGCGGTAAAGAATAGCTGGTCCACTTGGCAGTCAAGAGAGTCTGCATCTTCACCGGAAACGCGAATCCGGAGTTGGCGACCGAGATCGCGAAGGTCCTCGATACCCCGCTCGGAGAGGCGCGCGTGTCGCGCTTCAGCGACGCGGAGACGTTTTGCGAAATCCGCGAGAACGTGCGCGGCCTCGACGTCTACATCGTGCAGCCGACGTCGTCGCCGGTGAACGACAACCTGATGGAGCTGCTGATCATGTGCGACGCGTTGCGTCGCGCGTCAGCCGCCAGCATCACGGCTGTCATCCCTTACTACGGCTACGCGCGCCAGGACCGCAAGGTCGCGCCGCGCACGCCGATCACCAGCAAGCTAGTTGCGGACCTGTTGGTGGCGGCCGGCGTCTCGCGCGTGGTGTGCGTCGACCTCCACGCCGGCCAAATTCAAGGCTTTTTCAATATTCCGTTCGACCACCTGTACGCGCTACCGGTGTTCCTCTCGGACTACTTGCAGCATTCGTTCGATCAGAACACCGTGTTCGTCTCGCCAGACGCCGGCGGCGTGGAACGCACACGCGCCTACTCGAAGCGGCTCGGTGCGTCGCTCGCCATCATCGACAAGCGTCGTGAGCGCGCCAACGTCAGCGAGGTCATGCATTTGATCGGTGACGTGAAGGACAAGGACTGCATCATCGTCGACGACTTGATCGACACCGCCGGCACGCTGTGCAACGCCGCCCGCGCGGTGAAGGACGGCGGAGCGCGGCGCGTGTTCGCATGTGCCACGCACGGCGTGCTCAGCGGACCGGCCGTGCAGCGCATCGAAGAATCGCCGCTCGAGCAGGTGGTCGTCACCAACTCGATCGCGCCGTCGCCCGAGACGCGCGCTAGCAAGAAAATCCGTTACATCTCGATTGCGCGCCTACTCGGCGAAGCAATCAGGCGTATCCACAACAGTGACTCGGTGAGCTCGCTCTTCGTTTGAGAGCTGGCAATTGCGGTGGTTGGGCGGTTTCCCCGCTGACCCACCAAAGGTAAGAAGAAGATGGAATCGATCAAAGTAGCCGCAAGTCGTCGCAGTGAGAGTGGCAAAGGTGCCGCCAGCCGTCTGCGCGCGACGGGCAAAATCCCCGCCGTCGCTTACGGCAAGCAGCTGCCCGCGCAGTCGTTGGCCGTTGCTCCGGAATCGCTCAAGGCGGTCTTCGCCAGCGCCTACGGCAACAACACGGTCATCGAGCTGGACGTCGAGGGCAAAGACAAGCTCACCGTGCTCTTGCGCGACTACCAGTACCACCCCGTGTCGCGTCAATTGCTGCACGCCGACTTCGTGCAGATCCACATGGATCAGACTGTCGACGTCGAGGTTCCTCTCGAGCTCACCGGTAAGCCGGCGGGCGTCGTCAAGGGCGGCGTCTTGCGTCAGGTGTTCCGGAAGCTGCCGATTCGTTCCTTGCCCGGCAACATCCCGGTCAAGATTGTCCACGACGTTACGGCGCTCGATCTCGACGGCCACATTGCGCCGAAGGATTTGAACCTGCCGGAGGGCGTTTCAGTTCGGCTCCCGGCCGAGCAGACCGTCGCGGCGATCGTGCACGAGGTCGTGCGTGAGGAAGAGACCGCAACTCCGGCTGCGGCTGCGGCTGCCGCACCGGCTGCTGGCGCGGCTCCGGCCGCCGGCGCTGCTGCCAAGGCCCCGGCTGCCAAGACGCCCGAAAAGAAGTGATTCATGTTGCTGATCGCGGGGCTCGGTAACCCCGGGCCTCGCTATCAAGCTACGCGTCACAACGTCGGCTTCCGGGTCATCGATGAGCTGGCGCGCCAATGCGGCGTGCCAGCTTCCGCGTTCAAGGATCGCTTCAACGGCGAGCTGGCGAGCGCGCGTCTCGGTGGCCAGGAATTGCTGTTGCTCCGGCCGCAGACGTTCATGAACGAGTCCGGGCGCAGCGTCCAAGCTGCCTGCACGTTCTACAAGATAAAACCGTCCGAGCTTATCGTCGCCCACGACGAGCTGGATCTGCCGTTCGCCGACGTGCGCCTGAAGCAGGGCGGGGGAGACGGTGGCAACCGTGGCATCCGCTCGATAAGCGGCGCGATTGGAAGTGAGTACGTCAGAATTCGGCTTGGAATCGGCCGTCCGCCCCCTGACTTTCGGGGTGACGTTGCAGATTTCGTGCTACAAGCCTTCCCCTCCGCGGAGCTAGCTACCGTCGAACAGATGGTAGCGCGCGCTACGGAGGCGGTCTCGCTAGTGACGAGCGTCGGGCTCGAGAAGGCGATGAACCGTATCAATCAGCGGCCTTAGCGCTGATCTCCTTGCTCTCCGGCATGTCGCCAGGGGGCCCTCGGTCCAGAAGGAGACCACAATCGAATGGCTACGACACAAGCAGCGGGTCTACATGCCCGCGAATACGAAACCATCTACGTCCTGCGCCCCAACGTCGCGCGTGAGAGCCAGGAAAAGATCGCCCAGCGTATGGGTGAGGCCGTTACCCGCGAGGGTGGCAAAATGACGACGATCGAAAACTGGGGTCGTCGCCAGCTCGCGTACGAGGTCAAGAAGGCCAAGCGCGGCGTGTACGTCTACGTGAAGTACGTGGGCGGAGGTGCAGCCGTCGCTGAGGTCGAGCGCAATCTGCGCATGCTCGACGACGTGCTCAAGTACCAGACCGTTCAGGTCCAGGCCGACGTCGACGCGAACACCGTCACGGTCGATGCCGAGGCCTTGAAGTTCGAGGCCGTCGACCTGCCCGGTGAGGACGAAGTCGAAGAGACGATCGAGCGCAAGCTCGGCTTCGAAGGCGGACCGGAGCGCAGCCACTCGCGTGACGACATGCCGGCTGACGACGAAGATTTCGAGAACCCGCTGGCCGATAACTCGGAGGATGCACAATGAGAGAGCAAACCCGAGACCGTGGTGACCGCGACATGCGCGGTGACAACGAAGGCTTGGCCAACGGTGGGCGCCGTCCGCGTCGCCGTGGCTGCACCTACTGCTCCGACGACGCGGTGCCGGTGGATTACAAGGATCCGCAGGGCCTGCGTTACTTCGTGACCGAGCGCGGGAAGATCGTGCCGCGTCGCATCTCTGGGCTGTGCGCCAAGCATCAGCGCAGCGTTCAGTTGGCCGTCAAGCGCGCGCGTAACATCGCGCTCTTGCCCTTCACCTCCAACGACTGAGGCGAGGCTTTCATGGCAAACCAGATCAAGGTTTTGTTGAAGAACGACGTGGCGAGCCTCGGCACCGGTGGCGAGGTCGTGCGCGTGCGTCCCGGCTTCGCGCGCAACTTCCTGTTGCCGCGTGGCTTGGCCGTTCCGGCGACGGCTGGCAACTTGGCTCGTGTCGAGGACTTGAAGCGTCAGGTCGCGGGGCAGGCCAAGCTGGAGCTCGAGCAAGCGAACGCAGCGGCGGCGCAGATCGCCGGCGTGAGCGTGAGCATCGCGCGTGCGGTCGGCGAAGAAGGCAAGATGTACGGGTCGGTGACGACCAAGGACATCGAAGACGCCTTCGCTGCGGCAGGCGTGAAGATCGATCGCAAGAAGATCTCTGCCGATGCGATTAAATCGCTCGGCAGCTTCGAGGTTCCGATCAAGCTGCACACCAGCGTGACCGCAACGTTGAAGATCAACGTCGTAAAGAAGTGAACGACGCGTAACGCAAAAGGCGGGGCTTGCCCCGACGCTACGAGATCGAAAGTAGCGCGTTGACAAAGTGCGGGCGCTCGTGAGAGTGTCCGCGCGGTTCGATAACCCCGGATGCTGAAAGGCCTCCGGGGTTTCGTGCATTTGGCGCCCTGTGCATAACCTGCGCGGGAGGTCTGGAGGCTCAGTGGACAACCTGCTGGTGAACCCGCGTGGCGGAGTCATGGGTAATTTCAGGCTATTTTCGGTGCTCGTTGCGCGCTACTGCGCGTTTGGTCAGTATTCACTGATGGCCAGCGGGAGCGTTTTCGCGTGATGGGCGCGGCTGAGATTCGTGCGGTGCCAGACCAAGCTGGCGGCCGCGTACCGCCCAGCGACTTGGACGCAGAGGCCGCCGTGTTGAGCGCCATCCTGCTCGATCCCGACGCGTTCGATCGCGTGCAGGAGATCCTGCAGCCGACGCATTTTTACGCCGACGCCAACCGTCGTATCTACGAAGCCGTCGTTGACCTGAACAGCAACGGGCGGCCCGTCGACATCGTTTCGGTCGCTGGCTTCCTGCGTGACAAAGGCCGCCTGCAGCAGATCGGCGGCTCGCCCTACCTGGCGCAGCTGTCCGACGCGACGCCGGCCGTGGCGCACGTCGAAGCCCACGCCAAGGTGATCCGTGAGAAGTGGCGCGTACGCCAGCTGATCTCCACCTGCCAGCGCTTCACGGCCGAGGGCTACGGCGACTACGGCGAGGTTCAGGGCTTCATCGACTTGGCCGAGCAAGCGGTGTTCGACATCGCGCGCATTCCGGAGAGCTCGACGATCGTTCCGCTGAAGGACGCCGTGAAGGGCGCCTTCAAGATCTTGGCCGACGCCGCCCAGCGCGGCGGCGGGATCAGCGGTTACGAGACTGGCTTCACCATGTTCGACAAGCAGGTGTCCGGCCTGCACCCTGGCGACCTCTACATCATCGCGGCTCGCCCCGGCATGGGTAAGACCTCTTTCGTCCTGAATTTGGCCGTGAACGTCTCGCGCCCCAAGCAGGTCGAGGTAACGGGCGAGAACGAGCCGTACATGGAAGCGCCGGTCGAAGAGCCCGGTTACGGCGTCTTGTTCTGCTCTTTGGAAATGCCGCGCGAGCAGCTGGCGGCACGTATGTTGTCGTCGGAAGCCCGCGTCGACATGCAGAAGATCCGTAGCGGTCGCATGCAGCGCGAAGACTGGAACATGATGACGGACGCGGCGGCGCGCATGGGGCGTCTTCCGCTCTGGCTCGACGATACACCCGCGCTCACGCTGCTCGATCTGCGTGCCAAGATCCGTCGTCTACAAGCGGAAATCAGCCGCGGCGCCGACAACGGCATGCCGGCGAAGAAGCTGGGCTGCGTCGTGATCGACTACTTGCAGCTGATGCAAGGTCGCCGCGACGCTGGCAGCCGCGAGCAGGAGATCAGCGAGCTTTCGCGCGGCCTGAAGGCGATGGCCAAAGAGATGAGCGTGCCGGTGATTGCGCTCTCCCAGCTGAACCGCGCGGTTGAAACGCGTGCAACGAAAGACAAGCGCCCGCAGCTGTCCGATCTGCGCGAATCGGGCGCCATCGAGCAGGACGCCGACACGATCATCTTCATCTATCGCGACGAGTACTACTTCCGCGACAGCCCTGACAAAGGCATCGCCGAGCTGATCGTCGCCAAGCAACGTAACGGCCCGACCGGCAAGGTGATGGTCAAGTTCACCAGCGAGTACACGCGCTTCGACAACCTCGCCGCCGACGAATACAACTTCGATGAAATGGACGACTTCAACCCGGGCGGCGGTTCATAAGCACGAGCGCGAGATAACAGGGAGGCGGGGAGCCGGGGAGGGCGAGCAGGAAGCGCAGTTTTTTGTTCGGGAGACCCTCAAGATCCCGCACATCTTGATCGACACAAAAGCTTCGAAATGATCTAAGGGCCGCATGGTCCAGCTTGCCTCGAGTGTGGTTCTGACGGAATTCGAGGGGGTGGGCCTGGGGGATGTCCGCCTGGGTCGGCGGTTGCGGCGAATATTGATGCAGCTGGCCGTTGCGCCGGGTGACAGCTTTCCCGAGCAGATGGAGTCGGAAGCTGACCAGGAGGCGCTGTATCGGT
>JBBSAB010000078.1:0-38147 GCA_038252755.1 Polyangiales bacterium | reverse complement strand
GCGCCCCTTTTAAGGCGAAGGCTCTCGGCACGCGCTTGGCGTGTCGCAAGTGCGACACACATTCCTCAATGATTCTGCGGGCGGTCTTGGATGGCATGACGCTGTCGCACTTGCGACAAGGTCAGCGGCTGCTGACGAAGGTGTCGCAAGTGCGATAGCGTCATGCCAACGAATCGCGGCCGCGAATTCATTGAGCAAAGTGTGTCGCAAGTGCGATACGGATTGACGCGCCGAAAGGGGGCGGCCCAACCATACGGGAGCGCGAGTGCGGACGGGAGCGCGAGTGCGGACGGGAGCGCGAGCCGCCAGCCCGAGCGCGGGAAGGGTGTGTCCCCGCGAGTCAGCTGGGGTTGAGGGCGCGATCGGTGAGGGCGAGCTTCCGGCGGAATTTCGTGCGCAAGCGGTAAAGCTGTGCGGGACGGTGAGCGCCGCCGGATTGGAGTGCGCCCTCGATCGGCTCAAGCAGCGCAAGCTCGTCCATTTTGCGGCGAAAGCTGACTTTGTTGATCGGCTCGCCGAGCACGACTTCGTAAACGGCTTGCAGCTCGGGCAACGTGAAGGTGTCGCCGCACAGGTAGACGGGCAGCGAGGAATAGCCGCTCTTGCTCTGCACGCGACCAAGCGCGGCGGCGACGATCTGCGAATGATCGAAGGGCAGGCCCTGCGCGTCGCTGGCGGGCTGGAGCACAACTGCGCTGCGTGCCGCTGCCGCGATCACCGCCGGCGGCACGAGCGCGTAGTACGCCACTGCCAACGACCAACCGCGCGGATCGCGAGCACGACCTGAGAAGGTTCCGAGCTGCTCGAGGTACGGGCTCACGATGCCGGTCTTGTCGCGCAACATGCGCGCCGCCGAGCCGTGCGTGTCGGAGTCCTCGTCGGGGTGGATGAAGCCGCCCGGTAACGCCAGCGTGCCGCGAAATGGCTCGTGATCGCGCGCCAGCAGCGCCACCTTCAGCGCGCCCTCGGCGATGGTCAGCAAAACGACGTCGACGGAGCAGATGATCGGCTGCATGGGGCGGAAATGTAGTTAGTAACAAACCAATCCAAACAGCAACGTTTGAGTGATGTTGCAACACGGTTTCCGCAGACACGCTCGACGACCACGCTGACCTCAGACTAGACTCCCTCGGAAATGCTCAGGGAGTTAGGCATGGGGAAGGGTGACGGAGGGAGCGCATGACGGTGTCGAGCTACCCGCCGAGCCTGACGGGCTCGGTACTCGATTACATGCATCCCGAAGGGCCAGATCTGCTGGAGCGCCTGGACGCCGGCTACGACTGGAGCCAAACCCGCCTGGCCGACGGCTTCGACTCCTACCAAAAGTACATCGACGGCCCGGTAGGCACGCAGATCAAGGCGCACTTGCGCGATGGCACCGAGGTATCGGGCCTGAACTTCGCGAGCCAAGACTACTTGTCGTTAGCAAGCGCCGACAAAGTTCGCGAAGCCGCTCATGACGCTATCGAGCGACACGGCGTGCACTCCGCGGGTTCGGCGGCGTTGATGGGCCTATCGAGTTTGACGAACGAGCTCGAGCGAGAGTTAGCAAGCTTCACCGGCTACGCTGACTGCACGCTATTTCCGATCGCCTGGGGCGCGGGCTACGGCGCGATCACCACCCTGGTCGGCCCGCAAGATCACGTCGTGCTCGACGCGCTGTCGCACGCCTGCCTGCACGAGGGCGCCCGCAACGCGACCAAGAACGTGCACAGCTTTCCTCACTTGAGCGTCGCGGCGGTCGAGCGAAAGCTACGCCGGCTGCGTGCTAATGCGCCAGATGCCGGGATTTTAGTGGTAACGGAGAGCGTGTTCTCGATGGACAGCGACTGCCCCGACCTGGCGGCGTTGCAGGCGCTCTGCACCGAGCACCGCGCGACCTTTCTGGTCGACGTCGCGCATGATCTGGGCGCGATTGGCCCGACGGGGCTCGGCGTCGTCGAGGAGCAAGGCATGGTCGGCAAGCTCGATTTGTTGATCGGGTCGTTCTCTAAGGCGTTTGCCTCGCCGGGCGGTTTCGTGTGCAGCCACCGGCCGAGCGTGAAGTGGGCGCTGCGTTACAAATGCGGCCCTTCAACGTTCACCAACGCCATGACGCCGCTCCAGGCGTCGGTCGTGCAGGCATCGCTGGCGATCATCCGCTCGGAAGACGGACACGAGCGACGGCGCAGACTCATGCGCAACGTCGTGCACCTGCGCGCTCGGCTGCAGCAGCTGGGCTTCGAGGTACTCGGCCGCCCGACACCGATCATTCCGGTCGTGCTCGGCGACACTGCGCTCGGTCGGGTGCTGACCAAGCACGCACTGCAGCTGGGCGGCGTGGTCAATCTGGTCGAGTACCCAGCCGTCTCGGCCAAGAGCTCGCGGTTGCGCGTGCAAATGATGGCCGACCACACGCTCGAGCAGCTCGACGCCTTCGCCGACATTTTGGTCGAGGCCCGGCAGCGCGGCCAGGCCGAGTGCCTGCGCCTGTCCGAGCCGCCAGCGGGTCTTCAGTTCGAAGACCCGCCGATTCCGGCGGCAGCGGCCGTCCCGGCAGTTGCCGCTGAATCAGCCTCATTCTCAGTTCGTTGCCGCGTGCAACTAACTGAGCTAGACTGAGATCATGAAGCCGGCAGCCACTGCGTCAAAGCCACCGCCGAGCACTTGGTGGCGCAGCTAAAAAGCGAGGAGATCGCCAAATTGGTCTTGGTGACCGACTGCATGAGCCCGGTCACGGGCTTCGAGGCGGCGTACCAAGGTTTCGTCACCGACATGCAGGCGCGCGGTGCACAGCTGGCAACTGCGGCCCAAGTCGAAGCAGAGCTCTCGGCGAACGCCGCCTGAAAGGCCGTCATGACAACCGATAACGCACCGATCGTGCGCAGCTTGCTCGAGAACGATCTGTACAAGTTCACGATGTGGCAGGCGCTGCTACACAGCCACCCGGCGGCTGAGGCCGAGTACCGCTTCGTGTGCCGCAACACGCCGCAGTTTTCCTTGGCCGAGCTGTTGCCGGCGCTCGACCGCGAGCTCGACCACCTATGCACGTTGAGCTTCACCGAGGACGAGCTCGCATATTTGCGGAGCCTGCGCTTCATCAAGGGCGACTTCGTCGATTTCTTGTCGCTGTTCCGCTTTCAGCGACGCTTCATTCACGCCCACGCCGAGGGCGACAAGCTGCACGTCGTCGCCAAGGGTCCGCTGGTGCACGTGATGGGCTTCGAGATCTTCGTACTCTACCTGGTGAGCGAGCTGTACTTCCGACGCCTGGCGCTGGGCCCCGAGGTCGAACAAATTGCCGAACAGCGACTGGCGAGCAAACTCGAGCTGCTGCGCACTCGCGAAGCGGAGCTATCGGGCGCGCCCGACTACCCGTTCGTGTTCTTCGACTTCGGGCTGCGGCGTCGCTACTCGGCCGCCTGGCAAGACCACGTGCTCGAGCGGCTCGTCGCAGGCGCGCCGCACTATTTTCGCGGCACTTCCAACGTCTATTTGGCCAAGCGTCTGAACCTCACGCCGATCGGCACGATGGCGCACGAGTACCTGCAGGTCTATCAAGCCTTTGGCTTTCGCTTGCGCGATTTCCAAAAGGCTGCGCTCGAAGGCTGGGTGCAGGAGTACCGCGGTGACTTGGGGATCGCGCTCACCGACGTGGTCGGCATGGATGCGTTCTTGAACGACTTCGACCTGTATTTCGCGAAGCTGTTCGACGGCCTGCGCCACGACTCGGGCGATCCTGGGGCGTGGGGCGTGAAAGCCCTCGCCCACTACGAAAAGCTGCGCATCGACGCGCGTACGCGGCGGCTGGTGTTCTCGGATTCGCTCGACGTGCCGCGCGCCATCGATCTGTACGGTCGCTTCAAAGGCCGCGTACTGACCAGCTTTGGCATCGGCACGAACCTGACCAACGACACGCCGCTCGCCCCGCTGAACCTGGTGATGAAGGTCGTGACCTGTAACGGCCAACCGGTGGCCAAGCTGTCCGATTCGCCGGGAAAAACCCTGTGCACCGACGTTGCCTTCGTCACTTACTTGAAGCAAGTCTTCCAACACTCGGCGTAAGCTCGAAAGAAGTATGGCCGCACTCGTTATCTCGCTTGCCCAGATCAATCCGACTTTGGGCGACATCGACGGCAACTTAAAGTTGATGCAGCGTGCCGCTGCGCAGGCACAGCGCGAGCAGGCAGCGCTGGTCGTATTTCCAGAGCTGTCGCTGACCGGCTACCACCCCGGCGACCTGCTCGACGAGCCCGGATTCTTGACGCGTGTGCGCCAAGGTCTGTTGGCGGCGCGCGAAGCCACGCGCGCGACGCCCGGCCTGTGCTGGGTGGTGGGCGCGCCGACCGAACGCGTTGGCACCGGCAAGCGACTGCAAAACTCGCTGCTCGTGCTGCGCGACGGCGAAGCGTTGCTGAGCTACTCAAAACAGCTGCTGCCGACCTACGGCATCTTCGACGAACGTCGGCATTTCGAGCCGGGTCCGGACGTGGCGCGGGTGCTGCACGTTGGTGACGCGCGCGTCGGTTTCATGATCTGCGAAGACGGCTGGAACGAAGACGGGCAACAATATCAGGTCAACCCGTTCCAGCGCCTGGCCGAAGCCGCCCCGGATCTAGTCGTGTCAATCAACGCCAGCCCTTCGAACGTCGGCAAGCGCGAGCAACGGCACGCGTTGTTCACGGCGGCGTGTCGGCATCATGGTCTGCCGTTGGTGTACGTCAACCAAGTCGGCGGACATGATTCCTTGGTGTACGACGGCGCATCGTTCGCGGTGGCGCCGCACGCCGGCGTGGTGTTCGAAGCCGAACGCTTCGTCGAAGACGTGACCACGCTGCGCCTGGCTGGAAGAAGCTTCGTCGACAGCGCCGGGCAACCGCTCGCCGCCGTGCCGACCGCCGGCCTCGCGACGTTCGAGTTCTATCGACGACAGATCGTGCTCGGGCTGCGTGACTACGCACGGCGCTGCGGTTTTCGTCGTGTCGTCGTCGGCTGCTCGGGCGGCATCGACAGCGCGCTCACGCTGGCACTCGCAGCCGAAGCGCTCGGAGCGGAGCACGTGACGGCGGTCACGATGCCGTCGCGGTTTTCGAGCAGCGGCAGCGTAAGCGATTCGGTCACGTTGTGCCAAAACTTGGGCTGCAAACTGTTCGAGCACCCGATCGCCGAGCTAACGTCGACTTACGAAGCCGGCTACCAGGCGTCGTTCGGCGAGCCCTTGCGCGGCGTAGCGCTCGAGAACCTGCAGTCACGTATCCGCGGCACAATTCTGATGGAATACTCGAATCAATGCGGCGATCTCTTGCTCACCACCGGCAACAAAAGCGAGCTTTCGGTCGGTTACTGCACGTTGTACGGCGACACCAACGGCGGCCTGAGCTTGATCGGCGACTTGTACAAGCTCGAGGTGTTCGGCCTCAGCCATCACCTGAATCAGACGGCCGGGCGCGTGCTGATCCCGCGCCCGATCCTCGAAAAGGAGCCGTCGGCCGAGCTGGCGCCGGGTCAACGTGACAGCGACAGCTTGCCGCCGTACGCCGTGCTGGACGTGATTCTCGAGCAGGTTTTGGAAGGCGAACAGCTGGGGCGCGAACGCCGCGCCGAGGTTGCACAAAAATTCGCCGCCCTGTCCGAAACCAGCGCCGGGCAAGCGCAGATCGCCCAAGTGCGGCGACTTTTGGCGCGCAGCGAGTTCAAGCGGCGCCAAGCAGCGCCAATCTTACGGCTGCGCGCGCGAGCTTTCGGCAGCGCGCGGCAGATGCCGATCGCGGCGCACTACGGAGAGCCATGAGCGAGCCCGGCATCAACGACTTGGCGGTCTTGATCGGCCGATTTCAGCCGTTTCATTGTGGGCACCTGGCGTTGCTCGAAAACGCGCTCCAGCTCGCGCCGCGGGCAATCGTCGTGGTCGGCTCCGCGCGCGGGCCGCGACTCGCTAAGAATCCGTTCACCGCCGAGGAGCGCATCGACGCCATTCAAGCCAGCCTGACGGCGGAGCAACGGTCGCGCGTCGGCTTCATCACGATGCGCGACTATTACGACGAGCCGCGTTGGGCGGCGGCCGTGAAGGCGGCCGTGGCGCGTGAGCACAGCGGCAGCGTCGCCTTGGTCGGCTTTCGCAAAGATGACACGAGCTCATACCTCAGTTTGTTTCCCGAGTGGCGCGAGATGGCGCTGCCGCGGCAAGCGCCAATCGACGCGACGGCGCTACGACGACTGTACTTCGCGACAGCGGGCGCGGGCACAGCACTGCCAGCCGAGCTTTTGGCGGCGGTGCCGCGCCCAGTCGCGCAGTTTTTAGAAGCCTTTCGCGGCACGCCGCACTTCGCGCGCCTGGGCGAAGAACTGGCGGCGCTGGATGCGAATCGCCAGAAATACGGCAGCGGGCCGTTCGTCACGGTCGATGCCGTCGTCACCGCCGGCGAGCAACTCTTGCTCGTGCAGCGTGGGCGCGCCCCGGGCAAAGGACTGTGGGCGCTCCCGGGCGGGTTCTTGGAAGGCTCGGAGCGACTCCTCGCAGCCGCCGTCCGCGAGCTCCAAGAAGAGACGTGCATCGCCTGTTCCGACGCTGAGCTGCACGCCGCCTTCCGCGGCGCTACCGTCTTCGATCACCCCGGCCGAAGCCAGCGCGGCCGCACTATCACCCACGCCCACCACTTCGCGCTCGACCCCGGTCGCGCAGCGCCCCACGTCGAAGGCGCCGACGACGCCGAAGCCGCGCGCTGGTTTCCCCACGTAGCAATACCGAATATGACCAGCGATCTTTTCGAAGACCACTTCCAAATCGTCGACCACTTCCTGAAACTCGCGCGCGACTAGCGACGCGCTTCGGGTGTGGACGCCACGCTGAGCCGATCTCTTCACGAGTCACGCGGAGAGCTCTTCTGGCGCTCGAATCGGTGTCGCACTTGCGACACCATTTTCTCAATCATTTCGCGGCTTGCTTCGCGCGGCATGACGTTGTCGCACTTGCCACACACCGCCAGCTGCGCTGACTCAATGTCGCAAGTGCGACAACGTCAGATTCAAAACAAGAACCCGCAAAATTGCTGAGCATTTCGTGTCGCATGTGCGACACCGAATCCGGTTGAGAAAGGCGTCCTCGAATCCAGCTGAGAGAGGCCTTCTGCAAGAAAGCTCCGGCTCATGATTCATGACATCTTTGGCTGCCAAACCGCAGCTTGAATCGCAGAAACTTCCGTGTCGTCTTTGGGCAACGCCGCACGGGGCGGGCCGACACGACAGAGCGTCACACGCGACCCGTGATCGTCATGGCTCCTGAATCTTCACAGGGAGACGGGGAGATCGGGAGCCATGCGAGCGTGAATTTTAGGGTTCGCGCTGCCGCCCGCGAAACAGCTAGGCACGCCGGCTCGTGGCCGCGTGCACACCTCCAAGGAATATTTTTTGTTTTGGTCCTCCAAAACAGAAAATGCGTTCCCTCGCAGGACTCCCGATCTCCCGATCTCCCTGTAAAATCTCGACTCAACACGAGCTACCAGGACGGCAGCAGCGCGAAGCCCGTCGCGCAGTTGGCCCGGAGACGCCACGGCAGTTTCCGCAGGAAAGCGGCGGCGCGGCAGCCCCCAATGTGAGTCAAATGTGAGGACTCATGAGCGGCGGCGGCGCGGCAGCCCAAACGCGGCTCTATCGCCGGGGCGAAAAGGGCCGTATGTTTGAGGGTCGGAAGGGAAGCGTTCATGCGTCGATTCGGTGCTTCAACTTGCTTGGCTTTGGTGGTGGTTACGCTCGGCTCGGTCTTGGCATGCTCGAGCAATGATGCGGCGAGCGGCGGCGATGGCTCCGACGCGGGAGCTGGTCCGAGCAACGGCACGGGCGGCACCAAGGCAACCGGCGGCACCAAAGGCGGCGGCAGCGCGAACGGTGGCGGCGCGAACGACGCTGGCACGCCGAGTAACGGCGGCGTCGCGAACGAGGGCGGCGCCGGCAACCAATCGAGCGATGCCGGCGCCGGCTCGCTCTCGCCCGGCGGCGCTCCGACAGTGGACCCCACTCCTGGTCCGCCTGATCTGATCACGTCTAGCGGCGGCCCGTGGCCGGACTCGCTCACCGCCAGCTGCTCGAACGCCAGCAAGCTGATCGTGTGCCCGCAAAAGACCGACACCTTCTTCGGTCAAGACGGCACCTATCGCATCAACGTGCCCACTTACATGACCACCGTCACCACGATCAAGGATTCAGTGACGGGCCTGGTGTGGCAGCTCATTCCCGAGAAAATCTCCAAAACTCAAGCCGACGCCGTCAAGTATTGCGACGACTTGAGTCTGGCCGGACAAACCGACTGGCGTCTGCCAACGCGCGTGGAGTACGTATCCGTGCTCGACGAAGGCTTCAGCAAGGGCTATGCGATGCCGCCTGGCGTGCCAATCGATTCGACGGGCACGTTCTGGACGGCGTCTGCCACGGCGACGACGGCCGGCACCTTCTTTGCGATGGACGACGCTCAGGGCGTCTGGAACGTCGCCAGCGGCACCGGCTTGTCGCTGGCGCGCTGCGTCCGTGGCACGGCGCTGATCAGCACATTGATCGTCGGCACTGGCATCGTCACCGACAGCATGACGAGCCTGGCCTGGCAAAGCACCGAGCTGGAGACAACCGCGCGCAACTGGCAGGAAGCGCTCGACTATTGCGAGACGCTGACTCACGCCGGCAAGGAAGACTGGCGCCTGCCGAACATCAAGGAACTGGCGACGCTCGTCGACGAGACGGCCGCGGTAGCTCCGGTGATCGCTGCCGATTTCGGCGCGAGCGCTGCTCCCGCCTACTGGTCTTCGACCCCGGCGCGCGCCTTCGGCACCGAGCACTTCGCGTTTGCGCTGGAAACAGCGTTCGGGACTTCACCCAGCTTGAAGATGACCGACAGCGCGGCGGCCGCTCGCTGCGTGCGAAGCGCAGACTGATAGAATAACTATCCCGAGACCGAGATGAAGAACTATCCCGCGCCCAGGCGCTGCGTAGTATCTTGCCCGGCATGCTGGGAACGCGAACGTCCGTGTTGGGTTTGGTCGCGCTCGGGCTGAGCGGCTGCTCGTCGGACGACGGCGGAAGCAAGTCCAACGCCGGCACCGCGGGCAGCATTAGCGGCACCGCTGGCAACACCAGCAGCAGTGGCGGGTCGAGTGGCGCCGTTGGTAAGCCGACGATCAACGGCGACATGTTCGGCGACGCGCACGAAGGCGTTTACCACCTTGGCCCGGTCGATTTTGCGGAGACGCAGTATCACAACGCGTGCGCTCCGGGCGGCGGCAAGTACCGAAAAGAGCTGCAAGCCAGCGTCGGCTTGGGCGGCGAGTACATTGCCGGCGTCTCCAATAAGTTCAACCAAGGTGGCGGCGTTTGCGACGCGTGCATTTTGATCGAAACCGGCAAGGGTAAATCGATCATCGCGCGCGTCGTCACGTACGGCGTGGAGCACGCTGATGGCGACATCGACGTCAGTCCAAGCGTGTTCGAAGCCATTCACCAAGGCGAAGACCCGCGCAGCCAAACCTGGCACTTCGCGCGCTGCCCGGACGAGGGCCAGCTGCAGTACGAGTTCCAGACCGCGGCCAATCCATATTGGACCAGCTTGTGGGTGCGTAATCCGAAGGTGCCGCTCGTGAAGGCCGAAGTGAAAGCCGGGAACGACAAGGACTTCGTCCAGCTCGTGCGAGCCGGCGACGGCACCTTGACCGACGCTACCGGCTTCGGCGACGGCGCCTTCACGCTGCGCCTGACCGGCATCGACGACCAAGTCATCACCGACGATCTGCCCGGCTTCAAACCCGGCACGTTGGTCCGATCGACCAAACAGTTCGAATAAGCGGCGGCGACGCGCACCGGCTCAGTGAATTAGGCCGCTGTACGTGGCGTAGAGGTAGACGATCGGGGAGACGACGATCAGGGCATCGATGCGGTCGAGCATGCCGCCGTGGCCGGGCACGATATCGCCCGAATCTTTGATGCCCGTGGAGCGCTTGAGCAAAGACTCGACCAAATCGCCCATTTGGCCGGCGGCGCCGGCGAACAAGCCGAGCGGCAGCGCATGCGTGAGCGGCAACGCCGGCAGGTACCAGAGACTGGCCAGCGTCGCGCCAGCCGCGGCACCGACCAACGCGCCGACGAAACCGGCGCGCGTCTTCTTGGGACTGACGGCTTCGTAAAGCTTGGTCTTGCCCAAGAAACGACCGAAGAAGTAGCCGCCCGTATCCGCCAGCCACGAGAACGTGAACGACATGAACACGAGCTTGGCTCCGAGGTAGCCGTCGTCACCGCCGTCACGCCGCAACAGCGCCAAAGTGGCGAGCAGCGAGCCAACGTAGAACGGCCCGGCGACACCCGCGAGCATGCGCAGCGCAGCCGACTGCATGTCGCCCAAGCGCCACAGCGGCATGAGCAGGCCGAACACCGTGACCGCAGCGATCATCGCCAACAGCGCGCGCGGATCGGTCGAGAACTGGTAGGTCGTCGCGCATGCGCCGAGCGTCGTGACCACGCCGAGCCCACGCGCCACAGCGTCGTCGGGATGGGTCATCCGAAACAATTCGGACGCCGCCACCGCCGCTGCCACGAACACCAGCGCGAAGAAACCCCAGGCCGGCCCCTTGAAAAGCAGCCACAGCAGCGGTGGAATGACCACGGCAGCTGTCAGAAGGCGAACGGCCAGATTGCTTTTCACGCGCGGCACGGACCTATCAAGGCGCCCTAAAATGCACAAGTATTTCCGAAAATTCCGCGCCAGCGGAGCCTTCGGTCGAGCCTTGCCCGACGCCGGGCCCGAGACTTGCGCCCATCGCCGGCCAAAGGTACTCGGGGGGAGTCGTGCCGCTTCCTTCTGTCCGCGCGCTGCCGGATCCCCGGCGTTTTCTGAAGAGCCGCGCGGCGCTGCTCGGAGTTTCGCTCGGGCTCGGCTGCGCCTCGCACTGCGCGGCGCCGCGCCCGCCTGAAAAATCCTTGCTGGGCCTAGCGGCGGCCCTGGGCCGCGCCACCAGCGGCCTGGTCGAGGACCACGACATCGCGTGGGAAGAGAGCCCTGGCTTTCTGACCGAGACGTTCGTCGGCCGACACCTGTTGTTTCTGTCGCGTGGGGCGACCGACGCGCCGCGTGACTTGTACCGCGCGCGCGTGCGTGTCACCCAGGGCGGGCAGATCATCGAGGTGCGCGACGTGCGCAACCTGACCGACACCCCTCAGGGTGACGACGTTGGCTTGGAGACGCGCGGCGACCGCGCCAGCTTCGCGACGCTGGCCTACGGCAAGATCCAGGGCATCAGCGTGCTGGAGCTGCCTGGCATTCGCAGCGCCGACCGCCCCGAGTCGCTGCTCGATCGCGCGATGTTGACGCTGACGTCGCTGCAGCAAACCGGTACCTGGCGCGGCATCGGCCGCACCGACATCGTGCTCGACGTACCGGCAGAGCACGCGCGGCTCTCGCTCGAGCCCGAGAAGCTAACGGTGGATTTCGGGGAGGCCGGGCGAGGCCTGAGCTTCGACGTCGCGTCGCGCAAGCTGTCGGCGCTCGAAGCTGGCGGCCAAGTCTACGCCGCGCGCGCCATTCCCCAGGTGTACGGCGGTAAGCCGCTCGTGCATTGGATCACCGACACGCTGCGGGCCGAGGTCGGACCCGAGCCGATCGCCTGGCTCGAAAACATGGTGTTCGGCGCCCAAGACGACGTGAAGCGTGCGGCGTACTCGCTGTTCGCCAACAAGGCCGGTAGCGAGCTGAAGGCCGATGACAAGACCGTCGTCGCGCGCGTGCTCGACGCGGCCGCGTTCACGGCCGCGGCCGCGGCCGACAATTGGCCGCCGCCCAACGTGCCGTCGATCTGGAAAGATTCGAAGCCGAGCGAGGGCGTCTGGAAGCCGGTGACGTACGGCTTCTTAAAGCCAATGCAGGGCTTGCCGGCCGGCACCGAGAAGCCCCCCGCCTACTTCTACCGCACCAACATCCGTCCGGATCCGAAGCGCCCTTACTCGGAGGTGCTGCTGATCGCGCTCGACATGCGCCAGCTCGAGCTCGGCATGCAGGCCGGCTTCGAGGATCCGAAGCCGACGATCGGCCCGCCCGGCGACGGGCGTTTGCCGGATGATCCGAAAACGTATCGCCGCATCGTCGCGACCTTCAACGGCGCGTTCAAGACCACGCACGGCGCGTACGGCATGATGGTCAATCACCGCGTGCTCTTGCCGCCGGTCAAAGGTGGCGCGAGCGTGGTCGTGACCGACACCGGCGAAGTCGGCCTCGGCAGTTGGCCCAACAGCTTCGAAATTCCCAAAAATATCGTCTCTTTTCGGCAAAACTTGGACCCGTTGGTCGAAGACGGCGTCGCCAACCCAACCGGTCGCAACCTATGGGGCTGGCAGCTCGAGGGCGAGAGCGTGATGACGCACCGCTCGGCGATTTGCGTCACCTCGGCGGGTCACCTGTACTACGCGTGGGGCGACGAGATCGACGGCGCCACGCTCGGCAAGGCGCTGCGTCAAGCTGGTTGCTCGTACGGTATCCACCTCGACATGAACCCGGCCCACACCGGCTTCATCTTCATGGACGTGCTCAACCCCTTCAAGCAGAAGGCCGAGCTACGCATCGCGGACGCGGGCATGAAGATCGCGATCGACAAATACGTGCGTGGCGCGCCCAAGGATTTTTTCTACGTGATGGTGCGCGACGCTGCGCCGCCCCAGCAAGAAGGCATCGAGTGGACGCCTGATACCGGCGTGCAGCCGCCGCCGGCGTGGATGACCGGCATTTTCGCGGCCAAGCTCGCGATCGGCAGCGTCGAGGTGCAGCTGACTCGCCTCGAAAAGGGCCACGTGGCGTGGCGGGTGCGGGCGGGCTCGAAGGAGCCAGGCGCGTGGGGCGCCAAGGGCGTGAAGCTGTCACTCGACGAAAAGGAAGCGCACGAGGTGCTAGCAGCGGTCGGCTTGGGCCACACCACTGACTCCACGCGCTACGGCTTGTCGTTCGCTGGCGCCTCGCCCATTCAACTGCGCAGCAGCTACGCGACATTGGTCGCCAATCAGCGCGGCGAGACGCGCCTCGTGACGAGCGGAGTGCCAGAGCTGACTGCGGAAGAGGACGCGGTGCAGCTGCCGCTGTTGGTCCGCGACGGCGCGCTCGAGCCACGCGCTCGCGAGCGCGGCGAGCTGCGGCAACGCGGCGCGCTGTGCCTGGCCCCGGACGGCTCGATGGTGGTGGCAGTGACCCGTCACGACTCGAGCGACGCGTTAGCCACCGCGCTCTTGCGCGCCGGTTGCCAAGACGTGGTCGAGCTCGATCGCGGCTCGCACCATCCGGCGTTCGTGCACCGCGCCGGCGGCGCAGCGCCACCGATGGGCAGCTACGAGACGAGCGTGCTGTACGCGCTCGGTCGCCCGATGCTGCCGCGTGCCTTCCGCTGGAAGCCGGAAGGGTCCGCGCCGTCGACCAAAGTGACGAGCTTCGACTTCGGCCACCCGCCGGCCGACGACGAGCAGAGCCGCAAGAAGCGCAAACACGAACGCGAAGAGCGCGACCGGGAAAAAGCGACCAGCGGTGACGAATCGCCCCAAAAACCCGGCGTTCCCGCCGCCCACGCCGAATCCACCGACCCACCGCGCCGGTAGCTTCCGCTTTGCTCCCCTTGAACGTGAACGTGAACGTACAGGTGCCCGAAATCAGTATAGGTTCCGGATAGTTCCTTGTGATAGGCCCGGGTTTCCTGGCGCGGGCGAACGCCCGCGCGCGCCGCGCCCAGCTGGGCGCGCAGGCAGGGCCTACCATCCAATCCGCTGACTCACGGACCGTCGGGCACGGGCACGGGCACGTTCACGTTTACGGGGGGAGCGACTTAGAGCGGTGATTAGAACGAATATGAGACGGTGCCGCCACCGCTGGCGCCACCCTCGGTGAAGAGCCGCGCCTGGTAGCCACCGCGCGCTGCCACGCTGAAGCCCGCACCCAAGTCGACGCCGAGCTCGCCGAGCAAGCGCACCCCGAACTTGTTGGCGTGCGGCGTATCGGCGATCTCGATGATCGGCGAGAACATCAGCCGACTGCTGGCCGGAATGTCCATCCGGCTCCAGAAGCGCGTGCCAAAGGTCTTGATGCTCTCGAAGCCGAGCGTGAGCTTGCCACCGTACGGATCGCCGATCAGCACCGCGGCGCCGGCGCCGAGCGAGAAGCCTTTCTCGGTCACGCTGGTCAAGAACTCGCCTTCGACATGGCAAATATCGGCCAGACGCAGGCGTACCGAGGGCGCGCCGTAGTTCAAGCCGACCGCGAATGGATCGCTCGGCTTCGCGGCGCCGGTACCGGTGCTGTCGAACGGAACCGGCGATTTGCCGCGCACCACGCCAGCGCGCAGGCTGAACTCGGTCACGAAGCGCAGCGGCCGGTAGGTGTAGCCACCTTCGAGCCGAAAGTAGTGATCGCGCACGTCGTGCCCGACGATGTTGCCCTGCGCGTCCGCGGTCTGCGCGTGGCTGGTACCGAAGTCGACGTAGTCAGCCGAAGCCGAGAACACCGAGCGGCGTCCACCCAGGCGCTGATAAAGCGCACGCTCGCGCGCGTCCACTATCTCCTCGGGCACCGCGACCCGATGCGGGTTCTTGCGACTGGCAAACACGACCTGGCGCGTGCCGTCGAGCAGCTCGAGCTCGAGCCAATACTCGAGCCAGCGCGGCCCCAGCTGTTCGGCCGGCACCTGCGCAACATACGCCGTGCCACCGCGCCGAAACTCGACTTCGCGTGGTGCGGGAGCCTGCTCGGTGGCGTAGATGAACAGCGCGCGCTTCACCAACTCCGGATGCTCGATGCTGGCGGTCACGAACAGCGGTTCGCGCGCCGCAACCGAGGTCAGCGGGCTGTGATGCAGCCGAGGTCGCGCGATCGTTACTGGAGCCGGTTGCCCGGTGAACGGACTGGGCGCGTTGTCGTCGGCCCAAGCGACGCCGCTCGCACCGAGCGTCAGCGAAAAGGCCAAAAGCGCGCTGCGGTATTTCACGATGGTCACCATTGGTACGACACCGCCCCTCCAAAACCGGGACCGGCGTGATTGATCGTGCGGCCTTGGTACGAGCCGCGGACTGCGATCACCAGCGTCGGCAAGAACCGATAACCGACCTGCGCGATCGCGCGGGCGCCGACCTCGCCTTGGTCGTGCGACGTAGACGTTTCCGGCATCGTCGCGTCGCCGGGTCTGACTTGCTCGCCGCGGCGACTCACGCCAGCTGGTTGGTTGGTGACCTCCATGCGGAACAGCACCGGCACCTTCGGGAAGCTGCTCAGCTCGAGCTGGGTGATGCCGCGCAGGCCGACCCTGCCGAGCACCTCACCGCCGATCTGCAGGTTGGTCTCACGGTCGTTACCTAAGCGCAGTAAGGCTTGCGCACCACCCGAAACACCGTCGTCTTCCAGCCCGACCACGACCCGCGCGATGATGCCGGTGAAGTGTGACACGCCGAACTCGCCCTCCAGGTAGCCGTACGTGAGCCCGACCGCCCGCCCGCCGAGCTTCAGTTGGTCGAGCTCCTTGAGTGAGCCGCCGACTCCGCGAAATACGCCAAATCCGGTCCGAACCGCCCGAATCCCGATGTCCTCGAGGCGCATACCGACGAAGCCTTCAGTCTGCCAAACCTTGTCGTTGCCCTTCGAGTTGTTCCAGTCGGCGTAGTCGCTGCTCACGCTCACGACCGCGTCGTGACGCTCGGGCGGCTTTTGCGCTGGCAGCGGATCGATCGGCAAGCGGAACGGTGACTCGGCCGAAGCCACTACCTCGACGGCTTGACCCGAGGGCGTCGTTGCTTCGATGAAGTATTCGAGCCGTGAAGGTCGTACGCGCTCAGCCGGTACGTGCACGATGAAGTAGCCGTCGCCCGCCGGTTGCATCGGCGTCGACACGTACGCGACCTCGCCTTGGTTGCGCGAGTGGAAGACCGCACCGACAGCGTTGTCGAGCTCGACGCCCATGTCGAGGCCCATGCCGGCGAGCGCTCCGGCCGGAGCCTGGAAGCTGCGGCGCGTGGGCGCGACCTCGACCGGCTCGCCATGGGAGAGTAGCCCAACCAATTTCCGCAGCTGCTGCGCTTCCTCGTAGAGCACGATCGCGTAGCGGCCCTTCGGGCGCCGCGTCACGTAGGCTTCGTAGGCCAGGATGCGCGTTCTGGGGCTTTGGCCGCGCAAACCGTCGAACAATTTACTGACCTCGACGCTGTCGGTATCGCAAGTTGATTTGGCGACGTCGTCGCAGGGCGCAGCCGGCGCGGCGTCGAGCGCAGTCGGCGTGGGCGGCGCTGGTGGAGCTCCTGCAGGCGTCGCCGACGGCGGCGCGGGCACCGGCACGACTGCCGGCTTCGTCGCGGGCGCAGTGGCCGCCTTGGGCAGTCGCAAGATCACGACGTCACCTGCTTGCGCCGCGCGCAGCAGCTTGCCATCGGCGCGCGCCAACGAAAGCGCGTCGCGCACCTGCACCAGCTTGAGGCGTCCGATCAGAAAGCGATCGTTGATGACCTGACCGGTGATGGGATGCTTGACGGCAAGCGGACGCCACAGCTCGACGATCGCGCCATCGCTGGCGCCGCGCTGGTGCGCCAGGTCGACGACGATGTCGGCCTCCGACAGCTCGACGACGTGCCCCTCGACCGCATCACGCTCTTGTTGGGCGAGCGCGAGGGTCGGAACGAACAGGCTCACTGCGAGCGCAACAATCCGGACTCCCACTCTGTGCCCTCTGTAGGTGTTGTGCGTCCTCACGAGGCGAGCTTTACAGCAACAAGCCTGCCAAGGCCTACTTATAAGCAATTTCAATTACTTACGGCGTTATCCGACATTGCCGCGAGGATCGGGGTGCAGGGGTGTAGTGGTCTGACCACTAGTGTGAAGTGAGCGCAACACGTCGCGACGCTCAGCCAGGGGACAAGTTTATCCGACCGTGGAGCGAGCGTGCTTGCTTGAGCGCACGCGAGCGCGGAGCATCGAGCCATGGCTTCCGCGTTGATTGCTCAGGTCGGGCTGCTCGGTGTGGTGTGCGCGCTGTCCTTGGGCTGTAGCGATGACGGCGGTGGGCTCGATACGACCTCGACGACCGCCGGCAGCGGCGGCGCGGGAGGCGACACGAGCATCGGCGGCAGCAGCGCGGGTACCGGTCCCAGCACTGCCGGTACAGCGACGATTGCCGGCAGCGTCGGCGTCAGCTCGGGCGGGACTGCGGGCGCGGACAGCGGCGGCATGACCGGGCTCGGCGGTGTGGCCGGGCTCGGTGGCATGAGCGGCATGGGCGGCATGGCGATCGACGCCAACGGCGGAGCGCCCGCCGGCCCCGCCTCGGGGCGACACACTGCCCGACCCGTCAACAGCTTCAAAAACAACACCGCCGGTTACTACGAGTACTTGCCGCCGCACTACGGCAACGGCGCTCGCTACCCGCTGTTGGTTTTCCGCCATGGCGTCGGCGAAAACGGCAACGGCACGACCGACTTGGATATGGTCCTAGCCCACGGGCCGCCCAAGCTGATCAAAGCCAACATGTGGCCGGAGGACCGAAAGTTCGTCGTGCTCTCGGTGCAGCACCCGGGCAGCGGTTGCCCAACACCCGACGAAATGGACCAGTTTTTCGCGTTCGCGCTCGCCAATTACGACATCGATCCGAAGCGCATCTACCTCACTGGTCTCAGCTGCGGCGCGATCGGCAGTTGGGACTACCTGGGCGTGCACGTGAACGAGGACGTCGCGGCCGCGGTGTTGATCTGCGGCAACGGCCGCCCGGCGTTCATGAAAGCCGGCTGCAACCTGGGCAAGGTGCCAATCTGGGCGTTCCACGGCGAAGCCGACGCTCAGGTCGCGCCGGCCGGCTCGACCGAAACCGTCGCCAGCCTGAAAGCCTGCACCGACCCGGCCGCCGTCGACGTCAAGCTCACCACCTATCCCGGCGTCGGCCACGACTCGTGGACCATGACCTACAACCTCAGCAACCCCGCGAACGACATCTACGCGTGGATGATGACGCACGAGAAGATGTGAGTTCGCAGTTAGGAGTTGGGAGTTAGGAGTTGGGAGTTGGGAGTTGGGAGTTGGGAGTTGGGAGTTTGACCTGGCAGGCTCACCTCTCGAACTGCCAACTGCCAACTCTCCACGCTAGCTGACGATTTGCCGCACGCGTTTGCGCTTGATGGTCTCGTCCGGCAACACCGTCAGGATCTCGTTCGTCTTGGCGTCGCGCAGGCGACTTTGGCGCAGCAGCTTGCCGGAGCTAAACAGGCCGCCTGCTTCGAACAAGAAACGCACTTCGCGCTTCTTGCCGTCGGCCACGGCACCGCGCCCGGCTTCACTCTCCGCGTCGGTTTGCCACTGGCCCAAGTTGGGCGGCAATGGCTCGAGCACGCCGAAACGCTCCTCTTTCAAGCCCGGAAAGAGCCCGGCAATGAACAAGTAAATGACGCCGCCGGCAGCCGCGACACCGAGCAAGAAGGCGTAGAACAAGGCGCCCGTAGTCTAGCGCGGGTACCAAAGCTCCAGGCCAGCAAAGTTGATCGAGCCTTTGGTCACGCCGACAGTCAGCTTGCCCGTCGCGACCTCGACCGGAAAAGGACCGAGCCGCGACCAAGTTTGTCCGCCGTCGACCGGCTGCGAGCGAAATTTGCTGGTGATCTCCGGCTCCACGCCCTGCACGGTGAACGTGCTCGGCGTGCCATCGTTCGTGAGCGACATGGCGTAGAGATAGAGTAGGTAGGTGCCGTTGTCCGCCGGCAGGTCGAGCTCTCTGCCCGTGTCCAGCCGCGTCGCGGTCTGCAGCAGGGTCGCGGCCGTGCCCGCCACGGCCGGAAACGGCGTGCTGGCTTGGCTCACACCCGCGCCGGTCGTGGTGATCGCGGCGCTCTGAGCGCTCTGCCAGGAGTTGCCGGCCACGACCAGCGCCGGTCCGTTCAGATTCACCGCGCGCGCGAAGCAGGCACGCGGATCAGCCGGGCGCGGCTCGAGGCCCCAGATCAGCTGATCACGATAGAAAATCGTCAGGTGCAGCGACGGGTCCTCGGTCATTTCGCTGAACGAGTAATTGGCACGCTGATCGAACGACGACGACGCCGGGTCACCGGTCAACAATTGCTGGTAAAGATCGACCGAATCGCCAGGAAACAGCTGCCCCGCATCGGCGAATCCGACCTCGATCGACGCGTCGTAGACGGAGTCTGCCGCGTCTTCGAAGCGCAGAATCGACCACAGCGTCTGCGCGAGCGCTTGGCTCTGTCCGCTAGCGAGCCGCAGGTTGGACTGCGTGGCGCGCACCAACAGCGGCTCGACGATGCCGCTGCGCTCGAAGTAGTAGCGCAGCTTCAGCTGCTTGAAGTTGTAGGCTTGACCGCCGTCGGGCTGCTCGTTGGAGAGCGTGACCGACCAGGCGGTAGTGCCGACGGCCTTGTTCAGCTCATGGTGCGTAACCGTGACGGTCAGCGGAGCGAAGCACGACAATTCACCGGATGCGTTAGCTACGCATTTCCCGGAGAGACAATCGTCGTTGGTCGTGCAGGTCTCGCGTGTGCAGCGCTGGCAGCCGCGGCCGCAGTCGATGGCGATCTCGTCGCCGCTGCGCTCGCCGTCGTAGCAGGTGTCGGGGTAGCGATGCAGGCAGCCGCTGGCACAATGCTCGACCGGCCATTGCTCGGGCGCACACTCGGGCGCTCCGCCGTTGTCTTCACCGCCCACGCCACCCACCGTCGCTGCGGCGCCGCCACCCGGGGTTGCGCCCGTGCCGCCGGTACCGCCACCCGTGGTTCCGCCGCCCGCCTTGCCGCCGTTGCCGGGCGTGGGCCGGTCGTCATAGTTGTACTCCGGGAACGTGCAGTGTGCGCTGGCCAGCGCCAGGTGGGCGCCAAGCAGGACCCCGAATCGCGCGGCCCCTCGATCCATGCGCGGCACCCGGCGCCCGCACTCTTGATCGGTCGGCTGCGACATTCCGAAAGCAGGCAGCATAGCCGTACGCCGCCCCGGCGACCTGGCTATTTCTCGCCCGGCTTCTCGTCAGTCGCGATTGGCGCCGTCACGGTCGCGGTGACCAGCGCTGGAACCGCGACGGGTACGCTGAAATCGGCACCGCGCTTCTCGGCCTGGGCGACCGCTTCCGGGATCAGCTCGACCGGAATGCCGCGGAAATATACCTGCCACGAGGCGCGACGCACCATGCCGTCGCACACGCTCAGGTACCAAGAAGCGATCGGATTGTCCGCGCGGCTACGCCAGAACAGCTCGGCGTGGTGACGCACCAAGACCTCCCAAATGTCGCGGCCGATACCTTCGCCTTGCGCCTCGGGCTGCACGGCGAACTTGCTCAAGTAGGGCGCCGGGTACGCGTCGTGCACGATAGCAGCCCCGCGGTACGAGGCGTCGACGTACACGGCCAGCGGCGGCAAATCGAAGAAACCAGGAGCCAGCTCCTTGCCGAACGACGTCTCCAGCAGCTGCCGCAGCCGCGCAACGTCGACGGTCGCATAGCTGGTGTGGCGCTGCACGGTGCTGCCGCGCTTGATCAGCGTGCCAGCGCCTTTGACCGTGAACAGCTCCTTGAGCAAGTTCAGCGGCGAGGTGATGCTGATCAACAGCGGGTTCGGCTCGGCCAACTCGATCAGTCGATCACTGGCGGCGAGCAGCTCCGTATCGCGCTTTGAGAGCATGCCGGGCGCGATCGAATCGCGCTCGGTCGTCAAATTGACGATCGAGATGCGACCACCCTCGACGCTCAGCTGCGCGTCGGTGCGCTTGCCCGAAAGCGGACGAAAACCGCCACGACGCCGCAGCAGCGCCAACTTGCGCGTGCCCAAAAGCCGCGCCAGCTCGCCCAGCTGCAGCAGGCGTTGCTCCAAGGTTTCGGCTTCGACCTTACGAAAGTGCAGCACCGGAATGCGCTCGCGACGCAGATCTTCGCGCACCGCTTCGACCAGGTCAGGCTCGGACATCTCGTGCGGGCTCGGCGAAAGCGCCGACGCTGGCAGGCGCTTGACCAACCGCTCGGAGCTGGTGGCGCCGCTTTCCGGATCGAACAAGCCGAGCACCACCGTCGCGTACAAACCCAAGTCAGCCAGGAAGCGCAGCTGCTCGACGACCGAGCCGAGCGCCGAGCGAACGACTGGGCCGCCGGGGACAATCACCGCGAAGCTCTCTTTCGGGAGCCCGTGGAACATCCGCAAATAGAACTCAGCCTCGGAGCGGCGCCCGACGCTTTCGAGAAACGTGAGCACCGCTTCAGCAGCGGCAGAGCGGGGAGCGAGAGCGACCAATTCGAGTAAGGCGGCTAGGGCGCGGCCCGGCTAAGGCCGACGCGCGCCGCACTACTCTAGCGTCTCTGCCACGAATGCAACCAAATCCTGATTGCCGATGCTCGGGACGACGCCGGTCGGCAGCTTCCGGACGTACCACCTGACCTGCCAGCGCAGCGTCTGGCCCGGCGCGATGTTGGCGTACGCGCCCTGCTGCTCGACCTCGACGTAGCTGTGGTCGGGGTTCACGTAGAGCTCGATCTCGGCCTCGTTCGGGGCCATCGCGCTCGGCGACTGATCCTGGAACTGCTTGATCAGCACTCGGTCACCGACCACGTAGGCCAGGTGACCGCCGGTGCCGTCGGCGAACAGCTTGCCCTCGCCCGCGGTTTTGGCTGGGTTGCACCAGGTGTGACCCGCGGCGCCTTCGCTGACCATCGGCTGCTGGCCAGAGGGCTCGCCGCCAGTCGGCCAGAACGCGAGCCCGGTCGCCGGCATGCGGGTGATCTCCCACGGCGCCCATTTGGCCGCTTCGCTGCCGGTGTTCGTCATCGCGTACTCGAGCACCAGCGCTTCCTTCTTCAGGTCGGCCGAAAACACCTTGCCGACCTTCAAGCTGGTGTCCTGGTTCGCCTCGCCCTGCAGGGTGATGGCACCGTTCGCGGCGATGCTCACCACGTAGGGTCTGTTGTCGATTTCGGCCGGCGGCGGCCAGGGCCACGTCTGTGGGCTGGGCCAAAACGTCGAGCCGACCGCGTCCGCGAAGTTCGAGGCGCCGGTCTGCGTGAGCAGCTCGACCCCGGCGTGCCGCAGCGAAGTGATGCGCGCGCCGTGCGCCGGCTTGACCTCGAAGTACGTCGAACCGAACTCGAGCACCAACTTGCCATCGCCCCGATCGACGGGTTGCTTCAATGTGAGCATTGCTTGTCTGCCTCCTCCGCCTGCTGTGCTGGGCGCGGCGGCTTCGTTACCACGACCGCCCGCGGCAGCGCCCGCTGTCATGGTCCCAGTTTGGGGGGCCGCACCGGCCGCGCCGCCGCCAGCCGATTTGGCGTTGCCGCCCGCCGCGACGGGCTCGTCGCACGCTGGGAGCATCATCAACAAGAGGAGCGGAAGTCGCACCGCGGCGGAGGGTAGCGACTGAAATCAATGTAAAGACACGTTCATCGGCGAGTTGGCAGTCGGCAGTGGCTCCGCTCTCAACTCCCAACTCCTAACGCCTAACTCCGCGGGAAACTTGCTTTTCTGACCGTAACGTCAGCGTCGACCCGGCCAGTTTTTGGCCCGAAGCAAGAGCCGCGTATACATTCGCCCACATGAAACGCCCCGTCGCCATCCTGCTGGGTCTCGCTGCGCTCGCTACGGGCGCGGTCGCGGTTGCTGAAGCCGAAGACGCGTTACTCAAGCGCTACCCGTACGATCCCGCCTGCGCCTGGGGTCGCGTCGGCAACGGCAAGGGCATGGTC
Organism: Polyangiales bacterium; assembly: GCA_038252755.1. Taxonomy (GTDB): domain Bacteria; phylum Myxococcota_A; class Polyangia; order Polyangiales; family Polyangiaceae; genus PMG-095. The sequence continues at coordinate 15,477 of JBBSAB010000078.1, read as the reverse complement.
GTGCGCTGCATTTCCGAAGACGAGGCCAAGGCCTTGCGCGTCGCCCCGGCACCGGTCGCCGCAGGCGCCAAGCCGGCTCCGTCGTCACCTGGCGTCTCGTCCGGCAAATCTACTCCCGATGCCACGCCGGCGCCCGGCTCGACCGCCCCCGAAACGGCGCCCGTCGCCGCCGACGAGCCCGAGCCCGCACCCGGCACTGACGCCGATGCCGCGCTCGAGGTCACGGTCGGGCCCGTCGCCGCCGACGAAGGCACACTCGGCATCGGCAAGCTGGGCGCCCCGAAGGACAAGTACCTCGCCTGCGTGCAGAAAAATGGCGGACTGAGCGGCAAGACCGCCGAGGTCTCGGTGCGCTTTCTGGTGCGCGCCAAGGGCGTCGCCGAAGGCGTCAGCGTCGCCAAACGCACCAACCTGAGCAAAGAAGCGGCGCAATGCGTGGCCGAGGTCGTCGATCGCCGTCGCGTCGGTACCCCCGAATCGCCGATGGTGGGCGCGACGGTGCTGGTGAAGTTCGCCAAGCTCGACAAGCTCACGAAGTGAACAAAAGCCGGAGTTATTCGGGTAGCGGTGCCTCCACGTCGGGCAATGGGCTAGACGCTCCGACGTGACCGAAACTCCCCGCCACGCTCTGTACGAGAGCCGGATCCAGAAGCTCACCCTGGAGGTCGAAACCCTAGCCGCGCGCTCGGCCAGCATCGGCAACCTGCGCGGCATCGCCTTCCTCGTCGCCTTCGCCTCGCTGATCTGGGGAGCCGGCGCGCATGGCGGCACGCCTTCGCTAGTCGTGGGCGGGCTGAGCATCGCGGCGTTCGCCTGGCTGGTGCGCTCGCATTCGGTGCTCAGCGGTGAGGAAGCCTACGCGCAACGCCTCTTGGCGGTGAACCAACGCGCGCAGCAGCGCGTCACGGGCCACGCCCGCATCCTGCCCGACGACGGCAGCGACCTGACCGAGGAGCTGGCCGGCAAGGCGCCGAACGCAGCCAGCGCGCTCCGCATCCGCACGCTCGCCGACGACCTGGATCTGTTCGGCAAGGCTTCGCTCTTCCAGCGCATCTCGGTGGCGCAGACGCGCTTCGGCCGCACCGCAGTCGGCGAGGCTTTGCTCGCCGAGCCCGAGCCGACGCGCGTCAGCCGCCGCCAAGCCGCTGTCAAAGCGCTCGCGCCCGAACTCGAGCTGCGGCAACGCCTCGAGGCGTTGGCCAGCGCGCTGACCAAGGGCAAGAGCGGCCCGACCGTCGCGGCGGCGCTCGACCCGGAGCCGCTGTTAAAATGGGCGGAAAGCGCGCCGCGGTTGCTGGCCAAGCCGGCGCTGATCTGGGCGGCGCGGCTGTTGGCGACCGTCAACGTGTCGCTGGTCGGTGCCGCGTGGCTCGGCCTCTTGCCAGGCTCGTACGTCGTCGGCCCGCTCGGGCTGTCGTTGATGGTGATCTTCGCGACGCGGCGTGACGCACAGGCGGCGTTCGCGGCCGTCGCCACGCGCGAAGGCGCACTGGCCGGCTACGATAAGCTGCTGGAAGCGATCGAAACCTCGACCGCCGACGCCGAGCTCCTGAACGAGCTACGCGCGCGCCTGCGCCAAGGCAACGCCACGCCGTCGCGCGCGATGGGCCAACTGCGCAGCGCCGTCAGCTACTTCGAGCTGCGTTACCAAGGCCTGATCTATCCGTTCGCCAACATGTTCCTGCTCTGGGACGTGCACTGCACGGTCAAGCTCGAGCGTTGGCAGGAGCGATTTGGCAAGGCCGCGCGCGACTGGTTTCGCGTGCTGGGCGAGGTCGAAGGCTTGTCGTCGCTAGCCGGACTCGCATTCGACGAGCCGAAATTCTGCTTTCCGGCATTGGTCGACGAGCCGCGCTTTCTGGCCGAAGGCTTGGCGCATCCGCTGATCCCGGCTTCGGGTCGCGTCGGCAACGACGTCTCGCTGCCCGGAAAAAGCTCGGCCCTATTGGTCACCGGCTCGAACATGTCGGGCAAGAGCACGCTCTTGCGCTCACTCGGCGTCGCTTACGCGCTGGCATACTCGGGCGGCCCGGTGTGCGCGACGCGCTTCGAAATCGGCCGCTTGCGGCTCGCTACCAGCCTACGCATCCGCGATTCGCTCGAAGAAGGCGTCAGCCATTTCTACGCCGAGCTGCACAAGCTGAAGGCCGTGCTCGACGCCACGGCCGAGCCACTGTCAGTCTTGTTCCTGCTCGACGAAATCCTGCACGGTACCAACTCGCGCGAACGGCAGATCGGCGCACGCTGGATCTTGGGCGAGCTGCTGCAACGCGGCGCGCTCGGCGCCGTCTCGACCCACGACATGGAGCTGTGCCGGCTCTCGCCCGAGCTGATGACGCACACCCGACTCGTCCACCTGCGTGAAGACGTGAAGGATCAAGAAATGACGTTCGACTACCGCCTGCGCGAAGGCCCGGTCAGCGAAGGCAATGCGCTCCGGTTGATGCGCCGCATCGGGCTGGAAGTACCGGAGTAGTTGGCAGTTAGGCGTTGGCACTCGCAACGCGCTACAAGATCGCCATGGCTTCGAAACAAACCACTGTCGACTTCATCCTGGAGCAGATGGCAGACGCGGGTGATGTCTCGGCGCGCAAGATGTTCGGCGAGTATGGCGTTTACTGTCGCGGTAAGGTCGTGGCGCTGGTGTGTGACGATCAGTTGTTCGTGAAGCCAACGATGGCGGGCAAGGCGTTCATCGGTAAGGTCACGGAAGGTTTGCCTTATCCCGGCGCAAAACCGTGGTTTGCGGTCGTCGGCAGCCGCTGGGAAAACAGCGAATGGCTGTCCGAGCTGATACGCCTGACCGCCAACGAGCTGCCGATGCCGAAGCCCAAGCTCAAGCTCAAGAAGGCGAGCGCGAAGGCCGCCAAGTCGAAACTAGCAAAGCCCAAGCCCGCCGCGTCGAAGACCGCGAAGGCGAAGGCGAGATCAAAGCTGAGCCCGACACAAAAAGCGAAACCGCGACAGCCGAAGAAGACGTCTCGTCGCGCCTGACATTTGACAAGTCGCGGAACGTACCGTAGACATAGGGCTCACCTGGGAGGCGCCGTATGCATATGTTCGCAAACAAGAGCTCACTCGGAGCCCGCGATTCCGGCGCCTACCTGCTGCTTTGCCGTCCACCTATCGCCACCCCCAAGGTGAGCGGTAAGTGGCGCAAGCGCCGCTGACCCGCACCTAAGCCCTATTCCGATGGCGATTCAGCTGCGTTGCAGCCGGATCAGCGGAGCCTAGCTCCCCACCGGACCCTGGTTTGGGATCGTTCGCCACGACCGGGCGACGCGGTTCAACGTGCCGGAGCCAATGTCCACGCGCTGCGCAGCCCTCGGGCTCGCGCGCCGCCCCGACGTTGCCTCGTCGCCCATCCGAACGAGACGCAAGCACGCGCAGCCGCCTGGCCGCGCTCGAGCTCGCCGCCACGCGCGGCAGCAGATTTCTTCGCATTTTGCCGGTTTCTTCCGGAATTTTCAGGTTTTATTATGACCGCTGAGCAACGTTTCAACGACCGCGACATCATCGAACGCTACACCGACCAACCGGCGCGCCTGCCAGACGCGTTGCGTTCGAGCATCATCGACCACGGCTCCAACCCCGAGCACATCGCCTCCTACGCACTCGCTGATCTGGATCAGCAGCTCGCGTTTCGCCGAACCTGGATCGTCTTAACGACCAGCACGTTGGTGCTCGCCCGCGAGCAACCGAGCGGCGGTTTCGACCTGCAGCGCCTGCCGCGCGACGGGTTCGCCAAGGTCGAGCTGGCGCTGGGCCTTTCGTGCCACCTGCTGCGCGTCTACGGTAAGACCACGGATGGCGTCGATAACCAGCCGTTGGTCGAGCTGCGCTTCACCCATCGTCAACGCCCGAGCATGGAGGGCCTGGCGTTCCTGCTCGAGCAAGTGACCAAAGGCATCGCGCTCGAGGCGCGCGACGCGGACGTCGCCTACCTGGAAAGCGTCGCGCAACCGATCCGCGAAGCGCAGGCGCTGGTATCCACACGACGGCTGGCGGTGGTTTGGCGCCTGCTCAGCTACCTGAAACCATACAAAACTCGCGTAATTTGGGGCATGTCGGCGGCCATTCTGGTCACGCTGCTGGCGCTCGTGCCGCCGTTTCTGACCGGGCATTTGGTCGACCGCGTGATTCGCCCGGTTCAAAGCGGTGAGCTCAAAGGCGCCGACGTGGTGCACGTGGCATGGCTCGCAGTGCTCGGCATCGCGGTCGTCCACGCGGTGAGCAAGCATTGCGTGTGGCTACGGTTACGCCTTCTGGCAGTCGTGGGTGAGCTGGTCGCGCGCGATCTGCGCGACGAACTGTTCGCCCACCTGCAACGGCTCAGCATGAGCTTCTACTCACGCAAGAAGACCGGCTCCCTGATCACCCGCGTCAGCTCGGACACCGATCGACTATGGGAGTTCCTGGCGTTCGGCGTCGTCGAAGTCTCGCTGGCGCTCGTCTCGCTGGTCGCCCTGTCCGCAGTGCTCATCTCGCTTGATCTGCGGCTCGGTCTAGTGATGGCGCTGCCAGTACCGTTGATGTGCCTGGCGATTCACCTGCACGGCAACGGCATGCAGCGCATGTTCACGCGTGTTTGGCGCAAGTGGTCACGCTTGACCGACGTGCTGTCCGACACCATTCCCGGCATGCGGGTCGTCAAAGCCTTCAACCAAGGCGCGCGCGAACGCGGCCGCTTCAGCGAGCGCAACGCCGACGTGGTCAACGAGTTCAACCGCGTTCACGCGTCTTGGACGGGTTTTTGGCCGGGTTTGATGCTGGCTTTGGAGGCGACGGTGCTGTGCGTGTGGGTGCTGGCGTTGCCACGCCTGCTCGGCACGGGCCACGCGTTCGGCCCAGCGCTCTCGCTCGGCAAGTTCGTGTCGTTCTTGCTCTACACGACGATGTTCGTCTACCCGGTCGAGATCATGGGCCAGGTGGCGCGCATCATGCACCGCGCGACCAGCTCGGCGCATCGCGTGTTCGAAGTGCTCGACACCCAGCCGGAGGTCGTCGACGACCCGGACCCGGTGCGGATCGAAACACTACGCGGCCAAGTCGAATTCGAGCGGGTAACGTTCGCGTACGACGGCGTGCGCCAGGTCATCAAGGGCTTGTCGTTCAAGGTCGAGCCGGGTGAGCTGATCGGGCTCGTCGGCCCTTCCGGCGGCGGCAAGACGACGTTGATCAACCTGCTGACACGGTTCTACGACGTGACGGGCGGGCGAATCTTGGTCGACGGCGTGGACTTGCGGAAGCTCGAGGGCGGGCGTTACCGCGAACAGGTCGGCATCGTGTTGCAAGAGCCTTACCTGTTTCAAGGCAGCGTGCTCGAGAACATTCGTTATGGTGCCCCTGACGCCAGCTTCGACGACGTGATTGCAGCCGCGCGCGTCGCCAACGCGCACGACTTCATCTCGCGCCTACCCCACGGCTACGACACCGTGGTCGGCGAGCGCGGGCACACCCTGTCTGGCGGTGAACGGCAACGCGTCTCGATAGCGCGCGCGGTGCTGAAAAATCCCCGGATTCTGATCTTGGACGAAGCCACCAGCAGCGTCGACACCGAGACGGAACGCAAAATCCAGGAGGCGATGGATCGCCTGGTAGCCGGGCGCACCGTGTTCGCGATCGCGCATCGTCTATCGACGCTACGCAAAGCGAATCGGTTGCTGGTGATTCAAGACGGCAACTTGGCCGAGCTCGGCACCCACGCCGAGCTCTTGGCCAACCCCAACGGCATCTACACCAAGCTGCATCGGCTCCAACAGGACCTGCACGAGGCAGCGTAATCGCATCCCACCACCACGAAGGACCCGACCATGACCCAACAACTCGCTGGCGAGCCCAGCTCGCCTTGCAGTTCCCCTGCCCACGTCACGCCATCCGCGTCCACCGCTGTGCCCGTCACAGCGGCGGCCCAGCTCGTGCTCGAGCAGCGACGCGACGGACGGCTGTGGGCGCGGCAAGCCGACCAGGCCGCGCCAGTCAAGCTGCGGCGTTGCTTCCCGTGGACGTTTCCCGAGCGCTACATCTCGCTACAAACCGACGATAACGTCGAGCTGGCGTTCGTCTCCGATCCCGCCGAGCTCGATCCAGCATCGCAGGCCGCGCTGTCGCGCGCGCTATCCGAAGCTGGGTTCGTCTTCGTGATCGAGCGCGTCGACTCGGTCGAGGAAGACTTCGAGTTGCGCTGTTTCAAGGTGCAAACCCCGCGAGGGCCGCGCGCCTTTCAAACCGCGCTCGACGCCTGGCCGCGCGAAACTCCGGACGGCGGCCTCTTGATCGAGGACGTCGCCGGCGACGTTTTCCGCATCGAAAACCCGGAGTCGCTCGACCCCCGCAGCCGCGAGCTAGTCTGGGAGCTCGTTGACTAACCGCGCGTAATGAAACTGCAGCGACCGGCGATCGGCCCGTAAAAATTGTCGCCTTCAGCGAAGCGTAGGTACTGCACGGCGATCTGCGTCACCGGCAAGAAGCCGTAGGTCTGCATCTGCGTCCAGTCGAAGCTGTTGCACAGCTGCGGCTTGGCACGAATCGCCGTCAGCAGCTCGCCCGACGCCCAATCGAGCGCGCGCGGATCGTAAGCTTGGCTGCCAATCGCGACCTGCATGAACAGCGGTATCGCCCCGACGCCAGCGCCCTTGAGCAGCTCGCGTGCCGAATCGAGCGCCTTCAAGTTGCGTGTCAGGTTCTGCGTGGATTCCAGCTGCTTTCGCGCGAAAAACAGCTCCCAGAAGCGCGCGGAAGCCGCTTTGAAGCGCGGGTCGTACCAGGCGAGCGCACGCAATTTCTCGTACAGCTCGTAGCTGTGCTGGATATCTGAGCTGCTTAGATCCGCGCCTTTGGCCATGAGCGCGTTCAGTTCTTCGATCATGCGCATCGTGCCGGTCTCGAAGTCGCGCAGCGACGCCAATGACAGCATGCCGACTTCCTGCGCCGGCTGCCCTTTCGGCCCGCGGACACGAACCATGGCGTTGGCCGGCACCCCGGCGCCGAACAGCTTCTCGCGCAGCTCGGCGCTGAGGTTCACGCCCACGTAGCCGTATGCATCGGTGGTTCCGAGCGTGTGAATTGCGTTGCCGATCACCAGCGTGACCTCGACGTCGCGCGCGTAGCCTTGGTCGCACGGCACCTCGTCAGTCGCGGGCCTAGCGATCTGCACCGGGCCTTGGTCGACGGAGCTGACCAGGTGGTCGCCGTTCCAAGTTTCGGTGCGTCGGGCCACCACGTCGCTCGGGATCAGGTCACAGCGCGCCGCGCGGTACAGGTGCAGCCGCAGCTGGTCGAGCTCTGGCTCCACTTCGAACGAATACATCGGACTTCGCGGCGCTCCGTAGGCGGTCGTGGAGCCTTGCGGTGTGTCTACGACCTTCGTCGTCATCACCCCGCCGCCGCAACCGACGAACGCGCACGCGAGCCCAACGACCCAGCGATAAGCCAACTTTCCCATCGCCCGGAAGGTTAAGTCACGCTTCGAGGTCCGTCGAGCGACGCCCACGTAAGTCCCCGTACGGGCGAGACTTTCCTCGGCTTAAGCCGCCCTTTCACTTGCACTTGAGCGTGACGAGTCCCTTACCGGCGCCGGTCGCGGCGCGCAGGCCATCGTGGATGCATTGAAACGGCTGCGCGCTGAAGTCGTGGCCGAGCGGCTCGGGGTACGGAGCGGTGGTGGTCCAGGTCGTCGCGTTGACGGTGCCGGCGTCACCGGCGCTCCAGCTGATACCGAAGCGATTGCCGGGCGCGACGTCGACGGCGCTCGCCAAGTTGTTGGCCTTAAGCTCCCAGAAACCGCCGGGTGAAGATTATTAATCTCATCTCGGTTGGGCTGCCGAAATGCGGCCTGCTTGCAGAAGCTTTTGTTGCGGTCCTCGGTGAATCCGTGAGCGCTCAGCGTTTGCGCGGGCGGGGCGCACGGTGCGGGCCGGCTCACGCTATCACAGAGTCAGCGATCGTTTTCTTCCGGGCTCGGGCACGCGGCGCTGCAGGTGAAGTAGGTGCCCTCGCAAGTGTTGTTCGAGATGCAGAACGGGTGATTCATGAAGTAGTGGGGATAGTCGGCCACGAGCTCCGTGCAGACGTAGCAACCGAGTCCACGGCAGCCTTTCCAGTTGCCCACGGTACCGTCACATTGATCAGCCCCGCTCGGCCTGGGACAGGAGGAGCTGCACGTGTTCTGCACTCCGTGATCGCACGCGTAGTAAGACTGACAGTCGGGGTGGCGAGCCAGGTAGAGCGGGTAGTCCGCGATTAGCGTTGAGCAAACCTGGCAGGGCTGCCCGCCGAAGCAGCCTCGCCACGAGTTGACTGGCGGAAGCGCGCAGGTCGCCTCCGAGTCTTGTCCCGCGACGCCGACGGACGACTCACCGGCGGCGCCGGGCGCTCCCGCTCCACCAACGCCAGGCGCTCCCGCTCCGCCAGCGCCAGGCGCTCCGCCGGCGGGCGGCAAGACCGTCGAGCTGCCACCGTCCGGGCTGCCTGCGGCAGCTCCTGCGTCAGCACTCTCGGACTGCCCGCCCGCGTGGACCGTGCCAATCTCGATTTGACCGCAGCCAGGCGCGAACGCGGCACCGGCAGCCATCAGCAAGACGGTGGAGAGGAGCTTCTTCTTCATTCGAGTTCGAGCCGCCGTTGATCTGAACAGAAGTCACGCGAGGGGCATCTTGTTCGGCACCTGGGGCCGCGCTTTACCGCAAATTGCACACACTTCGGTGCGGGCCTCAGGCCAGTCATAGCCGCAGCTCGACTCCAGCCATCAGCTCTCCCGCGACGCCAGAACGGCGAGCCCGCGCTGGCTCATCACTCGGAGACTCGACGGGCAGGACACGCAACGCGCCCTGCGCGCTGAACCCCCAACGATTCGACACCTCCCACACCGTGCCGCCTCGCAGCTTGAGCTCCAATTCTCGATCGCCTCGGGTGCCGGTCGCGCCCAGATCTGCGCTTACCGATTGAAGCGCGACCACGGGCGCGGCGAAGAATCGAAACGGCGCGACGCGCGTTTGGATTCCGATGCCCGCGTCGAAGCCCAGCCAGCGGCTTTTCAGTTGTGCTCCCCCAGACAACGTCGGGCCACTGCTGAGCGCGAAGCTTCCGCCGACGAGCGCAAAGAAACGACCTTGGAAGAGGTTCAGCGTCACCGTCGCCCAACCGCCGGTCATTGGCGCCCCCGCGTCCCAACCCTTGCCCCAAAGCAGACCCGCGCCTAGTCCGAAGCGTCGGATTCGCTCTTCGGCTTTGAGTGACGGCCGCTGCGCGTCGACGCGAGCTTCGGGCGGCGGTGCTGGCGGCACGCTGAGCTGCGACGTCAACGACGGCGTTGGCGTCGCAGCCGGCGAATCGGCCGGACTCGCCGTGCGCGCCTCGTCCAGCAAGCTCGCGACTGTCAACCCGACGGTGACCCAGCGGTCGCGCTCTGGATCGGCATTCGAGAAGACGAGCTGACGGCTGACCCACTGCCCGTTACCTTGGCCAACACGCACCGTCGCCTCCAATAGGGCTCCGCCCTGCCAAACCACCAACGCTACGGCGTTGGGCCGCGTGCTCTCGGGCGTGTCTCCGGCGAGCGCGCACGTCCCCTGGCCGACTCCGCCTGAGCAGGCCTCGACCATGACCTGGGTCTGCTCACGAGGAGCTTCGGCTGGCACAACATCAATGACGACAGCGGCCGCGAGCACGTTGCCGCGGCGGTAGCACGCCGCGTCGGTAGGGTCACGAAATCCGTGCTCAATCTTGGCCGGTCGACGGCCGCGTGGCGCGAGTCTGTACGTCCTTGCGGTAGTTGCCTGGGGTGCTCTTGGTGACCTTCTTGAAGCTTCTGATCAGGTGATGCTGCGATTGGAAGCCGCAAGCCTGGGCGATTTGTTCGGCCGAGAGCGTGGTAGTGCGCAGCAGCATCTTGGCGTGCTCGACGCGGATGTTGCGCAGGTAGACCAGGAACGAGGTGCCGGTGGCCTGCTTGAAGATGCGGCTGAAAGCCGGCACCGAGAAGCCGGCTTTACGCGCCACGCTGGTCAGGCGCAGCGGCTCGGCGAAGTTGTCTTTCAGGTACTGCAGCGTGGTGTCGAGCCGCATGCTCTTCGGCCCTTCGAGCGCGCGCGAAGCGAACACGCTCAGACGTGACAGCGCGTCCTTGAAGGTCTCGATCACCCGGTAAACGCTGGGCGCCTCTTCGATCTTCTGGCTCAAATCGTCAGCCAGGTGCTCGGCCACCTCGTTCCGCAGCAGGTGGCGTTTCTGGATGTTCTTGATCAGCGTGAACAGCATCGACAAGAACTGACTGCGCACGACCTCGATCCGCTCGGTCGACCACACCAGCACCAGCCGCACGTACTGATCACTGGCCAGCTTGATCTCGTCCATCGCCACGCGATCGAACGCGTCCGACAAGTCCGCCGCCGCGCGGTTCAAGAGCGAGTAGCGCATCCCGTCCTTGGTGGTGCCCTTCTCGTCGTAGAACAGAATGTCTTTCTCGAGCTGCACGCACAAATGCAGGGCCAAGACGGCGTCATGGTGCGAGGGATACAGCGGCTCACCCGGCGGCATCGAGCGACCGATGCCGACCACGGTGTTGACGTCGAACGTCTCTTTGACGAACGCCTGCAGCTTCTGCGCGCGTTCGCGCAGCTCGAGCTTGGCGCGCGCCGCGCTCTTGCCCGGCGCTGCCGACGTCAGGATCGAGACGCCGTAGTCCTGCAAGCGGTTGGCGCCGGTCTCTGGCATCTGGCTCGCGAAGCGAATGCACGCGCGCTGGATCTGCGCGTTTTTCACCATCGTCTGCACCGGGTCGAGCGTCTGATTCTTTGGGTACACCGGCATCAACGTCATGTTCGTAGTCGGCAGCCGACAGACGCCCATCTCTTCGCTGCGCCATTCTTCCAACTTGCCCTCGTGGTACCAGGGCGTGAGCAGGAACTTTTCGGAGCTGGTGGCGCGATCGACCCAGTCGTTATTGGGCCAGGCGCGGTCGAACACTTCGCGCTTCAGCTTCTTGACCCGCTCGTGCAGCTTCACGTCGGCGTGGTCGGTGGTGACGAGCTCCGAGAACAAACCCAAAAATTCTTCGAGCGCCTTCAACACCGGCGCCTCGATCACCGGGATGCGCAACGCCATCCGCACGAAGCGCATGAAATCCGGGTTGGCGCTGGCCGGTAGTTGCCCAGTCAGCTCGCGCCAGCGCCAGGCGATGCCGTCCCAGTCCAGCTCCTCGGTCAGGAACTGGCCGCCGTAGAAGAAGGTGCGCCCCTTCGGATCGGCGGGCAGCGCGTAGAAGAAGTCGTGGAAGCCCATCAGCTCGCCGACCACGAAATCGCGATCGCGCCCGGCGCGCTTGAGCGACTCCCAGTAGTAGTCGTCACGCTTGGCTTCTTTGCCGAAATGAATTTCGAAGTGGAACGGCTGAATGCGCCCGACCACCTCGTTCAGATCCATCCAGGTCAGGCCCTTCTTGCCGTCCCAGTGCAGGATCCAAAACGGCAGTTCTTGATGCAGCCGCAGCAGGTTGTTGACCCAGTAGTAGTTGTTGATGCGCTCGAGCCAGTCGCCCTTGCTGCGCGGTTTTCCCAAAAGCCCGCGCGCTGCGTCGGCGCCACCCATGGATGCATCCTGATCGAGGGCTTCGTTTTTCATGGCTCTAAACGTTCTCTTCCGTGGTGGCACGTCGTTGGTCCCGGCAGGCAAAAGGGCCAAGGAACCGAGAAAGATTGGCCGCCAGGGAGCGATTGATTTGCTCAGAGGCGTCCATGCTTTCAATCGTACCTGCGGCCGGGCGATAGAAATGGACCGTTCTCTTCAATGCCGTGGACACTTCCGAACGGCTCACAAACGCTGGTACTTAAGCCAGTCCCACCACAACTGGCTGATTTCGCTGATGTTTCCGATAGCGAGCGCCGATCGGTCGCGTCGCCGGAGCCCCCTAGAGGCCGGAGTCGACTAGGACGATCTCGTTCGCGTCGGGGGCTTTATCCGCGTCAGCGTCGCTCCACTCGTAGACGTACCAAGCCTTGTTGAAACTAGCGAGGTCGGGCAGCACCGCATTCGTCATCTGGTAGGTCGCGGCGACGGTGCCGCTCAGCCAGAAGCCTTGCGCGTTGAGCGCGAGTGAGCCGCTGGCCGCGTCGCGCATGAACTGGATCAGGAAGAAGTCGTGCGAGTCGTGGTCGACGCCGTCAATCGGGAGGCTAGCGACGACGCTGTCATCGGAGTTCTTCCGAAACTGCGTCCCGCTTGCCATGGCCTTGAGGTAGAGCGGCGCGATATGCTGCTCTTCCATGTAGCCCTCGAGGTTCTGGTAAAATGGGCCGCCAGCGACGACGAGCAACTCGTTACCAGCGGAGACCGGCCTGCCAGTGGTGAGGTTCAGGGCTTCGACGCTGTCCTGCTCGGCTTCGGTGAGCGTCGGGGTTGGCGCGCATTGCGCCTTGATCGCGGCACCAATCGCCCGACCAGGAACGCGATTGCCGTCGCTGTCGTTCTTGGTCGTATCCAGGATCACGATCACCTGGCCGACGCTGCAAATGCTGGCGAGCGTGGTTGGGTGACAAGCGACGCACGGCACGCCCGAAGCGCCACCCGCGCCCGCACCGCAGGCCGTCAGCCCGCAGAATTGGCCATCGTCGCAGGCGGCGCCGCAGGCTCCGCAATGCGCGCTGTCGATCGCCACGTCCGTGCAATGTTGAGAGCAGCAGGTCAAGCCGTTGTCACAACCCATGGTTTGCCCTTCCTGCGCCGCCGTGCACGCAGCGGAGCACACGCCATTTCCACAGACGAGGCCGCTCGTACACTCGTCGTCGCCAATACAGTTCTTGCAGTTGAGATCGGCATCGCACATGCCACTGGCGCAGTGGGCACACGGGTCGGCGGCGCCACCTTGCCCATTGCCAGCTGGGTTCGCCTCAGTGCCGCCGCTGCCGCTGCCGCTGTTGCCGCCTTTGCCCGATGAGCCAGCCCGAGGCACGAATGAGCCGCCTTGCGCGACGTTACCGCCAGCGTTGCTATTGCCGGCGCTGGCGCCACCCGCGCCCGCATCGTCGCTGTCGTTCTTGTTGCCGTCCCCGCTCTTGCGGCTGCACGCAGCGACCGCCGCGAGCCCAACCAAAGCGACCGCCCCAATCGTTCGTAATTTGCGGACCATCGAACGCTCCACGTGCGAAGGGTAGCGTGCATTGGCGCGGGGGGGGGCGGCGCGACGACGATTCGAAGTACTAACTACGTGTCCGCCAGACTCGAAGGCCCAATGCCTCTGGGTAGGTACATGTGTGCGCTGTCGCGCTCGTCGCTCGTCAGTCTTGAAGCTCTGCCGCCACCAACACCATGTTCGCGTTGTAATAGATATCGGGCTCGCTAACGGCCCACCACCCCGGTGACATTTCGCGTTCCTTCACGAAGCCGCCGTCCCACAGGTCGCTTTGTTCGGCGTGCCACAAACTGTGCGCGGCCAGACCGGAGCGCAGCGGCTTGTCGTTGTCCCAGAGCAGGGCTTTTGCTGGCGCGCCAGGCGCCAGGAAGCCCATTTCCGACGCGTTCGGTCCGCCGAGCAGGTAGCCCGGGACGGGGCCTTTCACATTGCCCCACTCGGTATGATAGAGCCGCTCGGGGCCTTTGCCGACGCGCGTCACCATCGAGTAGCCGTTCGGGTTGCGTCCCAAGATCCAGTGCCATTGGTCGCGCAACGCTTCGCGCAACCAGCTGCGAGACGGATCGAGCTGGAGCGCGATCGCAAACTGGTAGGCCTTCTCGAGCAAGTTCGAGTTGTGACCCCAGTAGTAGTCGGTGGGCGTAGACGCGCAGCGGTAGCCATCGAGCGACTCGATTTGCGGGCGGACGAGCTCAACGGCTGCCAGCAGCCGCTGCTTGGCTTCTTGGCGGAGCGGTTCCGGGGTCTTGTCATCGAACGCCAGCGCCGTGAGACCCCAACGAGCGATATCCGCCCAGGCGCCATCGAAGAACTTTTTCGGCTGCGTTTCCGGATCTGCCAGCAGCTTCTTCACGCTTTCGAGCGCCGCGGGCAGGCGGAAGCTGCGCCAGATTTCGACGGCGGCGATCAGCCGCGCGCCGCCTTCTTGGTATTCGGTGCTGTCATCCCACAGCGTCTGCCCGCTGCCTTTGCCGTCGACCAAAATGCGCTCGGGGTGTTGTTCCAGGAACGCCCACGCTGCGCGGCTGGCTTTCTCACAGCGCGCAGCGAAGCTCGCATCCCACTTCTTGTAAACGCGCGCCGCTACCGCCAGGACGCTGGCCGCCTTGGCCGTGCTGGCCGTGCCGATGCCCGCGATCCAATGCGGCTTGCGATCGGCGTCGGGCTTGCCCTCGTCCCAATCGAACACCGCCTCGTGCGCGCGGAAGGCGCCAGTTGCGGGCTCTTGCATCGACAACACCCAGATCAGGCCCCATTTCGCTTCGTCCAAGATGTCAGGCACCTTGTTGCCCGACTCCGGGAGGTTGCCGTCACCGTCGCTGAACAGCTGCGGATGCCGTTCGTAAGCGGTCAGCAGCGCCTGCGCGGTCGGGGCGGTCGTGGGCACGTATTGTGAGTAGTTGCCGGCGTCGTGCCAACCGGCTTCGACGTGCCAGCGGCGTTTCTTTTCTGGGTAATCGCCGTAGTCCCAGGCGACGTCGGCGTGCACGTGGCAGGGCGCGCTGCGCGTGAACGCGTCGCCGTTCCAGGTGGCGTAGGGCGCCTCGAGCTTGGTGCGGCAACGCTGAAAATAGAAGTGCTTGAGCGCCGCCCGCAGTGCCTCGCGATACAGCCCGGCACCGATCGCAAAGCTGTCCGACGTCGCGCCCGCGCTTTCAACGACGTAGCGACCTGGTGTTTTTAGTGCGCTGAAGTCGAGCTGCCACACCAGATCTTGCGAAGAGCTATCTTTGCCTTTGGCGACGATGTCGGTCGGCTTGAACGTGTACACAACCTTGCCGGAGTCGTCCTTCACGACCGCGTCGCGCGGCGCCACGTTGAAGATGGCAATCTTGCGCCAGTCGAGCGGGTAGCCGACCGTGTCGACTTTGATCGCCAATACGTTCTTGCCCGGCATGGCCGGCGCGGCGCGCGACGCGAGTGCTACGCCGCTGGCAGGAGCCGAAGGCGCTGCCGCCGAGCTTGCCGGCGGCGTCGGAGCTGAGACCGGCGGCATCGGCACGCCGCCAGCCCCTGCGCGTTGACACGCAAACGGCAGCACCCCAAGCAAGCAGGCTGCGCACGACGTGAAGCCGACCCAGCGACGTCGCGGAGACATGTGGCTAGGGCGTGCCGGAAGCGCGCGCGAGCGTCAAGCTCCAGGGATCCCTCGCCAGTCTTGATCCGTTGTCTGGACCCCGCGCGAGCGCGGCCCCGGGAAGGGGCTCGGGCGTGGGATCGGGATCGGTCTCGGCAGGGGCTTCGGGCAAGCCAGAGGCTGGGCCGCGCTCGCGCGGAGCCTTTCTCGGACTCGGTGCGGAGCCGGATATCTCGGTATCGGTTGCGGGCTTCGGCCCTGGGTATCGGTCGTC
>JBBSAB010000077.1:0-38377 GCA_038252755.1 Polyangiales bacterium | reverse complement strand
CGCTGCACGCCCGCACCCCCGCATTCACCGGGGACCGCTACAAAAGCTTCTGCAAACAGGCCGCATTTCGGCAGCCCAACCGAGATGAGACCAATGCTCAGCCGCCTTCCTGTTGTCCCCGCTCGCTCGGGCAAGATGCGATGAATCATCAGAGGATGGCGGGAAGACGGGAAGGTTTTTGGGGTGGGCGGTCGGTCGCGTCCGGCTCTCGGTCTTGCGCTGAACTGACATCGCGCCTGGCCCCGGAGGCAACCATTTCGTGTTCGGTCTCCCGAACACAAAATGCGATCTCGCTCCTTCCCGCCTTCCCGCCTTCCTGTTGATTCCTCTCGAGGCGGCTTAAATAAGCGCGCGCCGGAAATCTTGGCCCAAGCGGCCGCGAGTCGTTACTCCGAAAGCCAATGCGAGGCTTGCGCAGATGGATTGGAGTCGGCGCGGCGCTGGGTGTCATCGTGGCGCTCGTGCCGGTGGTGCGCGGTAGTATCGCGATCGAGGCGCCGCTTCGGAAATTGACCAGCGCCGTGGGCGCGACGCCGAAGAGCAAGGAGCCGCCGAAGCTCGACGGGCTCGACCTGCTTCGCTTGGACCTGCGGCCGCAGCGCGTGATGGCGCCGCTCAAGGACGGGCAAACCGCCGAGTTGACGCTCGATCCGGCGATTCAGCGCGCCGCGCGCGCCCAGATGCAGAAGTATCGGATGCCGGAGAGCGGCGTCGTCGTGATGGAAGTGAAGACGGGCAAGCTGCTCGCCTACGCCAGCTATGTGAACGCGGGCGAAGCGTTCGACGTCAACGTGCGCGCCGAAGCGCCCGCCGCCAGCGTTTTCAAGGTCATCACCGGGTCAGCGTTGGTCGAGCGAGCCGGTCTGACTGCAGAAACCGAGCAGTGCTACCACGGCGGCAAGAGCCGGATTCTGCCCGACGAGCTGGTCGACGATCCGCGGCGTGACAAGTGGTGCGCGACCGTGGCGATCGCGATGGGACGCAGCTTGAACGTGGTGTTTGCGCGCTTGGCCCAGAAGCACCTCACGCCCGAGGACGTGGCGCAGATGGGTGGCGCGTACGGTTTTGGCGCGCCGATTCCGTTCGTGGTCCAGAACGAAGCGCCGAAGATCGAGATCCCGCAAGATCCGATCGAGTTCGCGCGGGCTTCGGCCGGATTTTGGCACACCACGATGTCGCCATTGCTGGCGGTCTCGATCGCGCAGACGGTGGCGAACGGTGGCGTGACGCTCGAGCCGCGCTTAGTGGCCGGCGTTTCGCGCGGTAGTGAGCAGATCTGGAAAGAAGAGCGCGAGCCGCGCGTGCTACGACGCGCGATTAAGCCCGAGACCGCGGCACAAGTCGCGAAGATGATGCGCGAGACGGTCGCAAACGGCTCCGCGTTCAAGAGCTTTCACGATGCGCAGGGCAAGCCGTACCTGCCCGGCGTGAGCGTCGCCGGCAAGACCGGTACGTTGACCGACTACAAGCTAAACCGCTTTTACACCTGGTTCATCGGTTTCGCGCCGGCCGACGCGCCCGAAGTTGCGATCTCGGCGCTGGTCGTGAATACACCTGACTGGTCGATCAAGGCGCCGCAGATGGCGCGTGAGGTGCTGCGCGCCTACTTCGAGAAGAAGGGCATGACCCAGCCGGATCGCGTTGCTACGGCCGAGCCTTGATTCTATGACTCGCTGACCAGGGGTGGTGTGGCCGCTCAAACCACCTAGCGTCTACGCCAAAATTTCAGAAGAACTGGCCGAAACTCGCGTGGTTGGCCGAGTGTGCCAGTGCTCTTGGCACGACTTCCGTACGACACGAATGTCGCGTATCGCGGCGGTCGCGACGTGAATGTTCGGCGCAATCCTCGCGTCTAAGCCCAGCTTCGTCGATTCGCAAGCGATGGCCCGCGGCTTGCAGTCGTGGGCCATCGAGGAATACGCGATGCACGGGGCTAGGCTTTTTTATGCGGTTGCGGCGACGCTGGGAGCGGTTGCAGCTTGCAGCATGGACTCGGCGACGCAGGCCGGCGATTCGTTGGGCAACAGCGACAATCCCGGGGCGAGCGCTGGCGGCACCACTAGCAGCCTCGGACCCGGAGTCCCGGTCGATCAACCCAAGCCGGAGACAGAGGTCGATCGGGCATTTCGGGTGCCGGTCGTGAGCGGGCAC
This sequence comes from Polyangiales bacterium, assembly GCA_038252755.1. Taxonomy (GTDB): domain Bacteria; phylum Myxococcota_A; class Polyangia; order Polyangiales; family Polyangiaceae; genus PMG-095. Next base: position 36,226 of record JBBSAB010000077.1, on the reverse strand, counting down.
TGGGTGTGGACGGCAAATCCGAAGTCGGGGCGCGTAGCGCTGATCGACGCGAAGAACTTCACGGTCAAAACCGCGCTCGCAGGAGCTGGGCCGACCTACTTGGCGGCCTTGCCAGCGCCCAGCGGTGGTTCGCGCGCGCTGGTCATCAATACCGAGAGCCACGACGCGACGCTGTTTCAGACCAACGATACCGGTGACATCGAGACGTTGGCCAGCCTGCCCGTGCATCAAGGCGCGAACGCTTGGGCGATCTCGCCGGATGGCCGCTTCGCGATCGCTTGGACCGACGCCAGCGCGCTCGGCAAAGCCGATCCGAGCGAGGGTTTTCAAGACGTCACGGTGCTCGATCTGGGCGGCAAAGTGCCGTCGTCGAAGCGCCTCAGCGTCGGCTACCGACCAGCGCGCGTGTTCATGGACGATGACAGCGCGTTCGCCTACGTGGCGACCGACGCTGGCATCGACCTGCTCGATTTGGGCGCGAAAGCGGGTCCCGCGGTCGCGAACGAGATCGCGCTCAGCGCCGATCCGGCCAATGATCGCGCGCACCGCGACGTGAACATGACGCCCGACGGCGCGTTCGCGTTCGTCAGTCGCGACGGCCAGGATTACGTCACGGTCGTCGACGTCGCGCTTGGAAAAATCCAGGACATCAAGCTGCCGGGCGTCGTCACCGACCTCGACTTGAACGCCGACGGCACGCTGGCAGTTGCCATCATTCGAGAGCAGATCATCCCCGCGGACATCGCGGGCGTGGGGGCAGGTGGGGAGGGCGGGCAATCACAGACGGTGGGCGGGGCGAGTGTGGGGGGCGGCGCCGAGGTCGAGAACGGTGGGGGGGGAGGGCTCGACGGCGCCGCGGGGGGGGACGGGAATGTGGCCGTGGGCGGGGCGGGCCCCGGCCCGGTGACGAAACACGGCTCGCTCGCCGTACTGTTGCCGGTAGCGACGATCTTCGACCAGCCGCAGGGGTTCACGACGATTCAACTCGACGAAGTCTTCGGCAGCGTCGAGCTGGGCGCAGAGAACGGTCAGACCGCGCTCCTGTACTCGAACGCGGTACCGAGCACGCACTTGACGCTGCTCAATTTGGCGTCCGCGCTCGAGCACCGCACCGTTGACCTGAAATTACCGGTGTTTTCAGCGGTTTCGACGCCGGACGGCGCGCACGCGATCGCATTACTTAGGCCGCAAGCGGGTAGCAAGCAACCCGGCGCGTTCGCAGTCGTGCCGGTGGCCAAGAACCTGCCACCAAAGATTCAGGGCACACAGGCGGTCACGGTGCCGGTCAACTTGGCGGCGAATGCTCCGGCGATGGTGGCGATTGACGACCACCGCGCGCTGGTGACCGTCACCGACGGCGCGGGCGTCAACTTCGCTTACTTGGTCAGCATGCCCGAGCTCACGGTCGAGCCGTTCGCGCTCGATAGCGTACCGTTGCCGCAAGCCAGCGGCCTGGTGCCGGAGGCGAACCAGGCTTTCGTCGCGCAGCGGCATCCGGAGGGTCGCATCACCTTCATCGACTTGGATTCGAAAGAGTTGCACACGCTGACCGGCTTCGAGCTTTCCACTGAGGTCGGCAAATGAACGGCGCGACGTTGGCATTGCGCACTTGCGTCGGGTTGCTGCTCGGAATTGCGTGCCTGCATTGCGGCGCCGCCGGCGACCCGGCCCCGAACCTGAACGGGGCACAGGGCGGTCCCACCGGCAATCCGAACCTGGGTAGCGGTGGCAGCGGCTTGGCGATCGGCGCCGCGGGCTCGACCGGCTCGGGTCAACAACCTGGCGGCTTTGGCACGGCGGGCAGCGCGAGCTTCGCCGGTTCCGGCGGCGCGCCGATCATCGTCGTTCCTCCGGAAAAAGAGCTAGAAGAGTCGTTCTTGGCGCCGGTCGTGACGGGTAAATTCGTCTTCAGCGCCAACCCCAAGAGCGGGCGCGTCGCGGTGATCGACGCCGAGACCTTCGCGGTCAAGCTGTTCAACGCCGGCTTCGGTCCCAAGTACATGACCGCAATCCCCGGCAACCAGGGCGCGATCGTGATCAACGAGCTGTCGCATGACACGACGTTGTTTCAGTTGTCCGGTGACGAAGTCACGGCCTCCGACGTCGGCCTGCCGGTGCACGTCGACGCCAACGCGTGGGCTACCAGCCCCGACGGCCGCTTCGCGATCGCCTGGACCCGCACCGAGGGCGATCAGAAGTTGGACCCGACCGCCGGCTCGCAGACCATCACCGTGCTCGACTTGGACAAACACACCTCCAAGGGCTTGTCGGTGGGCTTCCATCCGACGCAAGTCGTGGTCGATGACCAGAGCGCGCGCGCCTTCGTCGTCAGTGACGACGGCATCAGCGTGATCAGCTTGGGCGATGCGTCCGAGATGTCGCTGCTGGCGCAAGTCTCGGAAGACCCGCTCGAGGAGGCCGCGGCGCGCGACGTGAGCATCCTGCCGGACGGCTCGTTCGCGGTCGTGCGCTTGGAGGGCAGCACGCAGCTGCGCTTGGTCGATCTTCGCCGGGAAGGCCACATTCTTGCGTTCGATTTGGGTGCGCCGATCGCTGACGTTGACCTGAGCCTCGACGGCAAGCTGGCGCTGGCGGCGGTGCCCGGCCTGCATCAAGTCGTGCTCGTGCCGATGCCGCCGACGGGCGACGCCAACAGCTTCGAGCGCGTGACGATTTCGAAGGAAATCACCTCGAGCATCGCGCTGTCGGACGCGTCCGAGCTGGCGCTGCTGTACCAAAATGGCGCTGACAACAGCAACCTCAGCGTGCTCGATCTGCGCGAGGGCATGGCGCATCAGGTGCATACCGTGGACCTGAAGGGGCCGGTCAGCGCAGCCTTTGCGGCGCCAGGCGCGGCGTCCGCAGTCGTTTTTCAGAAGCCGATCGCCGGCAGCACCAAGGCTGGTCTGTTTAGCAGCGTTCCCACGCTGCAGAAGCGCCCGGCCAAGCTCGTCGGCACGGACGCGGTGCCGAGCGCGCTCGCATTCGACGACGCGGGCGGCTTCGCGCTGGTCACCGTCGGCAACGAGAAGTCGACCGCCCACGGTGTGTACTGCGTCCGGCTCGACACCATGCAAGCGGATTTTCTCGAGCTAGCCAGCCCGCCGGCGCCCGCCGCCACCGGTATCGTCGAAGAGGCGGGCCGCGGCTTCGTGGCGCAGATCCATCCCGAGGGTCGGATCACTTTCATCGATCTCGATACAGCCCGTGCTCACACCATCACGGGCTTCGAGCTCGCCGCGCGCATCGTTCAATAGTTTCTCGAGGATTCGAGCATATGAGACAGACGAGCATGACGAGACGGATGACTTGGACTGGGGCGTTGTCAGGCCTAAGTTTGTTGCTGCTGAGCGTGGGTTGCGGAGGGCGCCCGGAAGCGTTCGACAAGCCGTTCGATCCGGTTGTGGCTGACCCGAGTAGCCCCCAGACAGTCGGCCTGACTGGCTCTGTGGCGCTGCTCGATCCCGCACTCAACCAGGTGATGATGTTCACGTCACCCGAACCGTTCGCGCTCTCGACGGAGCGCATGCCGGTCGGGCGCGGTGTGGTGCAATTCCAGACTTCGGTCGACCGCCAGAAGCTGTTCGTGTTGTCGCGCGGCGTGACGCCTCGCTACCAGGCGACCGACGAAGCCCCGCAGCTGCGCGTGTTCGACGGCAGCAGCACGCCGAAGGAGCTGGAAAAATTCGAGCTGCAAGATCCCTACGACAAGCTCGAGATCGATCCGCAAGGCGAATGGCTGCTCGTGCACGGTAGTGAGGGTCTGGTATCGAATCCCAACGAGCTGATCCTGGTCCACCTCGGCCAGAAGGGTGAGGCTGCGAGCAAGCTGCGCAGCAAGACGCTCGACAGCTACGCGGGCAAGCCGATCGGCTTCAAGTTCACCAGTCAGTTGACGATCCCGGGGGCTACTCCGCGCCGCTTGCTGGTGGTGCAGCGCGAAAAGGACCTGGCGATCATCGATCTCGAGGACCTGGATGCGCCGGAAATTACGGTTGGTTTGAAGCAACTGGCCAGCGGCGAGTACCCACCCCCGGTCGACGTCGTCGATCACGACGGCATCGAGGGCGAGGTCAATGCGATGTTGGCCGTGCAGCTGAAGGGGGACTCCGACGTCTACCTGCTCACCCTCAACGAAGCCAAAGACGCGACTCACGCACTATCACTCGATCCGAATCTGATCCCGGTCGGTGGCGAACCAAGCCAGCTCGACTTCGTTCAGACCCGCAAAGACGGCGGGCTGCGCCTGGCTGCGCTCGTGCCGGGCAAGCAGGTCGCAAAATTGATCGATCCGGCGTCGGGTCGCGTGCTCGACGTGCCGCTGGGCGCCGCGTTCAGCAAGATTCGCCGCATCACCAGCGAGGTCAGCGAGAAGTCCGGCGAAGACATCGCGCTCTTGTACGGCGAGTCAACCAACACGATCGCGTTTTGGCACCTTGGCACCACGACCGGCACGCCATACCGCAGCATCGACGCCTACACGATTGGCATCAACGTGAAGGAGGTGTTCGACATTCCGACTGAGCAAAACGCCGACTTTGCCGATCGCAAGATCCTCAGTGGTACCAGCACTGGCGCGACCCAGCAGTTCTACGTGCTCGATTTGAGCAAGCGCAAAAGCTTTCCGCTCGATGTGCTGCAGAACTTGACGCTCAACCTTTCGCCCAACGGCAAGCAGCTCTGGGCCTTCGGCACGGACCGCGGCTTTGCGCAGCTGACCTTCGATCCGCTGCAACCGTCGTCGCTCTACACGCAGAAGCCGATCGCTTTCGTGCATGATTTTGCGACCCAGCGCGGTCAGGACAAACGCACGGCGCTTGCGCTCCACGTCTTGCCCAGCCAGGGCCATACCTCGGTCGCCGCCACGCTATTCGACGGGCTCGATCCGAACACGGCCAAAACCAAATTCTATTCCGAGCTCGAGTTGGGAGGGATCCAGTGATGCCGTTCAGGAATCGGTCATGCGCAATTGGTGCTGTGGCATGCACGGCTACGTTGCTGCTGGCGACTTCGCAGGCCTCGGCCGTCGAAGAGCTCAACATCAAGAGCGAGACAAGCGTACGCACCGACCAGCCAGCGCCGAGCGCCGCTGATGAGCAAGCGCTCGGTACTCATCAAAAGCACCTGCGCTTCGACATTGGTGCGCGGACCCAGTTCGTGAACAACAAAGGCTTCGACCCGTTCTCAAAGAACGACGTGCTTGGCCAACTCAGCCTGGCGGCGTCGTACACGGTTTGGACGCACGACCAGCTGTCCTTGGCCGGCTTGGTGGGCTTCGATTACGGTGGCGCGTCCGCCAACATCCGCAGCGACGCGACGTCGCTCGATCTCCGCAGATTCACGCTCGCTCCCGAGGTGCGCTACCACGTGCTCCGGCTGTTGGTACTAACTGCCAAGGTCGGGCCCACGCTGACGCGCGAGGCGGCGGAAGTATCGGGCGGCCTCGGTACCGCCTGGTTGAAGACAGGGTGGAAGTTTGGTTTCGACGCCACGGCAGGCGCGGCGGTCGAGCTGTGGGGCTACCAAAGCGGCCGTTCGAATAAACCCCGGTTGTGGGTGACGGGCGAGGGCGGTTACGGCTGGACTGCTCCGATGAAGCTCAGCTTTGTGCCGGAAGACTCGGGCGCGGTGCCACAGCGCCTCGCTTCCCTGGACTTGGGCGAGCTTTCCGTTGCCGGCCCCCTGTTTCGCGTCACGGCAGCTCTGAGTTTTTGGTGAAATCGTCGAGTAGCCCACATCTGCCGACATTTCGCGCACTTGCGAGAGGCCGTTCAGGGGTGGGAGGGCAAGTCGCCCGGTGACTCAACTATGCAACTGCTCGGTGGACTCAACCATGGACCTTGCTACAGTAACCCCTGTGCAAGTCGTGCTCCGGAAGCTCGGTCGCGGGTCGCGGGCAGTTGCCGGTCGCCTGGTTCGGGCCCCGCGCAAGGGCTCGGTCGTGGTGATCGAGTTTTCTGACGGAATGCACGAGTACGTGACCACGCCAGTCAAGCGCGTGCTGCGCGTCGCCGCTCGTGACGTCTTCTACATCGAGACCGTGAACAGCCGCTATCGCCTCGAAGTGCGCGATCGTGAGCGCGCCCTCGAAGACGTCTCCAGCGGTTAAGCGCTCGAGCCCCCAACACCCCCTAGCGCTTCACGGCGAAGCGCAGTACTAGGGCCGGGTCATGGGTAAATTCGACAGCCGTGCTTCCGTGAAGATGACTCGCCGCAAGGCGCAGGCGAAGAAGAAGGCGCGCATCGCCCGCAAGGCCGAAGCGACCAAAGCGACGCGCAAGGCGACGGCCAAGCCGACCCGCAAGAAGGCTGCTGCCGCCAGCGCCAGCTGAGCCGAATGCGGGCGTCGGCCCGCGCGTGCAGCGGTTACTCGGTAGCGGCCGCGCCATCTTCGTGGATGGTGCGGGTGGCGAACTGTTTGTCGGGCTGCGGCGGCGGTGGTTCTGCCATCGGTTCGCCGAGCAAGCCGAGATCACCCGAGATGCGCTTCTCGCGCACTAGGTGCCAGCCCGCGTCGTCCTTCCAGGTTTGCTCGAGGCGCGTCGCGCGCATGTTGCCCTCGGTGTTGCGGATCCAGGCGTAGTCGACGAGCACGATCGCCTTGTCCGACTCGGGCAACGAGAGGCTAGCCATCTCGACGTCGACGATGCGCAGGGTCTGGCCCCAGGCGGCGTGGCGCTTCATGAAATTGGGACGATCCGCTGCGGCCGCGTGGGCCACGGCGACGTCGAGCTGATTAAAGCGCGCGGCGATGTTCAGGGCCATCGCGGCGTCGGTGACGCGCTCCGCGGGGGTGGGCGGGGTCATGCAGCCCGCGAGCACCGAGGCAAGCAACCAGGGCAGGGCCGCCGCGATGCAGCAGAGCTTATGCATGGGCCTGGGCTAGCAAGCCTTGGCCAATCGGGGAAAGTATTCGGCGGGTCGCGCGTATCAGGTGCTACCCTTATTCGGGCGAACGGGAGGCTTACATGCGCGCATGGTCGATTGGGGTCGCGGTTTCGGCGCTATTGGCCGGCCTGGGCTCAGGCTGCGGTGGGACGAGTGTCGACAACAAGCCTCACGCTACGGGGGGCTCCGGCACCACCGTTGCCGGGGCGTTTACCGACGGCGGCTCGGTGTCGAGCTCTACGGGCGGCAGCAGCGGCGGCGTGGGCGCGTCCCCGGGAACCGGCGGTGAGGGCATGGCCGCGTCCTCGGGTACCGGTGGTGGTCCGATGCTGCCTCCCGACGGCGACATCCCGCCGGCCGCGCCGCTGCACAAGCTCGACCTTTTGTTGATGATCGATAACTCACGCAACATGGGTGAGAAGCAGCGGCTGATGAAGGACGCCGTGAGCTGGCTCTTGGGTCCGACCGGCCCCGCGCTGACCGCCGACGACATCCACGTCGGCGTCGTCACCTCCAGCTTGGGTTCGCACGGCGCGAACGGCGCCAAAGACGTGTGCGTGTCGTCAAGTGACGACGACCACGCTCATCTGATCGGGCAGCTGCGGCCAGGCCTGAAGACCTTCAAGAATAGCGGCTTCTTGGCGTGGGGCCCTGGCGGCGATCCCGACATCAACACCGTTCTGAGCGAGCTTGGGCCGATGATCGACGCGGTGGGCGAGGTCGGGTGCGGCTACGAGGCCTCGCTCGAGGCTTGGTACCGTTTCTTGATCGATTCCGAGCCGCCGGCGGCCGTCGTCGTTCCGTCGGGCACTTCGCAGGCCGTAGGCCAGGGTATCGACAGCGTAGTCCTCACTCAGCGCGCCGCGTTCCTACGACCCGACTCGGTGTTGGCCGTGGTGATGCTCAGCGACGAGAACGACTGTTCGATTCAAGACGAAGGTTACGGCTGGCTGATCACGCGCGCCGCGCCGATGTACCGCTCGACCTCGGCCTGCCAGACGAATCCGAACGGCAAGTGTTGCCAGTCGTGCGTCGAGACGGCCCCCAACGCCGGCTGCCCGTCGCTCCAGACCGACTCGGAGTGCGCGAAGGGCAACATGCTGCCGAGTGGAAGCGACGACTTGAACCTGCGCTGCTGGGATCAGAAACGACGCTTCGGCTTCGAGCTTCTGTACCCGCTCTCGCGCTACAAAGATGGGCTCACGCGCCAGACGGCGATCCAACGCTCGACGCTGCAAGCCGTGCCGAATCCGATCTTCGTTGGTCACAAGCGCCATCCGTCGCAGGTGATCCTGACCGGAATCGTGGGGGTGCCGTGGCAGGACCTGGCCGACAAAGCCAGCCTGACCGGGACTGCGCTGACCTACCTGACCGCGGACCAACTCGTCCAGCAAGGCCGTTGGGAGATGATGGTCGGCAACCCCGCCGCGTCACCACCGAAGCCACCTTCGGATCCATTCATGCGTGAAACGCCGGACGATCGCGCGGGGGGCGTGAACGGGTCGATGCACCCACTAGTCGCCGCGGCTCTCGTGCCCTCGACGTCGACGAATCCGCAGGCCAACCTCATCAATGGCCATGAAAGCGTGAATCTCGGCAATCGCGATCTGCAAGCCGCCTGCATTTTCCCACTCGCCAAACCTACGGTTTGCGATCAAGCGGCGTTCGACTCCGACAAGAGCTGTCGTTGCTTCGTCGAAAACAGCATCTACAACCGCGCAACGTGCCAGCCGCCAGCCGGCGGCCCAACCGGCATCACGGCCTACTACGACTTGGCCTATCCAGGCGGACGGCACCTGCAGCTGCTGCAGTCGCTGGGCAATAACGCCGTCACCGCCTCGGCGTGCCCGAAGGTGACCACGCCCGACGCCGTCGACTACGGCTACCGTCCGGCCATGAAAGCGCTCGCGATGCGGCTCGAGGCCGCCTTCAAGCCGTAGCGCGCGCGCTCAGAAAGCGCTCGAGAGCACGGTGTAGGTCTGCACGCCGTCGCTGGCGGTCGCGTCGAGCCCTTTGGCGAAGCCGACGCGCAAGTTGCCGTAGATGTAGTAGCCGACGAATAGATCGACCCACAGCTCGGCGCCTACGCCAGCATGAAATACCGCCAGCGGGTCCTTAAGGTCGAGGCGATTGTAGGCCGCGCCGTAATCGAAGAACGCGGTGCCCGACAGCGTGCGCAGGAAGATCGGCAACGTGCTGATGCCGCGATCGACGTACCAAATCGGCGTGCGGTACTCGACGTTGAGCAGGTTGAAGTCATTGCCAGCAAACTGGCCGGGCTTGTAGCCACGTAGCCGAAAACCGCTCTGGCGCAGGTTCGAACGGAACGCATCGAGCAGCGGCACGTCGGCGTAACCGCCGACCGCGAACAAGCCGCGCCGCGGGTACGTGCCGCCGCCGGTCCCGCCCGAGAGCGCGACGGCCAGCACCTGGTGACGTGCCCACGGCATCTTCAAGTAGCCGGTCGCGACCGCGCTGAAAGACGTCACGCTCGTCTCGCTGCCGAGGATCCGATCCGCGTAGTCGGTTCCGATGCTGAAACTGAAACCGCGCTCGGGGCCGATCGCGTAGTTGGTGGCCTCGGCGTTCGAGTAGCTGTAGCCGAGGTGGAGTAGGCCAAGCCAACCGCGATGCGGCTCAGTGGGCAACGGCGCGTACGGATCCGGTAGCCCGAGCGGCAGCCGTTCGGCGAACTCTGCGACGGTGTAGCTCAGCGCGAGGCTCTGCGGCTCGTTGTCGCCCGCAGCGGACAGCGACACGCCGGTCGACACGCCGCTCAAGTGCTCCACGATTGGCGGCCGCCGCTCGCTGTAGCTGTAGTCGTTGCGCGGCGTCGAGCTCCGAAAACCGGAGAGCTGAAATCCGTAGGTTTGCCTGCCGTAGTAGTAGTCGAGCGACGCGGCGGGCTCGCCATGGGTGGTCTCGACTGGCACGCTCAGCGCCGCCGTGAACGCGTGGTGCCCGGCGATGTCGCCGCCGCTGGTCGTGACCGTGAGCTGGTTGCCGAACGCGCCGGGTCCGTACTGCACGTAGTACTGGTGCGGGCGCAGCGTTGGTAGCGGGTTGTACGGCTTGATCGGGTAGCGCACGACGGTGGGCCGCGGCGCGCTCGGGCGTGGGTCTTGGTACGGCAGCGGCTCGAGCCAAGCCGTTCGCCGGTTGTCGAGCTTGAACAGGTCCCAGCCGCGGCTGGTGTAGCCGGTGTAGACCAGCGTGCGCTCGTCGGCCGACAGCTCCGGGAAATAGGCACCGTTGAGGACGTTGGTGACCTGCGACAAGTGCGCAGTCGTGAGCTCGTACACGTAAATGTTCGAGACACCGCTGCGATCGGACGCGAAATAGACACGCTTGCCGTCGTGCGAGAACACCGGCTGCTGGTCGATCGCGCGGTCGTGGAACAGCTCGCGGAAGCGACCAGTGCTGACGTCGACCAGCCGAATGTCGCGAAATCCTCCGGTCGTCCAGGCGCTGTACAGCACGCTCTGGCCGTCGGCCGAAAAGCGCGGCGAGTACGCCTGCTCGAAGCGCGCGCTCCGCACCAAAGCGCGTGGGTTCACGAGTCGATAGTCGGCGCTGAGCTCGGCTATCCGTAGCGTGCTCGTGCTGCGGTCGTTCGTCACGTACACGACGCTGCGGCCGTCCGGGCTCACGTCGGCGTGGCGGGCGCGCAGGCCGTGCGTCAGGCGTTCGCGGGTGTCGCCTTCTTCGCGCGACGACGTGCCTGGCAGCTGTCGAAACAGGTCTTGAAAGTCGTAGCGGCGCTCGGACACCGCGTTGTTGTCGAAGATCAGCGAGCAATCTGGGGCGACGCTCAGTTGCTGGCCCGACGCGCGCGCGCGCAAGGTGCCTTCCGGACTACTGCCGTCGAGCGCTGTCTCGTAAAGGCCCGCGGTGGTTTGGCCGTCGTCGCGAGCGTAGATCAGGCTCGGCTTGCCCAGCGTGGAGCAGCCTTCGCTGAAGCGCGCGCCGCCAGCGTTCTCACCGCGAAATGTAATGCGCTGGCCTTCGCGCAGGCCGCGCGCGCGGATGTTCGCGGCCTGCATGCCATAGCGTGTTCTGAGTGTCGCTTGCCAGCCGCCGTACAGCTCTTCGTAGGTGCGACCGGTAACGCGGCGGATCGAGCGGTTGATGCCCCAAGGCAAGACCTGCGCGCCGTAGTCGTCGGCGACGGCGGCAAAAACGTTCGGGCCGTAGGTGTCGTTGATGAACGAGATGAACTCGGACCCGTACAGATACCAAAGGTTTGCGCCTGGAAAGCGCCGCGGCGCACCCGACATTTGATCGAGACCAGCGACGTGGTTCTCGAGCACGTCGGCGCGCAGGAACATGTCGAATTGGCTCGAGCGCAGCCGGCCGCCGCTGGTGTGCGCGGTCTCCATTGCCACCGCCAGGCCTTCCAAGATCCAGCGCGGTTGCCACTGGTTCGGGATCGCGGTCTTGCCGATGATCTTGTTGAGCAGGGCCGGCAGGCCCGACACGTTGTCCACGTGCAAGATGTGCGTGTACTCGTGGGTGACGAGTTCGTTCAGCCAGTCGTCGTAGTCGCCGAGCGCGGACATGTCGTCGGGCGCGGTCGCAAACAGCCGAATCGTGTTGTACGGGACGGCGCCCGCCGAGCCGTTGGCGAAGTCGGTGTCGTCGGTGATGATGATTTCGACCAGCTCGCTCGGCGTTTGGTCGAGTTGCTGGCCGAGCACCGTGTACGCGTTCTCGGCGATGAAGCCGGCGCGTCGCGCGAGCGGTTCTAGCCCGCCGTGGAAGTTGATGCGAAAATGCGGGGTCTCGAGCGTGTACCACTCGAGGCGTGGATCACCGGCGCGCGCTGGGCTGACCCAAAGGCCGAGCGACAGTGCGACGAACCAACCGGTGATGAGCTTGTTCACGCTGCTACGAAACCCCGCTTCGAACCTGCCTCTGCGCGTCGGTACCCCGCCCGACGCGGGGCCTCACAGGTCGTCGTGGAACAGCGGTTCCCGGTTGCGCACGTAGCGGTAAACGAGCTGCCGGCCTTCCGGCGAAATCTGCGTGAACTGCGCGCCGAAGCCGGGCGGCGAGTCGGAGCCGGACAGCGGCGCCTCGCGCGTCCAGCGCACGATGCCCACGGCTTCGAATTCGTAGCCACCAGGCATCGACACTTTGATCACGACATTGCGGCCAATTTCCGGGATCTGATACGTCGAGACGAAGATACCGCCCGAGTCGATCACGTCGTTACCGCTGAGACCCTTGTAGAAATTGGTCGTGCTGTGCGCGCCGAGCTCGGCCTCGAAACGGATCGGGACGCCGGTGCCGCCAGCAGCAGCAGCTGCCGCCGGCTGCGGAAATGCCGGTGGAGCCGCGACCGGCTGCTGATATGCGGGTGGCTGCTGATACGCGGGCGCGGCCGCTTGCGGCTGCTGCGGATAGGCCGGCGCGGCTGCTTGCGGGTACGCGGGCGGCTGCTGCTGATACGCGGGTGCCGGTTGCTGGTAAGCGGGTTGCTGCGGCTGCTGACCCCAGCCTTGCGGCGACGGTTGCGTGGGCGGTGCAGCCATCGTGCCGGCGAACGCTGCGGGAGCGTGCTGAGCTGGCGCCACCGAAGGCGCCACAGCGAGCTGGTGGATCAAGTTGAGAGAGCCCGCGATGGCCTCCAATGCCTGATCGACGGCAGGGTAGCCCTGCGGTTGCTGTTGCAGCAAAGCGAGCGCATGCCGAGCCGCATTGAGCGCAGCCGGACCTGCTTCGTGGCGCGCGGCGCCCTGCGACGCCTCGACACGATGAAGCGCGCTCATGGCCGCGGCGATTGGCTCCGCGACCACCATGACTTGGGGTGGTACGGCTGGGCTCTGTAAGGCTGCCAGGCCGCGAGCCAGATTCTCACGGGCAGCTCGAGCCAGACTCACGGGATCAGACATGAATCCTCCAAAGATACGACCCTGGAGTCTAACACCCAAGGCCACGATTCCAATAGTTTACGGCGCGCCGCGTCGCTTCAATAGCTCCCTCGCGACAGCGGCGGCTGTCGCCGCCTTCCCTTCCTGGTTTGTCGGTGGGGCCCCTGCCCCACCTTCGACGTCGAGGGAGTCGTGTTCGTCCTCGAAGTCGGGGAAGAAGGCGCGGGTGACGGTGATGGCGCCGTCGCCGGTCCGTAGCGTGAGCGTGTCGGAAATGTGCGCTTCGCCCGGTAATAGAGCGCTGATGTAGTCGGCGGCCGGCTCGGCGCGGGTCACGAACAGGGGCACTCCTGCCACCTCGAGCGCCACTCCCGGGGTAGGTGAAAGGGCGCGGAGCCTTCGCAGTACCCGCTCGGTCGCCCAGCCGAAGTCGACCCTCAAGGCGTCGCCGGTCGGTTCGGGAGCCCAGGTGGCGAGCTGCTCGTCCTGCTGGGTTTCGGGGAGGGAGGTGCCTTGCGCGAGACGCTCGACTGTCTCGCGGAGCAGGGCGAGCGACGGACGATCGAGCGCGCGCGCCAGCTGCCAGGCGTCGCGAGCTCCGAGCGCGATGCTGCGCGACGCGAGTAAATGCCCGGTGTCGTATTCGGCGTTCAGCCGGTGCACGGTAACCCCCACCTCGTCATCACCGGCGTCGATGCTCCAAAAATAAGGATTCGGGCCGCGATGCCGGGGGAGCAGCGACGGATGCACGCCGATCGCGCCGCGCGGCGCTTGGCCGAGCCAGCTTGGCGGCAGCTTGCGGGTCCAAAACCAGGAGACCAACAGGTCCGGCTGCTCACGCTCGAGCGCGTCGGAAACGCGGCTCTCGAAATCCATCGCCGTCGCTCCGCTTGGCGGGCTGGCGTCGAGCAGCTGCGGCACCAAACGCGTCAGGCGCCGGCGCCCGGGAGCCTCGATCGGCGACAGAATGACCGGTCCGAGCTGATGGCCGTCGCGGGCCAAGAGCAGGGCCCCGAGCGGCAGACCGAAGTACGCGATCTTCAAGCCGGTTTCCTGGGGGTCAGGGTGAGCGTCGTCCGGGGGTTGGGGTTCGCAGAAAAGTTTCCCACTTTGCCCCTCCCTGATTACCTCGGGGCGCCATGGAACCGGCTGCCAAAAGTCGTCCGTACCGCCCCGCGCTCCGTGAGGGTGGGCGTTTCGACCCGCTCGCGGCAGGCCGCCCGATCCTCACCTTCGAGGATGTTCACAAGTGTTACCGCGTGGATGCGCCAGTTCTGAAGGGCCTGAGCTTGAGCATTGCGCGCGGTGAGTTCGTGTTCGTGACAGGGCCTTCGGGCGCCGGCAAGAGCACGCTCCTGCGCCTGCTCTATGCCGCCGAGTCGGTCGATTCCGGACGGATTTTGTTCTTGGGCCGCGATGTCGGGCGGCTCACCGGCGGCTCGATTCCGTTTTTGCGTCGCAACATCGGCATCGTCTTTCAGGACTTCAAGCTGGTGAAGAACTGGACCGTGCTCGAGAACGTGGCGCTACCGCTCGAGGTGCTGGGCTTGCCGGAGCGTCTGGCTCGCGCGCGGGTCGGCGAAGCGCTCGAGCGCGTCGGCCTCTCGGGTCGCGGCCAAGAGCTGGCCGGTACGCTTTCTGGCGGCGAACAGCAGCGCGTCGCCGTGGCGCGCGCGATCGTCGGCGAGCCCGCGCTTTTGCTGGCTGACGAACCGACCGGCAACCTCGATCCGCAGCTGGCGGTCGACATCTTGGGCTTGCTCGAGGACATCAACGACACCGGCGTGACCGTCGTTTTCGCGACCCACGACCGCAGCTTGCTCGACGTCCGACCGCGCCGCGTAGTCGTGCTCGACGACGGCAAGGCGACCGATGTGCCGTCCGGCCTCGACGAGCTGGTCGAATCCGCCGGCGCCAACGCGGACGGCAGCCGGAGGGTGGCGTAGATGGCGCAAAGCCCCGTCAAGCGTGCCTTCCGCGGCGCCAAGAACGACTGGCGCCTGCACGCGCTGAGCGTGTTTTCGGTCGCCGTCGCCTTCGTGTGTCTGGCCGCCGCGCTCTTGCTGGTGGTCAACGTCGGCCAAATTCGCGCGCGTTGGGCCGAGAGCGGCCGCGCGTCGGTTTACCTGCGCAAGAACGCCACCGCGCCGCAGGTCGCCGCGATCGAACAAGCTTTGAAGCAGAGTGACGGAGTCACGGCGGTGAAGATCGTGTCCAGCGAGGACGCGCGTCGCGAGCTGGTCGGCTTGACCAATGACCCGGTGCTCGACGCGCTGCCGACCGAAGCCTTCCCGGCCTCGCTCGAGGTCGCGATCGAGAGCGCCGTGGCAGGCGAGCGACTGGGCAAGCTGGCGACGCAGCTGGCGGCTTTGCCGGCCGTCGAAAGCGTGGAGACCTACGGCGCTTGGAGCGACCGCCTGGCGGCTTTGCTGACCGGCGGCGTGAGCGCCTCGCTCTTGCTGGCGGGTGTGGTGCTGGCGGCGGTGGTGAGCGTCGTCTCGTCGACGATTCGCATGAGCCTGCAGCGCCGCCGGATCGAGGTCGAGGTGATGAAGCTCGTTGGTGCGACCGATTCCTACGTGCGCAGCCCGTTCGTGGTCGAAGGCGCGGCGCAAGGCGGCTTCGGCGCCATGTTCGCGATCTTGTTGCTGGGCGTGCTGTACGCGATCGTGCAGAGCCACTTCGACAGCAACCTGGCCGCGCTGCTGGGTGCGACCCCGATCTTCTTGCCGTGGACGGTGGTGCTCGGGTTGGTAGCTTCGGGCGCGCTCTTGGGCGCGATTGCGGCCTACGGCAGCCTGCGGAAATTGCTCATCGTATGAAGCTGCCGCTGCTCACGCCGCTGTCCGTGCTGTTGCTCGCCGTGTCGGCGTCGGCGGTCACGCTCGACGCGCCCGCCGCAGCGCCGGCGCCGGCGAACGCGGCGCGAGCTCAAGACTTGTTCGGCGCCGATCTGGAGCGCGAGCTTGCCGGCTTGGAGCGCGACGAGAACGCCGCCAAACTCGAGCTTACCGACCTAGGGCGCGAGAGCGAGCTGCTCAAGGCTCGCACGTTGGCGCGTGGCCGCGCTTACACGCGACTCGCGCGCGCTGGGCTGTTGCCGGTGGGCGGCGGCTTCAAGGCGTTCGTCGAGCACGCAGCTCGGCTCGAGCGGCTGCATCGTTCGCTTGCGCGCGATCTGGCTCAAGAGCGCCAAGTCGCCAATCGCCGAGCCGCGCTCGCTAAACGACTCTCGAGCATCACGACCCGGCGCGGACCGCTGTTGGCTCAGCAACGCACGGTGTCGCAAGCCGAGACCGCGCTGCTGGCGGCGCGTGATCGCGACCAAGCGTTCGAGCGCGCCTTCATCGGCGGCGGCTTCGATGATCACACGGCTGTCTACGGTGCGCCTTCGAATGGTCTCGCAGCAGCCAGCTCCGGCTTCGCGGCGCTGAAGGGCAGCCTGCCGTTTCCGCTGTCGGGTCGCAGTGAGATCCGCTCCGCGCGTCGCAACGGCTCGGGACCGGGCCTCACGATGCGTGCCCCCGGTGGCGCGGCTGTGCGCGCAGTCTTCCCCGGCCGTGTCGCGTTCGCGGATAGCTACGCGGACTACGGTCGCACGGTGATTTTAGACCACGGAGGTGGCTACTACACCGTCAGCGCGAACCTCGCGGAGATCGAGGTGAAGGTGGGCGATGACGTGAAAGGTGGGGCGCGCGTCGGCTCGCTTTCCGGCGGTTCGGCTGGCTCGACGCTCTACTTCGAGGTAAGAATTGGTCAGGAGACGGCCGACCCGGCGGAGTGGTTTGGGATTTGAGCCGACGCGCATTTTGAGGAGTCAGTGGTTAGGGCGTGGGGGAGTGGTCGTGATGGCAACGTGGGCTTGGCTTTCGTGGCCGACGCTTGCGCACGCTCAGTCGAACGGTAGCTTCCCGGAGCCAGCGGCTCCGCCGGCGGCTGCAGCTCCACCTGCCGCGCCTCCCAGCTACGCACCGACAGCGCCAGTCTTCACGCCTCCGCCCGCCGCGGCACCAGCTCCCGTGGCGCCGGCGCCGTACGCGCCGCCGCTCGCCCCTGCGTTGCCCGCGTACCAGCCCGCGCCACCGAGTGGTCTGGCGAGCATGCCGCCGCTCTTGCCGTACAAGAAGGGTTTGCCGGTGCCGCCCGGTTATCGCGTCGTCGAGCGTTCGGCGACTGGGCTCACCGTGGGCGGTGGGCTCACCTTTGGCGCTGCGTACGCCGCGGGGCTCGCGCTGGCAGCGAGCCAAGGCTTCGACAACGGCACCGCGTACACCGCCATTCCGGTGCTTGGTCCGTGGGCGGCGATCGGTGGGCGCACCTTCAACTGCAAGGTTGCGGTCGCGACAACCAGCGTGTCTTCGGTCGCGTTGCAGAAGGCGATCAACAAATGCGTCGGCTTCGCCTTCGATGAAGTGACGACCGTCGTCTTTCTCACCGCCGACGGCTTGGTCCAAGCGACCGGCGCCGTCCTGTTCTTCATCGGCATCGCCAGCGGCCACGAAGAGCTGGTCCGCAGTGATTTGCCGAAGGCTGCGGTCTATCCCTTACAGGGCGGGGGCGCTGCGTTCAGCTTGTCAGGGAATTTCTGAGCGAGAGACCTCGTTTCTGGGTCTTGGTCTCCTCCGTGCCTTGCCCGAGCCTCTCGCGATCGTTGTGACCTGAGGCGCGATCGGCGCTCGGCCTCGCCGAGTTTTCGCTGGCCTGGTCTCGATCGCGGATCGTGATCTGCCCTTGCCAAGGTCGGGTGAGGGCGTCCTGGCTCGCGCTTTGCGCGAGCGCGCGATGTAAAGGTGATGTGAGACTCGAGCGGAGAGAGCTGCAGCAGGCGCGCGGGCGTCAGCAAGCTTGAGTCTTCATCAGCTCACGGTCGGCTGAGCTTCGGTCGACTTGCTGGGCTCGTGGGCGGGGACGCTGCTGGTGCTCGGTGTCCAGGCGGGGTGGCCGGTGGACCAAACGTTGTGGAGATGGCGCTTTTCAGGCTCGCCAGAGCGGCTTTCGATGCTGCGCACGCGCACCAGTAGATCTTCGAGCAGGCGGCGGTTGGCGGCGAGTAGCTCGGCCAGCATCGCGACCAGCGCGACGATGAACGACATCGCCAGCGCGCCGGTGCCGACGATCAACGACTGAATGTGACCGGAGGCGCTGCCGCGCGACCAAAAGAAGTACAGAAAGCGCGCCCAAGTCAGCGCGCCGACCGCGAACAGCACGAACGCGATGCGCGAAAACACCTGCACCGGCCGATACATGGCGTAGGCGCGGAACATCACGCCGCCGGCCTTCCTCAGGTAGTCGGGGATGTTCTTGAACAAGCGCGACTCGCGCGTCTTGTTGTTGGTGCCAATCTTGACGTTCTCGAGCGCGAGGCCGGCACGCCCGGCCTGAATCACCGTCTCGAGCGTGTACGTGAAGCGGTTGTGGACGAACAACACCAACGCCGCCTTGCGGCTCAACGCTCGAAACCCACTCGGCGAGTCCGACACGTTGGTCGCCGACAGCTGGCGCACCAGCCCTGAGCCCCAGCGCTGCAGTAGCTTCTTGATCGGCGAAAAA
Organism: Polyangiales bacterium; assembly: GCA_038252755.1. Taxonomy (GTDB): domain Bacteria; phylum Myxococcota_A; class Polyangia; order Polyangiales; family Polyangiaceae; genus PMG-095. Next base: position 17,915 of record JBBSAB010000077.1, on the reverse strand, counting down.
TGCGCGATCTGATCGGTTTGACGATCACCGATCACTAGCTCTGCGCGCCCGGCCAAGATTGGCGCGACGAGCAGCGCGATGTCCGAGCCCTTGTATTGGTTGTCAGCGTCGGTGTTGACGATGATATCCGCGCCCAGCTTGACGCCCGCGTCGAGGCCGGCCGTGAACGCCCGCGCCAGCCCGCGGTTCTTCGGAAAGCGCAGCACGTGTTGCACGCCGAGCTCGGCAGCGCGCTCGGCCGTGCCGTCGGTGCTGCCGTCGTCGATCACCAACACTTCGATCGCGTCGATGCCGTCGATGCGACGCGGCAGGTCGGCGATGGTCTCAGCCAGCGTTTCGCGCTCGTTGAGGCAAGGGATCTGGATGATGAGCTTCACGGCTACCCGACCGAGACGGCTCGTAGCAGGGCTTCAATCGACCGGCAAGGCCGCGTCACTCCGGGTCGACCTTGGGCTCTACGTACATGATCAAATGCTCGGTCTCGACCTGCTCTTGAATCACGATCGTCGTGCCGCGCTGCGCGCCAGCCTTCAAGTTATCGAACTCGCGCCGGGCCGAGCTGACCAGCCAAATGCCCTGAACCGAGCCGCCACGGCGCAGGCGTTGGGGCAGCTTGCTGTTCAGGGTCCCGCCGCTGACCTTCTCGATGATGAAGTTGTCGGCGAAGAACTGCTCGTACTTGGCTCTGAAATCGGGCTGGTCGTGCAGGTAAAATTCGTTCGGGTACCAGGTGTGTGGCTCGAGCAGCAGGCGCGCGCGCGGTAGCGTCGGATCTTTTTTGGTCTGCTGCTTTCGGTACTCGTAGAGCTTGGTGATCACTTCACGCTGGTAAAAATCGCGCGTGAAGGTGCGCTTGTGGCCGTGCCAATCGAAGCCGAAACGGAAGCCAGGAATCACGGTCAGCGCCATCGCCAAGGTTCCGGTCACCCAGGTCATGCGCCGGTCGAGCTCGGTCAGCAGCTGCATGCCCAGGAACGGCAACGGCAGCACGTAGACCAAGGTGAACAAGTTCACGCGGAACGCGCCCAGCGGCCATTTACCGATCGCGTTGCCGAGCAGCATGATCAGCATCGGCGTGGCGTACACCAGCAACAAGTCGCGGCGCTTCCTCCACAACGCCCATAGCCCGGTATAGGTCAGGCTGATCCAAAATAGCCGATCCGCGGCAGCCAGCTCGGCGGCTTTGCGTTCGCTGATCTTTGGGCTGAGCGTCCAGAACTGACTGCGACTGCTCACGAATGAGGCGAGGTCGCCGAGCTTTTGCAACGTCCAATCGAACCGCGTCAGCGTCTCGGTTTTTTCGTAGAATACATCGTACTTCTTACCCCAATAACTCTCGGTTCGCTCTTCGTGCGTCACCTTGCTGAGCGACAGCTCGTACATGGTGATGGCTCCGGCGGCGCACAACGCGCCGCTCAGCAAGGCAGCGATGACGAGCTTCTTGCGATCGGCGGAATGCCAGGCGATCGCCAGACACAGCAGTAGCAGCCCGGGAAAGGCCAGCGCCATGTTGTACGCCAGGAAGAAGGATACGGGCAGGAAGCCGAGCAAGCCGAAAAACCACGCTTGGCGGTTGGTTTCCCTGAACCGCAGGTACAGCGCAATCGGCACTAGGTGCACGAGCACTTCCCACGAATAGGGCTTGAACTCATTGGCGTAGTCGACCAGCGCTGGCTGAATCGCGAACATCAGCACCATCAGCAAGCGCAGCCACTTCGACGCCACCAGGCGCGAGGCGACGTACGGCATCAGCAGCAGCGAACCGATCGCGCCCAGCGCCGGTAGCAGTCTGAACCAGACCTCTTTGGCGCCGAACAAGCGAACAACTGCCAGCGTGATGCCCATGAAGCCGATCGGGCGGATACCGAGCAAGAGCAACGGGCGGTGCAGCAGCCGTGAAGCCCAGAGCGCCTCGTCCATCCAAAACGAGATGTGATGACCGAGCCACCCGTTGACGCGCAGGAACACACCAACCACCAACGTGATCACGAGCGCTACCTCGTAGCCGTTGCCGGCCGCGCGGGTTCCCCACGCCGATTCCCACCAGTTCCGTAACCGAGCCAACATTCCGGCCGGATGCTGGCCCTCAGCGGGCATTTTGTCTAGGCTCCCGCGGCTTTTATCGCCCTATGCCGTCGCGCCCATTCACACCACTTATCCAACGCCTGACGGCCGGCGTCGCGGCGACCTTGGTCTGCGGCTATGGCGCCTACGTCCTCGGCACGACACTCGACCCGCACTACCCGATCAAGGAGTGGCTGGTCTGGCAGCTGCTCCCGATTTGGGGCTATGCAATCCTTTTCAATCTGAGCTGCGTCGCTTGCGGTTCGTTCTTGCTGCGGCGTTTGCTAGGGCAGCGCGAGCTGCCGGCTCTGGAGCGTTTGCTGCAAAGCATGATGCTGGGGCTGGTCGCGTTCGTACTGGGTCTGTACGCGGCGGGTTTCGTCGGCCTGCTCAAGCCTTGGGTCGCGGTGCTGATCCCGCTCGCCTTCCTCGTCGTCGGTGAGAGTGACGGGCGGGCTCTGCTCCGGGAGTTGTTTGCCTGGCGCGCGGTCATCCCGCAACCCAAGCCGATCGAGCGAGTGCTGGGCACGCTGGCAATCGTGCTCGGCTCGGCCGCGTTGGTATTCCTGTATCTCGAAGCGCTCGATTTTTCAGCGATCAACTACGACGCTACTTGGTACCACTTCCCGATCGCACAAGACTACGCGCGCGTCGGACGCATCATCCCGTTCCCCGGCGAAAATCACCGCGCTTACCCGCACTTGACGAGCATGCTGCACACCTGGGCGTTGCTCGTGCCGGGGCTCAGCAAGCTGCCGCAACACTGGATGCTCTCTCTGCATCTGGAGTTCACGACCGTCGTCTGGGAGATCATCGGTGCGGCCACATTGGCGCGTTGGTTGCTCGGTGGTCGCGACGTGCGCGGACTGTGGGCAGGCTTCTTCCTGTTTCCGTCGGTGTTCGTCTACGACCAACAGATCGGCGGCTCTGCCGATCATTTTTTGGGATTTTTTGCGGTCCCGGCGCTGCTCGCAGCGGCTCGCGCGTTCAAACGGTTCGATCTCCGCCTGTGCGTCCTGCTCGGCATCGCGCTGGGTGGTCACATGCTGGTCAAGTACCAGGCGGCGTATCTGATCTTCGCCGTGGGAGTTGCTACCGCTCTCAGCTTCGCCGTGCTGGTGGTTCGGCGCCTGCTTTCCGACGGCCGCATCACCGTCGACACGGGCGTGCCGCCCTACGGCGCGCTGATCAAGGGTGCTGCGGCGATCGCTATCACGCTGGCGTTGGTTAGCGCGCCGCATTTCGCCAAAAACGCGGTCTTCTATCACAACCCGGTTTATCCGTTCGCGACGCACACCTTCAAGTCGACGTTTCCGCCGCCGGTGACGGGGTACTATCAGGAGGAGGCGACGAAAGGCGCCTTCTTGCCGCAGTACTCTGGCTTGCGACGCCAGGCCTGGGCGCTCGGTCGCGTCTTTCAATATTCGCTCACCACCGCTAACCGCAACCTCACGCACCACCGCCCGTACATGGGCGCGCTGTTCTCGCTGCTGCTGCCATGCGCCCTGTTCGTACCGGGTCGGCGGCGTTTATTCTTCACCGCCAGCATTACGGCGCTGTCGTTCATGGTTTGGGCCAACACGGCTGCCAACGATCGCTACATGCTGGCGTTCAACGATTTGTGTATCGGGACCGCGCTCGCTTTGATGGTGAAGGTATGGGAGCTCGGCTGGGCGGCGCGCGTGGGCTTGTCGCCGCTGGTGCTGTTGCAGCTGTTTTGGGGCGGCGACGCCATGCTGATTTACGGCAAGAAGCAGCTCGACGCTGGCATCGGGATGATCGCCGAAGGCTACTCGGAGAACTACGACGCTCGGTTTGCCGCCAAGAGCGCCCAACAGCAAATTACAGCCGACACACCGGCAAATGCCGTGATCTTGTCGCGCAACTGGAAGGGCCTGTTGGGCCTCAATCGACTGGTGCTGAGCGACATCGCCAGCAATCAGGACTACATCAGCTACTCGCACCTGACGGACGCGCGTGATTTTTACGACTTGTTGCGATCCCGCGGCGTCACGCACTTGATGTACCCGCGCGGAGACCGCCGCCCTGGACGCTGGAACAACACGTTGCTGTTCGGCGAAATATTTCGGCGCGGACCAGGTGCGAAGAAGATTGGCAAAGTATTGCTAACGGAAGTGCCGCGCGAGGCGCCGCCGCACACGGCGCCCTATCTGGTGCTCGTCGCCAGCCAGCGTGAGTACCCCGACGGCATCTATAAGCTCGAACAGCTCGACGTCGACTATCACGATCCAGGTATGTTCACGCCCGGCCCGACGCCGTTCAAGGGCGCCTCCGACGGCGATCCAGCCGAGCTCGTGAAGGGCTTGCAAGCCGTCGTCACCTGCCGCGGCCGCCTGCCGAAGGGTTGGTCGAAGGAGTTGCTCGCCGACTTCGACAGCATGGAGAACTTCGATGGTTGCGAGTACTACCTGAGGCAGCTGTGACGGGCGACGAGCCGCGCGGCAGCGTCGCGTGGTTCGAACGCCGCGTGCTCTGGGCGGCGCTGGCTGTGCCCTGGTGCTTCATCTGGCAAGGTCTGGACTTCACCGATCAGGGTTACCTGCTGACGACCTACCGGTGCTTCTTCCGCCATCCCGATGCGACTGAGGATTCAACCCCCACCTGGCTCACCAACCTGGTCGGGGCCATCTGGGATGCGATTTTTGGTGGGCTCGGCGTCGTCGGCATGCGCGCGCTGTGGGCACTCTGCCTGTCGCTCGGCATGCTGCTCGCAGCGCGGCTGCTGCGCGCGACGATCGGTGGACGAGCGTTGGGTTTCGCTGCTCTGCCGGCGAGCGTGTTCCTCAGTGATCGGCGCGAGACTTGGTTTTCTTACAACACGTCGTCTTCGCTGGTGTTCGCCGCCGCAGCCGTATGCTTGGTCCTTGGCATTGAGCAGCGGAAAAAGGCCTGGCTGTTTGCGGCTGGCGTATTGATTGGGGTCGCGCCATTCGCGAGATTTCCAAACTTGCTGGCCGTTTCAATGCTCGCGACGCTCGGCTTTGCAGCGTTGATCGACGCTGAACGCCGGCGCTCCCTGCTGCGCGACCTGGGTGTCACTTGCGCGGGCATCGCCGCGGGGGTTTGCGGCACGCTGGCGCTGATCCATGCGCTCGGCCACGCTCGTTCGTTCTACGCGGGTATCGCTGGGTTGTTTGCACCCAGCGTGCAGAGCGCGGGCTATTCGTTCGACGACTTGCTCAGTGCTTTCGTGCGCGACCAAACCCTCGCGCTCGAGTGGGGGGCAGGCGTGTGCGCCTTGGGTTGGTTGCTGCCACAGGCGCTGGGCAGAGTTCCGGCCGCCTTTGGCTGGATATTGGCGTGCATTGCCGCCGGGCTCGCCGCCTACGGCCTATCGCTGGGTGATGAGCCGTGGCGTTTCGTCGTGACCGGCACGAGCTACTGGCTGCTCGCGGCCGTCGCGCTCGGGTTGTGGAAGCGTCGCGTCGAGCTCCGCGCGGCGGCCTTCGTCGCGTTGACGGTGGTGCTGATCGCTCCGCTCGGTAGCAACAACGGCATCAAGAACGCGCACATGGGCCTATGGCTCGCGCTCCCGCTGATCATCGCGACGCTACGCTCGCTCGACGCGACGTGGCTCAAGGGGCAAGGACCCAAGTTGGCGCTGAGCGTCGGGCTCGCGCTCACGGGTGAAGGGCTGAGCCGCACCGCGACTTACACTTATCGCGATTCCCTTCGCAGCACTCTGCTGACGCCCGTGCGTCACCCTCAGCTCCGCGCTCAATACACCAGCCCCGAGCGCGCCAAGGTAGTAGCCGAAGTGCTCGACGCGCTAAGCCAGCGCGTCTCGCCTGGCGACTACCTGTTGGCCTACGAGGGAACGCCACTGCTCCAATACTTGACCAAAACTACGCCATACCTGAATCGAGCTTGGGTCATGGGCTACGAGAGCGGCGACGTGATCGGCAAGCTTGCTGCCGAGGCGCCGCAGCGCACTGGCTGCTTGCCAGTTGTGGTCGTGACGTCGAAGACTACGCGCAGCTTCGACTGGCCGCGGCATTCGAAGCGCCTCGAAGAGCGCCAGCCACAGCGAGGCACCCGCAAGGTCCTCAAAGCCTTCTTGCGCGCTCACGACTACCGTCGCACGTGGACGAACGGCTTCTTCGAGATTCTGGAGACGCCGTCCGCGCACGGCCACTGCCGATAAAGCTGCTTCGCAAATTGCCAGGACGGCTTGCGTTGGCCATGGTAGATCGCCCCGAAACGCCGTGAAAATCGTCACCGTTGTCGGCGCTAGGCCGCAGTTCGTGAAGGCGGCCACCGTTAGCGCGGCCATCGTTCAACAAGTAAAGCGCGGCGCGAGCATCGAAGAGGTGCTGGTTCACACGGGCCAGCACTACGACCCGAACATGAGCCAGGTCTTCTTCGACCAGCTCGAGGTGCCGCGCCCCAAGTACAACCTAGCCGTCGGCTCGGGCTCGCACGGCGCCATGACCGGCAAGATGCTCGGGGCGGTCGAGCAAATCTTGGTCGACGAAAAGCCGGACTGGCTGCTCGTCTACGGTGACACCAACTCCACGCTGGCCGGTGCGCTCGCCGCAGCCAAGCTTCACGTACCGGTCTGCCATGTCGAGGCGGGCCTGCGCTCTTTCGACAAGCGGATGCCGGAGGAAATCAATCGCATCCTCACGGATCACGTCTCAGAGCTCTTGCTCTGCCCCACCCATACTGCGATCACGAACTTGAAGAACGAGGGCGTGACCAAGGGCGTTCATCACGTGGGTGACGTCATGTACGACGCGGCGTTGATCTTCGCCAAGGTCGCCGCGCAAGGCTCGGACGTGATGGCGCGCCACGGTCTCAAGCCCAAGAGCTTCCTGCTCGCTACCGTTCACCGCGCCGAAAATACCGACGACCCCGAACGGCTCGAAGGCATCCTGAAAGCGCTTTCGAATTTGGCGACCGCTTCGTGTCCGCTCTTGCTGCCACTGCATCCGCGTACGCGTGCCACCTTGAAGAGCCGCGGGCTGGAGCCGCTGTTGGAGCGAAACCCGGCGCTCATGGCGATCGAGCCGGTGCCGTTTTTGGACATGATCGTGCTCGAACAGCAGGCCAAGCTGATCTTGACCGACTCGGGCGGCGTCCAAAAGGAAGCCTACTTTCACCGCGTCCCATGCGTGACCCTGCGTGACGAGACCGAGTGGGTCGAAACCATCCACAGCGGCTGGAATCAGCTGGCCGGCGCAGACCAAAAGCGCATCGAAGCAGCGGCCGCGGCGGCCAAGCCTGGGCACCCGATCGACGAGTACGGCGACGGCCATGCCTCCGCCAAGGTAGTCGAGCTCTTGGCGGCGCGGACACCGTGACGCCATGAGCACCGGCGGAGGAAAGCCCGCTGAGCTCGACAAGGCGCCCGCAGAAGACTCTGGGCGCGCCGGCGTAAAGCTCGTCAAGCAGACGGCGCTGTACACGCTTGGCATCGCAGCGACACGCCTGGCAAATCTGATCCTGCTGCCGCTGTACCTGCACACGCTGTCGAAGGAAGACTACGGCGCGCTCGGCGTACTCGAGCAACTGGTTCAGATGCTGGTAATCCTACCGCTGGCCGGCGGCATGGAAACGCTGGTCAAAGTCGGTAGCGACCTGCACGAAGACCCCAAAGAGCAGATGCGCCTGGTTTCGACCATGACGACTTGGACGCTGGTGAGCGGCGCTGTGGTCGCGCTGATCGCGGGTCTGGTATGGCCGTGGGCGGGCCCACTAATGGGCGGTATTCGCCTGTGGCCGATGGGCGTGTGCGCGCTGCTCACGGTGTCTGCATCGTCGGCGTTTCAGTCATTGTCGGCGCACCTGCAGGTGCTTGGCGAGGTGCGCGCCCACACGTTCTTTCAAGCCCTGCGTACGGCCTTGAACGTGGCGATAGGCGTGCCGTTGCTCGTGTTCACCCACCTGGGCCTGACGGCGCTTTTGCTGTCGGCCTGCATCTCTTACTGGCTGTGTACGCTGATTTTGGCGGCGCGTATCCGCACTGGTCTCACGCTGATGGTAGACGGCGTTCTGCTCAAGCGCGTGTTGCGCTACGGCATACCGTTGATGCCGCACATCGCGGCAGCGTACATTTTTCAGACGCTCGACAAATTCATGCTCGCGGGCTCGGCCACGCAAGGGCTGGAGGTCGCTGGCGTGTATTCGGTTGGTTCGCGCATCGCTTCGGGCGCAATGATGCTGGGACTTGGCATGCAGCGCGCGTGGCTGCCGTTCTTCTTCAAGCAGGCTAAGCAGCGCGACGAACACAGCTGGGACAAGATTCGCCATTTGTCGTTTTGGAGCATGGCGGGCATGGCGTCGTTCGTCGCGCTGCTGGCGCTAACGGCGCCCGAGGTGGTGGCGCTGATCACGCCTAGCGGCTACGGCACGGCGGCCGCGGTCACGTCCGTGCTGTGTCTGGGGACGCTCTACCGCACCGGCGCGCAGACCGCGGGCGCCGTGGTGCTGAGTAGTCAAACGGCTGCTTACCGGATTTGGCTCGCGTCGCTACCAGCAGCCCTGATCAACATCGTGCTCAACGTGTGGTGGATCCCGCGTTGGGGGGCGTTGGGGGCGTGCTGGGCGACCAGCATCGCGATGGCTCTAAACCTGATCTTTACGGTTATGATGGGGCGGGCGGTGCAGCGCGTCCCGTTCCGCTACGGCGCCATTTCCGCGCTGCTCGTGACAGTGACCGCGATGGTCGTAGTCGCGGACTACGTGTCGATCTGGATCAGATTGTTGATGTGCGGGGTAATTCCGGCCATGGCGCTGGCGCTCGACTGGCAGTTTGCCAAGCGAGAGCTGACCAAGCTGCTCGCCCGGCGATCTGCGATCCGCTAGCCTGACGCTCGTGCATACCTGGCCATGAAGATCGCCTGCGTTCCCGTCTGCAACTACTTCACGTCGGATAATCGCGTGCAGCGCACGTGCCAGTTCTTGCGGAAGCAAGGCTTCGAGGTGCACGTGCTGGCGATTGGTCGCAAGGACTTGCCCGAACGCGAGTTCGTGGACGGCGTGCACATTCACCGCTTTCGATCGAGCTCGAGCCAGACGATCCGCCGGGGTGTGAACTTGACCGCGCTGCGTGCCTTCCGAGCCTACGTGGCAGGCTGCGTGAAATGGGCGCGTCAGCATCGCCCCAGCGTCATTCACTACAACGACTGGAATACGTTGTTTCTGGGACCGCTGGCGCGCGTGCCGCACCGCTCGATTTACGACATGCACGAGCTGTTTCAGGATCTCGATTACCTGAACTTCCCGCAGCCGATCAACCGCAGCATCGCCGCTATTGATCGCGCCGGGTTGCGCCGCTGCGAAGCGGTGATTTGCGTGTCGAAACCGATTCAGACAGAGCTCCAGACCCTCACCGATAGACCCGTCTACGTCGTCCGCAACGTGCCCGAAGCGCGCTTCGCCGACGGACCCGGTCAGGCGCCGCTGGTCGCGCACTTGAAAGACGGTCGCAAGCATTTAGTGTTCTTGGGTGCGCTGCAGCAGGAAAAAGGCGCCCTGTACATGCTCGAGCTCTTGGCCAATTTGCCCGCCGAGTACACGCTGGATTGCTTTTCGGGTCGCACCCCGAAGAACGCCTTCTTCAACGAAGCCGCCGAGCGGTTGGGTCTGGGACAACGCGTGCAAGTGTTCGACTACGTGCCGCAAGCCGAGCTGTGCGCGACGATTCGCCACGCCTACGCTGGCCTCAGCTTCTTCGTGCCGCAGTCGCGTATCTACGACTACGCGCTACCGAACAAGATTTTCGAATACTTCCTGGCGGGGCTGCCGGTCATCACGTCGGACGCGCGCGCGCAGGCGCAGCTGGTCGAAGAGCATGGGCTCGGCCTAGTTGTGAAACTGAGCGATCCGGTCGGCGCCGCGGCACGCATCGTCGCGTGGACACCGCCGGTCGTTTCGCGCCAGCTCGTCGAGCGCTACGGTTTGACCTGGGAGCAGGAAGAGCGCCAGCTCGAGCGCGTGTACCGCGATCTCGGCATCGTCGAGTAGAAACCGGCGCTTACTCGGTGTGGACGGCGTCGAGCCAGATCGCGGAGCCAGCCGCAAGGCTGAGCAATACGTCTTCGGAGCCTGGCGGAAGCTTGATGCTCACTTCTTGCGGCAAGCTCAGTGGGGGCTGCCCGCTCGTCGAAGCGGCATCGAGCGGCCAGCTTTCGATCAGCCGACTCGTGCGGGCCGACGATCCAGCGTCGAGGGCTTGGATGTCACTGCGTAGCCAGGTGGAGCCAGTCAGCCGCCCGATGAATAGCAACTTGGTGGCGCCGCTCGTGCGAGCGATGCGGAGCGTGACTCGGCCGCTGCCAATGAAAAGCGAACGCGTGCCAGCGAGCGCTGGCAGGTCGGCGTGGCCAGGGACGGCGGCGCCGACACAGGACTCGAGCTCCTGATCGATGGCAGGGTCACACGCCCGCCAGCGGTCGTCGGTCTCGAAGCTGCCGCTGTCGACGGCAGGCAACTCGGAGCGATAGGTCGAAGAGGCTTCCAACACGTTACCTGCGAAGTCGCGCCCCGTGATCACCCAGTGGAATCCGGGCGGAAAGAACTGCACCACGTCGAAGCCGGGCGCGAGAGCGACTCCGTTGCTACGCGCCACTTCGAAATGGTCGCCCGCGTCGTTCTCGAGCGCGACGGACCAGCCGGGAAGCAGCGCTTCGGTGAAATCGAAGTGTCGCGGCAGGCGCCAGGTCGGGACGTCGTCCTCAAGGTAGTAACTCTTGTCCATCGAATCGTAGACCCAGGGTTCGGACTCGGCGATGCTTGGCGCGTTGACATCGCGAGCGCCAGCCGTCGTGAGCGTTTGGGCGCCGTCCTCGCTATCGAAATCGGCGCTGACGGACATCGACGTGACCTGGCTGTGCTCGTCCTTGCCTGCGAAGCGGAGCGCGAGGCGCTTGGGGGTTGGCCACGCTGGTCGGTAGCTGTCTTCGAAATAGTAGACCATGCAGCCAGCAGTTGGCGGTGGCGGCTCGACGACGTAGCCCGACCGCGTGCGCAACAGCTGCGACCGCTGGATGTTCAACCAGGGCCCACGCGTCGACGCGATGACGTCGATGCCCCCCGCAGCGTTGGCGACGAACGCTAGTTGCAAGTAGTCGAGCTGTGGCGGTGGGGGCCCGCCGGTCCCGTCGTCGCAGGTCGGGCCGCCTGGCTCCGCAGGAGTGGTGAAGCTGGTGCCTGCGATCCGAACGACGTCGGCACGGCTCAACGGCAATGTCTCTTCGGGGTAGTCTCCGAGATCTGCGCCGCCGCCGCCGCCGCCAGCGCCACCTGCCTGGTCGTCGCTGACCATTGGACCTGTGGCACCTTCGCCACCCGTCTCCGCTCCCGCATGCGCGGTAGTGACGTCGTTCCCGCCACCGCCTTCGCTCGTGCTCGGCTTGTCGCCGGACGAATTGCGGCTCCCACCGCAGCCTGCCAACGCGCACGCCGTAACCCAGACGATCGCGCACCCCACGGGTTTCATGCCCGCAGCACAGCAATCGCCGTGCCAGCGCGGAAGGTGGAGTTCCCGGCAGCTTGTGATGGGCTACCCAGCGCGCCCGGGCACGCTGGCACAGCCTGGCACGCACGCCGTGTCAGGGGTGGCGACGTTCGCAGCACGCGCCTCGCGTTGGCCTCGCTGGCATCGGTTTCTTTTGCGACCGCACAACGGCTTCTTCGAAATTCTAGAGCCGCCGGAGGCTCAGCGAGGATCGTCCCGGTAGTCTCGCCTACTTGCGTTGAAAGTACTCCTCCACCGCTTGTATCACGCGACCCAATTCATCTTCGCGCAGGTCATGGAAAAGAGGCAGCCTCACCAATCGGTCGCTCACGGATTCCGTAACCGGACATTGCCCGACAGACCCACCAAAATGGATGCCCATAGGGGAGGTGTTCAGTGGGACGTAGTGAAAGGGAGCGCTGACACGATGATCCAGCATGAACTGGATGAATTCCGTACGTTCTTTGAGTGACGGCATCATCAAATAGAACAGGTGATAGGCTTGCTCGCAATGAGCTGGGATAGTGGGCAACCCAATCCCTGGCATCTTCAGCTTCGAGAACGCCGTGAAATACCGCTCCCAGATAGCGCGTCGCCGCGCCTGAATGGCATCGCGAGCTTCCAGCTGACCCAGCAAGTAGGCCGCGTTCAATTCGCTCGGGAGGTAACTAGAGCCCAAATCGACCCAGGTATACTTGTCCACCTGGCCACGAAAGAACCGAGAGCGGTTGGTTCCCTTCTCGCGGATGATCTCTGCGCGCTCCAAGAGCTCGCCATCGTTGATGAGCAGAGCGCCACCTTCACCACTGGAGAAATTCTTCGTGTGATGAAAGCTCAGCGTTGCCAAACACCCGAGACTGCCAAGGTAACGCCCCTTGTACTTACCGTACAGCCCATGTGCGTTGTCTTCCACTACGCGGATACCGTGTTTTTGACCGATTTCCAAAATTCGATCCATTTCACACGCAACACCGCTGTAGTGCACCACGATGATCGCCCGGGTGCGCGGCGTGATCAGCTTCTCGATACGTGTCTCGTCGATGTTGAGTGTGTCTTCACGCACGTCCGCGAAAACAGGACGCCACCCATGCAGTGCGAACGCGTTGGCAGTGGAAACGAAGGTGAATGAAGGAACAATCACTTCATCGCCCGGCGCTTCTCGCAGCAGCAGTGCGCACATCTCCAAGGCGTGCGTGCACGACGTAGTCAGCAGCGCCTTGGAGACACCCGTGTCACGCTCCAAGAGTTCGCTGGCTTTGCGGGTGAAGGCGCCGTCGCCGCACAGTTGCTCAGAGCACATCGCCGCGGCAACGTACTCCGCTTCTTGCCCGATGATGCGGGGCCGAGTGAATGGAACGAGCGGTTGCTCCATGTTTGGAACCTATTGCGTACTCCCGTAACGGCAAGCTGGCAAACGAGATTTGGCGCCGCTGACCTCGACGTTGGCGCGACGCGAACGCTGGGGCGTCAGTAGTTTGCTTCGATGGCCTTGATGACTCGCGGGCGTCTTTTTACTTCGTTGAAGACGCGCCCGACGTATAGGCCGACGACACCGATCGAGGCCAGGATCAGACCGCCAAAGAAGGCAATCGCCAGGACGATCGACGGCCAGCCCGCATCGTAGTGGACCCCTTCCACGAATATTCGGAAAAGGATGAGCGCGATTCCGAGCAACGACAGGAAGCAGCACATCATGCCCGTGCCGAGAATGAGCACCAGCGGCTTGGTGCTGAAAGACGTCAAGGCGTGCGTCGCCATAGCGACCTTCTTGAAGAGGGAGTACGAGGTAGAACCCTTACTCGCCTTCTGCACGGGAATTCCAACTTGCTTGAAGCCTGCGATCACCAGGATGCCGTCGATGAACAATTCCCGCTCTTCGTGGGCTACGACGGCCGTGACGTACGCCCGGCGCATCAGCCGTACGGTGATCCAGTTGTTCGGCACCTCGACGGCGGCCAGCGCATTGAAAGCCTTATAAAACAAGGCGCCCAGCAAGCGTTCGGACAGGCCACCTTTTCGCCGCGTCTGATAGCCGTACACGACATCAACGCGGGACGCGCCCGCGCTGGCATCCAATTTTTGGAACATTTCTCCGAAAACTTCCGGAGGCTCTTCCAGATCGGCGTCGATCAGGAAGACCAGGTCCCCAGCGCAATGCTCGAGTCCGACCATGATCGCGTGGTGATGACCGAAGTTGCGCGACAACTCGACGAGCTTGATCTTCCTATTCACTTCGCTCGCCTGCAGGCGCCGCACGATTGAAGACGAATCGTCGGGGGAGCCGTCGTTCACGAAGACGATCTCGAAATCGTTGGTGATCGCCGACACCGCGCTGCAGATCCTCGCGAAGAATTCCTCGATGTGGGGAGCGGAGCGATACAACGTCGTGATGACGCTGACGTTCACGGCAGAAATTCTCGTAGCGTCTTGATCTGGATCGCGTCGCCTAGGGCAGCCCGGACCTTCCCGGCGATGACCTCATCGAAGGTCAGGCTCATGATCGACAGGTGAGAGACCGGCTTTGCCTGCAAATCCTCAATGTTTTCGATCGGAATGGGCAGACCGTCGATGGTGCGGCCATGCCAGTGCCGGGTGTCGTCGAACAAACGGAATCGGTCGTGGCGTCCTGCTACCGCCAGGTACGGGATCGCACGAAGCGGGACGTAGAACCCAAGCGTGTTTCTGGGATCAGCGGCGACTTCCGACAAGTGGCGCTTGAAAGCATCGATCGCATGGGCGGAACGCGAGACAAAGTTTCGGAACTTCATACTGTCGGGCGGCGCTGGCGCTCTGGCATTGTCCCCCGGAAGGCGCTTCTGAGCGACGCAGTACAACGATCCACCGTACTTCGCCGTGTCGACCGACAGGACGTTGAAGCCGGCTGCATGGACGACCGCAGCAAGCGACTGCTTGTCAAAGTAGTTCAGATGCTGATGCAGCAGCGTCGAGACGTCACCGCGCTCGATGCTCTCGGAACAATCAGGCAGAGAGATGATGAGGTACCCACCCGGGCGGAGCACCTCCCACTGAGGTTTCAGAAACTCGACCGCGTTCTCGACGTGCTCGAGGACGTCTGTATGAAAGACCAGGTCGAACTTCTCATCGATTTGGTTCGACGGTTGCAGCGAGGGGAAGAAGTCGTTGATGACCCTGACATTCTTGCTGGCCCCACTACGCAGGGCGACGGGACTCGGATCCACGCCCAAGACCTTCAGGCCCATGCTTTGCAGCCGTTCAAGCATCATGCACCCACCGCATCCAATCTCCAGAACGCTGTGGATCAATGGAAATTGCTTCAACGCAGCTTCGATGTAGGCGATGAAGTCCGTCGCGTAGGGCAGCGCGATCTCGTAACCATCCTGAAAAAAACCGATGTTGGCGTCGGCCTCATAGACCGTGTGAAGGTACTTGAGGATGCGGGCATCCCTGCGCTGGATGACCAGCCCATGACGATCGTCGAACGCGAAGACGAAGGGCAAGGTGGGGGGAACGATCTCGGGGCCGGCATTTCCCGGTTCCGACGTCCGCCAGTAAAACCCCATCTCGCCGAGAGCCAGCGTTTGCTCGTTGCTATCTTCCATGGTCTTTTCCACGAACTCTCGCCCTCCCTTTCGCCCTACCAAGCTCGCTCGTTCGCCACTGTGCTCTTCAGATACCGCCTGCTGTCGGGGCCGCAGTTGAAGATGAGGTCTAACACGCTGACCTGCCCAACGAATTCACCGTGAAGCTGAGGGTATTCGGGATAGGCGTACGCCTTGAACTCCAGCTCGATCCCCGCATCCCTGAATTTCTGAATCTCGATGTAATTCTTGGCGCTAGGGCCAACCAGGTACGCGGTGGCTTCCATCTTGGTCAGGATGTCGAGAATGCGATCGGTCTTGTCGCCCTGGGGATCGAAGTCCCGTGAAAACCCGATCGGCGTCTTGATGCCGAGGATCTCCATCGCCCACCGGATGATGGCCACGTTCAGTTCCGAAATCGTGCGGTGCTTTGCCAACAAGATGTCGAAGTAGCCCTGGGCGTGAGGCTTGAAGAAGGGCGCCTTTTGGTAGGACGACGTCACCGTCCCGATGTGCTTCCTCATCCAATTGTCGTTGTACACGATCAACGAATCCTGGATGAGCTCGGGAGCGCTCAGACTGCCGGCGACGGGCACGGTGAGCCAGGCCGGTCCGTTCGCAGTATTGATGGTGTTCCGGTTGCGCCAATCCTTGCGCGTGTACTGGACATCGTCATAGATGACGAAGACGTCAACCTCGTCGATGAAGTCGAAGTACCCGCGCCACGGGATGTAGTTGGACTGAATCATCCCGACCAATTTCTTCGGCTTGTTCATCGTTGAACCCTAAGATCGCGCCTGGGCCAGATACTCGGGGTAGACGACGAGCGCGGGATCAAAATCACGTCTCATGTCGACGAAGACGGTGAACTCGAACGGCATGTAATCGTTACGCAGCACGACGCGGTTCGAATATTTGTAGGCGAGATCGAGAATCCTCACTGGGTCGGAGTGGTAAGTGTGATCCAGCTCGTAGTCGACCCTGTTGGAAAGAAAATTCACCGCAAAACCCGTGCTGGCGTGAGCACTGAAGAGCTCGAACGTGTCCTTGATGAACTCCCAGTTGTCCTTCAGTTTCAGATTGTGAGTGCCCGAGGAAACGATGACATCGTATTGCCTCGCCAGCCCCGCCTGAAACACGTCCTTCACCTGCAGGTTTGCCGTCGGGTAGACCTTCTTCCCGGTCGCGATGAGCTCGGCGTTGATGTCGATGCCTTCGTAGATCACCCGATGCCCGCTGTCCTGGCAGTGTTGGTACATGTCGCCGAAGCCACAGCCGAAATCCAAGAGGGTGGCGCCGTCCAGTTTCCACTGAGAAAGCAGGACGTGGTAGCGCAGCTTGTGGCGCCCGTTTTTCCAACCAAGCGCCTGCGGGCCGTAGCCGTGCTTTCGTAGCTGGTCGTTGTAGTGAACGATCGTCGCGGTCTTGTCGGAGTCGTCCATCTCGTGGCCCACTTTGCCACACGTCGCCAAACGCGCCAACCCCCCGAAATCATGCATCCCCTCGCCCTTGCAGGGGTCAGCGCCGAGGTGTCACGCGCGCTATCTTCGCTTTCGGGCCCGACACCAGATCCGCCGGCCAGGGCCTCGTATGGCTCCACGCTCGGTGGGTGAGTGTTGAGCATACCAGTGACGGCCGTATGCGTTAACCACGGATGGTCGATGCCCTCTCCTGGCGAGCGACGGCTTCGGCGCGCATGATGTCGAGCTGGCCGGCCCTAGCCCCGGCACGCTCGGCAGCATCCTGCCACTGGCTCTTCTCCCACCACAGCGTGACGTACCCAAACGCGGTGCGCGCAACTTTCATCTTGCTCTTGCCCACCCGGCGCGACGTATCGAGCTTCATCGCGACCTCGGACACGGTCATCCGCAGGTAGATGATCTTGAGCAGCATCTCGATCATGCTCTCGAAGCCGGTGCGCTCGACGATGCCCGGCCCGAAGGTTTGCTGCAAGAGCATTAACGCCGAGCCGCGATAGAGCCGGAAGAACGAGCTCATCGTCACGATGCCGTGCAGGCCAAGGCCCTCTTTGACGAACACGTTGGCCATGTGGCTCAAGAATACGCGGTAGGCCGTCGTGTTGGAGATACCGCCGCCGTAGAGGTACGGGCTGGCCAGCACCACTTCGAAGCCTTCGGCCGCGCGGGTGAGCATCTGCTGCAACAGCTCGAGTCGCGAGGTGTTGTCACCTTCGATGGTGACGACCCAGTCGGTGGGTCGAAGTAGCGGTGCCAGGTGGCTGAACGCGGTCGAGAAGGCGCAACCCGGGCCGCTGTTCACCTCCAGCCGCAACAACACGAGCGGCAAGTCGCGGGCAGCCTGCTGGGCCGCGGCGCTGGTGCCGTCGGTGCTGCCGTCGTCCACCAAGATGAACTGGACGGCGTATTTCGAGCCGAGCTCGCGCTGAATCTCGGCGCAAGCCACGAACAAGCGCTCCATGTTGGGAGCCTCGTTGAACACCGGCACGACGAAGTAGAGCGCGGGTGTGTCAGCCATGACCTAGATCCGGCGTCGCAATGCCGAGCGCTCGCCGACGCTCTACCTGCCAACGAATCGTGCGCCGCAGTCCGTCCTCGAGGTCGACCTGCGGCTCGAAGCCGAGCAGCGTGCGCGCGCGAGTGATATCCGGCACGCGCCGCATCACGTCCTCGTACTTGCCGAAAGACTCGTATGGCCGCAGCTTGACCTTCGCCTCTGCGCCGGGCCGAACCAGTCCCCAAATCAGCTTGGGTGCAGTTCCCGATCTGCTGAGAAAAAACAAAGCAAAATCGATCGGTTAGCGCGAGGGGGTTGAAAGTAGGGGCTCAGTT
>JBBSAB010000076.1:0-38527 GCA_038252755.1 Polyangiales bacterium | reverse complement strand
GAGCGCGAATTTGGGGTTTCGCGCTGCCGCCCGCGGCGCTGGGCCTCTTGCTCGTCTCCAGGCAAATATTTTTTGTTTTTGTCCTCCAAAACCAAAAATGCGTTCTCGCCCTCGCACGACTCCCGATCTCCCGATCTCCCTGTGAAGATTCATGGGCCCCTGCGACGACAGCCCAGAAAGCGCATGACCCGAGACGCCTCAGCGTGGCGGTCGCACGGCTTGGCCTGGTTCCGCTACGGGAGTTTCTGCGAGCGGGGCTGCGGGGTGGCAGCCCATTCCGTCGGCGGCGGGCGGTGCTATAGCGCGGGCCTGCCATGGAAGAGCTTTCGAAGGCGTATGAGCCTGCTGATGTAGAACCGCGCTGGTACAAGTACTGGCTCGATTTGGGTGTCTTCAAAGCGGGGACCGAGCGCAGCGCCGGCAAGCCGACGTACGTCATTCCGATGCCGCCGCCCAACGTCACGGGCTCGCTGCACATGGGGCACGCGCTCGGCTGCACGTTCCAGGATGTGCTGATCCGCCACAAGCGCATGCAGGGCTACGACGCCTTGTGGCAACCGGGCATCGATCACGCCGGCATTTCCACGCAGGTGGTGGTCGAGCGGCTACTGAAGCGCGAGGGCAAGACGCGCCACGACCTTGGTCGCGACGCGTTCATCGCGCGCGTTTGGCAATGGAAAGAGCAGAGCGGCGGGCGCATCTCGCAGCAGCTGCAGATCATCGGCTGCTCGGCAGACTGGGAGCGTAGCCGCTTTACGATGGATCCGGACATGTCCGCGGCGGTGCGCGAAGCGTTCGTGCGCCTGCACGAAGACGGCTTGATCTATCGCGCGACTCGGCTGGTGAATTGGGACGTCGAGTCGCAAACGGTGTTGAGCGATCTCGAGGTCGAGATCGAAGAGAACGTGCAGGGCGAGCTGTACGAGTTCGCCTACGCCGTGATTGACGCCGATCCGACGGCCGGCGCGGCCGAGCTGGTGGTCGCAACCACGCGCCCCGAGACCATGCTCGGCGACACGGCCGTGGCCGTGCACCCCGATGACCCGCGCTACACGCATTTACATGGCAAGAAGCTGAAGCATCCGTTCGTCGACCGCGAAGTGCCGGTCATCACCGACGCGGTGTTGGTCGATATGGCGTTCGGCACTGGCGCGGTGAAAGTGACGCCGGCGCATGATTTCAACGACTTTGCGACCGGCAAGCGCCACGGCCTCGAGGAGCTGAACATCTTCAACTTCGACGGGACGATGAATGCGCAGGGCGGCGAATTTGCCGGGCTCGAGCGCTTCAAAGCCCGCAAGGCCGTGAAGAAGCGCCTGGCGGAGCTGGGCCTCGAGCGCGGCGCGAAGGCGCACAAGATGACGCTGCCGCGGTCCCAGCGCACCAACAGCATCGTCGAGCCGATGATCTCGACGCAGTGGTTCATGAAGATGGCGCCGCTGGCCGAGCCGGCGCTGCAGGCGGTGCGTGACGGTCGCGTAAAAATCGTGCCCGAAGAGTGGGTGAAGACGTACGAGTACTGGCTGACCAACATCCAGGATTGGTGCATCTCGCGCCAGTTGTGGTGGGGCCATCAGATCCCAGCGTTTCATTGTCAGGATTGTGCGCACGTCACCGTCACGCGCGAGGACACCGCGAAGGCCTGCAGCAAGTGCGGCAGCAGCAAACTAGTTCAGGACCCAGACGTGCTCGACACCTGGTTTTCGAGCCAACTTTGGCCATTTGCGACGCTGGGCTGGCCGGCGCAAACGCCGGATCTCGCGCGCTACTACCCGGCTGCCGATATGGAGACCGGCTACGACATCATCTTCTTCTGGGTCGCGCGGATGATCATGATGGGTTTGTATTTCATGGGCGACGTGCCGTTCAAACGCGTGCTGCTCCACGGCATGGTCGTCGACGAGACCGGCGACAAGATGAGCAAGGTCAAGGGCAACACGCTCGACCCGCTCGACTTGATCCACGGCGCATCGTTCGAGACCATGGTGCAAAAGGCGCTGCCCGACGCGCCGGTCGCCGAAGCGCTGACCAAGTTCAAAAAGTCGTACCCGTCCACCGCGCAGATGGGTAAAGGCTTTCCGGCCTACGGTACCGACGCGCTACGCATGACCTTGTGCAGCTACTCGCCGCAAGCCAAGCGGATTGCGCTTTCGCCGGCGCGCGTCGACGGCTACCGCAAGTTTTGCAACAAGGTCTACAACGCGACGCGCTTTGCGCTCACGTACATCAAGGACGAAAAGCCGTCGGGCAAGCCGCCCGAAAATCCCAAGCTTTTGCTGAATCGCTGGCTGCTTTCGCGGCTTTCGGCGGCGGTGACGGGCAGTACGGCTGGCATCGACGACTACCGGTTGGACGACGGTGCCAAGGCGCTCTACGGCTTTTTCTGGGACGAACTTTGCAACTGGTTCGTTGAGATGACCAAGCCCATCTTCACCGACGGCTCGCCCGAGGCGCAGGCCGAGACGCGCGCCACGCTCGTTCACTGTTTGGAGGTCGTGCTGCGCGCGCTGCATCCGTACATGCCGTTCATTACCGAAGAGCTGTGGCAGCTGCTGCCAAAGGCCGTTGGTCACCCGGCGTCGATCGCGCTCGCCAGCTACCCGACGGCCGCCGATGGCCGCACGGATGCCGAGGCCGAGAGCCAGATGGGCTGGTTGACGGCGGCGATCAGCGGCGCACGCACCGTGCGCAGCGAGCACGGCATCAAGTTTTCGCAACGCGTGCCGGTCGAGCTGCGCAGCGCGGACGCGGTGGTGCGCCAAGTGCTGAGCGACAACAGCCCGATGATTCAGTTCTTAGCCAGCACCGACGGCCCGCCTACTGTCGCCGAGCCTTCAACACAGCGGCCGCGTGGCTCGACGCTCAACGTCGCCGGCGATGTCGAAGTGCTCGTCACCTTGAAGGGTCATATCGATCCAGCAAAGGAATCCGAGCGCATCGATCGCGAAGTGAACCATGTCGTCAAAGACATCGAGGTGATGCAGAAGAAGCTGGCGAACCAGAACTTCGTCGCCAACGCCCCGACCGATGTCTTGAGCGAGGCCCGCGCGCGGCTCGACAGCCTGAAACAGCAGAAAACGCGGCTCGAAGCTGGCCGCGAGCTGGTCAAAGAGCTTTCTGAATGAGCTCCGGCCGCACCAGCGGCACGAACATCGGATCGAACGTGACCTCGGGCGTGACACCGGTTTGAAACGCGTAAGAGACGCGTAGCGAAACCCGAGTGCCGCGCAGCGCGCCCTTGGTCATCAACTCCGCAGCGCGGGCGCCAATGCGTTGTTCGAGCAGCGCTTTGGGCAACAGCTTGCCTTGCCGCAGTACCTTCGGGCTCGCCCATGCGCCGACCACGAAGGCAATCGTGGGGGGCGACGACCCGCTCGGTAAGGCAGCGAGCGCCTTGCCGAGCGCCGTGCGCTGCGGATCTTTCTTGGCGTCCCATTGCAGAACCAGCTTTTCGGCGCGGATCAGCGTCAGCAAATCTCCGGCCGGTCCTGGCAGCGACTCGATCTCAGCGGCCTTGCTAAGCACGCCGAGCGCGTCGGCAGTTCGGCCCAACCGCTCGAGGGCGCCGGCCGCGTCGAGCACCGCGCGCAACGCCAGATCGGGCGGCAGCGACTCGCCGATCAATTGGCTCGAGATTTGAGCGAGTGCCTTGTGGCTGCGGTCGCTGGGCGCCGACAGTGCGTCGAGCTCGGCCAGCAACAGCACCGCGGTCGCGCCCTGTTGGCCGGCATTTCCCGCCACGGAGAGCTGCTCAGCGAGCGCAGCCTTCGCCGACTCGAGCACGCTCGCTTCGGTGCTGCTGGCGGCTTCCCAAGCCAAAAGGCCGGCGCGCGCCGCTACCAGCGACGGGGGAGCGCTCTTCGGCAAAAGCTGCAGCACCGGCTGGTCCGCCGCCAGCACGGCGCTGACCGCCAAGCGCGACGCCGGAGCTTCTACACCGAGCGCGGCGAACCAGAGCTCTTGCTTCTTGGTCGAGTCGATCTGCGGGCGCTCGCCGTGTGACATGTGCAGGCCCGCGGTCACGCCAGCTGACAATGCGGCCGCAAACACGCCGAGCGCTTTCTGTTCCGGCAGCTGGCGCAGCACCTGCGACAACGCCTGATAGCGTTCGGTGAAATCACGCTCGAGACTGGCAGCGTCGGACGCGAGCGCGAGCGCGGTAACCCAAGGCACGACGTGCGCCAAGCCGATGTACGCCTCAGCCGACGCCGCGTCGCGACCGTTGCCAGCTTGCCAGGCCGTGTCCATGTTGCCGAGCGCAGAGGTCAAGCCAGTGCGCACCGTGACCGCGTCCGCGCACAAGCGCGGCGAGCCGACCTGAGGCTGCACGCCGGGACACGCGGTGCCGTCGGCTGCAATTACGGCCAGCGCCGCTCCGACGCGGAGATCGGTCTTGGCCTTGCTTTCGACCACCGCAATCGCGCGCCGGGCGTCTGTATAGCGACCGAGCTGAAGGAGCGACCACGCCTTGACGATCGGATCGCCGTCGTTACGCGTGCGCAGGGCTTTGTTCAGCTGGACGAGGCGCGCGTGCTCGGGAGCGCTTTCAGGGACGGCCGAAAGCGCGTCCGTGAAGCACTTTTCATCTTGATCGAACGCGCAGGCAGCGCCGAGGCGCGCCATTACGTCGGCGGTCGCGCCTGAAGCCGCCCACGTCTCGAGCGCCAACCGGACGATGTCCGGCCGCTCGGCAGCGATACCCGCTCGCTCGATCGCGGCCAACAGCGGCGGCAGCTCAGCCGCTGGCCTGTTGGCAACGTCGAGCACGCGATCGCGTAGAAAATGCAAAGCGGCGCGCTGGGCGAGGTCGTGCGCCAGCTGCACGGTGTGCCGGCGTTCTTCGTCGTTGCTCTGCGGGGTCGACTCGAACACCAGCGGTAGCTCTTGCGTCGCTGCTGGCGTCGTCGCCAACGTGAGCAGCGCCCCCGCCGAGCTACCACCCGATTTGAGGTGCAACAGCGGCACGGCTTGCGCCAGCTCGCCGTGCAGCACCTGCTCGCGTTGCTCGGGTGCGAGCCCCTTCAAACGCGTCTCGAGCACGGTTTGCGCGGCCGCGGGCAGCAACTCGAGCACGGGTGCGGGTCGCTCAACTGCGCGCAACAGCACCAGCAGGCGCTCTTTGGCAGGCTTGGGTGCAGCGGCCGCTGCGTTCGGTTTTGGTATTGCCGGGGGCTTCGGAAGCGGGGCAGACCCGGCGCAGGCGCTGGCCAACACCGCGAGCGTTGCCCCCCCGATCAATCGCACCAAATTTCCACGATTTCGCATCAGAACCTGAACCGCCCGAGGAAATACAGGCTGCGCCAATCACTGCTGCCGCCGCGCCCCATCAAGTTGTCAAAGCGCATCGAAAATCCAACGTCGACGTTACGCGCGACGTCGAACAGTATGCCGCCTTCGAGCGGCACCGCGAAGCCGTCGAAGAAACCGTCGAGCGGACCCGACAAGCCACCACCGACGAACGGCACGACCACATCAGTCGCTTGAAAATAGAACCAGAACGGCAGATCGAGGTCCTCGCGGTTACCGCGTTTGCGATTCGAAAAACCGACGTACAGCGACGGATCGAAAACGAACGCCGTGACCGAGCCGATGTTGACGCGACCAATCACGCCACCCTGAACGCCGAGCATGAACGGGCTGAAGCTGCGAATCGGCGCGCCAGCGTGGAGATCGAGCTCGAACTTGTTCGAGCCGGTCAGGTAGTACATCAGGTCGAAGCCGGCGTCGTTGTATGGCTTGTCGCAGCCGTTGAAGCAGAGGCCGGTGCGATGCGAGATGCCGATCGACAAATCGTCGGTAGCAGCCCAGTAAAAGTGCGGCGCGACCGTGATCGGCTGGGCGAAGCTGTTGCGCGATGCGTTGATGCCGAGCATCGCCGGTCGCGCTGGGTCGCCGGTGATCTCGAACGAGCCATCCGGCATCAAGAAGCTCTTGTGCGTCCACTCTTCAGCCCGCGCCTGCCCAGCAAAAAGCACACAAAATGCGGCTAGGACGGCGCCGACAGCTTTTTTGAAGCTCATCGGGCGCCATCCTAGTCGAGGGTGCTTAGTTGTCGACCTTTTCAACTAGGCGTCAGCATGATCGGGTAGCTAACGGTGACGATGCCGCCTTCGGGCGTGGGGAACGAGAGGCCGTAGAAGGCGCTCGCGACGCACGACTTGACCGTCGCGTCGGGCAGGTCGCCGCCGGCCGAGACGTTGCTGACCGCGCCGTCCCTGCCGATCACGAAACGCGCCATCACGCGCCCGGCGAGGTTTGGATTGCTGCGCAGACCCGACTCGTAGCATTGACGGAAGCGGCCGAAGTTCTGACGCACGGTGCGTTGAATCACTTCCGGGGGCAGCCGTCCGCTGACCGTGGTGATGCCGTCCTGATGAATGCTGACACCGTGCGGCTTGTACGTGCCGCCGAGTCGTCCCATCGAGTTACCCGTACCGTCGCCGCCACAGTTGGTGCCCATGCACGTCCCGATGCGGCCGATGCCGATACCGTGGCCGAGACCACCACCGCCCTGCTCGAGTCCAGACAGACCGAGCCCGCCAGCGCCGATACCCTCACCGATGTTCGGGCTGAACATGTCGCCGAACGCGTTGACCGCGTCGGGTCCGGTCGCCAGCTCCGCGCCCCACGGCGAGCTCGGCGCGCTCGTGGCGTTCAGCATGTTGAGCAGGCCAATCGTGCCGAAGTCTTTGGCTTCGGCGACCATCTCCGCGCGCGAAGCGACGCGCGCGGCTTGATCGCCCTTGATTGCCATGCGTCCGGCTTGTTTGGCGCTCGGGTTGCCAGCTTTGCCTTCGGGGCCACGGTTGCGTTCGGCGGGCTCACCTTTTTCGCCGCCGCCAGGAGCCGCCTGTTGCGGTTGCTCGTCGTGCTCGCGGACGGCGCTGGCGTGCAGGTACTGCTGCATCAGATCGAGGCGGTCGCGCTCCATGTCTTCATCAGCGCCGAACGCCATGCTGGGCGTGAAGTACGCGAGCGACGCCAGCAAGAGACCCTGCAGGATGGCAGCCGTGCCCATCGTGGCGATCGCCGAACGGTCGGCTCCGCCCAAGACGGCGCGCGGGACGGTCTCGGGCTTCTCGCTACCGGCGATGCGAAACGTCACGCCGGAGGCTTCGATGATCACGACGCGGTCTTGACGCAGCTCGATACCGCGAGCGCCGAGCGCTACGTCGGAGCAATCGACGATCGCGCCTTCGACGTCGACCGCTTGGCCCTTCTCGAACACGCGCGGCGTTTCATTCGAACTGAAGACGGCGAACGGTACCCGGCCGCGAATCGCCACGATCTCGCGGCGTTCGGTGCCCAAACGCTCAGACGAGAGCGCGAAGTCGACGTCGCCAGCTCGGCTGGTGCCAGCGCCGCGCGGGCCGCCGACTTCACCGACCGCGTACTGGCGCGGCGGCGTCAGCTGCGCGACCGCGAGCACGTTGGTTCCCCAAAGCACCGTCACCTCGAGTGACTCGGCAACCGCGGCGTTTTGGTTCAGCGGCCGCAGCGCCACTGGCACTGGATCGGACTTCAGGAAGGGGTTGTGGGTTGATGCGAATACACGGTGATCGAACGCAGCTGGAACAGCAGCCGCCGGATGGAGCGAGGCCATAACGATTTCTCCTTGAGTTGAATGACGTCGCCCGACCGCAGCTACGGACTGCCGCGGTCGTTTTACTGGTCCGGTGGAGCCCGTTCTTTTACCGAGCAGCCGTCCCGAACGTCACGCCAAACCAGACACGCGGTCTCGCCGCAAGTTCCCGCCCCCCGCGAGTTTTTCGCCTACATGCGCGTAGAGCTGCGTCCCTGTCGCAGGAACGTCCACCCTGCCGCGGCCAAACCCTAAAGCAATTGTTGAGGATTGCCGTTGCCCCACACGGAGCTCGACGAGATTCAGTAACGAAAAATCCGCGAGGTAACACGAAGTTGGCGTGTTACGCTTGAGGGTTGAGGGACTGGCCGTGAACGAAAACCGCAAGCTGGACGGCTACGAGGCAGAATCTGACGATAGAACTGCGATCGTCAGCCTCAAGGACCTGAAGGCCCCGCGTAAGCAATCGAAAGATCGCCACTTGCTGGTGCGCGTGCGCGGCGCCGAGTTGGGGCGCGTGATGATGCTCTCGCCGGAGCGCGTACGTGTCGGCCGCAGCCAAGATTCCGAGCTCTTCTTGTCCGACGACGGCGTGAGTCGCCGTCACGCCACCTTGCATCGCGAGGGCAACTCGTACGTCGTGGCCGACGAAGGTAGCGCTAACGGCACGTTCGTCGCCGGCGTCAAAGTCGACCGCCACGAGCTGAAAGACGGCGACGTCATTCAGTTTGGCCCGACTGCAGTCTTCCGCTACACGCTCAGCGACGAGAGCCAGGAAGCCTTGCTCCGCCAGCTGTACGACGCCAGCGTCACCGACGCGCTGACTGGCGCGCACAACCGCGAGCATTTCGATACGTCACTACGCGCCGAGCTTTCGTACGCACGCCGCCACCATACCGACGTTTCGTTGGTGATTTTCGACGCCGACCACTTCAAGAAGGTCAACGACACCTACGGCCATCAAGTCGGCGACACGGTGCTGATGCAGATCGCCGACGTGGTACGCGGCACGGTGCGCAGTGAAGACGTGTTCGCGCGCTACGGCGGCGAAGAATTCGCGCTCGTCCTGCGCGGCATCGACATCGACGGCTGCGGCGCGGTAGCCGACCGCCTGCGCGAGCGCATTGCCGCATTGCAGATAAAAACCGATCGCGGCCCGCTCAGCGTCACGGTCAGTGCCGGCTGCTCTTCGCTGTCCACGACCGAAGCCAAGACGCCCGAAGGCATGATTGCAGTGGCGGACCGACGCCTGTACGGCGCCAAGCACGCCGGCCGAAATCGCGTGAAGACGACCGACTGAGTCGGACTTGACTCCTCGTGGGGCTAGGGGGAAGAGGCGCTGTGGAAGAGCCGCTCGCGCCGTCCGGCAATGCGCTCCGGCCGCGTTCGCTGTTCTACGCCGTCGCCGGCTTGGTCGCGCTCGTGGTCTTGATGGCGAGCGACGCGCATTTCTCGCTCAGCGTACCGCTCGGGCTTTTGGCGGTGCTGGTGGCGGCGTTCGGTGCGCTCGATTTCGCTGGCTGCTTCGATGATGCCGGTGAGCCGAGTCTCGGCCAGGGCTCGCTCAGCCAGCTCCGCAAACGGCTGCTTGAGCTCGGCGTGAGCGCGCTCGTCTGGGTGATAGCGCTGCGGCTCGCCGTCTCGGGGATGCTGCCCGGCCACCGCTGGCTGGCGCCGCTGCTCGTAACGCTGACCTCGCTCGCAGGCGTCGTCACGCTGAGTCGGCTGGCTTCAATCTGGAGCTCGGGTGACTCGAAGCTCAGTGACCGCCTAGGCCTGTGGTTGATGTTGCTGGGCGTCGGGCTGTACGTGCCGCTGCTCGGCTCGTACTCACTGCTCGACCCGTGGGAGACGCATTACGGCGAGGTCGCACGCGAGATGCTGGCGCGCGACGATTGGATCTCGCTGTGGTGGGCGCAGGAGGGCTGGTTTTGGTCGAAGCCCGTGCTCGACTTCTGGCTGCAGGGGCTGGCGTTCGCGCTGTTCGGCGTCAAGTTCCGCCCGGACGAAATGTTGAGCGGCGCCGCGCACGGCTACGTGCCGCAGCCGGAGTGGGCGGCGCGCATGCCGATCACGCTGATCACGCTGATCAGCGTGTACGCGCTGTACCGGTTCGTGGCGGCCGCAGCCGGCAAGCGCACGGGATTTTTGGCCGGGCTCGTGCTGTTGTGTGCGCCGTACTGGTCCGTGCTCGCCCATCAGAGCATGACCGACATGCCGTACGTGGCACCGTTGACGGCTGCGCTCTCGCTGTTCGGCCTAGGTTTGCTGGCTGATCCAAACGAATTTGTAGCCTGCCTCTCGTTCAACGTGGCCGGTCGCACGCTGCGATTGTCAGCGGCTCACGCCGTGCTCGGCGTGGTGCTGGTAACCGCGCTGCCACAGCTGGCACTGCTGTTGTCGCGCAACGTCACGCTGCAGATCGCCGGGCCGCCCTATGGCTTTCGGTGGCACTTGGACGAATTGTTTTCGGGCTCAGGGCTCGGCAACTGCGGCCTGCCCGGAAACGAAGTGTGCCGTCGCGCAGCGCCAAGCAACGCGATGTTCCAGCCGTTCTTGGGCGCGGGCATTTTTGGCGCGGCTCTGGGCTACTTCCTGTGGCTCAACCGCGGTGAGCGGCGGAAGAAACGCCTGTTCTACCTGGCCGCTTGGTATTTCACGGCGCTGGCAACGCTGGCCAAAGGTGCGCCTGGCCTACTGTTGCCGGTCGCAATCGCCGGTGCGGTGCTGGTGGCCCGACGCGATTGGCTGGAGCTGACGCGCGTCGAGCTTGCCAGCTTCGGCCTGCTGATGGCCGCAGTCGGCTTGCCTTGGTACGTCCAAGCTTACATGCGCCACGGCGATCAATTCACCGATCGCCTGTTGGTCCACGACATGTACAAGCGGGCGTTCGTACATGTGCATGACACCAACACCGGCGGCGACGTCTCACTCCGCTACTACATCTGGCAACTCGGCTATGGCCTGTTTCCGTGGACCGGGCTGTTGCCGCTGGGCGTCGGCGTCGCGCTAGCACGCAGCACCGAGAACCGCCGCCTTCGGGATCTGGCAATCGTGATCGTGCTGTGGCTGATGATTGGCTTTGCGTTGTTCACGCTAGCTTTGACCAAGTTCCATCACTACGCGCTGCCGTGCGCGCCGCCGCTAGCCGTGGGCGTGGCGCTGCTCTTCGACCGCGCGCTCGGCGAGCAACAGCTGCCTCGGGGTTGGCGCTGCGCCCGGTATCTCGCGGCGCTGGCCGGAGCCGCGGCCTTGCTGGTTTTCGGGGCGATGCGCTTGCGTGACGGCAACATTTTCGGCAGCGTCAGCCAAGACGGACCGTCCACGACAGCGGCTTGGCAGGGTTCAATGTGGGTCGCGGTCGGGCTGCTCGCGGCGTTGGCGGCGGACCAGTTTTGGGGCCGCCGTCGCCCCGCAACTAGTCGCGACCCCGCGCTCGGCATGCTGGCGTTGCTGGCGGCCCCACTCACGCTGCTGGTCGCGCGAGATCTGTCGACGACGCGTGCCGGTGACGTAGCGGGCTCGGCGCGGCTACTTCACCTCGTTACCTACAACTACAAGCGCACGTGGCCGGCGACGCTCGACTTCGAAGCCGCACAGTGGGGCTTCGGCGTGGCCGCGGCGCTAGCCCTCGTGCTGTGGCTGGTCCCGCGGCTGCGCATCGCCGGCACGGTGCTGCTGGCCGGCGTCGGGGTCTGGTTCTGCGCGTTCACGCTGTGGATCTACCTGCCAGCGCTCGCGCCACACTTCGGCCAGCGCGAAGTGCTGTTAGCTTACTACCAAGCGCGCCACGGCCCCGAGGAGCCGATCGTCGCGTATCAGATGAATTGGAAGGGCGAGAATTTTTACACGGGCAATCGCCTACCCGCGTTCGTCTCGACCGGCGCGAAGTTCAAAAGCTGGCTGAAAGCGCAGCGAAAGGCCCAGACCAAGGTCATTTACTTCGTGAGCGAGCACGGCCGCGTCGGCACGTTGAAGAGCGAGCTGGGCCCCGGCTTTCGCATGACGCCCTTGACTGACAAGCGACTCAATAACAAGTTTGCTCTCGTGAGGGCGGAGCTAGTCACCGAACCGAAGGACACGAGCGATGGCAGCTCGGAGTAGCTGGCTGCTTTTGTTGCTCGTGGCTTGTGGTCGCACGGACCACAACGGCCGGCACGCTGCGACCAGCGGCGGCACGGCAAGCACTGGCGGAAGCGTCGGCACCAAACTGTCGCCCGACGAG
The DNA here is from genome assembly GCA_038252755.1 of Polyangiales bacterium. Classification (GTDB taxonomy): domain Bacteria; phylum Myxococcota_A; class Polyangia; order Polyangiales; family Polyangiaceae; genus PMG-095. The sequence continues at coordinate 26,720 of JBBSAB010000076.1, read as the reverse complement.
GTTGGCGGCGCTGCGGGCAGCGCGCCCGAGCCGAGCTGCCTTTACCCGATCAAGGGTCTCGAGCCATCCTCGCCGGTCGAGGGCGGGCCGCGCATGCTCGACGTCTCGCCACCTTTCCCGATCGACGTTGCGCCCGCGACCTGGGGCGAGCTCAGCGCGACGCTCGACCTGAATGGCGATCTCGTCTCGGACTTGATTTACCTGGATCGCGAAGCAGCTGAAGCGTCGCCATCGTCGCGCTTTCGTCTGGCGATGACGGCCCCGCCGCCCAATGTGTTCGAGTTTTGGGAGCAAGACTGCGACGCGCTGCGCGCTTTGCCAGCCGGACGCCTGCTGCTGCGCGATCTAGACGGCGACGCCGTGCCGGATTTCGTCGTCGGCACGACCTACGGCCTGAAGGCATTTCTGAACCACGAGGCCGGGCTCGAGCCGGTGATGGACTTCAGCTACCCCAGCCCCGCCACGCAGACGGCGGTGGTCAACCGGGCTGCGCTGCTCAACGTGGGCGCCGCCGACTTCAACGGCGATGGTCGCGTGGATTTGGTTGCGGGAGTCGATCGTGTGGAGGGTGGCGGAGGAATGTACCTCGGCGTGCAGAGCTTCCTGCAGCAAGCCGACGGTCATTTCAACGCCAACATCGCCTACTGGGGACGCTTCGACGTTGGGGAGGGTCTGATAGGCGACCCGTACATGGGCTACCTCGCGGCTGGGCGTTTCGGCAGCGATGACCGCGGCAGCGCGGTGTTGATCACCGCCCGTAAGGAGTCGGATACGCTAGTCGTCGAGCAGACGTCATTCGACGGCGCCCCACCAACACCGCTGGTGCTGCTCGACGTGCAGGAAAGCATCCAGCATGTCTTCGCCTTGCCGAAGGGCAACGGCCACGACGCCCTGCTCGCGATCGGTGAGAACAATTTCTATGTGATCGATCTGAGTCGGACGCCGCCGGTCGTGTCGCCCAAGCTTGCCCTCCACTCCCCCAGTGGAATCACGCACGACCTTGGCGGCGGTAACGAGTCACCGCGCTATTTCCTGTACGACTACGATCGCGATGGTGACGTCGATTTCTTCGAAAGCTCGGTGATCGACCAGCAGCTCGTGGTCTACACCCAAAACCCCAACTCGAGCTTCGACCCGCCGCTTTCGCTACCCTTGCGCGTTAGGAGCGGCGCCGAGGATCCGTTCCTGATGGTGGGCCCAGGCAGTGGTATCGTCGCCCATCCGACCGACGAGTACGAAAGCGCGGCCGTCTACACGCTGATGGGCTTCGGCAGCGCGCCGCCAAAGTAGTTAGCGGCGCTTAGTTTCCAGCGGTCTCGTAGTCGACCATACGCACGCCGCGGCGCGCTTTATCGGCTTCGGTGGCAGCGCGGACGGCTTCGTACAATTTGACGACGTCGGTCTTGATCGCCAGCACGTTCAGCTCCGGCGTGGTCTTGTCGAACGTCTTCAACAGTAGGTTGCCGGTGCCCATGATGCGCTGCCCGAACGGCCGCTCGACGGTGTAGTCGGCCACGCGATACAGATCGATTTGCTCCAGCTTCTTCGATAACACACCAGTTTCGACGACGATGCGCCGGGTGGTGATGCGGTAGGTCTTGCCCAGCGTCTGATACCAACGCACAACGAGCCAAAGCCCAAGCGTCAGAATCGCGGCCAAAAGCGTGGTGAAGCTTGGCACCAGCGCCGCGCGGCCCTCGAACAGCACCTCTTCACCGTCGTGTGACGCCAGGGTCGCGCTCGCCATGAGCTGATCGAGTAGCACGAGCTAGGGGTAGCGACTACGATCTGTGGCGTATGCCCAGCCGGCCCGAAGTACGCGTCGCCTTATTCGGCATGAAGGGCGCAGGCAAGACGACGCTGCTTGCCAGCTACTTCGGCAACCAGCAAAGAAACGCATTCGAGGAGCGGCACGGCTACCGCTTGGAGGCCGCCGACGCCGCGCAGGGCAGCGTGCTGTTGTCGCGCTACTACCGGCTGGAAGGCGGCGATTTTCCGATCGGCACCGACGGTTTCGACACGCTGCGCTTCGGCCTCAAGGTGCACGAGCTACCGACGCCCAGCCTGGACGTCGTTTGGTACGACTACCCGGGCGGCTGGTGGGAGACCGCGCCCAGCGACGAAGCCGAGCGCGACGCGCGCCGGAAAGCGCTTGAGCTGTTGCTCGACTGCCACGCCGCGATCTTGCTGGTCGATTCCGAACGCTATGCCCGCGAGGGCCTCACCTACGCGCGCAGCTTGCTCGACCAGTTTCGCGCGGAAATCCGCCGCATCGTCAATGAGCTGTCAGCGCTGGGCAAAGCGCCGGATTTTCCCGAGCAGTGGCTGATCGCCTTCTCGAAAGCCGATTTGCTGCCCGAGCGCACGACCGCGCTCACACTGGCCGAAGAGCTGCGCGCTGGCGCGGCCGATCAGTTGTTGGGCGTGCAAAAGGCCGTCGGCGGCACGAGCAGCTTCGGCCAAGAGTTCCTGCTATTGAGCGCCGTGCGCGGCGACGGCCGGCGCGTGCTCGACGCGCACCAGAGCTTGGGTTTGACGACGATAGCGCCGCTGGTGCTGCTTGGCGCGCTGTCGCGCGTGGCCGAAAAGACCGGGCGAGGTCGGGTCTGGGGCACGCTCGCCACCGTGCTCGACGTGATGCGCAACGTGACCGACGCCGTCGACAAGCTCGACGATTTTCTGCCGCTCAAGTACCGAGTGCTCACGGTGTTGATCAAGGCGCTGCGCACCAAAGAGGGTCTAACGGTCAGCGCGGAGAAGCTGCGCGAACGCCAGAAATCGGCCGCTAAGCGCGGTAAGGCGCTGGACGCCGCCGCGTACGCGCTGCGCGCCGAGCTCGCCAGTCCCGACACCGAGCGCGCCTACTTCAAGACCAGGTTCACCGACGATGGCTGAAACGTTGACGCTGCGTTTGAGCGACGTCCTGTATCGCACGCGCGGCCACGACTGGGACTACGCATTCTTGCTGCAGCCCGAGCCGTTGCTCGGTGAAGGCTGGTACGCGCTGCACCGTCGCATCTTCGCCAGCGTCGAGCCAACCGAGACCCCGGTGCTGCTGCGCGGCGCGCTCGGCATCGGCCTCGGGCAACCGTTCTTCGCCACCGCGTTCACCGACGCACGGCGGCGCGACTACCAAGATCGGCCGATCGCGCACTACATCGCCTGGTTTGGAGCGGCCGCCGAGCGCGCTCCCGGCGCGAGCTTCGGCGAAGGGCTGGTCGCGGCGCTCGGCTGCGCGCTCGACAGCGTCTTCGACCTGGCGCCCGAAGCCGTCAAACGCGGCGAGACCAAAGCACTCGACACGCTACTGCGCGCACGCTTCTTGGCCGCACTGTCACTGACCGAAGTGAAGGTGACATGTGAGCCGGTTCGAGCGCTGCGCTGGCTGGGAACGCTCGCACCGTAGCGCGCAGCGTCGTCAGTCTTCGTCGTCGCCCAAGATCGCAGCAAAATCGCGATCCATCACCGTCTTGCGCCCGGCGGTACCGGCGTGGCGAATCGCCTTGTCGCACAGCTTGCGCAAGTGAGCGGAGAGCACGTCGATCGCGCCGTCAGACGTGCTCATCTCGGAGCGCGCCTTCACGTAGGCCTTCAGCTTGGAGACGACGATCAGCACGTCCTTCGGCAACCCGTCATCGGAGAGGCCGACGATCCGTCGGCCTTTGTCGGCTTGCTCCGCCAGCTCTTGCGCCTTCTCTTCCTCGGCAAGCTCCGTCAGGTGCTGCTGGCGCGTCGGCGCCACGGCTTTCTCCGCCCAAGCATCGCGGTGTCGCATCATCGGTACGTGTGCGTCCCAGCACGACACCGAGCAAAAGAACAAACCGGTTCGCTTGCGATTGCAGGTCGAAACGCTGCACCGGTAGTACTCGGCCGCGAACGCAATCGGGCGCTTGCATTCGCTGCACAGCTTGTAGTGCTGGGGCGGCTCTGCGCTCACGTGCGTCACGTCATCGCCGAGCTTGCCCCAAAGCGGCCCAGGCACCAAGCACTCCCCAGCCTTGATTGGTGATCGGGCCGGGTTCGGGTTGGGGATCGGCTGATCGGCAGCGGGATGGGGATCGGCCGGGGCAGCGGTTTCGGATCTGCACAAATTCGCAGCCGGCAGCGGGAAGAGCAGTCTGCTGAAAGGAGACGACCGATACCCAGGGCCGAAGCCCGCAACCGATACCGAGATATCCGGCTCCGCACCGAGTCCGAGAAAGGCCCCGCGCGAGCGCGGCCCAGCCTCTGGCGAGCCCGAAGCCCCTGCCGAGACCGATCCCGATCCCACGGCCGAGCCCCTTCCCGGGGCCGCGCTCGCGCGGGGTCCAAACAACGGATCAAGACTGCTGACCGGCCGAGATCGCTTGGTGGCGCCGTCGCTCGAGGTGTAGCGTCCGCCGCCAACGTGCCAGCGGTTGTTAGGGCAAATTGAGGTGTTGAAGACTTGGCAGCGCGTTTGCGCGAGCTTCGTCGCCCGCGTGGTGCTTTCCGCAGGCGGGTTGTGGCTGGCTTTGCTGGCCGAGGGGCGCGCTGCGCCGACTTTGTTCGACGCCGTGCTCGACGTCACGCCGTACGTCGCGTGGATCGCTCGCTACAACTATTTACTCTGGCTCGCAGCCTACGTGCCGGTGTCGCTCTGGTTCTTGAAAACTGACGCCGTGCGCTTCGCGCGCTACATGTACCTGGCAGGAGCGGTGGCGTTCTTGCGCGGCGTTTGCATCGTCGTGACCGGGCTTGGTCCGATCTATGGTCCGGACCAGCACGTCGGGCTCACGCTCGCGCAGCGCACGCACGCGTTCTGGGATCTGCTGAACCCGTTCGCGTTCTTTGCGCCGTCGGCCGGCGCGCGGCTGTACCTGACGAAGGACTTGTTCTTTTCGGGGCACACCTCGAGCACGTTCTTGCTGCTGCTCTACGTGTGGCCGTACCGCTGGCTACGCTGGTGGATGCTGATCGGGCACGTGCTGGTGGTGGTGAGCGTGTTCTTCTCGCACCTGCACTACACGATCGACGTGATCGGCGCGTACGCGGTGACGTTCAGCATGTTCGCACTCCGCGAATGGCGACCGAAGGCCGCTACGTGAGCTTCTGCGAGGCGGGCTGCGGGGTGGCAGCCCCGCGGAACCCTAGTTACTAGTTCCGGTGCATGGATTCGAACCACGATTCAGGGATTCAAAGTCCCTTGTCCTGCCTTTAGACGACACCGGAGAGGAGAGCGGGTCGCATCCGTACAATGTTCAGCGGCCCCGTCAAGCGCGACCTTTTGCGGCGCGCCGGCTGGCTGATTTTGCGCGGCCGAAGCTGGGTTTGGGTGGCATTTTTCGAGGGTACGGAACCCACCGGCCGTTTGGTTGTCTGGGGTGGTACGGTCGCGTTGCAGCTCACGATGGAGCCCGAGGACAAGGAAGAAGCGCGCTTCATCGCGCGGCTCGCGTCGCGGGACGAGCGCGCCTTCAACGAGCTGGTGGTGCTGTACCAAGAGCGCGTGTTCCGGATTTTGTTGCGCATGCTGGGGCGGCGCGACGAAGCCGAAGACATGGCGCAAGAGGTCTTCGTGCAGGTGTTCAAGGCCGTCGGCACCTTCCGCGGCGACTCGAAACTGAGCACGTGGATTTATCGCATCGCCGTCAACCTGTGTAAGAACCGCGTCAAGTACCTGAAGCGTCGGCGCACTGACGCGCAGGATGAGTATGAAGCCTTGGCGGAGCGCTCGCCGATGACTTCCGGCAGTGGCGTCACGTCGGGCGACATCGCCCGGCCAGACCAGATGGTCGAAGGCATGCAGCTCGAGCGCGTGGTGCAGCTGTGCATCGTCGAGCTCGATCCTGATTTTCGAGAGGTCTTGATTTTGCGCGACGTGGAAGACCTGAGCTACGAGGAGCTGTGCGAGGTCACGGGGTTGCCGGACGGCACCGTGAAGAGCAGGCTTCATCGGGCGCGCGCGATGCTGAAACAAGCCGTGGAACGCAAGATGGGAGAAAAGGCCAAATGAGCGAGGCCGAAGACAACGAAGAGCTTGCGGCGGATTTGCGCTCGGCCTTGAAAGGCGGCGCGGAGGACGTTGCGTCGCCCGATGTCTTGGCGGGCTTTCAGAAGAAGCTGCGCGAGCGCAGCGGTGGCAAATTTTACGAAGATGGTTGGTCGACCAGTCGTCACCCGCCGATCAACACGTACCTCATCACCAGCTTGATGATGCTGGCGATCTTGGGCGTGATTTACGCGCTGTTGGCGCCGCTTTCGGGCGAGCCGGTACCGGTTCAAAATACGCCGCAGCCGGTGCAAATCATCAGCCCTGGGCCGTGATCGCGGTATGACGACGCCGGATGACCGCAGCCTCACGCTGACGCCGATCGGCGTCGTGCGTTCGCCGTTCACGGAGAAGATGCAGGCGCCGCGGCAGCCGAACACCGCGCAGGCGGCGCCAGGCACGGTGGAGCTTTTTTCGGGGCGAGACTTCGAGCACGCGCTCGAAGACCTGACGACTTTTCGCTACATTTGGCTGGTCTTTTGGTTCGATCAGAGTGAGGGCTGGCGGCCGAAGGTGTTGCCGCCGCGCAGCGAGAAGCGCCGCGGCGTATTTGCGACGCGCTCACCGCATCGGCCGAATCCGCTCGGCATGAGTCTGGTCGAATTGACCGGCATCGACGGCTTGGTGCTGTCGCTGAATGGGCTGGATTTGCTGGACGGCACGCCGGTGCTCGATATCAAGCCGTACATTCCGTACGCCGACTCGCGCCCGGACGCCGATCACGGTTGGCTGGAGGAAGCGGCCGGATTGCGCGATCCGCTGGGCGCCTTTCAGGTGGAGTTTTCGTCGCAGGCGCGCGCGGAGCTGACGCTGCTGCAGCAGTTCGGGATCGAGATTGAAGCGCCGATCCGTCAGGTGCTCGAGTTGGGGCCGGAGCCGCACCCGTATCGTCGCATCAAGAAGACGGACGACGGCGCATGCCTGTCGCTGAAGGACTTTCGCGTCTCTTTTACGAGCGCAGCGGGCGCGCGGGTGATCGTCGTCACGAAGATTGCCACCGGCTATCGCCCGCAACAGCTGGCCGTGTTGACTGATACCGCGCTCGACGCTCATCGTGCGCTTACGGCTATGCCTGGCCCGTGACATCCTGCTCATCGTTCCCAGTTTTGGGACCCCCACACGCAGAAAAGGAGCCGTTTCAAAATGACTGACCAAGTCCAAGAATCCGTCCGCTCTTTCTGCGGACGTTGCTGACGCCACCTCCGGTCGCGCTGTCGAGTACAGCTGGCTGAGGTTTTGCGCCTGAGCCGTCGTGTCGTCGCGCTTGCGACGGCGCTCGATGGCTCTTCGCGCCGCGCGTGTCGCGGTTCGTTCAAGCATCGTTTTTAGGGGTTTTCCCAATGTCAGAGTGCCGACATCGAACAATTGACGGAGCGTTGCCATTTTCGCGACTGCAAGCATCAAGACGAGCCCGGCTGCGCGGTGCTGGCGGCGATCGAGGCCGGCACGCTGGCTGCCGAGCGCTTGGAGCGCGCGCGCAAGCTCGAACGCGAGCTGCTACACCAGCAGCGACGCGTCGATGTGCGTCTGCAGCAAGCCCAACAGCAGCAATGGAAGGCTCGCACGCGCGCCGCGCGCCGCGGCATGAAAGTGAAGGGCAAGACCTAGTCGGACGAGTCGAGAGGCGAGTCGGGAGCAAGAGCGCCGCGCGAGCAAGGCCACCAGATGAGTTGTCACGCACCCTGCGCGAAGGTGGGCGGAGGTACGACGATCACATGCCTTTCGTCGTCGCTCGCTGCCGGCGATTGAGCCATTTCGAGCGTCGCGTGCATTTGTCATGAGATGCTGATCTGCATGCGACCCTTGCGGCTACTCGCTGGCTGCGTGCTCGTGCTCGGCTGCAGCGGCAGCGCCGCGGATGACGGCAGCCAAGGCGGGACCGCTACTGGCGGCAACGCAACGGACGGCGGCTCGAGCAATCAAGGCGGCGCGCACGCTGGCGCTTCCAACACCGGGGAGGCGGGCCGCGCTGGAATGGCGACGGCGGGCGGTGTGAGCGGTGGTGGCCGAAACGGCGGCGGGGGTGCGAACGGCGCAGGCGGTACGACCAGCAGCGCTGGCACCAACGGCAAGGCTGGAGCAGCAGGCATGACCGGTAGCGGTGGCAGCGCCGGCACCGGCGCCAACCCGAATGATCCGTACGGCGACGCGCGTATTCGTTGCGTCGACCGCACCAACGCGCTGCGCGCGACTAAGGGCCTCGCTCCGATTCCGCGGTTGGCGAAGGCCGAACCGTGCGTCGACGGTCAGGCCAAGACCGACTCCGAAACGGGCAAGGCGCACAGCGCGTTCAACGCCTGCCTCGATCAAGTGAAGTGGAAGGGCGCTGGCCAGAACGAATGCCCCGGCTATGGCAGCGTCGAAGCCACGCTCAAAGGTTGTCTCGACATGATGTGGGCCGAGGGTCCCGGCGGCGGTCACTACGACAACATGGTCGGTGACTCGACGCACACGGCCTGCGGCATCTACACCACGCCCGCCGGCAAGGTGTGGCTCGTTCAAGACTTCTGGACGGAGTAACGCGCGGCGGCGACTCGCACGCGTCGACGAGTGCCGCGCGAGCGGCGCGTCACTCGATCCAGCGCGCGATCACACACGTGATGTTGTCGGGGCCGCCATTTTCGTTGGCGTTCTCGATCAACCGATTCGACGCGGTCGGCAAGTCAGGCGCGTTCAGCACGATCTCGAGCATTTTCTCGTCCGTGACTGGGCCGCACAGACCGTCGCTGCACAAGATCATCGCATCGCCGGCGCGCGGCGCTTCGAAGCGCGTGTCCACTTTGACGGTGTCTTTCATGCCCAGCGCGCGCACGATCACGTTCTTGTGGGGGAAGTTGGCGATCTCTTCCTCCGTCAGCTTCTTCATCTTCTTGTAGTCGTTCAGCAGCGAGTGATCTTCGGTCAGCTGCTCGAGCTGCTCGTTGCGAACGCGGTACACGCGGCTGTCGCCGACGTGCGCGATGTACACGCCGTCTTCGACTGCGAACAGCGTGACAATGGTCGTGCCCATGCCGCGCTGCTTCGAATTTCTCTGCGCCTGCTCGTAGATGCGCAGGTTACAAAGCTTGATGCCGGTGATGAGCCGGTTCTCTTCGTAGCCCTTGGCGCGGTCCATCTTGTACGGCCACGTCCGCTCTGGGTCGTCCGCGGTGGCCGCGAAGAACTCGTGCAACGTGTCGACCGCCATCTTCGAGGCGATCTCTCCGCTGGCGTGACCGCCCATGCCGTCCGCGACCACGTAGAGGCCGTACTCCGCCATAATCGCGAAGTTGTCCTCGTTGTGAGCGCGTTTACGGCCTACGTCGGTTTGGCCGGCTACCTCGATGCGAAGGGGCCGTGACACTCGTGAGGGGGTTCCTGGGCGAAAAGGCCGAGTAGAAGCCCGAAATCCTCCTCGATATCGATGGGTTCTGTCAATCCACCCAGAGCGTATCCGCCAAAAAGATTCTCCCTCGGATGCCGCGCTCGCCCCGGATGCCGCGCTCGCGCCCGAGCCCGGCGGCCGACTCGTCGTTTGCGCGTTCTTTTCCGGTAGGCTCGGGTTCCTCCCAATCCCAGCCCCATGGCCGTTTGCCGGGCGACGCCGACCCGGGCCGCAAGTCCTGGCGGCGCCGCGGCACTCCGAATAGGAACGGGGCCATGGACTGTCAGCGGCGTTGGGAGTGGAAACGCGGGCTCACGGCGGGAGTGATGCTCGCAGTGTGCGTGGGGGCATGCGGGCGTACGGGCTTCAGCGATAGAGATCAGCTCGAGACCTACGGACAGGGACCGTCGGCGTGCGTCAAGAGTTGCGAGCAGCTCGGCATGCGCATGGCGGCGCTGGTGCTCGTTGGCGGCAGCGAGTCCGGCTGCGTTTGCCAGCCGTTGACCATGCAACCCGCAGGTCCCTTGCCTGCCGCGGTGCCGGACCAATCGCAAAGCGTGAACGATGGCGCTGCCGCATCGACGACTGGCTACGTCGTGCTCGCCGCTGCTGCTGCTGCTGCTCGGGAACAGCAAGACCAGCAACGTCGACACGCGCAGCAATCCACCAAGCACTAGCTTAGCTAAGCTAACTCGGCGTCGCTCAGCGGTACGGATTGGGAAGCCGCGGCTTGCCCGGCCTGGGCTGAACGTAGGGCGGGGCGGTTAGCTCGGGAGCCGGGCGTGGTTTGACGCTGATGTGGCGGTAGCGGCCCAAGCCGTAGATGAGGAGCTCGACCGCGTCGCGGGCGGTGCGAGCGCGGACGGCTTCGTTCAGCTCAGTGGGGGTGGTGACGGGCACCCCGTCGACTGCCACGACCAAGTCGGCCTGCGCTGGATCCTTGCCCGGGCGAAGGCCCGCGACGGCCGCTGGGCTGCCCGGAATGATCGTGACGATGCGGACGCCACGCACGCCCGTGGCTTCGTCGCTGGCTGCTTCGACACCGAGCCACGTGGCTTCGGCCGGGACGCGCTGCAGGAATTGTTTGATCGCCGTGACCGGCGCACCGTACGGCGCCGCCACGCAGCCGGCGTTGCTGCCCGCCGGGCAGGCGCGCGCCACGACCGCCACGACTTCGCCCTCGGTGTTCACGACTGGGGCGCCGACGAGAGCTGGCTTTTGCCCAAGCTCGTAGGCGCCGGCGAGCGCGGCCGAATCGCCGCCCAGCATGCCCGGCGAGAGCTTGAGCGCAGCGGGCGCGCCGGAAAGCGTGTTCGGTGGTGCCAGGTTGAAGGTCTGCAGACCGACGAAGCTCGGTGTCCTGGCGGCGCGCAGGCCCGCCTTGTGGAGTGGTTGCGCGGGCGTCGTGACCGGCGAGAGCAACGCCAGATCCCAACCGCGATCGCTATGCACGAGCTTGAGTGGGGCAACGACGCCGTCGGCGTAGCGTGCGCTCAAGAAATTGCCGTTGGTCAGCGGCGAGAGCGCGCTCAGGATCCGGCCATCGCCCTCGAGCACCATGCCGAGCGCGAGTGGCTTGCCTTGGCGCTCGAGCACGACCACGCCTTGGCGGGCCTTTTCGACGCTGTTCGGCGCGGCGGCAGCGGGCACCGCCGGAGGTGTCGCGGGCGCAGTACTGGGACTGGGCGGCACGCTCGCCGCGGCGGGTGGAGCGGGCGGCGGTGTTTTCACCACCTTCTTCGCGGTCGGCACCGGCGGAAGCTTGGCCACCGGTGGCGGCGGCGGCGCATCGTGCGGGCGAATCGCCATGCACATCAGGCCCAACGAAACGACCCCGACCGACGCTAGCCGCCGCAACATGCCGGCGAGCTTAGCTCAGTTTCCGCGCCGTAGCTCGCGGACGCCGCCCTCGGCGGCGACGATCACGATGTCGGCGCGGGCCACGAATAGACCCGTCTCGACGATGCCGGGCAACCGGCGCAAAATCTGGTCGAGCCGCCCGGGCTCGGCGATCGGCCCCGTCGCCAGATCGACGATGTAGTTACCGGAGTCGGTCAGGAACGGAGCTCCGGACACGTTGCGGATCTCCGGCTCGCCGAGCGCACGCAACGCCTGCATTGTCGTGTGTAGACCGAATGGCAACACCTCAACCGGCAGCTTCCGCTTCTCGCCCAGGTGCTCGACCAGTTTGCTGTCGTCGACGATGATCACGTTCAGCCGTGACGCGAAGTTGACGATTTTTTCGCGCGTGTGCGCGCCGCCACCGCCCTTGATCAGATCAAGCTGGCGGCTGACCTCGTCGGCGCCGTCGACGCAGACGTCGAGCTGCCAGGGCCCTGCGTCGTCGAGCAGCGGAATGCCGCACTGTTCGGCGAGCGTGCGACTGGCGCGACTGGTCGGCACGCACGAAAATTTTCGGCCGTCGCGCACCAAGTCGCCGACCGCCTCGATGAACCAGCGCGTGGTGGAGCCGGTGCCGAGACCCAAGACGCCCGTCGGCGGCAAGTGCTGGAGCGCGGCGAGCGCCGCAGCGCGTTTCATGTGGTCGGACGACATCGGAGCGCTCTATATACTAAAGTACTCCTCCCCGTGGCGAAGCTCGTTCCAGCAACCTGTCCCAAGTGCGGCGCGAGCGTGAAGCTCGACCCAGACCGCGAATTCGTGACCTGCCAATTTTGCGGCGCCAGCTCGTTCGTCCAGACCCAAAAGCGCCCGGTCACGCAATACGTGCACGCCCAAGCCATGCCGGTCATCCACGTCCCGCACGCGCAGCGCGGCTGCGCCGGCGCGATCGCGGTCGTGGCCGGGCTGCTCGGGGTGGGTGGCGCGATCGCGGGGGTGCTGGCGGCGTACTTTGCCTCATCGGCCGCGTCGGCGGTGACGCCGAGCTTCGCGCCAGCGCCGCAAGCGACGGCTACGCCCGGCGGCGCCGTTGCGACGCCCAATGAGCCCTCGGGTCCGCTCGTCGAAGAGGATTACTTCGGCGACGCTACGATCGCGAAGAGGCGTTACGAGGCCGTACTCGGCAAGCCGGTCATGGCCAAACAGCTGGTCTTGATGCAGTACTACGCGACGCTCGAAGCCCAGGATCCGAAGAACCGCGATCACGTCGACAGCTACAAGCTGTGGGCGAACAAGGTCGAGCGACCGCAACCAGTCCGGCTCGGCAGCGACAAGCAGCAACTGCAACAGGTGCTGTTCTCGCTAGACAGCGTCGACTTCAGGCTCGTTTCCAAGCTCATCAAACGCTCGCTCAGCGAGCTCAAGCTCGAAGAGGGCAAGGTCTCGAACGTGATCCTGGAGCGCGACGGTACCAGCCCCCAACACGAGCCGATCTGGCGCGTCTACGTGATGGGCAGCCGTGACAACGGCTTCGTGGAGTTTTCAGTCACGGGCGAAAAGCGCCGCGCTTACCCGTGAACGCTGGTCCAAGCGGGCGGCTTTGCATCAAAAGCTGACCTGCCCGGCCAGGGCAGGGTGGCTCAACGGGGGTGCTACCCTCTTTTGCGTCAGGTGCTCGTCGGTTTGGCTTCCCGCTAGTAGTGCTGGGAGGGGCCCTCTCCTGTTGTAGCTGGCTGGTCGCCTGCGCCACCGCCCAGGAAGAGCCGACGGGCGGGCTGGGGGATCAGTACACGCCGGACGGTGGCTCGGGCGGCGGTGGCACGGGCGGGACGGCCAGCGCCGGAACCAGCAGCGGGGCCGGCTCATCGGGCAGCGGCGTGACGGCGGGTGGCAGCGCGGCGGGCGGCTCGATGGCGATGGCGGGCGCGGCGGGTTCGGGCGGAAGCGCAGCCGGTAGCGGTGGCGCGACGGGTGGTGGTGGCGCGGGCGGCGCGGGTGGAACAACAGGTGGCGGCGGAGCAGGCGGCGGTGGCGGCGCTGATGCGTGCCCGACCGATCCTGACAAGACCGCGCCGGGCAAATGCGGTTGCGGTGCTTCCGATACCGATTCGGTGACCGGCGCCAGCTGTGTCCCGCTGCAAAACTCGATTATCCACCGCTACAGCTTCGAGGCCGACGCGAATGATTCGTTGGGCACCAAGCACGGCACGTTGAAGGGCGGCGCGACGATCAGCGGCGGCGCGCTGAACCTCGCCGGCGGCACGAGCGGGCAGTACCTCGATCTGCCCAATACGATGATCAGTGGGCTCACGAGCGTGACGATCGAGGCGTATGTGACTTGGACGGGTTCGGCAGGCGGCGACTGGCAACGCATCTTCGACTTTGGTTCGAGCGACATGGCCGAAGACGTGGCAGGCAAGGGCAACAAGTACTTGTTCCTCAGCGCACGCAAACTGCGCGCCTGCTACACCAGCGCCACGCCGCCGGCGGAAGTCTTCACCGACTCGACCGTGGATCTGAGTGCGACGCTCACGCAGCTGGCGGTGGTCGTCGACGGCACCACCCACAAGCTGACACTGTTCATGAACGGCGACGCGGTGGGGGGCGAGGTCACGCTGAGCCTGCCGCTGTCGGCGATCAACGACGTGAATAACTGGGTCGGCCGCTCCCAGTTTGCGGCCGACGACTATTTCGCGGGAAAAATCAGCGAATTGCGCATCTACAACGCCGCTCTGACCGGTCCTCAGCTCAAAACCAGTCAGGCGATGGGCGAAAACACCAGCTACCTGAAGAAGCCGTGAGGGTGCCGCGCCGGGGGCCGAGCGGGTACACTAGAAGTGTGCTGCGAATCGTGCCGTCTCGAGCTGCCTGGCTAGCGCTGCTCGCCCTGCCGGCGATGTCTTGCGACGGCAGCTTGCGGCTCGTCGTCGTCGACCAAATCGACAGCGGCAATCTCTCGCTCGCCGGCAAGAACGAAGTCGGCGGTTCGGTGAGCGTCGTGCCGATCGGTGGCGCGGTCAGCGAAGGCGGCAGTCTGGACGCGGCGCAAGGTGGTACGAGCGGCGCGGGCGGCAAGCCCGACGACGTGAGCACGTCCGGCGCCGGCGGGGCGCCCGACGTGCCGGCTTGGGATGCGCCGCCGCTCTACACGGCGTCGTTCGTGCCGTACTCGTTTCCGGAGCAGTACGTGCGGCACCTTGACGGCGAGGGCTTCATCGCGGTCATCGACATGGCGTCCCCGCCGGAGGTCGATGCCGCAAGCTTCGAGATGATTCCGGGTTTGTACGAGAAGAAGAACGCCGCAGGTAAGACCTGCGTGTCGTTCCGGGCGGTCAGCAAGATCGGCACGTTCTTCCGTCACTCCGGATCGCGCTTGTACATGCAGCCCGCGTCGAGCGAGCCGTTGTTCCTGGCTGACGCGACTTTTTGCCCGGAACCTGGCATGGCCGACCCGCAAGCCATCACCTTCCGCTCCTCGAACTTCCTGAAGAGCGTCATCCATCTGCGCAATACCGACGAGCTGTGGATCGACGCCGTACCCGATCCGATGACGCCGGAGTTCGCCGCCGCTGCGACTTTTTACCGTACGACGGCTCTCGATGAGACGCCGATGCCGTAGCGCTGCAGCGGGGCGACCCCTACTTCAACGCTGGGCGCAGCTCGAGCCCGATACCGAAGAACAAGGCAGGGCGGCCCCACACGGCCGCGACCTCGCGATCGATCACGATTTCCACGGGAACGCTTGACATTGCCAGGCCAGCTTGCGCGGTGACGTTGAGGATCGGTGCGATCTGGAACGCGGCGCGACCGCCACCAACGCCGACGAAGATCCATTTCGACTGCTGGCGAGTCACCGCTTGCTTGCCTGGCGGCGAAAACCCGAGCGCGACGACGTGTGCTCCCCCGAGCCCAGCGAAGACGTCGAGGCGCAGCGATGGAACGGGATCGAATCCGAGCGCCAATCCACCCGCGGCAACCACCGTCTGCACTTCGGCGGTCGCGCCGTTCAAGGTGGTTTGCGAGCTCGCCGCCGGCAGTCGCACCAGCGCGCGCAGCGCGAGCGGTTTCATGACTTGGAAGTCGACGTTCAGCTGGTAGCTCGAGCCAAAGCTAAACTTGGAGCCGGCCTTGTCGAGCCCCACGACTGCGCCGATCGTTAACGGGCGGTAGGCCGGTTGAACTGGCGGCGCTGGCGCTGGCGCTGGCGCTGGCGCTGGCGCTGGTGGCGGTGGCGGTGGCTCGGGTTCGGGAGCTTCTCGCCGCGTCAGCAGTCGAACGCGCAAGAGCTCTACGGTACCGACCACCACCGACTCGGAACGCAGATCGGGAGAGCCGCTTTCGGCTTGAACGACGCGCTTGAGCTTCTCGCCTTGGCCGGCCTGGCTGAACCAAATCGTTGCGACACGGCCGTCGCTCGAGAGCAACACCAGCGCTTCACCGCCGAAGAACTGCGCCAGCTGCGCCATGCGCGGCTCGTCGGGATCGACGGGCTCGTCCGTCGGCGCGACCCGCACCGCGAGATCCAGCTTCGCGACCTCGGCCTTGAGCCGGCGTGACGTCGGTGTTTCGTGCTCCGGTAACAGGAGCACCACGTAGTTGCGCGGCGCTTCCTCGCCCCAGCTACGTGCCGGTCCAAGGGCGCCTAGTGCAACGAACGCTGCCGCTAGGAGCCTGTTCACTCAGCGTATTGTCACCTGTGGAGTGCTTCGCGCGCCAGCGTCGCGTGAGGCCCATCCGGGTAGATCTTCAAGTAGCGCTCGGCGGCGGCGCGACTCGACACGCGGTCGCCCGCAGCTTGGTAGGCTTCGACGAGCCGGCCCAGCGCTTCGCGGGCTAGTGCACCGCCTGGCTGCTCCTTCAAGTAGGCCGAGAACCATTGGGCGGCTTGTGCACCACTGGCCGAGCGACCGAGCAGGAAGGCGGACATGGCAGCTTGCTGCGAGCCAGAGAAACGCGCCCGGCAAGCCATCAGCGCTTCACGCGCGACATCCATGCGGCCCGCGAACCGGGAAGCACGTGCCAGCGCCAGCAGGTCGTCGGCGGCGCCGCCCTGATAGATGCCCGAGAGCCCGTGTCGCTCCGCGGTCTTAACCGCGTCGGCATACTTGCCACTGGCCTCGAGCGCGCGCCACGACGGCTCATTGCGAACGCGCGGAGCGCTGGCGGTCGTCTCTTCCGGAGCCACGGCTTCGGCTTCGGCTTCCGGCGAGAGACTGTCGACCGCAACCGGCATCGGCTCGGGCGTAGCGCTGGCTACGGCCGCGCTTTCTTGCGAGGCGACCTCCACCATCTGGTGCGCCGACACGAAGCGTGTGCCGCGGAACGCCGGACCACGCACCGCGACCGTACCTTCGGTCACGCTCACGCGCAGCGGCTTGTCGCGATTCGCCACCCAATCGACGATGAACTCCGTACCGATGGCTTCGACCTCGTACGGGCCGGCAGCCACGCGCCAGGTCGAGCCGTCGCGGTGGTGAACCTTGAGCTTTACGGCTCCGCGATCCAAATGCACGAGGCCGCCCTTGGCCTCGACGAATTGCACGCGCGCGCTCGACTCGCTCTCGAGCCGTACCAATGAGCCGTCGTCGAACTTGCGCTCTTCGGCTACGCCCGTCGTTGTTGACAGCCACTCACCGGCCGGCATTGCAGCCGTCGCGGCTGGCGTGGAGTGTCCACGACCGATCTGGTAGGCGACGCCGCCCGAGACCAAGGCGAATGCGGCGGCCATCGCCAGCCCGGCTTGCAGGCGAGTGATCGTGCGTTTACGCGCGGAAGCGCGTTCCCGCAGCGTGCCGCGAACCCGCTGTTCCAGCCGGTTGATGTTCGTCGATTCGTGCGGGCCAGCTTCCAGCCCTTCGGCGTAAGTTTCGAGTAAACGCGCTACCGGGTCAGTCACGATGGCCTCCCGTCTTCGCCCAGCCAGATGCGCAGCGTGGTCGAGCGCTTGGCGAGCTTCAGCAAATGGCGTTCGCCGCGCCGCAGCCGACGCTTGAAGGTACTGCTCGAGATGCCCATCACCTCGGACGCGTCGTCGACTGTGAGGCCGTCGACGCGATAGAGCAGGACGGCGATCTTGTCGTCGGGCCGCATCAAGTTGAGGATTTCGTGGATCGAGGAAAACGCCGCGCGCGACTCGACGTCGACCGGCGAGCTGGGCTGCTCTGGCAGCACACCAGTGGGTGACAGCGAAAGCCAGCGCCGACGGTACTGCTTCTGCAGCCGCCGCTTGGCGGTGATGACCGCGATGCCCGTCACCCAACCTGGAAGCGCTGCCGGCTCTCTCAGTTTGTCGATCGCTTCGAGCGCGTCGACGAATACGTCGTGAACCAGGTCTTCCATGTCGTCGCTCGGGCCCAACAGTCGTCTTAGTGTCCGCTCTACTCTTCCCGCGTACATCTCGAAGAAACGTCGCGTCACTGCAGGATCAGAACGACGCAGCCCTTCCACCATCGCCGTGACGGCAAACGACGCCGCTGCGTCGTCCAGGACTGGCTCTGTCGAGCCGGCCGAGGCGAGACGCAACGGACTGGGGGTGGTGGTCCGAGCTGCCAACATGCGGATTCTACGGCAACGTGCTGTTTCCGGCCATCACAAGTCTTGGTGTGCCCGTGACCGTCGGGCGATGATGTTGTCGGCTATGGGTTAAGCCGCGGTGGTGTTCTGTTCGGGGTCAGGATTCTGCGTTGCCTGCTCAATTTTGCGGCGACTGTATGCCGCCGAGTGCGAGCGAGACCTACTGAACGGCGCTCAGGGTGCCAGCTTGGCGTCGACGACGTCGATTTGGAAGAATTGGCCGTCAAAGCTCTTGGGGTAGGGCTGGATGCCTGGGACGGTAATGCTGCAATTGCGGATTTCACCGCCGTTGAGATCGTCGAAGTTGAAGTTGATCTTGGTCCCACCAGCTACGCGAACGGTGAAGTTCTGGTCGATGCTGTCGACGCGGTGCGGAGGGTGAAGCTTGACGCCATTGAGGTAGTAGACGTGCTTCGGCTCTTCGATCGCGAACTCGAAGACATTGAACGTCACCTGTCCCTGGTTGGCGAAGCCGTCGCAATTCTCGATCAGGGTGACCGTCGTTCCGTTGGCACCGCCCGGCAAGAAAGCGCAGTTCGACGGGTAGTCGCGGGGCTCGATCGCGCCGCGAATCCGTAGCGTCACGTCATATTGGTGACCAGGGGTACCGCCGATTTGAATCACTTTCTTTTCGGCGAAGTGCGCTTTGTTGCTATTCGGCCAGCAGATCTCACCCGAGTTGCACTGGCCGTCGGTCAAGGTGTGGCCGTCAACTGCGCCGCACGGATTCTCGTAGCGCCAAGCTTTGAGGTTCTTCACGGCGTCGTCGATCTCTGCTTGCGGATTGGCCATCGCCCCGCCGCTGCCGCTCATGCCGCCGCTCGCGGTGCCAGCGGTGCCGCCGCTGGCGGTGCCAGCCGTGGTAGCGGCGCCGGAAGCGCCGCCGGTCGTGCTCCCGGTACCAGCTGTCTCGCTCCCGCTGCCGCCGGTAGAACTGCCGGTGCCCGCCGCCGTCGTGGCGTTGCCGGCGTTCGGAATCACCGTGCCGGAGCCGCTCGAGCTGGTGGTGCCGCTGCCGCCGCTGCCGCCGGTCGTGTTGTTCAAACCCTCCGGAAACGACGGCAGATCAGCGCAAGCGCCCCAAGACAACGCGGCCCCAGAAAGTACTACATAGCGCCATTTCTTCATGTTCTTCTCCAAGCGAGTTGTCTTGATCACCAAAGGACCGTGAGGCCCGAGTTCACGACGTTCAGCCGCTGCTTGTCACCGAAGTACCAAGTGTGATCGGCGTGGAAGTATTCGAGCGCCAGCACCAGGTGCTCACCGATCGCGTAGTTGATGCCGGCCGAGATACCGGCCTGCGTCTTGATCGGGTCGAAGCCGTTGGTCTTGGCCGCGATGAAGTCGTTGGTGGTCGCGAAGACGCGCGTGATGCCGTAGCCGGCGTTGAGCGTGATTGGCTGCAGGTTCAGACCGATCACACCGTAGTAACCATCAAACTTGCGCGGATGGGGCGCCTGCGGATTGTGGGGATTGCCGTTGATGTCGACGCCCGGATCGCTGTCGAAGACCGCGGGCGTGTTTTCGAAGGCGTTGTTCATGCCCAGGCCTTTGCCTTGGAACATCGAGAAACCGGCGCGAATATGGAACAGCTCGGCCCAAAATCCGACGTTGATGCCCCACGGGGTCGTGCTTTCGGGGCTGTAGGGCATGCGCGGCGCGCGATCCGGGTTGCCCTGTTCCTTGAGCGTCTGCACCATGCCGTTGGCAAACGCGTGGAAGTTGCTCTTCACGCCGCTGAGTAGGAAATCGGCGTCATAATCGATTTCGCCTTCGATGCGCGGCCACGGCGTGGCTTCGAACTTACCTGGCGCGTTGACTGGATCGAACAGGCCGACCGACACCTCGAGCCCCGCCATCTTTGGTGTGGTGTAGGTCAGCTGCGGATTGAAGCCAGCGAAGATCACGCCGTAGCCCACCATGCCGCAGGTGGGGTCGCTGTTGTCGGAAGCGCACGGGTAGCCTAGGCCGTTGCCGTGTTGGTAGTTGAAGTCGAGCGAGATCGCCCCGCGCATGAACAGTGCCAAGGAGCGACCTGCGAGCAACGCACCCCACGGGCCTTCGATCTTGGCGTAGCCCTGGCGAATGTCGGGCGCGTTCACCGCCGCCTTCGAGCGGGCAGTACCGATCGTGTTCCAGATTTCGAAGTGGGTGCTGGCGGTGGTGGTGTCGCTGACCTGCAGCTTGCCGCTGAAGCCGAGCACGTTGCCGAGAAAGCCGCTGCGGACACGCAGCGTCGACAGCTTGTTGTTCGCGTCGGTTTGAAACGACTCGAGGCCGGCACCGGCGGCGATATTGTGCGTCTGGCCCTTGTTCTTGGCGGGGTACCCGTCGCCGGTGATGTAACTGAGGAAAGCGTTCACCCGGCCGTTGGTCGAAACCTCCCACTTGTCGCCCTTCGCGATCGTGAGGTCGGCACGCGCTTCGGAGGCATGCGAAACCACGCCCAAGGCGGCCAGCGCTGCCGAGAGCACCAAGCCGACCCGCATCCGGGGGCCACGGGAACCAGGGGTGGTGGAGAGGACGCGGGCGTTCGCGGGCTTCATCAGGTGGGGATTTTTTTCGGTTAGGGCCCCGCCAATGCGGCCAGGTGACTGGCTGCTCGCGGGTCGTTGGGGGGAGGGTTTTTCGGGGTAAACCCCAAGGTCCCCGACCTCGCGGTGAGTGACCGGATTAAGAGCCTCGCGTCCCCCAGGAATCGGTCCAATTTCTACGCGGATAAATGCGCCGTGCGGTTACTGATCTGACGGTCAGTTCGAGGGATGGCGCAGGGCAGAAACGCGCATTCCTGCGGGTTTTCCCAAATCCAGCCTTCGGCCGGCTCTCTAGTTTCTAGCTACGAGCTACTTCTGACAGCTTGGGCAGAAGTGCGAAGAGCGCTGGGCGATGACCACGCGAACGATCGGGGCGCCGCAGGTCGGGCAGGGCTCGTCCTCGCGCCCGTAAACGCGGCGCTCGTTCTGGTAGCCGCCGTCGGAACCGTCCGGGTTCACGTAGTCGCTGATGCTGGAGCCACCGGTTTGGATCGAGCGGCGCATGACTTGCTGCGCCGCGGCGACGATTGCTGCGCACGCCTCGGCGTCGACGCGATGGGCGGCCCGTTTCGGGCTCACGCCGGCGAGGAATAGCGCTTCGTCGGCGTAGATGTTGCCGATGCCGGCGATCACCGCTTGATCGAGCAGCAAAGATTTGATGGGAATTTTTCGCGCGCGCGCGGCGTCGAACAGATGACTGCCGACGGCCTCGAGCGCATCGATGCCGAGCTTGTCGAGCCGCGCGTCGCTCTTACCCGGCGGCACCAGCAGCACCTTGCCGAACTTGCGCGTGTCTCGAAAGAAGACGCGCGGCCCGCCGTCGGCGAACTCGAACTGCAAATGCGTGTGCTGGTCGGCCGAGAAGGTGCGCGGGCGCTCCGTGGCTTTGGAGCGCCGGTCAGGCGCGCGCCGCAGGCGAATGCTGCGCGCGCCTTCGCCGAACAGCTGTCCTGTCATCCCCAAGTGCAGCAGCAAGGTGGCGCCACTGTCGAGCCGCCCGAGTAGGTACTTGCCGTGTCGCTCCAGTTTCTCGAGCGTGCGGCCGGCGAGCTCTTGCTGCAGCTTGCGCGGGCTGGTGAGGAAGAAATAGCTGGGCTTGGTGGTGACCAGCCGCGCGATCTTGCGTCCGACCAGCAGCTTGCCGATGCGCCGGCGCGTGACTTCGACCTCGGGCAGCTCGGGCATCTACCGCACCTCCACGAATTCGTTCGCCGCGAAGCCGAACACCATCTCGGGCCGTTCGCTGTCTGGCCCGTCGTCTCGGGGGCCTTGAATCTTCACGGGGAGGACGGGAGGATGGGAGGTCCGCGAGACGAGAATGGGGGGGGGCGCGCTGCCGCCCGTGAAGTTGCTGAAGCCGTTTCCGAACGCTGGCGTCTGGTGCGCGCCGAAGGCGCGGCGAACAACCAAAACCTCCCGTTCCTCCCGTCCTCCCGTCCTCCCTGTTAATCTCGCAGGGTCTCGCGACGAGCGGCCAGGTCGATAGCAGCCCGAAGCGCTGGCTCGCCGTGGCCCAGCGACGCTACGGCAGTTTCTGCAATAGGGCTGCAGTGCGGCAGCCAACGGGGATGAATGATGTGTGCCGGTAGACACCGTTCATTCCTTCGCAGCGTAGCCGTTCGGCGGCGAAACGCCGGTGTCGTTGCGCATCAGGTAGAAGAAATCGCGGCGCTGTTTCTTGCGAATGTACTCGTCCGGCGAATACTCGAAGCCGTCCGCCAACGCGACGGCTTGGCGCTCCGGGCCGCCGCCGCCGAGCTCGAACGTCACGAACTTGGGGTAGCTCCAGTTCACGTCCAACTGCGCAACGTCGATCGCGCCGCAGTGGTGCATGCCGTCGGCCAACACGCGCGCCGAGGTGTGATTGGTGATCGACACGTACAGCACGTCGCGCGCAGCGTTCAGCCCGATCGCCGAGCGGCGAATCACCGTGTCGCCGTCGAGGGTCGCGCCCCATTTTAGGCTATTGCCGCCGACCAAGCCTGGATGCAGCTTGTCCGCTGCCCACATGCACTCGGGCGTTTGGCGAAACCAGCGCATCTGCGCTTCATCTGCGGCTAAATCGCGCCAGGGTGCGATCCGCACCGAGTCGTCGTTGTAAACCGCGATGCTGCACGCGTTCGGCTTGGGTTTGACCAGCGTCACCCCGTCGAGCTTCATGCCGTAGCCGCCGTGCTCGGTCATGAAGCCGCCGTTGAACGCGCCGAGCAGCTCCTGAGCGTGATCGGTCGGGATCAGCGCCGAGCGTTGGTACTTTTCGCCTTCCGGCGAATCGGCTGCCGGCTCGCGTGTCCCGGCGACCGCGTACAGCCGCACGCGACGCAGATCGATCGCCACAACGAACACTTCTGCCCACGAGCGACCGGCGTCGGGGTGGAGCAGTGTCTTCATCATGTATGGCGACTCACCCGGGCGACGCGTGTCGGCGATTGGCACCCACTTGCCGTCACCAGGCGCGGACCAAGCTTTGAGCGCCGGCCCCGGATCTTTCGGGGCGAACGCCGGCAAGCGGGGCGCGTCGCTCGATGCCGCGGGCGCCGCGCTTGGTGCCGCGGCCGGCGTGGGCACCTGCCAGTGCGCCTGCGGCTTCTCATTCTTACGGGTGAGACGGTTGACGTGATCTTCGACCGCGTAGACGAGGTCTTCCAGGTGGGCGACGTTGTCGACGCCGATCACCGCGCGCAGGCTGTTGGCGACCAGCGGTCCGGCCCATTCGAAGCGGTGGACGGCCCAGTACGTGAGCGCGACGAGCGCCAAGCCGACGCCGAAAAGCCAGAGCAAAATGCGCCGCCAGCGGCCGCGGCCTCGTTGAGGGCGCTCGGTCCTTTTCGACGAGCGCACCGAGGCCGACGCCTGAACCATTCCCGGCCCATACCACAGTATAAGGGAGCCGATGCACGCCCCCAGAACGCTCCGCTTGGCCCAGGCCACGCGGCTCGTTTTGTCGCTGCTCTGTGCCGCGGCGACGGCGTTCGGGCAGGCGCGTGTACCCGAGCTGCATCCCCCGCCGGACCTGTCGGCGCTGTCCAATCGCCCGCTGACCCGCGTCGAGGTAGTCGTCACGGGCACTCGCTGGCTCGGCGAACGTCCGAGCGTACGCGCGGTGGCTGGGCAAGTGCTCTCGCCGGAGCTGGTGCGCCGTTCGCTCGACGAGCTGCTCGAGAGCGGCAAGTTTGCAGACGCGCGCGCCGAAGTGGAGGCGGACGGAGACGGCGTGCGCTTGCGCTTCGTCGTCTTGCCGCGCCGGGTGATCGCCGACGTGCGCGTGACCGGCGGCGTGCTGGCTGACGATGTGCTGCTGCGCGCGGTCGGCGTCCAAGTCGGCCGCGAGCTGACCAGTGAAGATCTACAGCGCATTCAACTGCGCCTGCGCGAAGAGCACGCCAAACACGGCTTTCCCAACGCGCGCGCCACGCTGACCGCGATCGACACCGACGATCCGCTGCGCGTCGCTTTGCGCATCGATCTGGTGCCGGGGCCTCCGAAGCGCATCGCGCAACGCAGGTTCTACGCCTGGCCTGAGCCCGACGATCCAGTACTTCACGATTTGCTCGGCCAATACGCGCTGAACCGCGGCGATCGCGCCGATCAGGAGCAGCTCGAGGCGGCTGACCGCAAGTTCGAGACGCTGCTGCGCGTGCGCGGCTTTCACCGCGCCACAGTCGAGCATCAGCTCGAGGCCGACGCGGCTGGCAAACTGTTGCTCAAGGTCAACGTGCGCGCCGATCAGCGCATGCGCATCTCGTTCGAGGGCAATCGGCTATTCGACGCGGACGAGCTACTCGCGGTACTGTCGCTCGAAGAGACCGACGATCGCGCGCCCGAGAGCTTGGCCGAAAAGCTGCGCCAGCAGTACCTGACGCGCGGTCGGCTCGACGTGCAGGTGACGCCGAGCATCCGCACCCGCCCGGGTTCGGCGGTTAGCGATCTGGTGTTTACGATTCGCGAGGGTGAACCGCTGCGCGTGACCGCCCGCCGCTATCCGTGCTTGACGCATTTCAAGTCGAGCAACGTCGACGCCGAGATCGACAGCTTCTTGGCCGAGCTGCCCGGCGCCGAGCTGCTTGGTCCTGTCGATCCGCGCGTGACCGAATCGGCGTACGGCCCCAACCACAGCGCGGCTCCACGCCACGCGCCGCGCGACTTCAATCCGTACAGTTACTACGTCCCCGACGTCTACGAGAAGGCCATCGATCACCTGCGCGATCTGTATCGCTCCGAGGGTTACCTGTCGGCCAGTGTGGGCCCACTGTCACTAGTTCGCCGCACGTGTGATCGGCGTTCGCCGGTCGGAGAATGTCTGCCGGAGGGCAATCAAGCCGCCCGCAAGACGGCTTGCAACTACGACGATTTAGGGCTGCCGCTCGAGTTGCCCGCGCCCGACGCGGCGCTCGGTTGTTTAGCCGATCCGAAGCGCGGCAAGCATTGTTCGGCCGAAGGCTCGTTGTCGCTGCCAATCCGCCTCGGACCGCGCACATACCTGTACGACGTGGCGTTCGAGGGCAACAGCGCGCTGGTCGAGAGCCGACTGTTCAAAGCCTCCGAGCTTTCGCTGAACGTGCCGCTCAGCCAAGCCGAGCTCGACCGTGCGCGACGTCGCGTGCTCGACACCTACGCGGAAGAGGGCTTCGCCTTCGCCGACGCCGAGGTGGAGCTCGACCTTTCACCCGACCACACGCGCGGCCGCGCGCGCTTCGTGATCAGCGAACGCGAGCAGGTGCGGGTCTCGCGGATCGTCGTGCGTGGCGCGGAGGTGACCAGCGAGCGGCTGATCCGCAGTCGAATCGCGCTCGAAATCGGCGGCATCTACCGCCGCAGCCTGGTGCGCCGCACCGAAGAGCGGCTGGCGACGTTGGGTGTGTTCGGCAGCGTGAGCGTCGGCTTCGAGGACCCCTACGTGCCTGCGCGCGAGAAGGTCGTGATCATCAACGTCGAAGAGCGGCTGGCGCAGTACGTCGACGTGCGGCCGGGCCTGAGCAGCGGCGAGGGCTTTCGGATCTCCTTCGAGTATGGCCACCGCAACCTGGGTGGCGAGGCGATTGGGCTCACGCTGCGTTCGCAGCTCAATTTCTTGCCGCAGCAGTTCATCATCGAGCCGGACGTGCGCGCCAAGCACGAGGCGGTCGAGACCCGCTTCGGGCGGCACAACTCAGCCAGCGTCGAGTTTCCGGAGATCGGCTTGGGGCCGCTGTTCCGCTTGAACGTCGAGGCGATCGACGTCCGCGACAACGCGCGCGACTACAGCTTGGTGAAGGACGCCTTCATCCCGACGTTGATCTTCCGGCCTGAACGCCGCTTGTCGGCGCAGCTTGGTAGCTCGTTCGAGCTGAACACCGCCACGATTCTCGGCGACACCGGCGGGCTTGTGAAATACATCCGCGACAGCGGGCAGTTGACGACGTTTCGCGTGCCCGAAGGCACGACGTTCGTGACCGCCGAGCGCGCTTCCTCCACCTGGGATCAGCGCGACGTACCGCTCGACGCCACGCGCGGCTTTCTGATCTCGGGCTCGATCGAGCACGTTCACGCCAAGCCGGTCGGCGACACCGCGAGCGCCGCAGCAAACAGCAGTGGCACCGGACCGTTCGACCCGGTGGTCAGCGACTTCATCCAGTACACGTCGCGCGTGGCCGGCTACATACCGATCACCAAGCGCGGCATGGCGCTGGCGTTGTCGTTTCGCTGGGGGCTCAATAGCCAGCTGATCGAGCGCTCGCACACCTACCCCGATCGCTTGTTCTTCATGGGCGGCGTCGACACCATCCGCGGCTTCACCCAAGATTCGCTGATCCCGGAGGACATCGCCCAGCAGCTGCTGGATTCGCACGCCCTCGCCGCGTCCGATCCGGGCGACAACGAGCTGCTGACCGTCGACCGCATCTTGATCCGCGGCGGTGACGTGTTCATCAATCCGCGCGCCGAGCTGCGTATCCCGCTCACCGGCAGCGTGCAGACCGCGCTGTTTCTCGACACCGGCAACCTGTGGAGCTCGATCCGCGCGTTCCAGGATCTGAGCTTCCGGCTCCGCTACGCCGCTGGCACCGGTATCCGCATCTCCACCCCCGTTGGCCCGCTCGTATTCGACTACGGCTTCAATTTGGAGCGCCTGATGGACCAGATCGCCCCCTCCCGAAAGCGCCAGCGCTTCTGGGAAAGCCTCGGCGCATTCCACTTTAGTATCGGCTTGTTCTAGGCCGTGGCGGCGAGCGGGGGACAACAGGAAGGCGGCTCATCATTGGTCTCATTTCAGCTGGCAGCCACGCCCGCTGATCCTGGCTTCTGGCTTCGTTTTCGCTCCGGTCCGGTGCTCACGTACCCACGTACGCTCAACGAGAGGCGACCGGAAAGGTCGCTTGGTCCTCACGAAAGCCTCGCCAGAAGCCAGGCTGAGCGGGCG
>JBBSAB010000075.1:0-38602 GCA_038252755.1 Polyangiales bacterium | reverse complement strand
TCCGCGCTCAGGGTCGTCGCGCCGTGCCGAATCAAATGCAGACGAGTCACCATGGTCAGGCATGCTCGGCTGAGCAGGCGGAGCGCGCAAGCTCGAGCGCGCAAGAGCTTGCGGCGCGACGCGGCGCTTGGCTGTCGCCTGCGCCGCATTTGCCAGGCACCCAGCCCAGTTCTGACCGAGGCGTAGCCGCAATTTAGGCGGCTATCGCCGATGCGGGCGTGACGTCACGGGCGCCCTCGCAACAATGCAGTGCCGACCTTGACGATCGAGAGGCGGCAGCGTCAGCGGCGCGTCGCGCGTCTTCGGGAAAACAGACTGCCAAACGCAACCGCCGCAATCAGGAGCGCGTCGTGGTTGGTACTGGTCTTGCCGCCGGTGCTGCAGCTTGGTTCGTCGTTGGATGAGGTGGCGAGCCCTGTGCTGGCGCCGGCCGTATCCTGAAGTGAGGCGCTGCCCGCCGGCATGATCGCGGGGGGACTGCCGGTGCCGCCGGACGGTTGCACTGGTACGACCGGTGCGCCGCCAGCGCCGCCGGATTCCGTGCCGGCTGAGGGGCTGCCCGCCGCCGTTTCGGTGCCAGCCGTGCCACCGCCGCCCGCTGCCACGCCGCCACCGCCACCGCCGCCGCTGCCGCCGCTCGGCAGCTCGGGATCTTTGGGTGGCTGGAACACGGCGCCCGACGAGACGAGCGTGACCGTGACTGCGACGTCGCTCGGCATGTACAGCGCGGACGTGGCTTCGCCGACATTCTCCGGCGCGGGCTTCACGTTGTTCGTGTCTTTCAAGATCAGCGCGCTGCCGACGATGCCTTTGGTGAAATCAACCGGGCCGGGGCGCCACAGCTTTTCGACGTCGGTGTCCCACTCGACGACGCCGGTCGTCGTGTAGACCGGCGCTTGATCGGTGCAGCAGTAGTTTTGCTTCATCTCGAAGCAGATTTGGTAGCGCGTCGGAGTTGCGCTCGGCTTGGTCTTCACCTGGAGCCGTACGTGGACCGAGCCCTGCGCGTAGTTCACCGGGCTCTGCCAGTTGGCGGGCGTCGCTGGTGTGGGGTTGACGCGGTAGTGCGAGTCCTTGGTGGTTTGGGCGGAGTGAGTGTAAGCCACGTCGGCCACCACGACTTGTTCGGCATGCGCCGGCTTGGCGCGCAGCCCCACCGTCGTGACCGCTAGCGCGAGCACGCTCGGGAAAAACCAGCGTTCGTGCGTGATTTTCGCCATCGGACTCCAGAGGTTCATGTGAGTGAGTGCCAACGCGCTTCCCAATCCATTTCGATCTGGCTCAAACCAGGCCAGAAAGTGGTCCAGTACACCAGTCAAGTTTACCGAACGTCTTGGCCTCGACACCGAACAGATTCAGCATCGAAACCAGCAAGTTGTTGTGAGGTTCGGTGCCCGAGTAGCGCAGCCAACGCTTGGTTTTCAGGGCGCCGCCGGCCTTGCCGAGCAGCAGGTACGGCATGTCGTCGTGCTTGTGCGTGGTGCCGTTCGACTGCTCGCTGGTCGAGAAGATCAAGGTGTTGTCGAGTAGGGTGCCGTCGCCTTCCTTGATTTCTTTCATCTTCGACAGCAGGTACGCCTGCTGCTGGGTGAACCAGGTCAGGATCGTTTGGACGGGGCCGAATTGGCTGTTGTGGATCGCCTCGTGGTGCTCGACGTCGGCGCCAATGAACGGGAAACGCTGGTTTTCGGCGGCGTGCTCCCAGAGCAGCGTGATGACCCGCGTGCGGTCGCACGACAGCGCCGTGACCATCAGGTCCATCATCAGTTTTCCCATCAACGGGTAGCCAGCGTCGCCCATCGCTTCGAGCGAGGCGTAGGTTGGCGGCTGCGCAGGCTTGGCGCACGAGCCCGCGCTCGGCATGGCGTTGTCGAGGCGGGTTTCAATCTCGCGAATGGCGTTGAAGTGTTGATCGATGCGTTTGCGGTCGTCGCTGCCGAGGCGCTTCGACAGGCTGCCGTAGTCGTCGGCGACGGCGTCCAGAACGCTCTTTCTTTGGGCTTTCAACGTCGCCAGCGCAGCGTCGTTCTGGCCGCCGATCGCGTCGGCCGTGAACAGCCGCGCGAACACCTTTTGCGCGTCGTGCTCGGGCGGGATCGGCTCGTTGTCACCCGCGTAGGCCAGCCGCGTCCAAACGCTGACTGGAAGCTTGCTGACCGACAGCTCCAGCGATTTGAGCGCGGTCGTGGCGCCGATATGCTCGGCGATCACTTGGTCGATCGAAATGCCGGTGGCGTAGCCGGTGCCGCTGCTGGTCGGGCGCAGCGGCGTGCCGGTCAAGCAAGCGCCCATCGCGTCGGTGTGAGCGTCGCCGCCCTGGTGTTTCAGGGTGCAGCCGTCGACCACGACTAAGTGGTCTTTGTGCGGCTCGAGCGGCGCCAGAATCGGCGCGAGCTGGAAATTGTCGGTCGTGCCGCTGGGCCGCCACTTGTCGAGGATGCTGCCGCTGCCGGTGAACCAAACCACGAAGCGCTTGGTCGGCGCGGTTTGGGCCAGCGCGGTGCTGCCGAACGGTGACACATTCGCCATCGCGTCGAGCAGCGGTAGCCCGACGGCGACGCTGCCCAAGCCACGCAACAAGCGACGGCGACTGATGGCTTTCATGGCGTTTCTCCTGCGGCAACGCTGCGGTACTGGAACGCGTCGGTTTGGGTGAGCGCGAACAACAGTTCGGGGATATTGCCGTCACTGCTGGCGAAGTTGCTCTCCAAACTGGCGACGTTGCAGCCGTCTTGCTCGCTCACTTCATCGCGGGCGTAGGCGTAGCGAAACCATTGCCGGACGACGCAGCTCTTGACTTGGGTGCTGGTAGCGAGCTTCTGCGCCAGCTCGGTGGGGCCGTCGATGGTGCCGTCCACGTCACTGCCCGAAAGCTCGCCTGAGGTAGCGACGGGTTTGCCATTTTCGAGCGTGCGGTAGCGGCCGACGGCGTCGAAACCTTCGAACGCCAAGCCCAGCGGGTCCATGAAGCGGTGACAGGCAGCGCAGGCGGCGTCGGCGCGATGAATCTCGCTTTGCTCGCGCACCGTCAGGCTCGAGTCTTTCTCGGCGACCGTGAAGTCGACGCCGGGCGGCGGTGGTGGCGGCGGATTGCACAACAGCTGCTCGCGCACGAATTTGCCGCGCAGCACCGGCGACGTCTTGGCTGCGTGCGAATGAGCCGCCAAAATGCCGCCCTGCGTGAGGATGCCGAGCCGCTCTTGCTGGTCCAAAGCGACCTTTTCGAAGCTGTCGCCGCTCGGCCCGCTGACCCCGTAAAAGCTGGCCAATCGCGCGTTCATGAACGAGAACGGCGCGGTCAAGAGCGTCGACAGCTTGCCGCCGCCTTGCCAGATCGCGGCTTCGACCAGTTGCGTGGTTTCTTGCCGCATCAGCGGGCGCAGGTCGTTGCTGAAACCGTCGGCGACCGAGTCGAAGCCGTCGATCAGATCGAGCCCCAACCACTGCCGATGAAAGTCGGTCATGACGTAGTGGCAGCGGTCACTGGCCAACAGGCGCCGCGCTTGCGTCGCGAGCTGCTCGCGCGTGGTGAGCTGCCCGGCGCCGGCCGCGTCGAGCAGCGGTTGATCGGGCATCGAGCCCCACAGCAAGTACGAGAGGCGCGACGCGAGCTCGAACGGCGTGAGCGCCTTCACGTTGGGCGCTGCTGGCGCCGCGGTTCCGAATTCGACGCGGTACAGGTAGCGCGGTGACTGCAAGATCGCCGCCATGGTCAGCTCGATACCTTTCGTGAAGCCCCACGCCGAGCTCGCGCTGGCATACAGCGTGGTCAGGCGCGTTCGCTCGGCGTCTGCCAACGGAGCACGAAAGGCCTTGGCGCCGAAGCGATCGATGAAGCCGTTTGCACAGGCGTCGCGACCCGCGGCGTCGTCTGGGTTGCAGCCGGTGAGCGGCCGCAGGTTCTTGACGGCGTTGGCGGCCAAGGTCTCGGCCGCGCTCATGTATTGCTCAGCCAGGAGCGTGGTCGTGCCGCGCGCGGTCGCGTTGTTGTCGAAGCCAAGGAAGAGCTCTTCACGAGAAAACTGCGAGGAAAGGTGGTTCGCGTCGCCCAACAGATCGCGCGTCGTGTTGTCGTACTCGCGATGCGTGAGCCGCCGCAGAGGTGAGGGACCCGGTGCCGGCGCGGCGCAGGTGGTGGGCTGCCCGCCCGTGCTCGGTGGGCTCGCGCCACCGCCGCCGCCACTGGCGCCCGGAATCGGCTGCGCTGTGGTCGGCAACGCGCCTTCAATGTTGCCCTGGCAGCCAGCTGACAGCAGGGCAAAGCCGAACCAAATGCCCCAACGCAAAGCGGGTACACTTTCACGCCATGGCAGAAGCTCTGCTCGGGTCATGCTGATCCTTGGGGGCGATCCGGCAAGCGCGCGGGCCCGGCCTCGTCAGTACCGACAGCCTGGCGATCAGCTCATGTGTGTCGCGCGCTTTCGTGATTCTGCGGCTGATTATGCAAGGCGCGGAAATTTTCGCTACGGCAGCGGCGCGTCGTGCACGAGGTCGAACAGAGGATCGCTCCTGTGGGTGGAGTACTCACACGTCTCGCGACGCACCGGCAGGTAATTCCAAATGTCGATCCCGGCCATCCGTGTTTGAAACGCCGCCTCGATCCACGTCGCGAGCACGTCGCTGCGTGCATTCCATGAAAGGCAAACGCGCCCTTCGAGCATTTGCGTAGCGTCGCCGTTCGGGCTCGCGAACACGCCCGCCTCCGCCAAAATTAGCGGTTTCGAGCCGCCGAGCGCGTCGAGCGCGCCTTGCAAGTTGGGGGGCGCGCCCGGCTCCTGCTCGTAGTCGCGAAAGCCTGCGACATCGATGCCGGGGCTCTCGTGCAGGTGCGCGTAGCCGTCGGCGCCACCGTACGCCCACACGCCATGAGTGCCTGAAGATACCAATTGGTTCGGCGCGAGCTGGTGCACCACGCCGCCCACCTCGTCGTAGAATGCGCGCAGGGTGGCGACGCGAATGTCCACGGGTGAGCCGACCAGCTCCCACATGCCAACGCTCGGTTGCGTCTTTTCACGCGCGACCAGCTCGCGCACCCACGGCAGGTACTCGCTGCGAAAGCCGGAGGCGAACCAAGCTTCGTCTTTCTTGATGCCCGCGTCGCCGCAGCTGCCGTTGGCGTCGGCTAGCACCAGGTTCAGCAGCTGCTGGTGGCGTGCGGCGGCTTGGATCACGGCCTCGATGGCCGCGATGTCCTGGGTTTGAAACGCGTAGGTTCGGACCAAGCTGCGCGGCCGCAGCGATGCGAAGAACTGGTCGAGCGCCGCCGAGTCGAACACCTCGTCTGGGTTGCCGCAGCCGGTCAGCGTGAACGCATTCAAGCTCAAGAAGCGAAACGGCTTCCCGCCCAGCAGCAGCTGGTCGCCGTCAGCGCTCAGGTATTCGGAAGCTGCGGGCAGATCGGTAGTGCTGGGCGCGACATCCAACACTTCCAGGCTCGGCCCACCACAGCCGCCCAGCGTCACCGCAAATAGCGCTGCCGGCCAAAGCTTGCTCGCTGTTTCAGAACGCGGCACTGACGCCTCCGCCGAGCGTGAAGCCAAGCTCCGACACGCCGCTCACGCGCTGCCTCGCGTCGGTGATGTGGACCGGTCGTGGCACGCCGCCCAGGCCAGCTTCGAGCGTGACTTGGAGCGAACGACTCAGCAGCAGCCGCAAGGCGACGCCGCCGGTCGTCGTGACGGCTACGCCGGAGTCGCTTCGGTCGATAGCGCCCGGATTGGCGTACGCCGACGCGCTGAGTCGCACAGCGTCGGCGCGCCCGAACAGATCGATCCGCAGCCGATCGGAGCGGGCCAGCTCGAGCCGCAAGCCGAGACCACCGAGCAAGGCCGTGGCGTGCAAACTGCCATGATCGGAGCTGCGCGGCAGGCCCTGCCGAACGCCGAGGCGCGCTGTCAGCGCACAGCGTGGCGCGAACCCAAAAGCAGCGCGCGCGTCGACGCCCAGCAACCGCTGTCCGCCGCCGAACGCATCGAACGCGAACACCGGACCGAGTAGAAAGCGTGGCTCAGCACGCGCCGAGGGCGCAGCAGGCTGGCGTTTCGGAGCCGGTGGTGGCTCGGCAGCCCGCCGCCGTTCGAGGTCGCTCCAGTTGGCCGCCAGAAGCTCGTCGGTCGCGACCGCGATCGCCAATAGTCGCGCATCGATCGGCACCGAATCGAGGTCGAGCGCGCGTTCGCCCAACCGCTCGTCGGTGTCACCCGCCACCAAGATGATCTGCACGCGCGTCGCGGTTTCCGTTGTCAGCTGCAGCCGCGCAAGCGGCCGGCTCGATTTCGGGACCGCGCATAGATCGACGCCGCGCACCGCCAGCTCAGAGGCGAGGTGCCTCATCACGTTCTGCCAATCGAGCGCCTCACCCGGCGCCTGCTGTGGCGTCTGAATCGCGATCCAGGCGCGCTGCTCGGGGCCGCAGCTCGGCCTGGCTGCGTCTTGTGCACGAACATTCCGAGCCCAACTCGCGCAAAGGCAGAGAAACGCGACGGCGAGCGCGCGCTGCCAACTGGCTGACCGAGCTTGGCCGTCGACTAATTGCCGCCGCACCGTCGTGCGATGCTAGCCGAGTGGATCCCGCTTGGATACCTGGCGAGGTATTGCTCGCGCACGCGGCGGCAGCCGGCGGTGTTGCCGAGCCCTTCGAGGGCCTGGGCCTGGCGCGCCAGGGCGTCTTCTTGCACGGAGGGCGAGGCTGACAGCGCTGCGGCGTCGCGGAAGGCTTCGAGCGCGCCGGCGGCGTCGTGCAGGCTGTCGAGACGCAGGCGGCCCAATTGCAGGGCTGCCAGACCGGCGCGCGGGTCGCTGCGGTAACGCCGGCGCAGCTCATCGAGCGCGCTGGCGGCTTCGCGCGGGTGACCGCTGAGCCGCGCCGCGTCGGCCTGTTCGAGTAGCTGCTTGGGTCCGATGCTCTCCGGCGCTCGAACCGCGCTCGGCTCGCCGTTCGGCTTGTGCTCGGTGGCTGGCGTTGCCGCGCCTGCTGGCTCGCTCGGCGCCGCCGGCGCTGGCTCGGTCGCCGTTTGGCGTTGACCCATCGTCCACGACATCCCGGCGCCCAGCAGCACCACGCCGGTATCGGATGCGCGTCGTTGCCGCAGCTCCACTTGCCCGCGCTGGACCGAGACCGAAACCACCTTCGGATCTGCATCGCCGAGCTCCACGCGAAAATGGGTTCCGCGTACGATCACGTCCACGTCGCCGGCTTGGACCACGAATTTTCGCCCCGGCACGTGCGTTACATCGAGCTCGACCCAACCATGCGCGAGCACCAGCTGTACGGCCTGGGCGCTGAGCGCTTGGAAGTCGACGCGACCCGCCGGCGACACCTGCAGCTGCGAGCCGTCGAGCAGCTTCAGGGTCGCGGGTGCCGAGCCGCCGTTGTCGAACGAGCTGCCGGCGACTGCCGCGGGCCCGCGCGGCGCGCGCGTCAGCGTGACGCCCACCGCCAGCAGGAGCACGGCTGTCAGCGCGAAACCGGCGTAAATTGGCCTAAAATGCGCGAAATCGAAGCGCCACCACGCTGCTTTTTCGGTCCGGCTTGCGACGGCACGCCATTGCCGCTCCAGCCGCTCGGGCGTGACCTGCGGCGCGAATTTCTGGGCGACTTGCTTATCCATCGCGACGCCTCCCCCCATTCGCAACACGAGGAGTCTGGGGCTCATTCGTGGCCTCGCCCTGGCTCGATTCGGCAGCCTCGGACCCGCTCGGCTGATCTCGCCTGGCGAGCGCCAAAAGCCCTTGAGCTTTCACGATCCGTCGCTTCACCGTCGCGATCGAAGCGCCCACCATATCCGCAATCTCCTGCAGCGAGCGATCCTCGACGTGGCGCAGCACCAGCGGCAGCCGCAGCTCGGCAGGCATGTCGTGCACCAAGCGATAGATCGCGCGTAGCTCCAGCAAGTCTTCGGTGCCGATGCCGTTCGAGCGCACCTGCTCCCAGTCGATCTCGGGCGGCTTCCACAAGCCGAAGCGCTTCATCAACCGACGGCGCCGCAGCAGCTTGTGCGACGTGCGCACCACGATCGTGGCTAGCCAGGTCGGAAACGTCTCGATGTTCTGCAGCCGATCCAAGCATGTTAGCGCCTGCGCAAAGCTCTCTTGAACCAAGTCGTCCAAGTCCGAATCACCGCCGAGCAGCCGGTAGGCGAGCCCGTTGACGAGCGGCGCATAGCGCCGGAAAAGCGCCTCCCGCGCCCAACCGTGGCCTGCGCGAGCCTCCAAGATCAGAACCGTATCTGCCGGCTCTGAAGCGGTTCTCGTCACCCAGAGACAGTACCGCGACGCCCACGGACCAGCTCAGCCGACCGCTTCGGTCGCGGTCGTGAGCCCATAAACGATGGAAAGCAAAGGCGAAACACCGAAACGCCAAACGGCGACCCCGCGGGGAGTCGCCGTTCGGTGGGTCACTGAGCGTGCGTTACTGATTGCCGCCCGTGCCGCCGCCGCCCGCGCCGCCGCCACCTGCACCGCCGCCACCTGCGCCGCCCGAGCCCCCGGCGGGCGTGCCGCCGGTGAACTTGAGGTCGTCGAGCGTGACGTCGACGTCGAAAGCCGCGACGCCTTCCATCCAAGCGAACGCCCACTCGAAACCGACGATGTCTTTAGCGTTCACCGTGGCGACCGGCATGCCGCCCATCAGATCGGCAAACTTCACCTCGACCACGGCGCCGCCCGCCGTGACCGGAATGTCGACGGCGGCAGGGTGGCACAGCGGGTAGGTGTCGGTGGTGCCGGGCGGGACAACGCACGCGCCCTTCTTGTTCACGGGGTCAACGGCCATGTCAGCGTTGGTCTGCACGCGGAAGTTGAGTTTGCCGCCGGTGCCGACGTTGCCCTTGATGTTGAACGAGACGCCCGTGTACGCCGACGCGTCGGTGCAAGCCGTCGTGTAGACGCCGAAGCCGTCGTACGCCTTGACGTTGCCCTTGATATTGAGCGATTTGCTCACATCAGTTAGCGTGAGCGCGCCTTTTTGATAGGCGAACGTGCCGCCGGGCACGCCGAGCGTGAAGGTGAATTGGCCGGCGTTCATCGCGTTCGCCGTCAAGTCTGCGAACTCGGTGATCAGGGCCGCGGCCGGCTTGGTGCCCGCGCAGGCCGTGCCCGTTCCGCCGCCGCTGCCAGCCGTGCCCGCGCCGGCGGTGCCGCTGACCGCGCCGGCGGTGCCGCTGACCGCGCCGGCGGTGCCTGAGCCGCTGCCGGCCGTGCCGGAGCCACCCACGCCCAGGCTGCCGGCGGTGCCGACCGAACCCGCAAAGCCCAGAGTGCCGGCGTGCGCGGTGGTGCCGGCCGTGCCGGTCGTGTTGGGGCTGTCGGTGTTGTCGCTGCTGCAAGCCGCGAAGGCACCCACGGCCACGAGAGTCAGCCCAATTCCATAAAAACGCGAAGCATTGATCGACATATGCGGAGTTCCTCCAAGTGCCAGACGGCTAGCCGGGACTATGCGCGACCACTTTTGATCTGTCCAGGCGGATTGGGTCATTTTATGGAACTGGTCCCATAGATAAAACGTCCAGCATTGCCGCGATATTCGTGGTCATTCTGGTGAATACTGGAACCGTATCCAGGTTTTAGCCCGTGTTCTCGCCTGCGCCACGAAGCCCGTGCCGACCAACGTGCCCGCGCCGGTGTCGGACGGTCCACCAGCCCCCGTGAGCCGCCTAGACCCGGCAGGCCCAGGTTCCCGCTCATGTTTCGTCACATCTGGGGCTGCCAAGCTGCAGCTCCAATCGCAGAAACTGCCGTGTCGTCCCCAGGCAAAGCCGTAAGCGGCGCAAAGCTGCGTGTTCGATCACGCGAGCGCGAATTCGACCGCACATAGCGCTGCGAGCAGATGCTTGCAGTGTTGTTGCGCGTGATCGGGCGTTGGTCTGGGCACGGCGATCCCGCCGTAGCGTCACTGGTCGCGGGGATGGTAAAGCGGCTCTATGGAGCGAGTTCTCGATAGCCGAGCGGCAACCCGCGTACGTTGGCCGATGCCCTTTCGGCTCGAGCCCGCCGACGCGTCGTTGCTCGAGACCGCGAAGTTCGGGTTCACGTTGCAGCATGACTACCAGGCTCCGCCGGACGTCGTGCACAAGAGCTTTTTGGCGTTCGTCGGTGACCCTCCCTGGTCGCCGGGCTTCCTCGGTGTCGATTGGTGGACGCCCCAGGGGCAGCTCGATGGCGCCGTGATGGACGAGCTCTACGCGTTCATGAGCATGCGCGTCCACGTGATCGAGCACACGCCCGGACGCCGCTCACTGACCTACGTCGAGCGCTGGAGCATGCCGCTGGCTCGCCGTATGGTCCAGCTGATCGAGACCGATCCGTTACCCGGTGGCGGCACGCGCTTGAAGTACCGCATCGCCTACGATCCGCCCGCGATCTTCGCGCGCCTCGTTCCGCCCATACAGTCGGCGTTCAAGTATTGGTTCGAGATCTCACTCGACGGCCTTGCGCTGCTGGTCGACGGCAAATCCCACAGCGGCTGACCTCGCGCTTGACGCCGCCCGGGTGCCCCACCTATTTGGCAGTCGAAGCATGGGCAAATCCCGCATTCTTCGCCGCTCGGAGGACTTTCGCCCGGTAGCCACCGTCGCTGCCTGGTTTGCCCTGGTGTTCACCGAATGGATCTGGGCGCCGATGCAGCTGGTCGTGGTGGTGCCGCTCGTCGCGCTCACCTGCATGATCGCATTCCTTGGTGCCGTGGCGACCCACAACACCATGCACGTGTCGGTGTTCAGGGCCAAAAAGCTCAACCGCGTTTTTCAGGTTGCGTTGACCCTGGTGTACGGGCACCCGGTAAGCTCGTTCGTGCCGGGGCACAATCTAAGTCACCACGACTTCATCGAGTCGCCGCGTGATGTGATGCGCACGACCAAGGCGCGTTTTCGTTGGAACCTGCTCAATCTGCTGTTCTTCATGCAGATCGTGGGCCGCGACGTGATGCGCGCCGAAATTAGCTACATTCGTGCCGCCTGGCGTTTCGATCGCCCCTGGGTCCGGCAGCTGATGTTGGAGGCGAGCATCTGGCTGTCGGGCTCGGCCGTGCTGTTGCTGATTGACTGGCGCAGATTCGTGCTCTTCATCGTGTTGCCCAACCTGTATGCCTCGTGGGGCATTCTGGCGATGAACATGCTCCAGCACGATGGCGCGGACATCGACAGCGAGTACAACCACTCACGCAACTTCGTCGGCAAGTGGGTGAACTGGTTTACGTTCAACAACGGTTTTCACACCATTCACCATCAAGATTCCAACATCCACTGGAGCGACCTGCCCAAGATGCACGCGATCGTCATCGCTCCGCATATCCATCCGGCCTTGGTCCAGCCGTCACTGCTCGGCTACGTGTTCAAAACCTATTTCTGGCCCGGAAAACGCGTGCGTTTCGATGGCGCTCCTTTGCCTCCCGCCGACGCCGGGAAGGACGAGGATTGGATCGCCGACGCATTCGTGACGGCGGCTTACGGTCCAATGAGTCACCGCGGGGGCGGGCCGATGAGTCGCCGCGGGACCGGGCCGCTTAGTCGACGGTTGTCATGAACGCGCCGCTCGCCCAGCGTCTGCAGGAATTTTACGAGACTTTCCCGGTCGAGCGAGAGAGAGCGCTCGAGCGGCTCGGAGATATTTTCGCCGACGACGTTCACTTTCATGACCCTTTCCGTGACACGCACGGCATCCAGCCCCTGCGCGAGTTGTTCGTGCGGATGTTCCGCCAATACCGCCAGGTCGAGTTCACTGGCTTCGCTCGAAATGGAGACGACAATCGCTTCGTGCTCACGTACGACATGCACCTGCGCATGGCAGTCGGGCCAATGTTCGTCACCCACATGGCTAGCGTCGTCCGCGGGCGCGACGGGCGGGTAGCGGATCTCGTCGACTATTACGACTTTCCATCCGCGCTCGCCTCACCCATGCCGCTGCTCGGTACCATCTACCGCAAGGCCGTCAGCCTGCTCTTTCTGTGATGACGTGGGCAGAAGCCAGGATCGGCGGGCGTGTTTGACGGGTGAAACTGCGATGAAGACTCAGTTCTACGAGCGGCCAGTCCCGGCACGCGGCAGCGACGGGTTCTTCCACCCAACGACCGAAGCGGAGCTCGCACAGCTCGTCAAAGCGGCCAGGCTCGAGTGCGCAAAACTGCGCGTGCGCGGCTCCGCGCACTCGGTGGCGGGCGCGATCTACACCGATGACGGGCCCGACGCGCAGCCTGTGCGGCGTCATTTCGACGTGATGCTCGACCGCTACATCGGCGTGACGTTCGACGACGTTCGCATGCGCGTCACGGTCCAAGCTGGTTGTCATCTAGGGCACGACCCGCGCGACCCTACCCGTACCTCCACCTGGGACAATTCCTTGCTCGCGCAGCTGGAAAATCGCGGCTGGGCGTTGCCCGATCTTGGTGGCGTGTCGCACCAAACCGTGTCCGGTTTCTTGATGACCGGCTCGTGCGGCGGCACGGTGATGCATGCCATCGAAGACGCGGTGGTGGGGTGGCGAATCGTGGACGGTACCGGCGCCGTTCACGCTCTCGAACGCGACGCGAATGATCCGCGGTTTCACGCAGTCGGCTGCTCGCTCGGGCTGCTCGGCATCATCTCTACGGTCACGCTGCAGTGCATTCCGCGCTACGACATTGTGGGGCGGGAAGACATCACCGCTGAAAGCGACACGGCTTACGAGCTGTTCGGAGACGGCGAAGCCGGCCTGGAAGGCTTCTTCCGCCGCACTGAGTACGCACGGCTCATGTGGTGGCCACAGGCAGGAGTGCGCCGGGTCGTCACCTGGCAAGCGCGGCGCATGCGCGAGAACGACTACAACGAGCAGAGCGGGCCCTTCGGCGCACTCCGACCCAAAGCGTACTCGGCGCTCGGCGACGGTATCGGTGGTCCGAGGCTCGCGCAGTTCGCGAACCTCGCGGCACAGGCAGCAGGAGGACTCTTCTACGATGGCCTCGCCGCGACCGCCCGTCGCTTCGAGCCGCTGGCACGCGCCTCGATTCCCGCAAGAGTCTTGGGCAATCGGCTGCGGCAGAAGTTCGCGACGCACGTCTTGCCGAGCGTCCTGCGTCAGTTCTCACAGACCAGCGCCGTTCCGCAACGCTTCTGGGAGAGCTGGTGCCACGGGCTGCCGATGGACAACCAGATGTCCGAGGACAGCCTGCCCACCGAGTTCACCGAGATCTGGGTCCCGCTCGAGCGAACCGGCGAAGTGATGCGTGCGCTCCGCGAGCACTACGATCGCGTGGGCCACGACGCGACCGGCTCGTTCATCTGCGAGGTGTACGCCGCGCGCCGAACCCAGGCCTGGATGCACCCTGCCTACGAGCGCGATTCGCTGCGCATCGATCTGTTCTGGTTTGCTCGGAATCACGGCGACCCGAGGCGCGGCTGGTTCGTGCAGTTTTGGCGGTTGCTGCAACCCTTTGCCTACCGTCTGCACTGGGGCAAATACCTGCCCGTCGATCCCGAGCTGGGCTCAGCGCATCTGCGCCGCCACACCCCGCGCTGGGACGACTTTCTCGCGCTGCGCCAGCAGCTCGATCCCGACGGCGTGTTCTTGACCAGCTATTGGCGCAGCGCGCTGGGGCTCGAGCCGTGACCGGTTGGCGCGCAGGCTTCGGTGTCGGCTCGGTCACCGCCTTCGAGCCGGGGCTGTGCATGTTCGGCTGGGGGCATCCACGCAATGTTTGCGAAGGCGTGGAGCAACCTTTGTATGCGCGCGCCATGCTGCTGGAGGAGGCGTCGACCAAGCGGCGCATCGCCTACGTGGTCTGCGATCTCGGCATGATCTCCGAGTCGATCCGGCAGGCGGTCTCGCGCCGCGTGTGCACGGCGGACAACCTGCTCACTGACCACGACCTGATGATCACCGCGACCCACACCCATTCGGGTCCAGGCGGATTTTCGACCTACCTCTTCTACGCGATCTCGATACCGGGGGTGTCTCCCCGCGTGCACGACGAAATCGTGGACGGCATCGTCGCGGCGATTGAAGCGGCTCTGCGTGCGCTGCGCCCGGCCCGCGCCTGGCTCCACGCAGGTTGGATTCCGACGTCTGAGCCGGTGGCGTTCAACCGCTCTTTCGCTGCCTACAATCGCAACGAGGACGCCACACCAGTCACGGCGGAGAGACGCGACGAGGCGGTCGACCGCACAATGACCATGCTGCGGGTCGAGGACGACAAAGGTGTCCCGATCGGCATGCTGTCGTGGTTTCCGGTGCACGGAACCTCGCTGCATTGGGAGCAGGGCCAGCTGCACGGGGACAACAAGGGCCACGCCGCGCAAGTCTGCGAAACCTGGGGGCGCGAGCAGGGCTATCCGGATTTTGTCGCCATGTTCGCCCAGGAGTCAGCGGGTGACGTTTCGCCTAACTACCGCTGGAACGACAAGCGCGGCCTGATGATCGGCCGCTACGACGACGACCACGAGAGCACTCGGTTCAACGGTGACGTGCAGGCTCGCCATGCACGCGCGCTATTCGCGCTCGCGCGCACCGAAGGGAGCGAGCTGCGTGGCCCGCTCGACGCTGCCATCCGCTATCGTGATTTTTTCGATCGCCCCGCGGACCCGCGCTTCACGCGAGGCCAAGACGCGCGCACCGCGCCACCGCGCCTCGGGATCGCATTTTCGCTCGGCACGACCGAAGGCCAAGGGCCGTTCTTCGCGCTGCGCTCGATTTTTCCGTTGTTCACGCGCATCCAGGCGTGGAACATGCTGCGCGAAGCACCGGACTCGTGGCTCAAACCGCACGGTCCCAAGTTTCCGTTTTGGGATTTCGGACGTGGCAAGGACAACAAGATTCTCGGCAAGCTGCCGCAGGTGAATCCGGCGCTATTCCTGTTCGGCACCGATCGCTATGTCGGCTACTACCGGAAGGCGGTGCATGAACGCGCTGCGCAAGAGGTCAGCTGGGTACCTCGCTACCTTCCGTTGCAGCAGCTGCGGATCGGCCAGCTCTTGATCGCCGGCATGCCCAACGAACCGACCACGATCTCCGGACGCAGGCTGCGCGGTGCGCTCGACACCGCCTGGAGCGGCGACGGCGTTGAGCGGATCGTCATTGGTGCGTACTCCAACGCCTACTGCGGCTACCTCACGACACCCGAGGAATACCAAGAGCAAGCCTACGAGGGAGCGTCGACGCTCTACGGCCAGTGGTCGCTACCCGTGTTTTGCACCGAGCACGTCGAGCTCACGCGCGCCATGCGCCACGGCGAAGGACGCACGACCCTCGGCGAACCGCCAACGAAGATTCCGTTCGACTGGTGCCTCGCAGCTCCGATCAGATCGCCTGTGCATCGAATTCCGGGCTAGGGTCGTCGTCCTGGGGACTGGGGTGTGTTCGACGTTTCACTCAAACCTGGAGTTTTCATGAAGAATCATCAGTTCCTGGCGTTCGGCGCGTGGGCGTTGGCGCTCGCGCTCGTACCCAGCGTCGCTCGGGCCGACAAGCCGGAGGCCGGCGCCAAGCAGCCGGCCCCGAAGCTAGGCAAGGGAGCCAGACCGAGCGAGCTTTTCGGAAAGCCCGATGACAAGCCGGGTGCCAAGCGAGAACACGGCAAAGGCGACGGAAAACCCGAGGCCGACGGCGCCGATGCCGCTAAGCCAGGCGCAGGCCCCAAGCCTGGTCACGGCCATGAAGGCTTCAGAAACGCCATGCGCGAGCTGCACGAGCAGCTCAAGGCTGGCACGCTCAAGAAAGCAGATCTGAAGGCGCAGCTCGCCAAGTTGCACGAAAATTCGGCCGAGCGGAGTAAGGAACATCGACGGGAGCTGGGCAAGCGCTGGGGCGCTGCGCTGGCGCAACCAGCCGCTCGTGAAGAACTGAAGCACCACGCGCGCCGCATGGCTTTGCTCAATCGCGCGATGCTGCTGGCCGAGACCGAGGTCACGAAGGACAAAGACAAAGTCACCGAGCGGATTACGAAGCTCATCGACAAAGAGAACGAACGCCATGAACGCGTGATGGAAAACCTCAAGTCCGCGCCGGGCACGCCCGCGGCGTCGGCTGGGTCCGCCCCGAGCGCTGCGGCGCCCGCCGCGTCTGGAGCTGCAAAATGAGCTGGAAATATCTCACGCTGGCGCTGTGCACGCTTGGCACGCTCGGCGGGTGCGACAAGAAGGAACCCGTGGCCACGGAAGTGACCGAGTCGGCGAGCGCAGCGGCCCCGCCTGCCGCGCCCGCTCCCGTAGCAGTAGCCACACCCGCTCTGGTCGATATCGACAGCCTACCCGTCGAAGAAGAGTTCGAAGGCGACGCCGAGAAAGAGCTGACCGCGGCGAACCTGAACGCCAAGCTCGACGACCTCGAAAAAGAAATCAGCGCTCCGTAGCGCAGGCGACGAGGGGCCGGCGATTCCGGCCCTCGTGCAGCCGGCCGCTAGGGGAGCTCGGTCGTGAAACGCATTTGGTAGAGGTATGCGGGGTTGAGCGAAAGACGAATGACACGGCGTCTGTGGAAGCGCGCTGCCAAACCTGTCACCTGCCTGAAAACGACTCCGGGCTGGGGTCGCTGGGCGATCAAGCGGTTGGCCGCGGCGTTGACAGCACCCGTCGACGACTCGTAGCTTTTAAGTATGTCCACATGGCGGGGCCGATGGTTGAGGGAGGCGCGCGCGGGGGCGGCGTGTTGGGTCGCGGGGATGCTCACTGTCGTTTCTTCCTGCGCCGGACACACGCAGGCGAACGACGGTGGTGCTGGCAGGGGTGGCAAGAGCGTGCACGCGTCCGGCGGCACTAGCGCGGACGGCGGCACCGGTGGTGCGGCGGTCTCGGTGAGCGGCACGACGGGGCAGGGCGCTGCTGCCGGTAGCGCTGGTCGTGGCGGCAGCGGCGCTGGCGGTGGTGCAGGGCCTGCCGCTGCTGGCGAACCAGCGGTGTCTGACGGTGGAGCACCGCCCGACGGTCCAGATCCGTGCGACGCGGCAACCCCGCAGGAGTGTCTCGAGGCCGTGACGGGCGCGCTTAGCGACGCAGGCACTCCGTTTCGGAGCTCTTGGTTCATCGTCGGCTGCGCGGATCGCCAGGGTCATGATTGCGTCAACGTAGCGCAGTGCCCGGTCGTTCCCAACCCGGTGGAGAACTTCGCCCGGCAAGGCATCACGTCGCGCGAAACGTTTCCGATCGGCGGCATCAAGGGTCATCGCTACAAGGTGACGTTCATCTTCAACGCGATCGCTTCTGCCAAGGAGTACGACGGCGGCAGTCGCGACTATCAGGGACCGGCGTTGCTGACCGACCACCAGATCCAAAGCACGTTTCACCGCGATGGTGAGCCGCACCCGTCGAACTACTCCAGCT
Source organism: Polyangiales bacterium (assembly GCA_038252755.1). Classification (GTDB taxonomy): domain Bacteria; phylum Myxococcota_A; class Polyangia; order Polyangiales; family Polyangiaceae; genus PMG-095. The sequence goes on along the minus strand of JBBSAB010000075.1, from coordinate 21,320 downwards.
GGAGGCTGGCGGTGTTCGACGCCGACGGCAAAGAAGCGCGGCACTATTTCATGAACTCGTTCGAGGCCGGCTTCGGCTTCGAATCACACCGAACCTTCCCGATCACCTACAACCGATCGATCGTGGTGATCGGCGGCGGCACGATCGTGTTCAGCGTGCACGAGCCGAACTGTCATGCGATCGTCAACTGGGGCTTTGGCAACGTCCCTGATGACGTCATTCAGCCGCGCATCATCCCCAACGAGCCTGAAACCGTTGCGCTGCCCCAGCTCTACCCGCACCCGGTCAGCGGCCAGGCTGTGCCGACCGCGAGCCTGATGGAAGACGGCAAGGCGAGTCAGCCATTCATGGGCGAGCTCGGTCATCTCACCGTCCTCGCCGTTGAGCGCACCGAAGAGCCGGCGACGCGCGACTTCTAGCAAGCTGCAGGAGTATCACCGGTGCCTGATGCCACACCCCGGAAATCGGCGCGTGTCGGGTCGCTCGAGGCGGATTCTCTGAACCGGGGGCTCGGCCCGCGCGCGGACCGTCGTCGTTTCGGTGCCGCACGAGTTGCTCAGTTTTTTCGGCAGGCGCGAGTTGGCAAATCTCAAGCAATCGGCGCAGAGCGCCCGGTGCCTCACGGCGCTTCGCAGTGGTGCTCGAAGCAGAGCGCGCGCGTCGGTTCGACTTCCGCGCAGGCGCAATCGATGACTGAGCAGTCTAAATCCGTCGGGCAGTCGGGTGGCGTCGCGCGCACGGGGTCGAGCGGCGTGTAACACGCGTCCGCGTCGAGCAGGCGCTTGGATATAGACGTCGGGCACGCACAGCAGTTGGCCGGACGCCGCGCGAGCAGGCAGTCGTCGTCGGTGTTGCAGTAGTTGGGGTCCGCCTGGCACTTCGGACAGCACGCGCCTTCGACGGTTATCGCGCGATAGCCAATTGCGCAGGTGAGCGGCGTTTCCGAACAGGGCGCGCACGTTTCAGGCGGCTCGAGCGGTTCGTCGGTGCGCACGCAGTCGTAGCAGCACGCGCCAGGCCGCATGCCCGTCGTGAAGCCAGGGTGGCACTGGAGCTTCGGCGGAAATGGCTCGGGTATGCCGAATGTGTCGCCGTACCGACAGGCCACGCCAGCACAAGAGGGAATCCAAGCGCAAACCGGGCAGCCGTCTTCCTGTGCGCGAGCCCGCTGGTGCGGGTGCCAGTAGGGCGAGGTCGGATCCTCACAGACGAGGCTCGGGCAGCTTTCTTCACCGCCGATCTCGGGCGGGTTCAGGTCGCTGCCGGCCGCACTGCCGCCGACACCCGTCGTCGCAGCCTTGCCGCCTGCTCCAGCCGACGCGTTTGGATGCGGCGCAGCGCTGGCGCTGCCAGCGCTGCCAGAGCTGCGGCTGGTGGTGCCGCCGCAGTTCGTCAGTAGCCCCGGGCCCAACGAGCTCGCGGCCAAGAACCCGATCACGCGCCACACACAGCGACCCAGCATACCCACAGTTTGCGCGCTTGGCCGGCGCGATCAACTCCTTTGGATGGCTAGGTTCGGGAGTCTCGCAACCCCGATCACCAGCGCGCGCACAATGCCAAGACTACCAAGCGATTCGAAGCCTGTTCCAAAATCGCCGAGAAGCCAGCACGACGAAATCCCACACTATCGCTTCAGGGCAATTTCGACAGCTGCGTCAACACACGCACGATGTCGGCAGCCGGAGGAAAGTCGACGCTGCGGAGTACCAGCGCGCCCTGCCGATTGAAGAAGTACGCCTGCGCGGTGTGCGGATCGGGGCCGGAGGTTTTGGACTTGAGGAAAGCGACCAACGGGTCGAGTTGATCTTTGTTCGGCCGCGCGGCGCGCCACAGCGGCGACGGGCCAAATCGCTTCAGCCACTCGCGCAGCGCCGCCGGCGTGTCGTGCCCCGGGTCGATGCTGATCGACAGCAATTGGGCGGATTTGGCTTGGTCCCCAAGCTTGCGAGCCGATTCTGCGAATAGTGCGCCTTGGATCGGGCAAGTGGCTTGGCAGCTGGTGAACATCAACTGCAGCGCCGAAACATGGCCTGCCAGGGCAGCCGTCAGCGTGGAAGCCTGCTCGTCGTCGAAGGTGAGCGCCACTTCCGGTGGTCGCTGGGGCGGAGTGACCGCACCAGCGGAGTTGTGGGCGAACGCCGGGACTGCGGCGTGCACCAACGCTCCCGCTACCCCGGCTACGAAGGCGCGCCGCCCAAGTCCCGTGTCCGAGCTCTTCAAAGCGAGGTGACGTAGGTCCATAGCGCCTGGCAGTCCTGAGCCGCAAGCCGGTAACGCGGCATGGTTTGTGGGATCATGACGTGCGCCGGGTCAATGCCGCCCGCCAGCAAGGTGCAAAAAGCCGCCTGATCGTAAAGCGACTGGGGACCGCCCCGTCGCGGCGCCGGCAGGGTCAGGCTGGCGCGACTCAGGACTGGACCGAACGTTTCGACAGGCGACGCAGAAGCGACGCTTGTCGGCTGGCGGGCGCGCAGAGCTTGTGCGGGATGGCAGTTGCTGCAACGCGCAGTGTCACGAGGCAAGTCTTGATCGTGCCCCACGATGCGCGCGCTGAGCGGGACGGCGCCCTGGAACAAAGCGTCGCCCCGCTCGAGCTCGGGGTCCGGCGCTTTTCGACAGGAAGCGCCGCTGGTGCTCACGAGCACCCACACGGCAATCGCGTCCGTGATCGTCGAGTTGGCTCTGCCCATCTTAGTTGGCGTACAGCTGATTAGTCGGCAAGGCCGCGAAAGCGCTCGCTCCGGGTAGTAGCCATTCCAGCTGCAACAGCGCGCTCCCCCCGAGCTCTCCGTAGTCGAGCTGCACGTCGTAACGCTGCCCGGCGAACAGCGTCAGCGCCGGACTGGTGTCTACCGTGGCCGCATGCGGCGCGAAGTTGTCGACAACGAGCGAGCCGTTGACCCAAAGTCGCACAGCTTCATCCGAATTGGTGCGGAACGTGATCGCGCCCGTCTCAGTCGGGCTCAGCGTGCCGGTCCAACGCGCGGAGAAGTTATCCGCCGGCACTCCCGTCGCGGGCGCGGCGGTGCCCCAGTCGAACCAAGGCGACTCGTAACGCACGAGCGCCGCCGGAGCGCTCAGGGTGCCGTTGGAGAAGTACTGTGCGCTTAGGCCAGCGCCGGTGGCGACGAGCTGCGCCGCCGGGATGGCGACGAAGCTGGTTGCGCCCGGCAGCTGCCACTTGAGCTGCATCACGGCGGAGCCAGTAAATTCGTTGTACTCGAGCTTGACGTCGTAGAGCTGGCCCGCACTGAGCGTGATGGTGGCGCTGGTGTTGTTGGTGGCGCCGTGTCTGGTCCAGTTGTTGATCACCTGGACGCCGTTCACCCAGAGCCTCACGCCGTCGTCGGAGCGAGTCTGGAACTTGTAGCTGCCGGTAGTCGGCGCGAGCACTTTCCCAGTCCAACGCGCCGAGAAGTTATCGGCCGGCACGCCCGTTGCCGGTGCCCCCGAGCCCCAGCTGAAGTTGACGGCTTCGATGCGGGTAAGGAGCGCGGCGCCGGTGAGCGAGGTGTTCGAGAAGTACTGGGCGGTGAGGCCCGACGGGACCGCCACGGCCGGCTCTTCGGCGCCGAGCTGCTGCACGAACGCGGTCACGTTGGCCCGGTCGGTCGCCGAGAGGGTGAGGTTGCCGTGCGCCAAAATGGCGGCGTCGAGGCTGGCTGCGGAGCCGTCGTGCAGGTACGGCGCGGTCGCCCACACGCCGCGCAGCGACGGCGTATCGAGTCCCGTCAGCGTGGCGCCGAGCCGCGTGCCGCTGGTGGCCCGCAGCGTACCGATGTTTCGCACGGCGAGCGCCGCGCTATCCGTGAAATCGGTGCCGCCGTGGCAAACCACGCACTGGCTGGCAAACACGTTGCGGCCTGCCGTCGCAGCCGCCGTCATCGCGCCCGTAGCCGTGCGGTAGGGCGACGCATCGGCCACGCTGAGCGAGGCCAGGTACGCCGCCAGCGCATCGAGATCCTCGCTGAGCCCGGCCTTGGCGTCGCCGAGCGGCTGGCTGCGAGTGCCGACATTGAACAGCGCATCGCTCATCAATCCAGTCCCTTGAGCCAGATTGCGGATCTGGCCCTCGAAGTCCTGAACCTCGTCGAAATTGCCGGTCCAGTGCAAGCGCCCTTGAGCGCCCGCGTGGCCGCGCAAAGCAATCGTGTTGCGCAAGCCCTCGCCCACGCCCGTGAAGTCCCAAACGCGGCCGTCTTGGCCGCCGTCGTTGTGGCAGCTAGCGCAGCTCAGGTAGGCGTCGCGAGCCAACCGCGTGTCGCGCGCGTCGTAGAACAGCTGTTTGCCGCGCAGGACCTGAGGCGAAAGCTTTTCCAAAGCGACGCTGCCCAGCTCGGCCACCAGCGGCAACGTGCGCGCGCCGCGATCGACCAACTGGCTCAAGTCATACACGCCCAAGGTGCGTGCCAATGCGTTGTGGACGTACAGCGAGCGACCGTCGGCCGCGACAGCCAAACCCTGCGGCGCCAGCCCAACGTCGAGTCGGAACAGCTCGCGCTTGCCGTAGGCATCGAGTACCGCAACTTGACGGCTGGTTTCGAGCGCGACGAACAGGTACGCGCCGCTCGGATGGTAGGCGGCCGCGCTCGCCACGCCGGCGTTGTCGTGGTCGACACGCGCCGCGTAGTCTTCGGCCTGCGTCGCCAAATCGATGCGGGAGCTGATGGCTCGGACGGTGTTCTGGAAGTCCAGGTTTTGGCCACTGCGCAGCGAGCCGCGCTGGATGTTGTCCTGCTTCGAGGGCACCCAAGCGCTCGCGCCGTCAGGCGAAATCGCCGGCGCGCCCAAGTAGTTCGGCACGCCACGCCCGGACACGGTGGTGTCGGGCTTGTCGCTGTGCTGCAGCACGATGCTGCGCGTGAGGGTCAGCGCGGCCGCGTCAACCAGCAGCACCTCGCCGCCCTGCTTCACGCCGGCCACGTTGGTCTCGACCACGGCCGTCACTTCACCGGGCTGCAGCGGCGTGATGAAGCGACTGACCAGCAGTTTGTCGCCGGCGGCGGTGAGCGCCAGGTGCCGTGGACTCGACCCCACATCGAGGCTCGCTACCACCGCACCGGCATTGTCGAGCTTCAGTACGCGGCCGACGCCTTCGAGCGCGACATACGCGAAGCCGTCAGCCCCGAGCACGACACCGAACGGCTGCGACGCGCGCGGCAGCGCGACGGTTTGAACCACGGCAAGCGTCGTCGGGTCGATGATGCTGAGCGAGCTTGCACCCTTGTTGCTGATCCAAACCCGACCATCCGGCGCGACGGCCGCGCTGCGCGGTTGGCTCCCTACGCTGATTTCAGCCACTTTCGTGGCCGCCGTCCGGTCGAATACCGACACGCTGTCGTTGTCGATGTTGACCACCCAAACGCGCGCCCCGAGCGAACCGCGCAGCTCTTCGACGACAGTGCTCGATGCGCGCGCCGCGCCCGCCACGCTCGGCCCCGCTATCGCCTGCAGGAACTGCGAGGTCACGATCGCGCCTTCTTGATTGCGCACAGCCAGCGTCGCTACGTACACGCCGGGTCCAGCGTAGGCGTGGCTGACTTGCGCCGAAGCGCTGAACGCCGTGTCGGGCGTGCCATCGCCGAAGCTCCATTGATACGAGAGCGTGCCGTCGCCGCTCGCGCTAGCGGTGTAGTCGACGCTAAGCCCGCTCGAAACGGGCGCCGCCACCGGCTCCACGACCGGCGGATTCAAGCCGGCGCGCCAGGTGAACTGCACGCTAGCGCTACCGCCACGCCCGTCGCTCACGCTCGCCGTCACGCTGAAATTGCCGGCCAACGTCGGGGTGCCGCTGATGACGCCGGTGGCGGCGTCCAAGCTCAGACCCGGCGGCAAGCCGGTAGCCGCATAGCTCAGTACGTCGCCGTCCGCGTCGCTTCCGGCGAGCGAAAGGCTAGTCGCGACGCCAAGCGGCAAAGGTTCTGGTGCGGGCTGCACCAACGTTGGCGGCGTGTTGATGGTGGGCGCGGCGAAACGCACCGTCTTCTCGTCGGTCGAAGGTCCGAGATCCATCAAGTTGCCTTCGGCAACCGGACTGCCGAAAGTCACGCCGTCAGTGCTGAGGTAGATACCGTACTGAGCGACGGTTCCGTTGCGCGTGGCGCCCGGTCGCGGCATGTAGCGCAGCCCGCTGAGCTGATAGCCGGCACCCAAGTCGACCAGCAGCCAATGTGGCGGCGGCGGACTCGCAGCTTGCCACTGCGTGTGCCAAAACGTGTTCGGATTGCCGTCGAAGGCGTTGGTAGCGGCACCGTTTTCGCCGACCAGCTCTTGCGAATCGGCCGTAATCGTCCAGCCAGTGCGCGGCAAATCGACCCCATTTTGATCGAGCAGATTCAGCTCAGCCGCCGAAGACCACGGATTGCCGTTGACCTCGGAACGCGCTTCGAAGCGCACGAAGCGCGTGAGGCCCGGCGGGGCCGGCGTCGTCACGCTCCACGTGAATTGCGTGCTCACGGTCTGGATGCCGTCGGTCGCGCTCACCTCGACCAAGGAGCGCCCAAGCGTCGTCGGAGCGCCGCTGATCACACCCGTGACAGGATCGATGGCGAGCCCCGCAGGCAAGCCCCCCGCGCCAAACTGCAGCGGGTTTCCGCTCGGGCTCGTCGCCGCCAACGCCAACGTGATGGCCGTGCCACGCGCCGTGTCTTGGTCCGACGGCGAGCGCAGCGGGAGCAACGAAGTCGAGCCGATGCGCACGATCGTGGCGCGCGACGGAGTGCCCTGCGCGTTCATGGCGAACAGCAGGTACTGACCCGGCACCGCCCAACCGGGGTTGGTCGGCACCTGCACGCTGTAGCTGCCCGGCGCGGAAGTTTGGAACGACAGCGAGAGCCGACGTTGATCGTTGTTGGTGGCATGCGTGGTCGACGAAGCGCGCACCATCGCGAACGAAGTGACGGCGCTGTCGGTGGTGACGTTCATCACGCTGCCGTGCACGGCCTGGTTGGGCGCGCTCAAGATCGCCGGGCGCGTCGCGGGCGTGCCGTCAGCGTTGAACAGGTAGGGCGGGCTCAAAATCTGCAGATCTTGATGGTTGGCGGCGCAACCGCCACCGCACAAGCCGCCACCCGCCGAGAGCACGCGAGCGTCGGGGAGTAACAGAGCGATGCTGTGGTAGTTGCGCGGCGCCGCCATGGCTGGCAGCACGGTGAACGTCTCGGTAACGGGATCGAACAGCTCGGGAGCAAGCACCGAGTTGTTGTCGGAAAAGCCAACCGCGACCGTTGCACCGCCGATCACCACCACTTGCCCATTTGGCAGCACCACCGAATTACTGAACGCGCGGTGATACGCCATCGGCTGCAGCTTGCGCACTGTGGCTTCGGCGCCGAGCTCGATCACGTAGCTATTCGCGTTCGAAGGCACCCCGTCGTAGCCGGGCGCGCCGCCCACCTTCAACACCTTGCCGGTGTCGAACATCACGGTGTTGCCGTTGATGCTGAACTCGTCGTCGCCACGACGACCGGCCGAGGTGACCTGACCCGTGCCGTTCGTGTCGATCCAGTGCATGGCGAAACCGGGGCCCGCGTGCAACACGCGACCGTTGCCGGCTGCGATCAGCCACAAGTGGCTGTCCATGCCGAAGTTGCGCGTGTTGTCGACCGACAGAAACGGGTCGATGCGCACGCCGCTGAGCAGGCGCCAGCCGCCGCTTTCGGTCCACACTTCGCCGTGTTTGTTGCCAACGCCGCCCGCCCACGAGCCGCCCAAGGTGAAAACCGAGCCATCTTGTAGTGGCGCCGTACCCTCGTAAGCGCGCGGGATGTTCATCGCCTGAGCGCGCGTCCAAGTGGCGGTCGCGGGATCGAAGATACTGGTCATGCCGCTGCTCAAGCCACCGTTGACCAGGATGCGCCCATCGGGAAGATTCGCTGTGCCGGGACAGAACATGTCGTGGCCGGTCTCGGAGACTAAACGCTCCGTAGCGACGCCCGTTGACGGGTCGAACAGCACCGTGTACGTGCGCCCGAGGTTGTTGCCGAAGCTGAAGCGGTCTTCAGCCGACCACAAGAGCACGTTCCCGTCAGGCAGATTTGCCGCCGAAACCGGCACAATCGGCAGCGTGACCAGTGGTGCCCACTGCGCGAGCGCGGCTTCGGCGCCGGTGAGGCCTTGGGCGACCTGCTGCCCCTGCTCGACAGGATCGTCGTGCGGCGTGGTGCCTCCACACCCCGACGCGAACAGTGAGAGTCCAGCAACGGAAACGAGAGTGAGTGTTAGCGACGCCCTACCGCCCATAGTGCCTAACCCCTTAGAGTGTTCTCCAATCCGACGCACTGAAAATTTCGCGTCTTGGCACAAATGCCTACGTCAGATCGGTGCCGCAGGTCGCGCGGCCGCCACGTTTCGGTTTGGCTGCCTGGCGGCAGGCGCACGGCGCGACGCGGTTACGGGCCGTCAGATTGCTGCACGTAGAGTGCGTCAATGACAAGGTCAGCAAACGCTTCGCCAGTTGCCGCCGTTACGCCGAGGAAGAAACTATTGCCCAACCTGCTGAGCAGGGAGGTGGTGTAGACGAGCACGGGCTGGTTAGGTTTCTCCGAGGTTGCCGACAGATAGACCGCGAATGTCTGCGACAATTCCGAGTAGTCGACCCAGCTGTGGACGGGGTCACCGCTCGCGAGCACGACCGGCAGACTTGCGTTGAGCGAAAGCGACGTCAGCTGCCCGTCGCCGATCACTGCCAAGTGCTCGGTCGGTGGGTCTTCAACGCCGATCGAAAAGACGTCGTATTCGACACCCAGACTCGGGTGGATACCGGAATTGCCTAACGAGTAACCCAGCGCCCCTCCTGGATCGCCCAGCGCTGCGAGACCGAGCGGGTCACTCTGCAGCACGAACACGAAACCATCGGCCGGCGCGGAGCCAGCTACAGGCACCACGCGAAACACGAAGTGAGCTGCAAGGCTACTGTTGGCGGTCCACGCCAACGGCTTATCAAGGTAAAACGCGCCAACTTGATTCTTGACGGGCGGTGCTACCTCAAGCGTCCCGGACTTGGCTGTCGCGCTGCCAACAAGATGCAAGCCAGCGATCGAATCGAAATTCGGAAACGCCGCGTCGAGCACCAAGGCGGGCGCACCTGCTGCGCTGGTTCCGCCGACTGGGTCAGCGCCACCGTTCGCTGCGGTTTGGCTCGCGGTGCCTGCCTGGCCGCCGCTGCCCGCCTGTGCTCCGCTGCCACCCGTCTGCGCTCCGCTGCCACCCGTCTGCGCTCCGCTGCCGCCCGTCTGCGCTCCGCTGCCGCCCGCGCTCCCTAGCCCCGCGGCGCCCGAGTCGTTCAAGTTGCTGTCGAGCAACGGATCATAACCGACGCGGCAGCCCCACGCAGCGCAGAGCAGGGTTACAGCCGGAAGCCAGCGAGAGGACACCAGCCTTCACTATGCTGGCCCTCGCGAGCGACAGCAAGTTGGGGCGACTTGCTTACATCCGCGCATGTTCCGCAGAAGGCGGAGTTCTTGGACGCCCAGCTCCCTGACGAGGGCCGCTTGGGCACCGACCGGCCGATCATGCCCGATTTCTTCGCGGCATAGCGTTCGCTACCGGATGACGTGGAGGAGGCTACTGGCGAAGTGTAAACTCACGCCCGAACGCAGCAGCCAGGCGCTCGTACTGTGGCAACGTGTTGTAGAGCTGCGCGGCGACCCTGATGCAGCGGCTGGAGCTGGTGGGCCAGGGAAAAATCGGCGCTTCAATGCTGTAGCGCTCCAGCAGGGTGTCTTGAAGTGGAGCCGTGCCGGCGGGTAGCGGCACAGTGACCATGGCTCCGATCATCTCGCCGGGCGCACATGGCGCGACGCCGAGCGCGCGGCACAACACCGCGTTCGCGTCCAATGCAAGGGCGTGGTTCCTGGCCATCACTTCTTGCAAGCCTCCTGGCAGGAGGCCTTCGAGAAAACGGATCGCATCGGGGACGCAGAGAAAAGCCGTTGGATCTTGCGTTCCCGTCCAGTCGAACTCCAGCCGGAAGCGCGACTGGTGACTGGCTTGCGCTGACGCGCCGTGGCTGATGACGAGCGGACGAATCGTGGCCTGCCGATCGCGGCGCACGTGTAGGAACGCCGAGCCTTTCGGCGCGCACAGCCATTTGTGGCAATTGGCAGTGTAGTAGGCGGCGCCCAGGTCGGTGAGATCGACGTTCACCATGCCGGGGGCGTGCGCGCCGTCGACTAGTGTGTCCACGCCACGAGCCGCGAGCTGCGAGACCAGGCGTTTGATCGGAAAGATCAGGGCGGTTGGGCTCGTGATGTGGTCGAGCAATGCCAGGCGTGTTCGCTCGGTGACGCGAGCCATCACGGCGTCGATCACATTGTCCGGGGAGGCGACCGGAAACGGTACGCTGGCGACGACAACGCGAGCGCCACTGCGCTCAACGACGAAATCGAGCGCGTTGCGGCAAGCCGCGTAGGCGTGATCCGTCACTAGAAATTCGTCTTGCGGCGTCAGTTGCAGCGACCGCAGGACCGTGTTTACGCCGCTTGTGGTGTTGCTGACGAACGCGAGGTCATCTGCGTCAGCGCCGACCAGCAGGCCCAGCTTCGCCCGCGCCTCGTCGAGGAGCGCTGGCAGCTCTCGCAGCATGAATGCGACCGGTTCACGCTCAAGTCGGTCGCGCCACCGCTGCTGCGCTTCGAGCACGACCGAGGGGCAGGCGCCGAACGACCCGTGGTTGAGAAAGTCGATCTTAGGATCGAGCCGCCAGTGCGAGGCGAACGGCGACGCTGGGCTAGAATCGAGCACGGGTGGGTCGGAATTGCTTGGCGGAGTCAATGGTTCCCCTCGACGTGAACGCAGTGCCTAGCGTATCAATCGTGGGACAAAGCGGACAGTGCCTTCGAGCCGTGCGCAAACACCAGCCGAGCGCTGTCGTGTTGGAACCGCGCATGCCAGGCCAGCGCGAACCGGATGCTGGGCAGCCGCACGGGCGCTTCGCGCAACCGCAGCCCGAGCGCGGCGGCCGCCTCGCTTACCAGCGGAATCGGCACATTCATCAGCAGGGTCGAGCGCGCGACGCACATCCGCGGCCAGTTCCGTCGAGAGCGCCGGACCGATATTGGTGACCCGTACCTTGATGCCGGGCGCGTCGTCCAAGAACGCCGCGCTTAGGCGAGGTCCGAGGGTCGCGAGCAGATCTGGCATGGCAACTTGCAGCGTGAAACGTGCCTTCGAAGGGTCGAAGCGTTGTTCTGGCGCAACGCAGGCGTCTAGCGCGCGCAATGCGTCCGCCAGCGGCTGCGCCATCGCGGCTGCGCGCGGTGTGGGGACAAGCGCAGCGCCGGCGCGCACGAAGAGCGGATCACTGACGGCTTGCCGCAGCTGCGCGAGGCGGTGGCTCATCGAAGACTGCGTGATGCCGAGCCGCTGCGCGGCACGCGTCACGTTTCCCTCCTGCAACAAGACGTTCAGAGTGGCGAGTTGGGCCGGGTCGACCGACGAGGGCATCATCGACATGTACCATGTGACTAGTGAAGAATATCGATTCGACACATGATCATGGCCGCCGCAGCCTGAGCCGCATGACGCATCCAGTTGTCTCGTGTGGTCGGTCGGTAGTGGGGCGCTCGCAGAGCCCTCGCTCGCAGACGAATGCAGTGACGCGGCCGCCGAGCGCCTTCTTCCCATCGAGCGAAGGGACGAGGCCCACCAGCTTGTCGCTTGCACGGCAGCTCGACCTCGTACGGGCCTGCTGCTAGTTTTCCGCCGCTGGCGAGCCGGGTTACATCGTCGTGCCCGAGAAGAACGCCTTGCGGATGAGTCGCCCGCACTGCGCGGACCCGGTGTAGGCCGCCCCTGTCAATTTCCTTCGGGCGAGCACCCCGTAGTACTGCTTGGTCCGGTCGATCCAGGGGTAGAAGCCGTACAGGCCGGGGCTGCTGAAGGCGCCGTCCCCCGTCGTCGGATCGTCCTCGACCCAGTGCCCATAGGAGTAGTGCCAGGCCTCCTGAACCGGGCTCGACTTGGCCGAGGGACACGACGTGCCCGGCAGCGTGCATGCGGCATTTTCCCCGAGGTGGTCGCGGATCGCGAGCCCTCCGGAAAGGATCTTCCGGAGGAACGCAGCGTAGTCCTTCGGTGTACTCACCATGCCGCCCGCGGGTTGGGGCATGGAGTATGCGATGTGCAGCTCGCTCCCGAGCAGCGAGGCAAGCTCGGCCGCGAGCTTCAATTCGCCGTCCGGGCCGAGCCCCAGATCGATCGCATATTTCTGGAAGTGCCCGCCCCCGTACGCGAAGCCGCCGTCGTCCGCGGCGGTGTACGTCGAGTTCGTGCCGGAGTCGAAGCACGCTTGCACGCTCGGGGCCCCGACGCAGTTGCCGAAGCTCGTGTACCCGCTTCGCATCGTCATCGCCTTCAGGTCGACGCCGCCGAGGTCGCTCTTGAAGCGCTCGACCACGTACGCGCCCCAAAAGAGCTTCGACGCCGACGCGATAGCCATGCTGCTCGTCACCGTGTAAGACCCGTCCCCCGTGCTCCCGGACACGAGCGCGCCGTTTGCGTCGCCGATTTCCCAGTAGAACGGCGCGGCGTCGATGCACGTGGCGTTCTGCTCGGCGGTGTCCTTTGCCGCGGCCAAGTGCGCGGCGTCGCTCGGAGCGGAGTCATCTGTGCGGTCGCTCCCACCCGAGGCGTTGCCGCCCGCACCGCCGCTGGCGTCACCACCGGCCAGCCAGCCCCCCTCGTCGGTCGGCGAGCCGCCGTTCGGTGTGCCGCCGGAGCCGGCTGCTGCGCCGCCGGAGCCGGCTGCTGCGCCGCCCGTGGCGCCGCCACTGCTGCCGCACCCGAGTATCGCTGTCGTGAACGACGCGGCGAGGACACGCGCAAGCCAAGGTGTCAGCCCTTTGAAGTACAATCGCATCGGCGGGCGCCTGAGCAAGTTCCGAGCCGAGGCTGAGATACCAGCGCCGCACGCCCTTTCCGCCGTGATCAAGGCGATAGTTACCGATTCGTATCCGATCGCTCACGCACCGATCGAGAACGGTGGTTCACGTGGCGGGATCGTCAAACGAGCGAGCTCCTCATAGGCTAATCCGACCGAGGGCCAATCAACGGTGTTCGCCGGCCTTACGGCGTAGTCAGGCGAGCTGTTCAACGATCATGACGTGCTCGGCGAGGCCTGGGTAGTGGCGGCGCCGCTGCCGTTTTGCGACTGAGCTACCGCTTGCGCGCGCGGCTCATCAAGAAATGCTGCCGCACCTGATTGTCGACGTAGTAGCCCGAAATCAACGCCTCGAGCTCGCTTCGAAATTGCGCGAGCACCTCCGGCGTCGCACTCGCGACCAGCTTGGTGAGCGGCCCGGCTGTCTGCTCCATCGACATGCGATAGTGCGGGACGCTGAGCGCTGGGACGGTCATCAACTCCCGCCCAAAGAACAAATCGGTTACGGCGTCGCCCAACCGTTCGCGCACGACGTTGGGGTCGCCCCACGCGGGCGGCGGCGCGGCTCCTGGGGGAGGCGGCAAGTACCGGCCGATCATCGCGAACATGCGACCGATGAATTGGTCCGGCGGCCACGTCGAGAAGGCAATGCGCCCGCCCGGCTTGAGCACCCGCAGCATCTCGACCACCGTCACGTCAGGGCGTGGTGCGAACATGTGCCCAAACTGACTCACGACCACGTCGAAGGCGGCGCTTTCATAGGGGAGCGCCTCGGCGTCGCCCTCCACGAAATCGACCTCGACGCCGGCCGCTGTTGCGTTGGCGCGCGCGTGTTCGATGAGCGCAGGTGACAAGTCCAGCCCTTTGACTCGGGCGCCAGCCCGGGCTGCCGTGACAGCAACCACGCCAGTGCCAGTCGCGACGTCCAGCACTGTTTCACCGCTGCGAATACCGGCAAATTTTACGAGCTGCCCAGCGGGCGGCGTGGTGAATATGGCCAGCGGAGCAAACAGTGACCAACTCTCGCGCTGCACTGCCTTGAACGCTTCGAACGGATCCGTCATCGCGTACCTCCCGGGAGGCGGCGGAGTCTAACGGCGCCCGATGCGCTTGGCTAGGGCGTGTGCCTGAATGCTGCGGTCTCCGCGTAAACTTGATCCGTTGTCTGGCCCGAGCCCCCAGCCGATCAGCCGATCCCGCTCCCTAACCCCGCCCGATCACTAATCAAGGCTGGCGCTGTCCCGCGTGATCAGTTGGCGTCCGAGCGGCCACTAGTGGTTCAGGCTTTGCCCGGCTCTCACCATGACCCCCACGCTTTCGTTCTTCCTTCTCGGCCGGGGATAGACGGAAGCCATCGACTAGGAGGATCTATGCGAAGCCGGTTACAAAAAGCTGCCGCAGTCTTGCTCGCTCTCACCGTGCTGTCACTCGCTGCTTGTGGCAACGACGGGACAACCACGACGTCGAAGGGCGGAGCCAACGTGGCCGGTGGCTCTACAACCGCGGCCTCGAGCGGTTCGGCGGCGAGCGGGACAAGTGGGGACACGACGGGTGGCCTCGGGGGATCTGCTGCCGGTGGTCCCGGTAGCGCTGTCCCGGGTGGGTCTGGAGGATCTGCTGCTGGCGGTGCCGGTGGTGCCACGACAGGTGGGTCTGGAGGCTCCGGGAGCGTCGGTCTCTGGGACCGCTTCGAAACGACGATCTCCAACGCGAAGAGCTACGCCGATCCGTTCCGGAGCGTGCACCTCGAAGTGACCTACGCGCGCCCCGACGGCTCGACGGTCAAGTTCCCCGGTTTCTACGATGGCGGCAGTACCTGGAAGCTCCGCTTCATGCCCAACGTGATCGGACGCTGGACGTGGACGGCGGCGTTCTCGGACGGCACGCCGGGCGCCTCCGGCAGTTTCTCATGCGTCCCTTCAACGCTGCCGGGGATGCTGACGAAGGACGTGCACAACCCGGTCTGGTTCGGAATGGCCGACGGCAGGCCCGTTCTGCTGCGGAGCCTGCAAATCGGTGATCGGTTCTTCGCAGCGAACTGGCCGGCGGCAAGCCGCTCGGCGTTCCTCGATTGGGCACAGCAGCAGGGCTACAACATGCTCTCGATCGGCAGCCATTACCTCAACCGCAACCAGGAGGGACGCGGCGCGGGGTGGACGACGCCGAACCTATGGCCACAGTCGCCAACCACAACGCCGGGCGAGTACGCCAAGATGGAGTCGATTCTCGACGATCTCGCCAGGCGCGGCTTCTACGTGTTCCCGTGGGCAGGCTTCTTTGGGCGCTCTTCAAACTACCCCACCGTACCGGCGGATCAGGCGCAGTACATTGAGTACACACTGGCCCGCATCGGGCCAATGTGGAACGCGATCTTGAACGTTGCGGGACCCGAACCGAACAACGGCAATTGGATCTCCGCAGCGGACGTGGATCGCCTCGGCGCCGCCATCCAGGTGGCCGACGTGTTCGGACACGCGCTCGGCGTCCACAATGCAGCGGGCCCAGACATCCACGTGGACATGCCCTGGCCATCCTACGCGTGCATTCAGGGACCACACACCACCGACCCGGCAACGATGTACAAGACGATCCAGACCCAGCGTCATCCCCAAAAGCCCGTCTACGCCTCAGAGACGCTGTGGATGGGCAACGTGTTCCAGCCTGCCTTCACGCTTGTCGATCTTCGCAAACTCTCCTTTACACTCAACATGGCCGCGGCCACCCACAACATGGGTGACATGAATGGAAACTCGACGTCGGGCTTCACGGCCACGCTGGACCTGGCAGACAAGATCCAGGCGCGGCACGATGTCGTGAAGAAGGTCTGGGATTTTTTCGCGACGATCCCGTTTTCGACGCTGAGCCCACACCCCGAACTAACCAGTACGGGCTTCTGTCTCGCGGCCTTGGGCACGCGGTACCTCGTCTACCTGCCGACGACCGCGGCGGTCAACGTAACGGTCGTGCCCGGCAAGACCTACACAGTAAGCTGGTTCGACGGCGCGACCACGACGAAGCGGCCGGGCGGCACCACAACTTCCGGCCAGGGGCTCACACCGCCTTCCGGAGGCGACGATTGGGCGCTGCTGCTCGAGGCGCCGTAACAGCGGCGGCGATGGGCGCGCCCTGCGCTTGGCTAGTCGTTCGGCGCTGGCCCGCGTGATCAGTTGGCGTCCGAGCGGCCATTAGTGGTTCAGGCTTTGGCCAGGCCCTCCCATGACCCCCCACGCCTTCGTTCTTTCTTCTCGGCTCGGCCTGCTGCTTGTCCTCGTCGCTCCGACGGGCTGCGGTGACGCGGGAGACTCAACCACTTCCAACCGCCCAGGCGCCGGAGCGGGCGGCAACACCGCCGCAGGTGGCGCATCTGGAACTGCTCCCGGAATCGCTGGTTCTGGCGTTACGTTGAGCGGCGCTGGCGCAAACACGGCTGGCGGCTCCGGCGCCGGAGTCCCAGGGAGCGTTGGCGGCCATCCGGGTGGGGGCGGCGCTGGCGGCATGAGTGCTGGTGGCGTGAGTGCCGGTGGTGGCGTGAGCGGCGATCCTTCACGCCTGGAATTGGTCCACGCGAGTTTCACCCAAGCGACCCCGGGACCGTACGCGCAAGCCTCAGTAGCTGCGGACTTTGGTGGCACGCCAGCCTGGAACAACGGTCTCGATCAGGGGCGCGCGATAATCGCAAACGAAGGCGGAAATCAGTTTCTGCGCGTCACCTATCCTGCCAATCAGTTCGGACCGACCGCGGGTGGGGTTCAGTTCAAGGTGCCGCTGGACAGGACCTATACCGAGCTGTTCTTCGCTTTTAAGGTACGCTTCCAAGCCGGTTTCAACTTCGTGCGGGGCGGCAAATTGCCTGGCTTGGTGGGTGGCACATCGCCCAGCGGCTGCGCTGCAGACGTCGGCGGTTTCGCCGCGCGCAACATGTGGCGCACCGGTGGCGACGCGGTGCAGTACGTCTATTGGCCCAGTCAACCGAATCCGTGCGGGGACGACCTCAAGTACAACGTGAACGGGGTGGCTCAGGTGTTCAAACCGGGAGCGTGGCAGACCATCGAGCATCACGTAAAAATGAACACGAAGGGTGTCGCTGACGGCGTGCTCGAGGCATGGCTAAATGGCGTGCCTGTGCTGGCCGATAGTGCACGCGTTTGGCGCGACGCCAGTCACGACTACGGCATCGACGCCCTGTACTTCTCCACGTTTTTCGGCGGAGCCGACCCAAGCTGGGCACCCGCGACCGCCCAGGTGGCAGACTTCGACGAGCTGATCGTGGCCGACAAGCCGATCACCCACTAAATCAAGCAGCCTTCGACGCCGAGCGGCGTCGACAAACACATGGTGTGGGAGACGCTGACCCACGCGGATCTCGGGGGTGCAGGTTACTGAGCAGCCGGCGAAACGTGCGCTATTCGGCGATTGCCGTGTGGCCCTGGCCTACTGCGCGACCAACTGCTTCAGTCGCGGCGAGGCGGTTCCGTTGGGGTAGGTACGGAGGAGCATCCGAGCTAGCGGTAGCGCCTCGGCGTGACGCCCCAACCGCTCCAACGTGTCAACGCGAAGCAAAGACGCTTCGTAGCTTAGCGCTCCCTGCGGATACTGATCGCGGTACGTGACGAGCAATGCCAGCGCGCGTTGCGGTGCGGCACGCCGGGCCTCGTCCAACAGCGCGAGCTGGGCTGAGAGCGAGAGTTCGCTGGCGTGCGCGAAAGGTGCAGTGGCGCGCGGGGGACGCGAATCGACTTTCGGCTCGGCAGCGCGGCTCCGCACAGGCGCTGCCGGCGTCGAGGGGGCAGGGGGCGCCAGCGGGACAACCGCCGGCACGCTAGTCGCGTCCCGCGAAGGCAAGACCGCGCGCGGAGCGCTCCGCGCTGGGGACAAAGCCGTTTCGGTCCCGCCACGCCCCAACGTGAGTGAAGCAGCGCCCAGCAGCACGGAGGTCACCGCGGCCTTCCACAGTAATCCGCTTGCTACACCGGCTTTGGAGGCGGCTCCGGCCGAAGCCGTGGGCAACGCACTGTGGCTGGCCGCCGCGCGTACGTTTTGGGTCGTCACAAGAGCAGCGGTCGCGAGCCCGCCGGCGCCGAGCCGCAAGTTGCCGAGCGCGCGGTCGCATGCTCCTTCCGGCGCAGAGATGCCGCGTACGGCGGCGAGCAGGGCGACGCCCGTGCTGCCGCAAGCACCGTCCGACAAGCGCGCCGGATCTTTCATGAAGCCACCTCGCGCGGCTCGAGACGCCACGCGCTGAGGGCTGCTTGAAATTGGGTGCGTGCGCGGCGAAGACGCGAAGCCACGGTCCCAGACGGAATCGCGAGCGCGCCGGCTATCTCCGACATCGATAGCTCTTCAATCTCGAAGAGCACGAACACTTCGCGTTCGGCTTCCGTCATGCGCGTCTCGAGGATGCGATCGAGCACCACCGCAGCCCGGCCCCGATCTGCCAATTCTTCGGGGCTTGGCGATACGTCGGTCTGGTCGGGTGTGTCGTCCGCCACCACATCCCGGCGACGTCGCTGGCTACGCCGATACGTTGAGGCGATGCGACGGGCAACGCCGACCAAGTAGGCGCGCACAGTGCCAGACGTCGCGGCATCGCGATGGGCGTTCAAGACCAAGAATACCTGCTGCGCCAGATCTTCGGCGTCGGCTTCTCCAACCCCGAGCCGCAGCAGGAATCTCCAAATGAAGTCGAAATGCAAGACGACGAGCCTCTCGACGCCTGCATCATCAATTGTCGAGGGAGCTTGGACCGCCATGCAGTGGCCCGGCTTGCACGCCGCGGCCAATCCAATTCAGTATCATTGTATGGCCGGCCGCGCCCGAACTGATCACGGCTCGCCGAAACCAATTCCAGAAATCGGCATCGACACCCCCAACCTGGCACCAACGCCAACCTCCGGCGCCCGAAAAACTTCATAGTCTCGGCCACTTGCATCCACGACCACGAAAGCATCTCGCTGCAGCGGCACTTCATCCACTAGCTCGAGCGTCAAGCGCAGGAATCTCCAATTGAAACCGAGACGAGCGCCTGCAACGAGGGCGAGCATCGGACGTGCACGCGCCACCTGAACTGCAGAGCCCGACAGCGTGCCGTTTGCGAGCAGGAACCCAGCGGCGAGCCCGCTGCAGACTTCCAAGCGCCAAGGTCCGCTTTGTCCGAGCCTGGGACAGACCGCCGCTGCGGCTGACCAAGAGCTAAAGTGCCACTTGGCCACTTGAGACGCCCGCGCGGCGCCACGCGCGTAGTCGACGGATAGATGCAGCGCCCACCAGGCGCTCAAGCGGTCGAGCGTTAACCCGCCGCCGAGCACCGGCATCGGCAGCAGGGCCGTTGAAAAATTCGCGCTCACGCCCAGAAAGATTGGGTGCTTGGGACTCAACCGACTGCGCTGGCGAGTCGATGCCAACGGCGACGGCGACGGCGACACTGTTCTCACGGGCGCAGGCACTGACGTCAGAGAGTTGGGATCGAGCGCGAAGACGAGCGCTAGCGCGAGACCGGCCAGTACTTCTTGACACGACGAGCTTGCGAGCTCGCGAGACTGTCCGGCAGCCAAGTCCAATCGTCCCACATATCCCGTCAATGAGCGGGCGATCGTGACCGTGGTCGGCTGACCTGCAGCCTCGAAACGCACTCGCTCCGTCCTGGCCCGCACTTCGGCCTCGAAGGTTCGGGCCTGGCCGCATTCGTCCGGAGCCGAAAACGCGAGCATCAGCACTTGGCTTTCGGCAGGCTGCGCCACGCCACGAGCGGCAACGCTCACGAACCCGAGCGTCAAAAGTAGCCAACGACATCGCCCCAACGCCACCTGACTCAGAGCCCTTCCGGCGGTCCAGAACCGCGACGGAGCTCGTCTACGATCAAGCTTGAATGCACTGCCGACGGGCTTCGATACAGGCCGAGCTTCGGGTAGACGCCGGCGCCGGCAAACAGCGTCGCGACTCGCGTCAGTGGCACGACTTCTCGTCCGTCCAGCCACAGTTGCACTTCACCTTGGGTGGCGTCTGCCGACCAAACGACGTGCATCACGAAGTCGTACCAGCGTTCGCGGCTAAGCGTCGCGAGAATGAAACGCTTGGTTGGCGGGGCGCTACAGGTCGATCCCGACAGTTTGGGTGCTCCACCGCGAACGAGCAGCCGGAGCGACTCTTTGCCATCTGCGGACACGTCCAGGACAAGCGGCGGGCTGCAACCCACGAACGGATCGCCAATGCTGACCCAATGCGCGAAGATCGTCCACGCATTGCTGCCCTGCTCGGCTGCGAAATCAGTAGGAAAGTAGGTGGACCAGGCCCACCACGACTCCGTGCCCTCGTCTTCGAAGCCGGTGCGTAGTAGCTCGGCGCGCTCGCCGTCGTCACCCAATGGGTTGTCGCCCGGAGCTAGCGAGAACCGAGCGGCGTAGCGTCCAGCTCGCACCGGTGACTCGACGATCTGAATGTCGTCGTGTACGAACTGAGGCTCGCGATCCCACTGCGAGAAGTCGCCGGTTTCAAAGTCGGCGATCCACGTGATACCGGTCGGCTCGAACGCCGCGGTACCTGCTCGCCCGGCCCCGACCGGCGACTCCCCTGCGCTGCCACCAAGTCCGCCCTCGCCACCCGCGCTGCCGCTGTGTTCCCAGCGCGCTAACTCGACGCGCTCCCCACAAGCCAGCGCGCCACACAGCCCGTTTAGCAAGGCGACCCAAGCCGCCACTCGTTCGGGGAGCGCGCCGATCCGCAAGTGGCTCAGAGCCATTCCGCGCGAGCATAACATGCACCCGATCGGTGCGCTCAAGCTGTGGGGGGTGGCCCACGAACGGAATCAAGTTGAGACGGCGTTGGCTGCCAGCGCAGTAGCGCTAGGATTCGCGCCAGGTGCGCTTGTATTCGAGCGCGCGCGACGGCATCACGACTTGATCGCACAGCGAGCAGTCGATGCTCGTGCCCAGTTGGGCCGCCCGGCCTTCGGGCGTCGTCACCCAAGCGCGCAGTGTTGGCCAGGACCCTTCATCGCCCGTGCTCGCGCGGCAGTAGCTCGGCCGCGATCGAATGAAGAGCTCTTGCGAACCGGGGAACGGTTTATGGTCGCAAGACGGTCGCCGCCCTGGCGCCGCTCGCATACACGACGGCAGTGCAGTCCCCGGTCGAGGAACCGGTCATCGTGACGTCCCAGCGGGTGAGCACACCGCTTTCGTTCGTGATGAACACTCCCTGCCAAGGCCAAGTCCCTTGGTTCCCAGTGTCGGCGAATCCTCGGTCTTGACCTCCGGCGTTGTAGGCGAGGTCGGCGAAGACGAGCAGGGGTCGGCCTCCGATCGCTCTGAGGATTCGTCACATTTGCCTGCCAACTTGCAGCTTGAATCGCAAAAGCTGCCGGCGCGGAACCAGGCCACAGCGCGCGGCGGGTGAACCGTGAACGGCGTGACGCAAACGGGCAGGCCGTTGCGGTCGCAGCGTCAGC